>NZ_JACVVP010000042.1 GCF_014534745.1 Flammeovirga sp. EKP202
AGTAGCGAGAACGAGAGTTGAACTCGTGACCTCCGGGTTATGAATCCGACGCTCTAACCAACTGAGCTACCTCGCCAGGTTTTGTAAGCGGACAATACTTACGGGTTTATTAGTAGCGAGAACGAGAGTTGAACTCGTGACCTCCGGGTTATGAATCCGACGCTCTAACCAACTGAGCTACCTCGCCATTTCGGAGTGCAAATATGGGGTGTATGCTCCTAAAGTGCAAATCCTATAGAAGTAATTTTCGTAAAAAAATGTAAAGGAGAGAGTAAGTCTTTATTATTGAATGAAATAAAAAGCCTAGTTTTTTAATGTATAATTCAAAATTTAATTTTAAATCCCCATCATAAACCATCATTTCATGAAGGGTAGAACGTTTTTTACTTCATTTCTTTTGAAACCATTAAAGGTTTTTTTTGTCGATTTTGATAGATTATATCCAGTGACCATTTCCCTCCTCCATTGATCAAAAGAAAAATACTACCTAATAACATTGCCCAATCCGTTCTACTTGCATGCATCATACTCCAAAAGCCATCGTTGTTTAAAATGATAAATTTGGTAGTGAGAATTGCGGTGATCATAATAATAGTGGTGACTAAGCTACTAAGACGAGTAAATAATCCAAGAAGAAGTAACACACCACATATAATTTCCGATGTACCAACAAATGAACCTAAAAACTCAGGATATGGAAGTCCAATTTTTTCAAAGCGACCTGCACCTCTTATAGCGGGATATAAAAATTTTTGAATTCCTTCTGAAAGAAAAACAACTCCCAGCATGATGCGGATTAATATAAATGATGGATTGGAAGTCGTTTGATTGAATTTCGATAACATTTCGGATGTATTTAAATAATTGATTTTAAGAAATAGCAAAAATACATTAGCAAGTTTAGTAATGAATGGTCTATTTGAAAATTAAATAGAATTTAAAGCGGTAGATTTGAGTTTTTAAATCTTCTTATTTTTTCTATTTTTGCAAGCATGTTGCAAAAATACTTTTTAACCATCTCATTTCTTTTAATTTCTTTAATAATTTCAGCTCAAAATAATAACTACAACGGGGTTGTAATCGATTCAGAATCAAGGACTCCATTAGAAGGGGTTTCAATTAAAGATGTTGAAAATGAGGAAATACTAGCCTTGACGGATAAAGGCGGTAAATTTAGTTTTACAAGACAAAAGAAAAGCCTAGTCTTGAATTTCCACTTTTTAGGTTTCGATGAAAAAGAAGTGAAAGTGAGTGTAGGAAAAAAAATAATCATCTCATTAGAACCCTCTCTACAGGAGTTAGATGAGGTAGATGTACATAGTCACGGTCATGATGAGTTGTCTCTTTCCGGACTTAATACTACAAGTGTAAGTTCATATGATTTAGAGGTACAAAGAGCGACAACAATTTCTGAAACCCTTTCAAAAACAGCAGGTGTTTCTTATATCAGTACAGGTGTGGGTATTTCTAAACCTACAGTGAGAGGAATGGCAGGGTCAAGAGTTGTTGTGAGTGTGGACGGTGTGAAACTTGAAGACCAACAATGGGGTATGGATCATGGTTTGTCTGTTGGGCAATCAACGGTAGATGAAGTAGAAATTGCCAAAGGTGCTGCAACCTTAAAATATGGATCAGATGGACTTGGAGGCGTAATTAGAATGAAATCACCTGAACCTCTTGGTGAAGATAAAGTTGAAGGAAGTGCTATTTTAAATTACAAAAGTAATAATGATTATTTCGGTGGAGAGTTTAAAGTCAATGCACAAAAGAATAAAGTTTTTTATCAACTTTCTGGAGGATATGAAGACTTTGGCAATTACCAAGTTCCAGCAACACGATTCGATTATTTAGGAGGAATCTACCAAATAACGAATGGTTTCTTAGCAAATACAGGAGGTAATATTGGCTCTATTAAAGGAACAGTTGGTTTCAGTGGTAAAAAATGGGTGACAAGCGTATCTTATAGTATGTTTGATCAAATGGTGGGCCTATTCCCAGGTGCAACAGGTATACCAACGCAATCATGGATTGATAGCTTTGGAAATGCAAGGAACCCTGAAATTCCAAGACAAGAAATCATCCATCAGATGGTTACTATAAATTCTCATGTGGATACATGGGGAGGTGTACTTTGGATGGATTTAGGTTATCAAAACAATGATAGGAGAGAGCTTTCAGACCCGACTCGTCACGGAAGACCTTTAGGTGACGATGGTTTTACAGCGAATGGATTAGATCTTCAAACCGTTTCAACGAACATTCATTTTGACAAAGAAAATAAGAAGAAAAAATGGGAGGTAGGTGTCGCTTATGAACTTCAAGAAAATACAAGAAGTGGCTATGACTTTCTAATACCAGATTACCTTCAAAATACGTTTGGTGCTTACGGTATCGTAGGTTATAAATTAGGATCAAATTTAGATTTAATTGGTGGTGTAAGATTTGATTATATTTCTTTTGCATCAGAACAATTTACAGATACATTCTTCAAGGATCCTCCCGGTAGTGATAATCCTTGGGTAAGAGCAGAAGCTATCAACAAAGACTATTTTAACTTTGCAGGGTCTTTTGGTTTACAATGGACGATGTTTAAGGTAATCAATGCCAATACCAATGTAGCCAAGACGTTTAGAGCACCAACGGCAAACGAGTTAGCGGCAAATGGTGTGCATCACGGTACTTTCAGGCATGAACAAGGAGATCCGAATCTAAACCCTGAAGAAGGGTATCAGTGGGATATTAACCTTTCTTATTCTTCTAAAAAGTTAAATGTTTCTTTTAGCCCTTATTTTAACTATTATACAAATTATATCTACTTAGCCGCTAGTGGAGATGCGTCAACACTTCCAGATGCAGGGCAAATTTATCGTTATACTGAAAGTGCAGGTTATTTCTTTGGTCATGAGTTTATGTTGGATTGGGAAATTTCTCCATCATTTAAATTTTCAAATGCAACCGAATATGTATATGCTGTAAATACTGATTTAAATAGATCCTTTCCATTCATACCGCCATTAGCGACCTTAAATGAAATTACTTATACTGCGAATATCAATCATAGCTTCTTCTCAAAACCTTTTGTAGCTTTCAATGCTGAATTAGTTCAAGCCCAAAATAGGGTAGACAGAAACGAGAAAAGAACGGAAGGATATGCTGCATTTGGTTTCAAAATGGGGACAGGTTTTTCAATCAATAATGTTTATGGTAATTTATTATTTAAAATAGATAATTTGACCGACAATGTTTATATGAGGCATCTTTCTCGATACAGAATTTTGAACATACCAGAACCTGGTAGGAACTTCTCTGTAAGTCTTAGTGCTTGGTTTTAATCATGAATTATTTTGACTATATTGTATGAGTCAAATTATCAAAGTATTTCAGAAATAATCTTGACCCAAAGTTGAAGCTTTGGGTTTTGTTTTGTCTAAAAAATACATTCTTGGAATCAAACTATACTTACCTATGAAAAAAATTACGCTAACATTTCTATTTTCTTTACTGACCTCTTTTCTCTTCGCTCAAGATCAAGGAATTGAATTTTTTGAAGGTTCATGGAAAGACGCAAAAATTGAAGCAAAAAAGACAAATAAATATATTTTTGTTGATGCCTATACGACCTGGTGTGGCCCTTGTAAATACCTTAAAAAGAATGTTTTTACAGATAAGAATGTTGGGGAGTTTTACAATGCTCAATACATTTCTGTAGCTATTGATATGGAAAAGGGAGAAGGAATTGAATTTGCAAAAAAGGTTGAAGTAAAGGCATTTCCAACCTTGTTGTATTTTAATCCTGAAGGTGAATTAGTACACAAGATGGTGGGAGCAGCTGAGCCAAAAGACTTTATTCGGTATGGAGCGGATGCTTTAGATCCTTCGAAACAGTTTTATACTTTAGAGCGAAAGGTTAAATCTACCCCTAATCCATCCAAAGAAGAGTTAAGAAGTTATTTACAATTAGCTTATGCTGCAGCCTCATCAGAAAAAACGTTACTGGATAAGTGGTTAGCAATGTTAAAGGAGGAAGATTTTAATGATAAAGAGAATTTAAAATTAATTGCTCATGCCACTTCAGTTGCAGAAGTTTCTGATGAAGTAGTGAAAGTTTTTCGGAAAAATGAAGAGAAGATCATGTCTCAGTTTGATAATTTCACTGCAAAGGATATGTATCAAGAAATAGCAAGTAATACGCTTTATGATATTCAAGAAACTGCGTCATTATCCGAATGGAATTCAGAGAAAAATCGATTGGTTAAAGCCTTAGGTAATGAAAATGTAGAAGAGGTTTTTCCCTCATTAGATGCAGTGTTTTATATCTCTAAAAAAGATTGGCAAAATGCTAGTTTAAGTATTGATAAAGTGATCATGATTTATGAACAAGCAAATGATCCTTATTTGTCTCAGCGATTAAATACCTATGCATGGGAATTTTTTAAATCGAAAGTTGGGGAGAAATATTTGAAAAAAGCACTGACTTGGGCCAATCGATCTGTAGAATTAAAGGAAGGGTATGCTAATTTGGATACTCAAGCACACTTATTTTATAAGTTGAAAAAGTATGATCAAGCAAAATTCTCAGCTGAAAAATCTATTGAATATGCAAAAGGGAATGGACAAAATTACACCTCAACCCAACAATTATTAGATAGGATTAATGCGATGTTGTAGGTGTTACTATAATAAAAACTCATGATGAATTTACAAAGCTCATTGGTACTGAAGATATCAGTATCAATGAGTTTTTTTGTATGATATTTTTGAGAGGGAAAGTCTGAAAAGAAATATGAATAAGGTCTTATTGAATTTAATAATGGGTTTTGTAATTAAAGTATAGAGTTAGAGTAGCAAATTTATATTTTTTGTGGGTGTTAATGTTTTATTGCAGAATAAAATTTGGTTTTTATGAAACAGGGCTCCACTTTTTATTTTATTTTTACGGCAATTAAAGCAGCAATGGAAAGCTGACTACTATTCATTAGTATGCCTATTTTAACAAACTATTTTACGTTCTCTAAAAAAGTAAGAAATGAAAAAAACTATTCTAACACTAATTATTAGTGTTATTGCTCTCACAACAAATGCACAAGGGATTAACTTTTTTGAAGGCAGCTGGGAGCAAGCTAAAGCGGAAGCTAAAAGAACCAATAAACTAATTTTTGTAGATGCTTATACTACATGGTGTGGTCCGTGCAAGATGTTGAAAAGAGATGTTTTTCCTAAAAAAGAAGTGGGAGATCTATACAATGAAAATTTTATCTCAGTGGCACTGGACATGGAAAGCTCTAGAGGGATGGACTTTAAAAACGAATTTACAATTACCTCTTACCCAACATTAATGTATTTTTTGCCTGATGGTAAGTTAGTTTACAGAAAATCAGGAGCTCCTAATCTCAAAAGATTTATTGATCAGAGTAAAAAAGTGGTGAATTTATCAGAGGAAATTATTACGCTGAAAAGTGAGTTGAAAAAGACAAATTACTCAAAGGAACTTCTGACAAAATATGTATCTCTAGTTTACAAAGGAAATTCTTCAGATGAGGAAATGCTTAACCTATGGTTTTCGAAATTGGACGAGTCGGACTTTAAAGAAAAGAATGTTTTAGGGGCTATCGGACATGTGGCATCTCAACAAAGTATTACTTCAAAATATGTGTTGATGTTTTCTAACCTAGAAGACTATTACTTACAATCTCATAGCGTTAATGAGGTTGATAAAATATACAATTCAATTGTCTCGAATACCTTGTATCCATTATTTAGAAGAGGATCAACGAGTGATTGGGAGGCACAAAAGAGTGTCATAGAAAAAATGTTAGGCAAAGATAAGGCAGAGTATTATTATTTGTCACTTGATGTTCAGTATTACCTTAGCAGGGAAAATTGGAAAACGGCGTCCTACAGTGCCGACAAATTTATTGCTCTTTGTGAAGTTAAAAACAAAAGAAAAGTATTTATTGAATTAAATAAATTTGCTTGGAGTTTTTACAGGGCAGATGTCAGTAAAAAGTATCTAAATAAAGCATTACTTTGGGCTAATAGGTCGGTAGAACTTCAAGAGCAAGCTTTTAATTTAGACACTCAAGCGAACATACTCTATAAGCTAAAAATGTACGAAGAGGCCAAGGTTGCGGCAGAAAAGTCTATTGAGTTAGCTAAAAGTAGAGGAAGGAATCCTACTGGCACTCAAAAGCTTTTAGATAAAATTACTAAATCAATTTAGATTTAATAGAGCGCCTTAGTACTTAAAAAAATAGCCTTGCAGTATTCATAACTACAAGGCTATTTTTTTAATCTATATTGATCAATTAGTTACGAACACCATGCGCTTTTGACTCATAAAGTCCTGAAGTGGTCATTTCAACAAACTCCACTTCACCTTTCATTTGATCAATAGCAGTAGCACCCTGATAAGTCATGCCAGACGCTAAACCACCTAAATATTTTTTGATGATAGGCTCTACTGGTCCTTTATAAGGAACTAGCGTTTTTTCACCTTCAACAGAAATTACTTCTCTTGATTTTTTATTATCTTTTTTCAACTTACTGATCGCAGCATCAAAAGAAGCCATACCTCTGTAAGTTTTGAATTTTCCTTCAGTTGTTGTAATCAATTCACCAGGAGCTTCATCAGTACCTGAAACTATCGAACCAACCATTACGTTATCAGCACCAACACCAATTGCTTTTACTACATCGCCAGGTTGTTTGATACCACCGTCAGCACAAATCGGAATACGGTTACCTACCGCTTGGTACACATCGTCAATTGCAGTTAATTGAGGTACACCAGAACCTGTCATGATGCGAGTTGTACACATTGAACCAGGACCGATACCGACTTTTAAAGCATCAGCACCCCATTCTAAGAAATCTACCGCAGCATCTCTAGTGGCAATATTACCGACCATTACGTCAATTTGAGGGTAGTTTTTCTTAATGAAAAGCAATGTTTCCTTTGTCATTTCAGAGTGACCATGTGCAATGTCAAGAACGATAATGTCAACTTTTGCTTCAGCAAGAGCAGCTAATCTCTCCTCATAATCTTTAATTCCTAAAGCGGCAGCACAAAGTAAATTTTCACCTTTCACTTTTCTTACTTCGTCAGCTTGTTCCTCAATCGTTAAGAAGCGGTGAAGTACACCTAAACCACCTAATCTACCGACTGCAATGCACATTTCGCTTTCACATACTGTGTCCATATTTGCAATTAAAACAGGTATGTCAATAGTATGATTTTTAGTGACTTTAGTCTTAAAGCTAACATCTCTTCTAGATTTGATTTTATTGTATTTTGGTACGATTAATACGTCATCAAAACTATATGCTTTTCTGATTTTCATAATGGAAGATTCTACTCTGGTTTTACATTCACAAAACATACAAATATACGGAATCGATTTATTTTATGACGAAACTCGAATCGCTTTTTTTGTGAAGAAAACATAATGTTATGAAGGGAGTTATAGAGAATAATTTCAATTTGAATGAATGCTTACTAACTTTGCATTCTCAAAATTTTCTGGAAAAAATACTATGATAAAAGTTACATTAATAACAGGCTTCTTAGGAGCAGGGAAAACAACATTTTTAAATAATCTAATTCAAAAATATCCTGATACAAAATTTGCCATTATCGAGAATGAATTTGGTGAAGTAGGGATCGATGGTTGTTTAGTGGTGGATACTGAACAAGATGTTTTTGAATTGTCGAATGGATGTATTTGCTGTAGTTTAAATGGTGAACTAAGAGAGGTCCTGAGAAATTTACTTAAGTCAGGTAAAGAAATAGACCATCTGTTGGTAGAAACAACGGGCATAGCAGAACCTTCATCAATCGCAGCAGCCTTTGTAGGAGATCCTGCGATTTCAAATTTATTTGAGTTAAATGCCTGTATTTGTATCGCTGATACTCTAAACTTCGAACAGTCATTAAAAGATCATGAAGTAGCTTCAAAACAAATTGCTTTCAGTGATTACATTGTTTTATCGAAATGCGACCTTTCAACAGAGGAACAAGTAAAGAAAATGGCTTTCTACCTGAAACTCATGAATCCTTTAGCTTTGGTTGAGAAAAATTACAATGGAGAAGTTATTGAAAAAGATATTCTAAATCTTAATTCTTTTAATGTAGACAAGGTAGAAGAAAGAGCTAGTTTTATTGGCGGTGCTCATGAACATGCCCATGGAGAGGTGGTTTCTCATGCGTTTACTTTTGAAGGAGAAGTTGATCCTGTAAAATTGGAAATGTGGGTATCAATATTATTTCAATTACAGTTTGAGGTGATTTTCAGATTTAAGGGTATTTTTAATATCAAAGGAGAGGAAAATAGGGTAGTTATCCAAGGAGTTCGAAATGAATCAAAAGTTAATATAGGTTCTCCTTGGAAAGAAGGAGAGAAGCGTGAGAATAAGATGGTGATTATTGGTAAAGGTATCAAAAGAGCACCGATTGAGAAGAAAATCAAGTCTTTACTACGCTAAATCTGTAAATTCTTGTTAAGCATACAATACCTTTTGAAAAAATATTGGCATTGAAATAATTAATTATTACTTTTGCACACCCGAATTATGTTCGGGGATTGAAATTTTTGATTATTTCAAAATTTATTTTTAAAAATGGCATTAAAGCATTACGAAGTAGTCTTCATCGTGACACCAGTGTTGTCCGATTCCGAAACCACGGAGGCTATTGCTAAATTCGAAAGTCATCTGAAAGAGGCAGGTGCAGACGTGTACTCATCAGAGGACATGGGACTTAAAAAGTTGGCGTACCCAATTGCAAAGAAAACTTCTGGGCACTACCACTTGTTTGAATTCAAAGCAGATCCTTCGATCATCGCTAAATTCGAATTAGAATTAAAGCGTGACGAAAACATCTTACGTTTCTTAACTGTGTCTTTAGACAAGCACGGTGTTAACTTCAACGAAAGAAGAAGAAACGGCGAATGGACAAAAAAATCTGAAACTGAAGAAAAAACAGCATAATGAGTCTCCAAAACGAACCTCTACACAGAAAGCAAGAGCGTACTAAAAAGTACTGCCGCTTCACAAAGTACGGTGTGAAATACATCGACTATAAGGATCCTGAATTCTTATTAAAATTCTTAAACGAGCAAGGTAAAATTTTACCTCGTCGTCTTACTGGTAACTCGCAAAAGTTCCAAAAGAAAATTGCTACATCAGTTAAGCGTGCTCGTCAATTAGCTCTTCTACCTTACGTAGCAGACGGTTTAAAGTAATCTTAATTAGATATTAAAAAATTTTTCTAAAATGGAAGTAATTTTAAAAACAGATATCAAAGGTTTAGGTTACAAAAACGATATTGTAAACGTTAAGCCTGGATACGGTAGAAACTACTTGATCCCTCAAAACTTTGCTAAATTAGCTACTGCAGCTAACATCAGCATGAGAAATGAAGAGATCAAGCAAGCAGCTCACAAACTTGAAAAAGTGAAGCAAGATGCTGAAGATTTAGCTGCTAAAATTGGTGAATTGACACTTTCTCTTACTGCTAAAGCTGGTGAGAGTGGTAAAATATTCGGTGCAGTAACACCTTTACAGGTGGCTGACGCTTTAAAAGAGCAAGGTTTTGATATTGACCGTAAGCGTATCGGTTTCTCTTCTGAGATCCGTATGTTAGGGGAGTACAAAGCTGTCCTTGATCTTCATAAAGAAGTTCAGCACGAAATTACATTAGAAGTAGTTTCTGCATAATTAAAGTTTAAGAATTTACTGCCGTTAGGCAGCAATCTTATCACTTTGAGTTTTTTCCTTAAAAGGCTTTTCTAATTTCGATTAGGAAAGCCTTTTTTGGTGGTTTAGAAAAAAATGTAGTAATATTAAAGTTTGCAATTAATTTCTCATTTTAAATTTGAAGTATTGGGGCTAACTACTGAAAAACAATTTATAACTTTTTCTCCTAGTACTTATATATTATTAGAATCATATGTTAATTAAAAATGATGCTGACTTAGCAGGAATGAAAAAAGTCAGTGAAGCAGTAGCAGAGACTTTAAGACAAATGGTAGAGTTTACTGCTGTTGGTAAGTCTACAAAAGAGATTGATGACTTCGGTGCTGAAATTCTTAAAAAATATGGAGCGAAGTCAGCTCCTTATGAAACGTATAAGTTTCCAGGTTTTACGTGTATTGGTATAAATGAAGTGGCTGCTCATGGTATCCCCTCTGAAGACGTA
Organism: Flammeovirga sp. EKP202; assembly: GCF_014534745.1. Lineage (GTDB taxonomy): Bacteria > Bacteroidota > Bacteroidia > Cytophagales > Flammeovirgaceae > Flammeovirga. The sequence goes on from NZ_JACVVP010000042.1 coordinate 10,196, forward strand.
ATCATTAAAGAAGGAGATTTAATTAACATCGATGTATCAGCAGAATTGGATGGCTATTGGGCTGATAATGGTAAATCATTTATAGTAGGGCAAGACACACAAGGATTACAATCTTTAGTGGATGCCTCGACGGAAATTCTGAAAGATGTCATTTACAGAATCAAGAAAGGAGTGAAGGTTTCTGAAGTAGGTAGAATTATTGAATCGGAGTCTAGAAAGAGAGGGTTTAAAGTCATCAAAAATTTAGCAGGGCATGGAGTTGGGAAAAGTCTTCATGAAGCTCCAGACGATATTTTAAACTATCAAGTGAAAACAAATAAAAACCGTTTCAAAGCAAATACTACCGTAGCCATTGAAACTTTTATTTCAACACAATCTAACCTTGCAGTTGAAAGAGGTGATGATGGTTGGACACTCGTAGGTAATAGAGGTGGTTTTGTAGCACAACATGAACATACTATATTAATTACCGAAGATAAACCCGAAATTTTGACCGAAATGAATGGAGTATTTTAATACTCCATTTATCTTCAACCTAGAAACTATACTCCCATTATCATAACCACCAAAAACTACACATAAAAATGAGAATAAAAGAAACTATTCTGATCCTGTTACTAGGTTTGTTAATTTCATGTGCCCAAAAAAACAAGGAAGTAAAGAAAGCTTCAATACTAACTGAAAACCCTACCAAAAATGTACTCTTGTATAAAGATATTCAATGGGGAAAATTAAACCCAGCGAGAGGTGATAATAGCCCTTTAGCAGCAACACTTTGGGGAGATAGAAATGCAGAGGTTCCTACAGGCTTCTTAGCAAAGTTTAAAGACGGTTTTTCATCTCCTCCACATATCCATAATGTAACGTATAGAGCAGTGGTCATCAAAGGAATGATTCATAATGATGATCCTAAAGCAGAATTTATGTGGATGAAACCAGGGAGTTTTTGGACACAACCTGTTGGAGAGCCACATATCACAGCGGCGAAAGGAAATGTAAACATAGCGTTGGTGGAAATCGATAAAGGGCCTTATTTAGTCAAGCCATTGAGTGAAGCAAAATCAACCTATGAACGACCTATAAATATAGACTACACTAACGTTGTATGGTTAGGTTATGATCAAACCAATTGGATATCTAAGAACAGCAAAGCATTAATGAGTTTTTTATGGGAGAAGAAAGAGGGTAAATCTTTTGGTTGTTTTATAAAATTGCCCCCTAGAGCTAAAATAAAGCTAATGTCTATGGGAGAGGTATTTCATTCGGTAGTGATAAAGGGTGAAGTAAACTATTTAATTAAAAATAAAATGGAAACCCTAGTAGCAGGAAGCTACTTTACTTCACAATTGAATACATTCCATCAATTAGAAAATAAAAAAGATAAAGAGGTTGTACTTTATATTAAGACCAATGATAAGATGTTTATAGAGGGGATTTGAAACATGTAGGTTAGTTTTGATCATTAATAAGATTGAATAACTCGAAACTATCTCTTTTTATGGTCTAATTTTGTTCTAACTTAATTTTCCATTGATATAAATGACAAAACCATGATTGAATTAGTGCATCATTTACCACAGTTAGATCAGAAATTAATAGAATTGTTATCTAGCTTGACAAAAGAGGAATGGACTAAACAGACTATAGCGAAGAAATGGAAAGTGAAAGATGTAGTGGCACATTTGTTAGATGGTAATATTAGAACCTTATCAGGCTTAAGGGATGGACATAAATCGGAAGCTTCTCCAATTAACTCTTATCAAGATCTCTTAGACTTTTTAAATCAACTCAATGCAGATTGGGTACAAGCAATGCAACGTGTTAGTCCTCAGTTTTTAATTGAATTACTAAAATTTACAGGGGAACCTTTTTATAAGTATTACGCTTCTATTGATCCTAATGGAAAAGCGGAGTACTCAGTTGCTTGGGCTGGTGAGAATGAAAGTAAAAACTGGATGCATATTGCAAGGGAATACACTGAAAAGTTTTTACATCAGCAACAAATCCGTGATGCTGTAGGAAAACAAGGTATTATAACGCAGGAGTTTTACATTCCTTTTTTAGATACTTGTATGTTTGCATTACCTTTTACATTAAGAGAGACAACCACTGAGGAAGGAAACATTTTACAGTTTACTGTCATTGGGGAGGTGAAAGGAGAGTGGTTTGTCAGATATGATGGGAAGGTTTGGGAGCTGTCAAAAAAACTTCCAGAAGGAAACATCATTTCTACAATAACTATTGATGCTGACGCTTCATGGAAGTTATTTTCAAAGAGCTTGAGAGCAGATGATTTAAGAGATAAAATTACAGTGGAAGGTGATAAGGAAATAGCAGAAGTAGCCTTAGGAATGGTTTCATTTATGGCGTAGTACTTTTTAAATTTTATACATAAAAAAGCCGTCAGTTGGAAAGAACTGACGGCTTCAATTTTATATTACTAAGCCGCTTTTTTCGCCGCTTTTAATTTCTCGTAAGTGCTATTTCTTAGCGGGAATTTCTTCTTATAAGTAAGACACTTCCAACCCCATTCTAGCGGGCCGAACTTGAAGTACTTCAGCCAGAAGTAGCTATAGGCCACTTGGAAAGCATACATTAAGACGGCGATGATGAAGATTGGAGCAAGGTTCAATTGACCTCCTAATCCGAATCCTATTCCGTAGAATAACACAATACCGAAGAATGTATGTGAAAGGTAATTGGTGAATGACATTTTACCTACTGCTGTCAATGGGAAGAAAATAGTCTCACCCCATTTAGTGTAATAGATAATTGATAGTAGTGAGGCATACGATAATGCCAAACAGATTTGACCAAATACCATGATTCCTTTATAAGCTAAATCGCTTGGAGTTGAGGCAAACAAGGCCATCGAACCTCCAATTTGGTACCCAATAAAGTGGGCCAAAGCGCCTACTGTAAAGAAACCACCAAATACTTTCCATGATCTACCTTTATCTGTAAAGAAATTTTGAGATTGTAAGTAGAAACCAAGTAGGAATAAACCTAAAACTTTAAACGGTCTTCCTGAAGGAAGGAAATCAAACCATCTCCACATTACATTGTGTAGGTTTTGTTTGATAGTAACCAGTAAGTTACCACTTTCAAACGCTGCAACCACTGATGCAGGATCTTGATCGATATATGTTTTCTTTGCAAGTGAAACTTCTGGAGACATCCAGCCTGGAGACACAAGCATTACAATTAAATCAGTAATTAATGGGAACGCCAATAAAATTACGGCCCAGTTTAAGATCTTTTTTGGAGGAAGGTTTCTGAACTCAATGAAGATAAATGCCATCATACCATAGAGCATCAAAATATCACCTGACCAGATGATCATATGGATAAAACCAAATAATATCAGGAAGGATAATCTTCTTTTATATACTTTAAGAAAAGCTTCTTGATTATTTCTTTGTCTATCGTATTGGATGAAAAATCCCACTCCGAATAGAATTGAGAAGATACTGTAGAATTTAGTATCTATAAAGAAACTTAAAAGCGAATATAAAGTGTCATTTAACTCATAGTAAGGAAGTTGTTCAAGAGTTGTAAAAGGAGTAAACTTAAATAAACTCCAACTCAATATGTTTGCGAATAAGATACCTAATATTGCAAAACCTCTCAAGGCGTCAATGACACCCAGTCGTTGTTTTCCAGTAGCAGGTCCGATAGTAGATGTTGTGCTATTACTCATATATGCTTTAGTTAATGATGTATCAATTTAGCAGAGTTTTTGTTTTTCTTTTTAAAGAACTCTTTGTTAGTTTACCCAAAGTTGCCGTTATTGGTTACATAACACGATGTTAATAAATCTTTCCGATCTTAATGAAACCTATTTGGAAACCTTCAATTTTATTTTTTAAAGGTATAATAATTTTTTACATTTTATCTCAAAATAATCTAGTTAATGCACAAGAAACCAGAAAAAGATATGAAGATACGTCTTACTGGACTTTTTGGAATATAGACTATGAATTGCCAAACAGCGATAGTCTTTTTTTTGAAATCAACACAAGGTCTTCTTCTTTTAATGACTACATCATTGAAGATTTAAGTATGAATAGAGCTCACTTTATGGTGGGGTATGCTCACAAATTCAAAGATCCAAAATTAATGATAGGGGCCTCCATTCGTTCGGTTTTTGAACAAAATTGGAATATTTGGTATTGGAGAGCTTTTTTTCAACATAATGGAATTATTGGAGATAATCTTCTAGAATTTCAAAAACGTCTTTCATATGAATACATCACTTATAATAAAACGGTCGACACACCAGGTAGCCGTGATGATGTTGGTAGGTTTGGTTTGTGGTTAATGCTAGGGAAAAACTTTAATGTTTCAAAGGCAAAACTTAGAGGTGAATTCTCTTATGAACTATTTATCAATCAAGATAATGAAAACGAAAATGATAGGCTGGTAGATCTTACAAGATTAAGATTTGATTTGTATTGGCTAGCTTCTGAGAGGATAAGATTGGGACTTTTTGCAATGAGAAATACTGTATTTGTTTATCGTATTGCGTCTGGACCTAGCTTTGATGGCGACGGTAACCTCATTTCTGAGGGCGTTCCTGAACATAATTTGAATAAAATTACCCCAACCTATGGGTTGACTTTCAAATACAGTATCAGACAAAAAGAAGAGTGCAACTGTCCAGGGGAAAAAAGAAGAAAAAAAAGACGTTAGAAAAATTCTAACGTCATAGTTAAATTGATAATTAATTTGAACTAGTATTTTTATTGTAATGATCTTCCGAAACAAAGTACTTTACGTTGTATTCGTTCAAGATCAGCCTTTTCTAATTTAAATAAGCCTATTTCAAACGCTTTATAATAATGATCATAAGCCTTTTGTACATCTCCTTTTCTTAGGTAATAATCACCTAAAATTTCAAAAGCTTCTGCATTTTCACTAATATCTATTGATGCTTTGAGCCATTGCTTTGCAAGTTCAAGATCTGCATTCCAGTTGATAGACAAACGAGCTGCTTTATTGAGTGTTTGCCAATCGTTTTTGTCTGCATTATTCACCATTCGAATTAATTTAGAGTTCTTTTCATTTGCAGGGCTTAAAACGCCAGCATAAGCGAATGTTGAAAATAGAGTAGCTAGAGAAACCAAGAGAGTAACAAACTGCTTTTTCATTGTTATGTTATTTAGATGATAGTAAATTAATTTGACACACTATCTTTAATTCTATATTTATGCCTAAAAAACTTAAATCGCTGATTATTAATAATTTAAATGTTAAAAATGTAAAATAACATTTGTAAATAATGTTCAAAGACGAACGCTTTGTTCATCTTTGTTCGTATTTTAGAGAAAACTCAAAACTATAAAAATGATGTTGAGATTAGACAAGCTCACTTATGTGGCAATATTAATACTGATTATTATTGCTTCCTTAATTTTCTTAAAAAGTATCTTGGTTCCTTTTGTATTAGCTGTAATAGCATGGCTTATCGTTGTGGAAGTACGAACAGCAATAGGCGGAGTAATTAATTCCAAGAAACATAAAATTCCGATGTGGTTACAAAATATCTTAGCATCGATCACAATTTTTGTTTTCATTTTTCTTGAAGTAAAAGTGCTAAGTGTGAGTATGCAGAATCTTTCATCGTCTATGGTGAAATATGATGACAACCTCATGATGATAGAACAGCAAATCAATAATTTCTTTAATATTGATATTACTTCTCATTTTAATAAGATGATAGGCGATTTTAATTTTACCACGCTTCTCAAAAATGTTCTTTCCTCTATAACAGGTTTATTTGGAAATACTTTCACAATCGTCCTTTATATGATTTTTATATTGTTTGAAGAGGCTGCTTTTGGAAAAAAGATTGAGCAGATCTATCCGAACAAGGAGGAATACAATAATGCAATGAAGATGATCACTAGAATAGGGAAGACAGTGAGTAGTTATCTTACATTAAAAACAATGGTAAGTATTCTGACGGGAGGTTTAAGTTATGTCGTATTATTGATAATGGGAGTAGAGGCACCTTTCTTCTGGGCATCAATCATCATTTACCTCAATTTTATACCTACAATTGGTTCATTGATTGCCACGCTTTTTCCCGCCTTTTTTACCATTATTCAATTTGGAGATTTTTCGGCAGGTTTAATTGTATTAGTAGCTGTAGGAACAATACAAGTAATTGTTGGAAATATCATTGAACCAAAGATAATGGGGAATACCTTAAACATCAGTGGTTTGGTTGTGCTGCTCGCTTTATCGTTTTGGGGATCAATATGGGGAGTTTGGGGAATGATCCTTAGCGTTCCTATTACTGTTCTGATGATTATAATATTTGCAGAGTTTGATTCTACTAGGGCAGTAGCAATATTGCTTTCTGAAAATGGAATAGTTGAAACGAAGCAGAAAGATTGTTAATCAAAAAAGTGTGACCATGTACAAAATGATCACACTTTTTTATTACACTGTAAACGAAATTACCGTCAACTTTCAATCCATTTTTCCACAAGTACTTATAGGGTATGCTTTCAAGCTTCTTTCTTCTTCATTTTGTCTTGAAACAAAAACGAAGCAAAAAATTCAAGGCTTAGAAGCCAAAAGCTAAATTCCATTTCTCTCGCCTAAATGATTTTAAACTCGCTAAAGCTCAAACAAGAAAATCATTTTTAACGGCTCACTTCATGAAATTTTTAACGCTTTTCTCTTCAAGGCCGAGGAGAAGCACTACCAATAGAATTGAGTAGAAATTCCACTGACGCGAATGTTAAGCGTTAGTGGAATTCGTGCCTTACAGATCATCAGAAATCTCCTGATTTCTAAGAACCATAAATAAAGAAAACCTCGTTTACAATGTATTAATTCTTACTGAGAGGCAATCTGCATCAAATAAGCACAGAACATTGCACCATAAGTTCCTAAAGCGTATCCAAGAACAGCTAATAAAACACCCACCGGAGCTAAAGAAGGATGAAATGCCGAAGCAATCACTGGAGCAGAAGCGGCACCACCAACATTGGCTTTACTTCCCACGGCTAAAAAGAAGAAAGGTGCTCGGATAATTTTAGCCGTAACAATCATGATTACGACATGAATAAACATCCACACGCCACCTACAGCCAATAATCCGGGATTATCCATTGTTTTGGTCACATCCATCTTCATACCTATTGTTGCCACGAGAATATAAATACAAACACTACCGAATTTTGAAGCTCCATATCCTTCTAGTTGTCTTGCCTTTGTAAAGCTTAGCACAACACCCACCGTTGTTGCAATTAAGACCAACCAGAAAAACTTACTACTCATCACACTTGTAGAAGGATCTTCAACCATGTTAGAGATCGTTGAACTTAGTGTAGAAGCGGAAAAGTGGGAGAAACCTACAATTCCAAAAGCAACACCAAGAACAATCATCAATTCCGTAAGAGAAGGGTTTTTAGTGACACTATTTTGAAAGGCAGCAACCTTTTCTTTTAAATCTTCAATCGCAGTTACATCTGCTTTTAGCCATTTATCAATCGCCTTAGTTTTACCTATACCCATTAATAATATAGCCATCCAAACATTGGCTACAATAATATCAACAGCTACCATACCTGAATACAAGGATTGATCATATTGGTAAATCTCTAACATTGCTGCTTGATTGGCACCTCCACCAATCCAACTTCCTGCTAATGTGGCTAAACCTCTCCATACTTCCTGAAAGCCAACACCATTAAATGTTTCTGGAGAAATTGCAGAGACGATCAAAATGGCAATAGGACCACCGATGATAATTCCTACTGTACCAGAAAGGAACATGATAATACTTTTTGATCCTAAGTTTACAATGCCTTTCATATCCACAGAAATGGTCATCAAAATCAAACTGGCTGGCAACAGGTAATTCTTTGCCATGGTATATAATTGAGAATGCTCTGGAGAAATGACATTGAATGTCGAAAGCAAAGAGGGAATAAGATAACACATCAAAAGAGGTGGGAATATCTTATAAAACTTGACAAAAAATCCTTCCTTCAAGTTTGAAGTGTAAAAAACAAAGGCCAATGAGGACATAAGTAATCCAAATACTATGGCATCATTGGTAAATAGGGGAGTGACTTGTGGTTCCAAATCTATGTTTATATAGTTAATAAATTACGAATTGCAAGATCATCAAAAATGAAGGTTTTACAAAAAATCTTAGATTGATTTACCTGTTTATTAAAACTTCATAAGGTTTGTGTAGTTTTTTGATTCTTAATCTTAATGAAACATAAAATAGTATTTGAATTTATTAATCATTTAGAAGTTGGAACTTAAACCTATTGACTTTACATTTGCGTTAAATAATAAGTGAATGAAGATTCATTCATAATAAATATCATTCTAATAATTCATACCAATCTGGGTAAAAAAAGAAATGCTGACCACATCAATAAATAGTTGGAAATACTTACTGATAAGTATTTTTGGCTTAAGTGCTTCATTGGGTTATGCTCAAGAGGATGCATTGACAATTACTAGGAAAGAACTTATTCATCAAGCTATTGAAAACTCGCATAGCTTGAAAATTAAAAGAAATGAAGTTTCGGCGTCCCAATTGGATCGCCAAAGGGCATTATACACCTATATTCCTAAAGTAGGGGTAAGAGCGGGTTATGCTCATTTGCTGAATGATTTGACCATCAGCAGAGATATTTCCACTGAGAAAAACTCATTGTTACATGGGTTAGAACAAAGCAAACAACAGAGTTTGAGTAATCTGATGAATTCAGGCATGCCTCCTGAAATGATTGCAATTGGTACACCATTGATTGAAGGTGTTTATAATAATGTAAGCGGGATGGTCAATCAAGTGCCCAATAATGCTTCCATTACATTAGAGGATAATAACCTGTGGTTTTATGATGCCTACGTAGAAATGGTCATTTTCTCAGGCCTTCAAGCACCTAGTTATGCAAAAGCAGCGGCGTCAAAAGCTGAAGCACAAATGGCTATGGTAGAAAAGGAAGAGCATCAGTTGATCATTGAGGTGTTGGACTATTATGATAAGATTGCAGTTGTCAACCAATCTTTGAAAGTTTTAGCAGAAAGTCAGAAAAGGTTGGACAAGCAAAAAGAATTTGGTCTAAAGGCGAAGGAAGTTGGTTTGGCAACTGAATATGATTTGAATAAAATCAGAATTGCTGAAAAAGACATTAAGGCAAAAAGAATTGAACTGGAAAGTAGTAAACAGTTAGTCATACAAAAACTTCATCAATTAACTGGTATGGAGAAATCTACACTTGCACAAATTAACCCTAGCCTTGACTTGTGGATGGTTGATGACGGAGAAATTAACTTACAAAACAGAGCAGAATTAAAGGCGTTAGGTTCTTCCATTGAAGCGTTAGAATATAAGCATAAAGCAGAACAATATGGAGCCTTACCCAAAGCGAAAGCATTTGCTCATGTAATTCAAGGTGGATCAAACTTGACTAATGTTGACCCTGTTCCTTTTGTAGGAGTTGGTGTACAATGGGAAATTTTTGATGGTTTACAACGTAAAAGGGAAGTTCAAAAATCAGCTTTACAAGTTGAATCAATGAGAGAAAAAAGAGCGTATGCTGAGGAACTCATTTCTTTAGAATTTGAAAAGAAAAAAATGGAATGGGAAGTTTCCACTCAATTAGTCACTGTTGCTGAAGAAAAAGTTGAAGATGCAAAAGAGGGTTTAAGAATTAAAGCAGAGGAAGTGAAAAATGGTCTTGCTGATATTCCCGAATTATTAAAGGAGATCTCAGATTATGAAATGCTTCAATTAGACTATATCCAAAAAATTGCCTCTCAAAGACATGAAGCGGTTGCTTTTTTAGATGCCATGGGAGCTTTAACAATCGAACATATCCAAAATTAGAATCATGAAAAATCAATATATATTTATCGCCTTAATTGCTCTTCTATTTTCATGTGAAGAAGCTCAACAAACTGAATTATTAAAAGGGAAAGTAAAACGTGAAGTGGTTTATGTTTCTTCAAAGATACCTGGGAGAATCAATCAACTTTATGTAGAAGAAGGTGAGAAAGTACAAAAGGGTGATACTTTGGCTACAATAGATATGCCGGAGTTGGGAGCAAAAGAAATGCAAGCTAAAGGTGCAATTAAAGCAGCGAAAGCTCAATACGAAATGGCTTTTAATGGTGCTACTTCTGACCAATTGGATCAAGTGACAGCCGCTTATAATGCAGCGAAAGAGCAATATACTTTTGCAGAAAAAAGTTATCAACGTATCAAAGCAATGCATGATGAAGAACTAATTTCCGATCAGAGATACGATGAGGTTTTTACAAAGTATCAGATGGCAAAAGCTAAATATGAAGGTACTGAAGCAAAGAAAAGAGAGGTAGAGAAAGGCGTCAGAAATGAGAAACAAAGAATGGCACTTGGGCAACTTGAAAGAGCCAAAGGCGCAATGAAGGAAGTTGAAATTGCCATGGGAGAACAATTTTTAATTGCTCCAAAGGACATGAGTATTACATCAATTGCTTTGCAAGAAGGTGAGTTAGCATTACCTGGCTATAATATTTTCTCTGGTTATGAGACCAACTCTACTTATTTCAGATTTGTCTTGTCAGAAGAAGATGTATTGAATTACAAGGTCAATCAAAAAGTACAAGTGACCTCACCTTTTGATGAAAGTATTCAGTTAGAAGGGAAGATTCTATCGATCAAAGAAGAATTGTCTTATGCCAATAGAAAAAGCATGAATCCTAATTATAAAATTGATCAATCACTATATGTATTAAAAGTGAAACCTCTAAACGCATCAAAGGCGGAAGGCTTGTTGACAAATACAACACTAGTGATCAAAAAATAGTGTAGTCATGAAAGAAGGAATAAAAGCATTTATTGCATTATCAAAAAGAGAATTGAAGCTCTTTTTCTCCAATGACGTCTTGATTGCTGTTTTCTTTGGAGCGCCTATTTTCTTTGGAGTACTTATCGGTTTTACCTATCAGCAAGCGAGTGTAAAAGACCTGTCTATTGCTGTTATTGATCAAGATGGCACACCATTGAGCCATAAAATAATTGATGCATTGGATGAAAACTTTTATCTGTCGGTGAAAAAAGTAACTTCAAAAGATGCAGATATTCAGCAGGAAATATATGATTATGAGGCTATTGTTAGAATACCTGCTGGTTTTGAGGGAGACATTAATTATAAAAGGCATCCACATATACAAGTGGAAGTGAATGGTGCGAATATGATCACTGGTAATTACGCCAATATAGGTATCCGTACTGTTTTGGGAACTTTGAATGCAGGAATTGAGATTATCGGCCTTCAGAAAAAAGGGATTCCCATAGAAGTAGCCAAAGAGCAATGGGAAGCATTTGCGATTGATGATACAAGATACTTCAATGCCACTTCTAATTATCTGCTGTTTATGTTACCAGGTATTTTAGGAGCAGTGATGCAACAAGTTTATCTTTTGGCGATGGCATTGACTTTTAGTGCTGAGCATGAGAAAAACACTTTCCATGAGATAAAAGCGATCACCAAGAATCCTCTAATAATTTTTCTCTCAAAATCAATTCCTTATTGGGTGATTGGAGTAGGATTATGGGCCGGTATTCAGTTTATCTTGCTCCCATTCTTCAAGATTGACATTCCAATTCATCAAGGAACTGTCTTCTTGTTGACGTGTGCATTTATTCTTGCCTTAACAGGTTTAGGCATAATGGTGAGTTGGCTTTTACCCTCTCAGCTCAAGGCCACTGAAGTTTTGATGGTTGTTTCAACCCCAAGCTTCATTTTATCAGGTTTTACATGGCCTTTAGAAGCGATGCCTACATGGATTCAAAATATTGCAAGTTGTATTCCATTGACCCATTTCTTAAAAGCAATACGAAAAGTATTACATTTTGAGGCCAATCTAGGTGCTATTTCAACTGAATTACAGCCCTTGTTCATCATTTCGTTCATCACATGTTTGGCCAGTTTAATTTTAATTTTCCAAAAAATAAGAGTAGAAGAAAATTAGAATGATACTTTTATGATGTATGACACCTTGGTAAGCTTCTTATCAAGGTGTTTTTTTATTTTAAAAATTGAGATAAATGATTTGTTTAAACTAAATATCTAACGAAGTTTGTGTCTTCAATATATTTTTTAAATATGATCTTCATGAAATACCGTTTATCATACCACTTACTATTTATTATCCTCTTTTTTTTAACCTCATGTGATTCAGAAAACGAAGGAACCAATCAGCTGACCCAAGACCAATTAAGGCATTTGGTGGGTATTGATATTTCTTATGAATACAGTTTCCCGGAGACTTTCACGACCGATTTAATATACAAAGAGAACGGTACAAATGATATTACGCTCACGGTTAATTCTTCAACCAGTGCGGAAGGAGATAATAGATACCGTCCCCAAAACCAAACCGATATAGCCGGAACTTCACAAATTGATCTATCAGGAAGATCTATACTTCAAGAAGCAACGGTAATGATGCAAGGCGATGCCATTATTCCTCAAGCGGAGTTTTCAGTAACAACATCAGGAGATGCCTCTTTTTATGTTAATTTAAATGGACTTTATAATAAACACTATTCTCAGTTTACGACTTTACAGTCTAAAACGGTTAACGAGGGGACAGTTCATGAAATAGTTTACAATAACGTCTATGTTTTTACTCCTGACGATGCTACAGAGAAAGGCTATGATTTCACAGGTTTCAAAGAAATCTGCTTCGCAAAAGATTATGGCTTTGTGCAGATCATTGTGGAAGATGCGACTAGTGCTACAGGTGAATACAAATTGTCATTAGTGACTACGTTTGAAATTCCTGGTTTTGAAAATGGACCAATTTCAAGTACGGGTGTAGCCGGGTTTAGACATGTTGACCAACCTTCAGGGGCACCACTTTTGACAAATCAACAATTGCATATTTTGACGAACTTGAAGGAGTTGGATGTTGAGTCAACTGCGTGGGGGCTTACATTTACCGAAAATCTAAATAGTGCAAGGTTCGCATTTAGTGGTGGAGAGGTTTCGTGGAGCAACTATCTATTAAACACATTAGGTCTTCAAGCGGCACAAATTACAGCCCAAGAGTTAGAGTATGAAAAGGTGAAACAGCAGATTACAGATGTTACCGGTTCTACGGTTAATCCAGAACCCATGGCAAATAGTGATTCTTTAAATATAGGAGCCTATAAATGGAGTATTTTCTATTTATCTCATGTCAATGCTTTAAGTACAGATGAAGTTTATGCTACAAAGTTAGGCGGACCGTTTACAGTAGAAGACTCATTAAGTCTTCATGGAGATTTTGAAGATGTTTTAGGTTTTGAATTAAGTACTAGTGGCCAAAAAGGTAACGCGGAGATCAGTACGCCTAAAAATAGTAGTTATTCAGTGCCTATTGATGCTTTAAGACAGTGGATTTTAGATGAAGAAAATGCCCCTTCAAAAGGAGGGAAATATGATAATAGAGTTTTCCTACTCAATCCCAATTACAGAGAAGTAGGAGCATATGCCTACCCTGATTTAGGCGGTGCGGTAGTCAGATGCAAAAATTAAAGAACTATGAAATTAAGGGAATACAATAAAAAGTATTCCCTTAATTTTTTTCAAATAAACTAAAAATAACAAACCATGAAAAGCTTACTATTTTACTTTATAACTATTTTGCTATTGCTTGTATGTCAACAAGTAATTCTAATACCAGTTCTATCTCTTTTCAAAAACTTTGATTTGTCATTTACTATTACTCAATTGATAGTTACGATTTTAACGATCCTAATTCTTATTAAGAACCAATGGCAAAAGTATATTTTTATCGAGAATGTCAACTTTAAGAAACTATTTTTCTACGGACTCCTAACACTTATTTATGTGTTATCATCTCATTTTTTGTCTTACGGCAACTTCAATATTTTCAACTTTGAAAATAGATTTTCTCGATTTATTGGAGCAGTGCTATTAGCTCATGTTTTTGAAGAAATTATATTTAGAGGGGCAGGGATTGAATACTTAAAGGAGAAAGGGCATAGTAAGATTACAAGAGTGATTTTTACTTCCATTTGCTTTGGGCTAGTGCATACACCTTTTACTAAGATAGGAGATATTCATTTTTTCGTGATGGGTTTAATATCAGCATTAATTTATGAGAAGGAAAGAAACCTTTTTTATTGTATATTCTTTCATGCTTTCTACAATCTTCTTCACTTATTGTAATAAAATAAAAACTCCCACTTCAACTTTACATGTTGAAGTGGGAGCAATCTATTATTGTTTGATGAAATCTAGTTCTTTAATCAATACTTCTTCTCTAAAGCCAGACATTCTTTTGATGAGCTTACCGTCTTTGATGATCAGAACAAGTGGGATACCTCTCACACCAAACTTCTTTTTAAAATGATTGATCTCTTGATCATTTATTTTGATGTGATGGTTTTTGTAATCTGTAGCAAATTTTTCTACTGATTTCAGCCATTTGTTATTGCCTTTGTCAAGTGATACAAAATGAAATTTAACGCCTTCTTTTTCATATTTTTGAAGCATAACAGGGTAATGATCCCTTATCGAAATCACACAAGGTCCACACCATGAAGCCCAAATGTCTATCACGTGTACCCCTTCAGTACAATCAATAGGGGTTGAATTAAATTGAACATCAAGCCCTTCTATCGACTTCACTTTCTCATTTTGATTAAAACCTCCTCTTTGTGCAATAAGTTGATCTAGGTCCGCTTGATATTCGGATTGAGGGAATTGAGATTGAAAGTAAGTGACTGAATTAGAAAATGTAGCATTTTGAACGGTATCGTTATAAAAATAATACTCCTTTAAGTAAGTACTCAAAACCTTTTCATTCAGTGCTTTATTTTTGATGTATTTATTATTAATATCTTGAAAACGTTCCACTGTATTTTTGTTTTCATTAAAAGGGGCTTCATCGGCAAACAAACGGTTGTCATTCTCAATAAAAGTAAGGTGAATATTTATATGTTCTGCAATAAGATAGTGTAAGTCACTTTTATTCATTTCGGGATCGTCCAAATCAAAATAATTCAAAGCGTTTAACAATAGGTGAGGAGCTTGTGTTTTTACAATTTCTGGGTTGGCTTCCGCATAAATTGCATTTATATTAAGCCATAAACCCAATATATTTCCTTTCATTGTTTTAGCATATTGATCAGATAAAAGAGGCTTATAAACCATTAAGGTATCCACAAATTGTTTCATGTAGTTCGTACTTAACTCTTGAAACCCTTGAAGAGATAACCCTTCTTTTTGATGATGAAAGTCTTTAGACATTCTATTGAGTTGAGTATGAAAAGAAATAGAATACCTTAAACTATCCATAACCTCTTTTGTTACCTTCCTTTGATCATATTCAGACAATTTGGTCATTTTGTTGAATTCATCTTTCAAAACAACCTTATTCTCTTTATTTTCGGTAATTATCAGATCATCATAAGCACTTCTATGCAATAGATTTCTGGAAGTATAGTAATGAAACAATTTCTGATCTTCAATTTGTTTCTCCATTTCAGGTGTCAATTGTTGATGCCTTTTTTTGTCATAACCATATCGTGTTAAACCCTTCCTGATTTTCTGTTCTTTTTGATAAAGTGTAGAGTCCATCAGAATATTTTTGGAGTCAATGATATTCGATAGCTCCGATGAAATGTTTGTATTATATCCCCAATATGAACAGCTATATCCAACATAAGGGAAATTTTCAGCCTGAAGTAAAAACCCTTTGTCGGAAAATCTGAAAATAGTAGCGTTTCTTAGATTATAGCATTCGATAGTACTGAAGTTCGGGATATTTAGTTTTCCAACATATTTGATTACATCAATAGTATCTTTATACGTCATTTCAAAATCAATATGATCCGTATAAAGCGTTTCTCCAACTTTTGTAAAAGTGATTTCACCTTTAGAATAGAGACGGTTTTTGAAAATTGGTACATTATCATAAGTGAAGTTTCCATATTTTTGAATTGGTCTTAAATCTTCAGAAGTGACCTTTAAAAGGTCATATTCTTCTGTAAGATAAAGTAAGCCTTTACCACCGTTTTTCTTTTGATCTAAGAAACTTAAAACATAAACGAGTTGATCATCATTGACAAGCATTTCTTCTAGCTCAAACTTATAATTGGAAGGATTGACCAAAGGGCCATTTTTTATAAATGCTTGCTGGTAATGAAAGATATTTTGATTACCCATAAAGTTGAGGTTACGAAGGTTTCTTTCTACAATATTATGACCTTCAGCATATTTATTATTAAGTCTATTTTCTGATTTGCTTTCTTGATGATCCCAATTGTTATAGTTCCAATTATAGTCTTTATTTCTTTTAATATGGTCAAACATCAAAATGTGATAGCTCCATTTGTGTGCATCGTCAGCTTTTATCTGATTGTAATTTTCGAAATAGATTTCTCCCGTTGACTCCATACCTCCTTGGAAATCATCATTGGTATATTTCGCTTCCGCATAATAAAACTCACCTAAATACTGTTTCTTTCGGATATCCTTTTTGAATGATTGACTGCTGTATTTTACAATTTCTTTGAGTGTAGGCATTTTTGCCTTGATGGTAAGCATATCAAGCTCTTCAGTAGCAGGAAGTAGTACCAATTCATTTTCGAGGTACTTAGAAAGTTTTCGAATAGGAACTTCAAGTTTTGTAAATCCAATTGAAGAGATACCCAGTGTATCAGAATGGAATGAAGATTTTATGGGAATATTAAAGTAACCATTTGAATTGGTTGTACCCCCAATTGTTTTTCCTTTGACCACTATGTTTGCATAGGGGATAGCCTCTTGTGTCTCGGCATTTCTCAAATACCCCTTGATGAAGTTTTGAGCAAACAATAGTGAAGCATGAAGTAAGAGAAGTACTATAAAAGTCAGTTTTTTCATTTTCAAATAGTTTTTATTTATTGACCAGCAGAGTAGTAATGAGTTTTAATAGATTAAAAATAAGTTAGTTTGATCACCAAAAAGAATCTCATTACTACCAATGAATATTTATAGTTGGGTTAAATATAGCTCAAATTGTATTACAATAGAAATGGATGTAGTTCAAATATTTATTGTTGGAAACCATAACTGAAAAAGAAAACCCCATTGAAAATACGAATATTACAATGGGGTTTCAATAGTTTATTTATTTCTAATTAATAGAAAAGTGCAAGAATACCTGGAGTCACCAAAGTAGTGAATACCCCCATTAAACCAATGGATAAACCACTGATCGCACCTTCTACCATTCCCATCTGAATAGCTTGTGCCGTTCCGATACCATGTGCACAACTTCCCATAGCCAGACCTTTTGCTATGGCAGTTTTAAAGACTCTTGGAACAATCAATGGTCCAATTGATGCACCAAGGACTCCAACAATAATTACAAAAACAGCGGTCATAGATGGAATACCTCCGTTTTGAGCAGAGACGGCCATAGCAATAGGAGTAGTAACCGATTTTGGTACCATTGAGATAATAAGATCTTCACCGCCACCAAATAACTTACCAATTAAAATGACAGATACAACGCCCATCACACTACCTAAGAATGTAGCTGAAAGAATAGCAACTGCATTTTTACCAATTGTTTTTAATTGTTCATATAATAATACACCCAAAGCCACAACAGATGGTCCAAGCATAAAATGAATCATTCGTGTATTGGTTTGATAAGTTTCGTATTGAACATCCGATAATTTTAAAATAACAATCAGTGTAATGATGGTCATCAATACCGGATTAAGAAGTGGTGTTTTAACTTTTTGATAGATTGCTTCAAAAATTAAGAATAATCCCAAAGTTGCAGCTAATGCAAACGTTTCGCTTTCGAATAAATGATTAATTACTTCCATTACTTGTCTTCTTTTTTACCTAAAAATTCTCCCGCAAAACCAGCAGATAACATCACGGCAAACATTGAACCTACAATGGTTACACCTATCATTAACCAGTTATTTTGAATCATATCTAAATACTCCATCATGCCTACACCTGCAGGAATAAAGAACAATGACATTCTTCTAGTTAAAGATTGAGCAGCATCTTTGACCCACTCGTATGGAATAATTTTAAAATAAAGACATAAGAATAAGATAATCATCCCGATTACATTGCCAGGGATGGGCAAGTCTATAATTTCATTAATAAAGGTTCCTAACGACAGCATCGCTAGAATTAACATAAATCCTCGTATCATATTCGGTTATATAGTAGTTTGTGATATAAAGATAATACATGATTGAATGAGTATTAATAGCCTTAGGAAAGAGATAAGATTTATTTAAATAGTGACAAAATAACACTTCAAAATTTTGTATATTGTAGTAGAAGCTTATTGTACCGCTTGAGCACATTGTTACTTTAATTCTGTTATTATATTTGATCTTTAATTATGTCAATAAAAGACCTAGGAAACCTATTTGATGACAAAAAATACGACGAAATTATCAGCTTTTTTAATCAAAGAATTGATACTTTCGAGCATCTTTCATTAGATGAATTTTTGTTATGGTCAAAGTGCTATGAAAATCAAGGTGATTTT
Source organism: Flammeovirga sp. EKP202 (assembly GCF_014534745.1). Lineage (GTDB taxonomy): Bacteria > Bacteroidota > Bacteroidia > Cytophagales > Flammeovirgaceae > Flammeovirga. The sequence continues at coordinate 28,745 of NZ_JACVVP010000042.1, forward strand.
GAGTCTGCATTGTATATTTTGTCGCTTTGTTATATTGAAGAGATCAATGATCTTCAGTTAGATACGGAGTTTGAACGACTGACTGTTTTGCAGGATAGAGTTTTTCAAGCCATTCTTCAATTAAAATCAGGTATTGAAGAATCGGAGGACATTGACTTTCTAATTGAGACCATGCACGCTTTAGTAGAGAATAATGTTGAAGACGTTTTAGTCGCTTATTTAGAAGATATATTAAGAGTAACGAAACATCATAGCATAAAGAAACTTTGGCTAGGAAAATTATCAGAGGATATTTTTTTCAATTTAGACAATCAATTAGTATTAACCTCTAATCAAAAAAATGCAATTTTAGATGCAATCATCTACTACTATATTTCCTCCTCCAAGGTCTATGATGGTAGATATGCTTACATCAGATCCATCAGAAATAACACCATTCATTAGAATAAAAAATAAACGCCTTTCTACAAACCGTAAGAAAGGCGTTAAACAATGTGAGTTGTCTATATTTTAGTCTAGTGAAGCTTCTTCTTTTACAGGGATAGAGGAGAATATATCCACTTGCCCTCTAGTAAGATCTTCCAACGTTTCTCTTTGTCTAATTAAATGAGGTACTCCATTGAATACCAAGACCTCTGCCGGACGTAATCTTGAGTTGTAATTAGAACTCATAGAATAAGAATAAGCACCGGCATTTTCGATAGATAATAAATCACCAACTCGAACTTCATTCAGTTTTCTATCATAACCAAATGTATCTGTTTCACAAATGTAACCCACTACATCATACACTCGTTTTGGTCCTTCAGGATTCGAAACGTTTTTGATATGATGATATGCATCGTACATCATTGGACGAATAAGGTGATTTAAGCCAGAGTCCACACCAACAAATACAGCGGCAGGGCTATGCTTTAACACATTTACTTTTGTCAATAAATGACCAGATTCAGACACTAAATATTTTCCTGGTTCAAACCATAGTTCTAAGTCTCTGCCGTAAGAAGCACAGAAATCTTGGAATGCTTTAGACATTTTCTTGCCTAATTCAGGAATGTTTGTAACGATGTCTTCTTCTTTATAAGCCACTTTGAATCCAGAACCTAAGTCAATGAATTGTAGATTCGGGAAGTCTTTTGCACAATCAAACATTACGTTGGCAGCCATCAAGAATACTTCAGAATCTAGAATATCTGAACCTGAGTGCATATGAAGACCAACAACGTTGATGTTGTGACTTTCTACAACTTTCTTTACATGAGACATTTGGAAGATAGAGATGCCAAATTTAGACCCAATATGTCCTACTTGAATTTTTGCATTACCACCTGCAGTGATATGTGGGTTGATTCTAATAGCACAAGGCACTGTATCTTGGTAAACATCACCAAATTGCTCAAGAATAGCAATGTTATCAATATTGATCACTACACCTAAAGCGACAGCTTCTTGGATTTCTTCAAAAGAAACCGAATTAGGGGTGAATAATATTCTTTCTTTTGGAAACCCAGCTTGAATACCTAATAGTACTTCTTGGATAGAAACACAATCTAAATCCACACCGTGCTCTTTCACTAACTTCAAAATACTCAAGTTAGATAAAGATTTCATTGCATATTTTATTCTTAAGTTTACACCATTAAATGCATTTCTTAAAGAAGAGATCTGACTAATGATCTTATCCGCATCATATACATATAAAGGAGTTTGAAACTCGTTTGCAATATCCGTTACCGGTACACCTTGGATCTGATATTCTGAATTTTTTAATTCCATTCTCGGAAGAAGATTATAATTGATAATTTTACTATGAGACAAAAGTAATTTAAAAAAGAAGATAGTCCATACAAATATCTTTTATTTACAAAAATAACAATAAGTGTTTTAGATAAAACTTTGTGTTATATAATTATGATTTTAAATAAAGCGTCAACTCCTCTTCATCTGAAATATATTCTAAATAAAATTCTTGGTTTGGGTTTATAGGTTTTATAAAAGAAAATATTTGAGGTTAACTTTTTTATAAATTTATGAAGAAATGGTAACAATCTTGCTCTAATGTGGAAAACACTTTTTTATGTACAGATTAATATTACTATTTATTTTTACCTTTTTTTTGCAGCCTCACCTATATGCTCAGAAACAATACCCGTTAGTTGAAGTTGGGTTAAAGGAAGCGGAAAAGCTAAGCCAAGAGGAACAGAAGAATGTATTCTACTCTCCAGTCAGTCTATATATGCTCAATAGTATGTTGGCAAACATGGCTAAGCATGAGACGAAAAAAGAATTAATGCATCATTTGGGTTATTCTAAGGATGAAATTGTCCTATTAAATTCTTATATAATTGATTTACAAAAAAGGTTAGGAGGTATGTGTATTTTGAAGAATGCACTTAGGTATCCTAAAGGGTATTCATTGAATAATGCCTTTAAGAAGATTTTAGCTGAAGATTATAGTGGTGAAATAAAGTCAGGTGATTTTGTAAGAAAAGGAGAGCGGGTGAAGTTGGAGATCAATAATTGGTTTTATCAAAATACAGATTTTAAAATAAAGGATATGATAGAGTCTGTATCTCCAATGGACAAATTAATTCTGATGAATGCACTTTATTTTAAGGCTGAATGGGAGAGTCCTTTTGATGAGAAAAAGACGTATAAAAGTGCTTTTGAGTTGGAGGGAGATCAACCTGTTGAAGTTGACTTTCTTTCAAAAACGGAAGCTGTTAGATGTTTTTCATCTAACGATGTAAAAGCTTTAGTGCTTCCTTACCGAGGAGATTATGAATTGTTATTGGTTCAAACTCCGATATTTTCATACGATGTTATTACAGATCTTGAGAAGCACTTGAAAAAGAAGAAAATCCACTTTGAGTTTCCAAAGTTTGTGTTGAGTTCTTCTTTAGATTGTATACCATTAATGCAATCTATGAATGTGACTTCCCCTTTTCAAAGTGGAGCAGATTTTTCAATGCTTTTCAAACAATCAGAGAACGATTTATTTGTAAGTAAGATGTTCCAAAAGTCTTATTTGAAAGTGGATGAGATAGGTACAGTAGCAATAGCTGCGTCTGTAGCAAAAGTATCTCGAAGCTTAGATATGGAAGATTATGAAGAATATATTTTTAACAGTTCTTTTTACTTTATTATTCGCCACAAAGAGACAAAGGAGCCATTGTTTATTGGTAAAATGAATAACCCCACATTGAATTGATGGAAGAAGAAACTAAAATTAGTAAATCACGATTTTTTCATTATTTTAATTGACATCATTAGAGAAGGAATAGTCTATTTTGCTAGAATAAACGAACCATTACAACTATGAAAAGGTATGCAACTGTTGAAGATTATATAGCATCTTCAGAAACATGGAAAGAAGAATTGATTTACCTTAGATCAATACTAAATGAAACGGAGTTGGAAGAAGGGATGAAATGGGGAGCACCTATTTATATGGTTAAAGGTAAAAATGTGGTAGGTATTGCAGCTTTTAAAAACTATGTTGGTTTATGGTTTCACCAAGGTGCATTATTGAAGGATGAAGGTCAACAGCTCATCAATGCTCAAGAAAACAAGACAAAAGCGTTAAGACAGTGGAGATTTAATTCTTTTGAAGAACTGAGAGAGCATACTGATTTACTGAAAATATATATTAAAGAAGCTATCGAGAATCAGAAAGCAGGAAAAGTAGTAGAAACGGATCGTACTCCAAAACCATTGATATTACCGAATGAACTGGTAGATGCTTTTACAAAAGATAAGGATTTAGAGTCCAGTTTTAAAAGTCTTTCTCTCTCGAAGAAAAGAGAATATGGAGAGTACATAGCATCTGCTAAAAGAGAGGCTACCAAACTTTCGCGACTTGAAAAAGTAATTCCGATGATTAAAGATGGAATAGGTCTCAATGACAAATACAAATAAATGCTTATTTATATTCATTCTTAAAAATATGTTAAATACTTTTGTTGCGTAAAATTTAAAAAAATATGAAATACATCAGCTTACATATCGACACACCTCAAGGATTTTCTCTTTGCGAAAGCAGAGTGAGGGAGATGCTATATGAAGCGATGTAGGAATATCTATATATTTATGAAATAGGTCCTGATGCTTCGGTGTCAGGACCTTTTTTTATGTTTCACTTTTTAAATCACGAGTTGATATGACTTCAATTCCAAAACAAAATTTCCTTGCCTATGGGAAGGATTGGTCTCAATTTTTAATCAAGAAAAAATTTCAAAAACAAAGACATCAAAAATTAAAACAATGAAAAAGAACACACTATTTTTTGGATTGATCACTCTGATCGTGATCGGATCGACATGTGCAATAAACCTAGCAATGTTTGTTGCCTTAGCTAAAACAGCTTTATACTTAGGAGGTACCACATTTTTTGTGTTAATGCCCTTTTTCCTTTTCAAAGGAGAAAAGAAAACCAATGAAAATACAAACAAAGACGTGCCTCACCCAATGTTGAAACGAAATATCAATTCTGTAAAAACAACATTGTTGGAAAAAGGAGAAAAAGAAAACACCTATATGTCAATCTATAGAGTGAATAATTCTCCATGAGTGTAACGCTGTGGTTATTCTAAAAATGAAGTTCACAATTAAAAAAAAATACATTTTTTAGAAAAAAGAGACGAAAGTCATTACTTTTGTGCTTCGATAAATTTTTTAGGATAACCACAGATATTCCATGCAACTAATTGACGGAAAAGCGACTTCAAATGCAATCAAGCAAGAAATTGCTGAGGAAGTAAGAAAACTGACTGCCGCAGGAGGCAAGAAACCACATTTAGCCGCTATTTTAGTTGGTGAAGACGGTGCAAGTAGAACGTATGTGAATCATAAAGTAAAATCTTGCGAGCAAGTAGGATTTGATTCAACGTTATGTAAATTCGACGCCGATATAACAGAAGAGAAATTACTTCAAGCCATCGAAGATCTTAACAATAATGATGATATTGACGGATTTATTGTTCAACTTCCACTACCAAAACACATCGATGAGACTAAAGTAACTGAAGCAATTGATCCTAAAAAAGATGTGGATGGTTTTCACCCGGCAAACCTAGGTAAAATGATGTTAGGTTTACCAACATTCCTTCCCGCAACACCTTACGGTATCGTTCAATTGTTAGATAGATACAACATTGAAACTTCAGGAAAGAAATGTGTGATTGTTGGTCGTTCTCATATTGTAGGTACACCAATGAGTTTACTTATGTCTCGTAACAGTAAAGTAGGAAACTGTACCGTGACTTTGACACATAGTAGAACACAAAACTTAAAAGAAGAGTGTCTTTCAGCTGATATCTTGATCGTAGCATTAGGAAGAGCAGAGTTTGTGACTGCTGATATGGTCAAAGAAGGAGCTACTGTAATCGATGTTGGTATTACAAGAATTGAAGACCCTTCAAAAAAATCAGGTTTCTCTCTAAAAGGTGACGTGAAATTTGATGAAGTAAGCGAAAAAGTAAGTTGGATCACTCCAGTACCAGGTGGAGTTGGACCAATGACAGTAGTTTCTTTATTGATGAACACTTTGGAGTCAGTAAAAAGAAAATCTGTTAAGGAAACAATATAAGTTATAATAAATCGCATTTTTTTACGAAATTTGCGATCTGAGTCCTTCAAGGGTTCCCTCACCCCTTGAAGGGCTTTTTAATCTCACATAAATAAAAAGGACTTTTAATGGTTAAGCATTTAGAATATACTACGAAGGAACGCGTGCAGTTGGGCCTTTCGCTTCCAGTTATGGAAGCATTTTACACAATTCAAGGAGAAGGAGCATATACAGGGCAAGCAGCCTATTTTATCAGATTAGCAGGTTGTGATGTTGGATGTGTTTGGTGTGATGTTAAAGAATCTTGGGAACAAGACAAACATCCCGTTTTAGCAGTAGAGGAAATTGTTCAAAATGCAAAAAAATACCCAGGGCGTTTAGCCATCATCACTGGAGGAGAACCATTAATGCATGATCTTGGTCCACTGACTGAGAAATTGAAAGAAGAAGGCTTCCATATCAATATTGAAACTTCAGGAGCGCATCCGTTAAGTGGAGAATTGGATTATATCACTTTATCTCCTAAAAAATTTAAGCAACCTGTAGAAGAAGTCTATCAAAAAGCCAGTGAATTTAAAGTAGTTGTTTACAACAAAGCCGATTTGAAATGGGCTGTTGAGTTATCTGAAAAATTATCAGATGATTGTAAACTATACATTCAGCCTGAATGGTCGAAAAGAGATAAAATCACACCTTTATTAGTAGAGTTTGTAAAGAGCAATCCTGAGTGGCATTTGTCGTTACAAACACATAAGTATATCGATATTCCTTAGAAATTTTTGGTATTTCAATTTAACATTGAATGAATGTTATTATATTTGACCTCTATAACTATTAATCTTCTATGGGTTCAAACACAAATGACTTCATAAATCAATGGTTGCTTAAGTATCAACTACCAGTCTTTAAATACGAACGAATAGCTTCTGTTATTAATACATTTGTTGCTGTAGTTATACTGATTTACAATTATGGGTTTTATCTATCTGAGGATGACATAAGACTATTACTTTCTGTTCTTGATGTCATCGTCTTTGTATACTGTATTTCTTACTTACTACGAATCATTTTTTCCACCAATCGTTTTAAGTTTTTTAAGTCAACCTTCATAGAAGGCACTTTTCTTTTGTATATCGCCTTCAATGGCCTCTTTCACTATTTTTTTGGAGTACGATTAGTAGAAGAGCTTTTAAAGAGTTTCTGGATTGAAAATCCGTTTTTACAATACGTTAATTACCTGTTTTTCTGTTTATTCATTCTGATTTGCATTGAGATCACAAAAAGCTCATCTGCATTGTCAGAATTTAAAATTAAACCTTCCACTACATTCATTTTCAGTTTTATATTATTGATTTTGTTAGGGACGTTTGGTTTAATGCTTCCCGCATGTTCGGTAGGGGTTGATGAAAGTATGTCATTTCTAGATGCACTTTTTACTTCCGTTAGTGCATCATGTGTAACAGGATTAGCAGTGGTTGATACAGGTCAGTTTTTTACATTCAAAGGAAAAATTGTGATCCTTTTACTCGCTCAGCTTGGAGGTATAGGTATCGTGTCTTTTGCAACTTTCTTTGCTACATTCTTATCAAAGGGCGTAAGTTTAAAACATAAAACTATTATTCAAGACGTATTAAGTAGTGAGGATTTATCATCAGCAACAGGTCTTTTAAGGAAAGTAATCTTTTTGACTTTATTGATTGAAGCGTTAGGTTCTATTTTTATATTCTTTTCATGGGATAGCAATCTTGTTTTTAATAATCTCTTTCAGAAAATATTCTATTCCATCTTTCACTCTATTTCGGCCTTTTGTAACGCAGGTTTTAGTTTATTTCCGGATAGTTTAAATACCTATATCGTCTCTGATGAAACGACGGAGTTTAATGCTTCAGGAATGGTCATTGACCTAAGACATATGTATGGATTACATATTGTGATTGGTTTTATTATCATCTTCGGAAGTTTTGGTTTTACTACGATTGAAGAGATTTTTTCACCAAAGAAAATTGCGGATAGATTTAGAAATCCTTGGAAAAAATATTCGATTGGTACGTCCATTTCTCTTTATTCTACTGTAATACTAATATTGATTGGTATGGTGGCAGTTTTCTTTTTAGAAATAGATGAATTAAGAGAAGATAGAACTTTATACGAATCATTGGTGGCTTCATTTTTCCAATCTGTCACAACAAGAACCGCTGGTTTTAATTCAATGGATTTTGGTAGTATGAAACCATCTACTATCATTGTTATGATTTTTCTAATGTTCATTGGAGCAGCTCCAGGCTCTACAGGTGGTGGTATTAAGAGTAGTACTTTTTATGTATTATTGCTTTCGTCGATTGGAATTATCAGAGGTCAAGAAAGAATTGTCGTTCGTAAAAGAACAATCAGTGATGATAATATCAAACGATCCTATTCCATCTTTATGTTTGCTGCGATTTATAATCTAGTCGCCATCTTTGTGCTAACCATCACAGAATTAGATAATCCTAATATAGATATACTACCCTTAGTTTTTGAGCAGATCTCAGCTTTTGGAACAGCAGGTTTGAGTATGGGGATTACGGGTGAACTTTCTTCATTTGGTAAAGTAGTTATTATTCTGTCCATGTATATTGGAAGGGTAGGAACGCTAACTTTAGCTTTAGCACTGAGCTCAACAGTTCAAACCAACAAATATCAATATCCTGAGGCCCATGTGATGGTAGGGTAAAGGACAAAGAATCATTTATATATCATCAAATCATATATTCAAACCTCCTTGTACTTTCTATTTTGAGAGAAGTCGCAAGGAGGTTTACTTTTTTAACCTGATTACAATTTGGTATTTAATTATATTTTCATTTAATTTGTTTAAACAAATAATGTATAAACAATATATAGAGAAATATGAAAGATCAAAAAATATATTCAGTGCAATCAATAGGTAATCAATGGCCCACATTAGACCCTTTTTTATTTACAGCGCATCATAAAGAAATATATCCCAAAGGAAATGAAGATATGAGTATTTCTGTACCTTTAGAGGGAAGAAATATTGGATCTGATTTTTCGGGGAAAGATGGTTTTAGTATGTATCATGGAAGAAAGATTCCGGGTTTTCCATACCATCCACATAGAGGTTTTGAAACAGTGACGATTGTGGAGGAAGGTTTAGCAGATCATTCTGATTCATTAGGTTCGGCAGGTAGATTTGGAGAAGGTGATGTACAATGGATGACTGCGGGAGCTGGAGTGCAACACTCGGAGATGTTTCCTTTATTAAACACTGAAGAGGAGAATCCATTAGAGTTATTTCAAATTTGGTTAAACCTTCCACGAAAGGATAAAATGGCGGCACCGAGTTATAAAATGCTTTGGCATGAGGACATACCCATCGTCAATGAAAAAGATGAGGAAGGGAATGAAATTAATGTTAAAGTGATTGCTGGAGATTATTTAAAACAGCAACCATTGTCTCCAACGCCTGACTCTTGGGCTTCGGAGGTATCAAATAAAGTAGCGATTTGGAGAGTAAAGCTTTCTCCTAATGCAGTTTGGAATATTCCTCAAGATTCAGCAGAGGTAAATAGAGTTATTTATTTTTACAGAGGGGATTCGATTGAGGTGGAGGACAGAAGCGTTGATAAAAATAGCCTTTTTCATATCAATCCAACAGAAAGTATATCAGTAAAGGCCGGTGATACAGATGCGTATGTTCTTCTTTTACAGGGAGTACCGATCAATGAACCTGTAGCGCAACACGGTCCATTTGTAATGAATACAAAAGAAGAATTACAAGAAGCTTTTGCTGATTACCAAAGAACTGAATTTGGAGGTTGGCCTTGGGATAAAAAAGAGATGGTCCATGATAAAGGTAAAGGTCGTTTTGCTCTACACGCAGATGGAGTATTAGAGGAGAAGTAAAGAGTACCTTTTATGAATTATAAAAAACAGACAATCTTAATCAATTAGATTGTCTGTTTTTTCTTGTCTATAATTTATTGTTCGATTGAAAAGTATATCACTTTTTCCTGAAACCCTTTCTTATTTGTTTTTTGCAAAGAAAGCCATTCTTGAAAACCTTCAGGGGAGATTGTTTTGATTCCACCTTCCTCTGTTTTTAATATAGGTTTGTCGTATTCTGTAGGACAATAAATAACATATAAACGATTAAAGATTCTTTTAGGCCCCATGGTAGAAAGCACTAATTCGTCAACTTGTCTGCTACTGATTCCTTCAAAACTTTCGGCTTTTTTAGGATCAAAGAATATATATTCTTGATCTGCCTTTACTTCATAAGGATTAGCGTGATCTCCATGCATAGTAGAATAAGGAAACAATCGGTATACCTTATCGTTTTCTCTCATATAAATACTCACAAACCCACTTTTAGGAGATTGAAAGTAAGTATAAAAATGAGACATTTCTTTAAACATAGTTGTTTCACAGTTGGCCCCTGAACAATTTAAGGTTGATGCCTTAAAGTTCAATTCTGGAGAATCAATCGCTCTGCCTTTTCCTTCCACTTCGCACTCTAAATAAATGACTTGTTTGTCGTTTTCAGTGGTAAGGTGCCACGTGTATTCTACATCTTCTGTTTTAATCCATTCTCCTTTCACTGTAGCGGTATTAAGAGATTGAAGTTCCATCTCAGTATTACCTAGCCGTAAATCAGACGCAGAAGAGAGGTTGGTGCCAAATGCATCTGCCAAAGCCATAATTTGAGCTTTTCGTAATAACGTTTCTTTAAATTCACCAACGGTATGCGTATCTTCCAATTGTTCAGTGACTTTGCCTTTTATCTTTTTTGCTTTTTGGGCATAACTGTACATTGTTAGGCTAATAAAAAAGGTAATGAAAACAATCTTTTTCATATTAATTTACTAGTATTAGTTGTTCTTTTTAATTTGATCTGTCAATTTAAATTATATTATTTATATATTTAAGTTCGTAACTGACAATTACTTTTTTAATTTATTAAACTATGAGAAATAAATTCACTTTAAGTTTTTTACTTGTTTTAGCTTCAATGTTTTTTATTGCAAATGAGAATCATGCCCAAACCAAAAAAGAAAAAAAAGCTACTCTTAAAGAATTAAAAGGCAAAGCAGTTAAAGATGCTAGAAAAGCTGCAAAAGATCTTAAGAAACAAGGATATTCTGAAATTCCTGGAGACTTACCAATGGATATGCAAATTGAAAATTCATATTTAGCACGTTTGTCAACTGACGATATGGGGAATCCAAAATTCTTTGTGACCACTCAGGAGTCTAAAGCAGAATCATTTGCTGCAGCAAAACAAGCAGCAATGCAATTATGTTTAACAGATATTGCTTCACAAATAGGATCTGAGATTGTAGGTAGAATCAAATCAAACGTAGCGAACTCAGAAGGAATGTCTGATGCAGCTTCTGTAACTGAGGTGATCGGTGCTTATCAAAACAATGTTTCAGCACGTTTAGGTAGAACAACTCCAATTGTAATGTTGAAAAAGGTAGACGGTTTGACGTATATCACAATGTCAATCAAATATCCAATTGCAGAGGCTGAAAGAATTGTAAAAGAAGACTTAAGAAAAGAATTAGCGAGTAAAGCGGATATGAATCAGGATGAGATCAATGGTTTATTAGATATTCGTTAAGCAAAATATACTTAAGCAGTAGTACAATTAAAATCGGAAGTTTTGGATTTTCTTTTTTAGCCTACTCTTCGTTAGAATATCATCACGTAGCTTCGGCTATGTTTTTCTATTCTGCCTTGATTAGACTAAAAAAATAATAATCCAACTTATCCCAATTTTAAATGTGCAACTGCATATAAAATTATAAAGCCACATTTTCAATTTCTTTTGAAAATGTGGCTTTTTTATGTCGAACTATTTTTATGATTTACTCCAATAAACTGATGAAAGCCTTTCCGAGGGCATCAATCACATCTGAAGTGATCAAACTTTCATAACCTTTTTCTTGAACTGCAATGTCAGCAGCTTTACCATGTAAATAGACGCCAAGTAATGCAGCTTCTTTTGGCGAATATTTCTGAGAGAGTAAACCTGTAATGATCCCCAAAAGTGCATCTCCACTTCCTCCTTTTGCTAACCCTGGATTCCCAGATGAATTAAAATGAACATCTCCATTAGGAAGACAAACAGCAGTATTAGCTCCCTTCAAAACAATAATAATTTGACGATGTATTGCCATTTTACGTGCTGCTTCAACTCGGTCAAAAGACTGAACATAATGTACTCCTGTTAGTCTTTCAAATTCACCAACGTGAGGAGTAAGGATAGAATTTTCAGGAATAAAATCCCACCATTCTTCGTTTTGAGCTAGAAGATTTAATGCATCTGCATCTAGCACAATTGGTTTTTCAAAATCTTCAATAATAGATCGAATGGCTATTCTAGTTTGATCATGCTGACCTAGGCCAGGTCCAATCCCTATTGCCGTGAAATTTTTGAGTAGCGTAGAAGCAACAATATGATTTTTTGAAGGATCTGCTATACACATTGCTTCTGGGAGGGTCGCTTGCATAATTTCGTAACCGCAAGACGGAACTAGGGAAGTGGTTTTTCCAGTGCCTGATCTTAATGCTGCTCTTGTTGCTAATTGAATAGCACCAATCATTCCTTTTGAACCACCGACTAATAGAGTACTTCCAAATTTTCCTTTATGATCAAATTTATTTCTTGGTTTGTAGATTTGTTTAATGACATCATCCGTTGAAAAGAAATGATTTGAATTTGTATCGTTAAGGTATTCCTGATTAAGATGAATTGGAATTACGATCATTTCACCTACATTTTTAGCATTTTCTACAAAAAGCATAGAAAGCTTAGGTGTTTCTAAAGTGAGCGTAATATCTGCTTCTATGATTCCTTGAAAGTGGCTAGAGTAGTGATCCGCATACAAACCTGAGGCAATATCAATAGATATGACAGGCGAATTAGATTGATTTATTGTGATAATTGTTTTTTGGGTGATTCCTTTTGGTGCTCTTGATAAACCAGAACCAAAAATACAATCAATAATTACTGTGTCTTTCGAAAGAGAAGGTACATCATCTTCAGTTTTTATGGAATAGCATGCTACTCTTTGAGGTAATCGCTCTAAATTTTCACTGAAATCTTTCGAAGGATTATCAGAAAAATGGACGATATAACAAGTGACATTGAAACCTTCGTTACTGAGCAATCGAGCCATCACGAGACCATCGCCACCATTGTTTCCCACACCGCAAAAGAGAGTAACGTCCTTGAAGTTACTACAGTTTTCCAAATACCAGTCTGTCAGTTTTGTGGCCGCTCTTTCCATAAGGTTGAGGCTTGATATAGGCTCATTTTCAATAGTGTATTTATCCCAAGCTCTGATTTGTTCAGCTGTAAAAAGTTTCATATTTATGAGTAACAGTGTTGTGTTATACTTAAAAGCATGTTTTAAGAGAATACTCAAAACATGCTTAGAATATTAATTTACAACATAAATGGATTAATTACCCATTTATTAATTGATTTTTGGCTGTATTAAATTCTTCCATCATTTCAGAGACCACTTCACCTGCGGACTTAATAGAATCAATCTGTGAGGAAACTTGTCCAATTTCAATTTCGCCTTCATCTAAATCTCCTTCAAAAATACCTTTTTTCGATCTTCTTTTACCAAGAATTTCGACTAACTCATCTTTCGAGGCACCTCTTGCTTCTGCTTCCGCCACTCTCTCATAGAATTTATTTTTGATTAATCTTACAGCGGTTAAGTCTTTTAATGTTAAGACTGTATCACCTTCACCTGCTTCCACTACTTTATTTTTAAAGTTATCATGAGCAGATGATTCTTTGGTAATCGCAAATCGAGATCCCACTTGTACGCCTTCAGAACCTAAAGCAAAACAAGCCAACATTGCTTTTCCAGAACCAATACCGCCTGCTGCAATGACAGGTATATCCAATTGTTCAGCGATAGGTGGAATCAGACAAAGTGTTGTCGTTTCTTCTTTACCGTTGTGACCTCCTGCCTCAAATCCTTCTGCTACAATAGCATCTACGCCTGCATCCTGAGATTTCAAGGCAAACTTCAGTGATGACACAACTTGCACTACTTTGATGCCATGCGACTTTAAAAATGCTGTATATTTTTTAGGGCTTCCTGCTGATGTAAATACAATAGGTACTTTCTCATCAATAATAATTTCCATTAGTTTATCCACTTCAGGATAGAATAAAGGAATATTTACACCGTAAGGTTTATCAGTTGCTTTTTTACATTGTTGAACGTGCTCCAAAAAAGTTTCAGGATGCATTGATCCTGCTCCAATTAATCCTAGGCCACCTGCATTACTCACTGCAGAAGCTAATTTCCAGCCACTACACCATACCATTCCACCAGAAATAATTGGATATTGAATATCAAAAAGTTCACAAATTCTGTTTTTCATTTGATGTTTATGATTTTAGTGATACATGTTTTTAACATGTTCTTTGATTTCTTTGGAGGTGAAAGTAATTAAAATAGTGTAAATAATTTGGGAACAAACGTCATCAAAGAAGTAATTTTTTATTGATAATTCCCTCTCTTTTTTGGTATAGAAGTAATTGTATAACTACGTCAAATACTCTGGATATTTGATTAAAACGTATTATATACGTCTAAAAATGCCCTTTTTCTCATGTAGCTCTATTTTTAAACTACTCAATCTGATTTGAAGTAATTAAAATTTTTAAGTGACGTTGTGTAAAAAGGACGTGTTTTTTCAAGTGTACTATTAACGTATTATTATCAGTAGATTTGTAGTACATCAACATAATTCGAAAAGGATTCTCGTATGCTACCTTTCAGCAACACTTAACTATGAATAGTGGTATGGAATCTTTTTTAATGAATTAAAAATCAGTTATGTTGATGAAAAACTTTACAGGATATTGTTCCATGTTGGTTCAATATTCTTTACTCAAACTTTTAAAGCAGTTTTCTCTTTGCACTGTTTTACTATTACTCTCTTTCAACATCTCAAGCTTTGCCCAAGGTTATGGAATAGAAGTGAAAGCATCTGGTGATGCCGTAATCTATTTTGAACATCAACCCGAATGGACCGGTGGGTGGAATTACATTTGCTTGGGGGCAGATTGTAGGAGCGGCGAAAAAATTGGAAATAGATGGGAAAGGCCCACTTCCAATATTACAGCAGGTAATACGTATGATATTCAAATCAAAATTGCAGCGTCTAACGGTCAATTCATCTCTCCTGTCTATACTGCGGTTGCTACAGAAGAGGGTACTTCTACACCAACTTGTGATGATGGCATTCAAAATGGTGATGAAACAGGTGTGGATTGTGGTGGATCTTGTACACCTTGTCAAACCGAACCTTTACCAACTTGTGATGATGGCATTCAAAATGGTGATGAAACGGGAATTGATTGTGGCGGATCATGTACACCTTGCCAAACTGAACCTTTACCGACTTGTGATGATGGTATTCAGAATGGTGATGAAACAGGTGTAGATTGTGGTGGGTCTTGTACACCTTGTCAGATTGATTCAGGTACTGAGGTGATTATTGAAGCTGAAGCAGCGACAGTTTTAGGTGGAGCAAGTTTATATAGTGACTTATCAGCATCAGGAGGTCAAGGTGTAGCTTATATTTCATCACAAGGAGCTGGTTTTGAAATTAAAAATATACCCAATGCTATTTCAGTAGAAATCGTTTATGCTTCAGAACAAAGCGGAGCAATTTCTTATTTTATCAATGGTGTTGACAAAGGGAATGCAACTTTTACTGCGACAGGAGCATGGGTCAATAGTTATCAGAGTATTGTGATCCAAGAGGTGATGAATGCTGGTGATGATTTCTCTATTGTATATCAGACAGGAGATAATGCACTTAATATTGATCAAGTGAAGTTTGTAGGAGGGGAACCCCAACCTTGTACAGGTTTAAATGATCTTTCGAATGTTTTTAGGGGTGTATCTACGATTAATGAAACTTCTAATGGAGCTTTGGATGGCAGTGTAACCATCAATTTTGATAATGTAAATAATGATTATGACTCCATTACATTTAATTTGGATAATACAGATTATACTGTGGCTTTGACGGAACAATCTTTGACAATTAATAATAAAGCATCTGGTGCTTATAACTTGACAGCACGTTGGTCCAATGATGAATGTGAAATCCAATTGGGTACAGTTACCGTAGGATCATGTGAAAATGGTTTGAAAGATGGAAATGAAGTTGGTATTGATTGTGGTGGAGTTTGTTTGGAATGTGAAAACCCTGAACCGACAAAAGACCTTGTCATTTCTATTGCAACTTCACCTGAATACGGTGAATATTTAATTGCCAAATATGATGATCAGCCTGCCAAGACGATTTATACATGGACAAGCGATAATAGTGAATTTACAAACTGTACAGGAGGGTGTGCTCAGAGCTGGCCTTATGTAGTTACAGATGCTAAACTGAATCTAAACTTGCCATCTCGTTTACCGAATGGTGTAACAGGAGAATTTGGTTTAAGTGGTACTTGTGATGGTCAATTACAATTAACACTCAATGGTCAACCTCTTTATTATTATTCAGGAGATAATAACGAAGGAGACATCAATGGTGAAGGAGCCAATGGTTCTTGGTGGATAGTGAAAGAGGAAGTAGTGGATACTTGTTCGGATGGTATTCAAAATGGCGATGAAACAGGAATAGATTGTGGTGGTTCATGTACACCTTGTCAATCAGGTGGAACAGGGGAAGGAACATGTAGTGAATTTGGTCTTACAATTGTGGATGGACAAGGCATTTTATATTTTAGTGAAGAGGCAGGAACTGCGTTGTACTTGTGTTTGAATGGAGGTTGTTACCCTCCAGATGCTCAAGAAGATGGATATTATAAAAGAAATGTTACTATAAGTGCAGGAGTAGACTATACTATTAAAGTACAAGGTAGTAATGAGCAAGAAAAAGTAGCTCAAGTAACACAATGTTATTTTGTTCCAACCTGTAATGATGGCATTCAGAATGGAGACGAGACGGGTGTTGACTGTGGTGGATCGAGTTGTGCACCATGCCCAACTTGTGACGACGGTATTCAGAATGGAGATGAGACGGGCGTTGATTGTGGTGGTAGTGAATGTATCTCATGTGATCTCGTCTGTAATGGCACACCCAATCCAAATGCTACTATTTCAAGTACAAATGAGTCATTTGAAAACGAGAATGACGGTACCATTACTTTTGCTTATGATGATGTAGAAGGAAGAGCTATATTGGAATTCTCTTTAGATGGTGGTGAAACATATCCTTACGTGAAACAAGATGATTCTCAATGGTTCACTTTAGCAGATATGACGCCAGGTACCTATGATATAGTTGTACGTTGGGGTGATGGTGGAGAATGCCCAATTAACTTGGGAGAAGTTACCATCAAAGAAGGAGGACCTTTACCAACTTGTTATGATGGTATTAGAAATCAAGGAGAAACAAGAGTGGATTGTGGAGGGCCTTGTGCACCTTGTGAGGAAGATCCTTGTGGAGACATACCATTGGTAGTTTATCCGGCACCAGCATTACCAACACCAACTATTGGAAGCCCGGCTAGGGAGCATGGATGGTCTTTTGATTTGAGTGAAGATTTAACAGAGGTTTCAGTAAATGTTGGTCCAGGTGTTTTGGATCAGATGCAAACCAATGCAGGTTCTTTCGAAATGCATTGCTCATGTAACCAAGTAACATTTTATACTGCTGAATTAGGAGATAATTTCCAAGCAAAAGTACCAGAAGAATGTGTAGGAGCAGGAGATTATTACTACTTCTTCCGTTATAAGCGTAATACGCAGATGAATACCTATGATCCGGCTGATATTTGGCATTACTCAGGTCTATTTACAACTAAAGGAGAAAGAGTAGACCCAGATAATCGACCAACAATCACTTCAAAAGGAGCAAGTTGGATGCGTTTCAGACACCCTCATCCTCAGGATGGTATTACAGAGGCTATATTCGATGCCTCACACAATGGCTCATTATTAAGAACATTGGATCGATACGAAACAGTGGTAACAGATGGTTCAGATAATGTCCGTTTTGAGCAGTTCTTATATTCTACAAAAGATTACACCATACGTCACAAAGATCAAGACAACCTACCTGATAAAGATAAACTGATTTGGGAAGGAGGAAACAGAATCCCTGTCCGAAGAATGGAGTTTTTGGCGAAAGGCGGTGCTTCAACACCTTCATATTCCGCATATATAGCACCAGGTGGTCCAACTTTGGATGAAGGAGGAGACCTTTACCCTTGGTCAGATATTAATACCGTGAATTATGGTAATATCATTTCTTATGAAATTACCGCCGTTACTGCTTTGGTAGACGGAGTGCCATGGAGCAAAGGAGCGCAACACTACAATACATTCCAGAACTATGTGGTAGGACAAGGTTTCAATACATTTGGTGATCCACGTTTATCCATGGCAGGGAAAGCCTCTAGTAATATGATTTTATCAGGTTCTGGACAGTTCACGAAAGAGGAACAAGATGCAGTCTTCACACAGCACCTGATCACTTTAGAGGACGATGATGATGTAGATGATTTCTTAGAAGGACATCACTTATTCCATGGAGTACGACATAGAGGACAAGGTGATGGTCAGCAAGACAATAGAGTACTGGGAGAGGTGAAAATTGGATCTACAACTTGTGGAACATGTCACTTTAGAGATGGTAGAGGATCAGAATTAGTTAGTACACCGAAAGGAATGTTACTTCCTCCACCAGTGTATGGGGTTGGTTTACTCCAATGGATTGCAGGGGCAGAAGTGGGATTAACTTGGGAAGGTTCTCAACCTACGGTAGAAAGTCAGACAGTAGCAGCATTATTAAATGATCATGGTATTGACGCAAGTGATCCAAATCAGATTACACAAGAGGATGTCGATTTAATTGTGGCCTACACGAAATTCTTAACGGTACCGACAAGGTCTAAAGGTGTTTATGATGATCCTGCAGTAGGGTTAGGTCATATTAAATTCTTAGAAGCGGGTTGTGCAGGCTGTCATACTGAAACTCAGAAAACGAGAAATGATGCTCCAAAAGAGTTTAGAGATTTAGTGATTCGCCCTTACACTGATATGAAATTACACGATGTTGGTACAGGCGGATCTTACAGAACTCCTGCTCTTTGGGGATTGTATTACAACTTACAACTTCTAGAACGAAATGGTAGAAACCTCTTGTTTATGCACAATGGATCAGCCACTACAACAGATCAAGCAATTATGCAACATGGAGGTGAAGCAGCAGGAGCAAGAGCAGCTTATGAGGCTTTGACAACTGAAGAAAAACAAGCGGTAGTAAAATTTGTAGAATCTCTTTAATCGATATCAATAATGAAAATAATAATATATCTCTCCATTTTTTTGATGAGCACTATTGGGACAGTTGTTGCCCAAGATGTTGCTTCAATCACGGTGAAATGTCCTCCTTGTAGACCAATACAAGGGTGTGATCAATGTTTTGAGACACAAGCGGAAGCTGATTTAGCTTGTACCTCTTCCTCTGCTCGAATAAAGAGTAGTGCTGAATCAGAAGACCTAAATGCTTTTGATTTAAATATTTACCCTAATCCCAATCGATTTGGTAAGTTTAATGTAGAATCATTGTCCGCATTGAGTGGAAATGTAAAACTTTATTCTCCTTTGGGAACGTTAATTTCAACTTTTGAAATCAATGAAAAGAGAAGTTTTATGATTGGGGATAAAATGACATTGCCTTCCGGTGTTTATGTCATGACCTTCACCAGTAAAACAGGCAAGACAATCACCAAAAGGTTAATAGTGAGCTATTAGTCCTATTGTCAACTAAATTATTTAGGGATCAGAAGATTTGCTCTACTTCGAAAGGGTGATTGAAAGTTGACAATAATTTAGCTTGTGACGTATCAATTATTCTAAACAGTAGAACAGTTACGTTAAACAGAATTTTGATATAACAAATCAATAAGTTTCATCTTTTACTCTCATCACTTTATAAGTGGTGGGAGTTTGAAAGGTGGGGTAATAAAAAGAGCCTAGGAATAAAACCCCTAGGCTCTTATACACTTAATATTTGACAAAATATCTTTTTAGTAGAAAATAAAGTGGAAAGGAGCAAGACCAACTTCCATTGATGCTTTCTCAGATCCAGTTTCAGAATATACTTTCACTAAACCACTATTTTCATAATCAGGCGTGACAGCAACATAAATGTCTTTCGACGCAGGGTTTTGTCCCACTCCTTTAAAGCCTTCACCTGAAATAATTGTATCATATTTTTTACCTGATAAATCAAACTCAACAACTTCTGTTGTTGAAGATGGCCATGGTTCTGCACCAATACCAAAGATTGTTGATCCGTCAGTAGAGGCTTTGATGTAACCTTCTCCACCAATACCAGTGTAGTTGATTAAAGTTTCTAAAGAATTATCAGTTGTGTTCAATTTAGCTAAACCAATGTCTTCACTCTCAACAGGAAAGCTCCAAGCACTTACTGCTGATACCCATAAGTTATTATCCGCATCAAATGCAAAGTGTTGAGGAGATGCATCAATAGTGATTAATTCAGGAGCTGCAGTTAAATCAGAAAGGTTATAAACTTCTACATTTGGAGTGTAAGAAGCAGCTACATAGATTTTTCCATCTTTAATAGCAATACCTTCAGGATTTGAACCTACAGAGAACCAGTCTTCTAGTTCACCAGTAGTAAGATTGATAACCAATACTTTTGGTCTAATATAGCTGTAGTCTGGTTGAATAGGCCCCCAAACTGTAACATAAGCTCTATTACCATCAAATGCAGTATATCTTGGGTTGTCAACACTATCTGTTACAACAAATTTCTTTTCTAAAGTTTTCGTGTCGCATACAATGATTTGACTTGTTGAAGCAGTTGTGATCACTGTAAGTTGACCATTTGAATCAAAACCTTCAATGTTACCGCCTAGTTCTTCACCATTTGCACTCATATAGGCTAAGTGTGAAAATGTCGTATCACTATCACTCATTGAAACTGCAGATACTGATGATGTTTTTGGTTTACCAAAAGCACCTGAGTGCCCTACATGGAATCCTTCTGAACCAGGTACATAAGGAGTAGTTTCTTTATCATCAATACATGATGTGAACAGTATAGCGATAAACGCAAAGACGAGTTGAAATTTGTAATTGTTTTTCATATTCTTTCTTTATTAAAAAGTGATATTTGCTTTTAACATATAATTGATCCCCGGCATTGGGTATTCTTCGTAATTCTGATAAGTCTCGTTCATGAGATTGTTGACCTTTAATGTCAACATTAAATTATTTTCTTGTAGTTGAATTAACTTGCTGAATCCAAGGTTGATAAGGTGATAGGCATCTAAATTATGGAAATCACTTGATGTCGTTCTTTTTCCAACATAATTGTGATCAACATTTAATCCCCATCCATGATAATTTAGGCTAACAAAGGCTTTAAAAAGGTGTTTAGGGACATAGATTAATTGCTTGTTTTTATCAGTATTCTGAGCATCCGTAAACGTATAAGCTATTCCGGCTTTCCATTTTAACAATTCATCTGTATTTTGATTACTTACATTTACATTAGATTCTATACCAAATGACCTTGTATTTTTAATATTCTTGGCATAGGCAGGATTACCCGGTACCCAAAGAATTTTATTATAAGTTCTCAGATAAAAACCAGTAACATTAGCATTCATCGTAATTCCAGAGAAATCTTGAGAATAATCAAGACCTAAGTCAACATTAAAACCATCCTCAGGTTCAATGTCAGGATTAGACTTTTCTCCCCAATATCTCTCGTTCATGGTTGGTACTCTATAACTTCGACCTACAGAACTCTTTAGTGTTAGAGATTTACCGTATTCATTCAAGAACGAATACGAAAGGTCAAGAGATGGCGTAAATGGAGGAGTTAAACTTGAAACGAATGTTTGCCTTAAGACTGTAGATACTGTAAATCGATTAGTGATGTCATAACGCAAGGCTAAAAATACTGAAGCTCTGAATTCTTCAGTCTTTGAATCATATGCGTGTACATTGGGCCATATATTCATCACATAAAAGCCTGTTTGCAATGAAATAGAATTACTCAATGATGTTTCTCCTCTATAATCTGCCTGTATACGTTCTGTTGCTATGATATCATCACCTCCGCTGAAAAGCTCATCTTTTATATAGGCTACACTACTTACATGAGTCCACTTTTTAGTATGTAATTGATGGTTGATGAGCCCTCTAAATGCCGTGTTTTCCATAAAACCATCATTAGGCAGCATATTCTCAATCATTATAGGTTGAATACTTCTATCATCTTTGGTATACCAAAGGTTTATAGACCATTCTTGATTTTCAGTCGGCTTAAAATGTGTTTCATGTAAGATACCGTAATGTTCAAAATCAGCATTGTTTACGTTTTGATATTCTTTATGATATTCATTATAAAAACGGTAATCATTGTCTGATTTTTGGTAGAGTCCTACAGTTTTGTGTCGCCACTTTTTCCCTCCGTATTCTCCTTTAAAACCATAAAATTGTTGATTAAAACTTCCGTAAGCTGTTTGTATCTCAAAATGATTTTTTTGAGCGTCCCAATGTATGTTATCTTTTAAAATAATAGAACCACCGACTGCTCCAGTACCATATTGAGCAGAACTAGCACCGTATTGAAGATCAACATTATCAAAGTAGAATGTATTGATTGTTGACATGTCTGTTTGCCCCAATGTCATGGAATTTAAATTGATACCATTCCACATTATTGCAGTATTTGTGGGAGACATACCACGCATTGAGATTGTTGTCAATTGCCCAGGTGCACCATATTCTCTGATATATACTGAAGCTTTATCTCTCAATAAAGCAGCAAGAGTTCCTTCATTGTGAAATTGAATTTCTGTACTATCAATGGTTTGAATATTCGAACCCTGACTGTAATATTTCATGGATTTCGATACAATTTCAACTTCTTTTAACTCCCTATCTGGCAATTTATAGGTCTGACTATAGCTTTGAGAAAAGCATAGTAGAAGGAATGTCATGAAAATATAGAATTTCATTTTCTACTTTAATTTATGATAGAAGAAAAGTTGGTGATCCGGGAGAAGATCAGGATGGAGGATTTTAATAAGGTCGGCAATGATCAATTCGGGATGTACCATACCTGTTCCCCAATAATCGTTAGCCATTCCGTTTCTTAACCTTTTATTGTTATTATAAACATTTTTCTCTTTAAAGGCATTAAATTTCAAATACCTTGAGTCACTATTTTGAAGTGCTTCTAACGTAGTGAGTTGACCTACATTTAACCAATAATCGGCATGTCCGCCTTTGGCATAAACACCTTCTAAATCAAGTTGAATACTTCCTGTTTGTGTAGTTGCAGCCCAAGGGTAATCTGCTGAAGCCTGATCAAAAGCAATGGCTAAATAAGATTTTCCACCAGGCACTGACCACATCCCTTTGTAAGGTAAGCCAGAAATAACAGAAGGATGTGTTTTAGCCGTTTTAGCAACTTCTATATAGGATTTGTACTGACGTTCTACTTTTTCAAAAATCGCATTGGCCTCTTTTTCTTTATTCAAAAGTGCACCAAATACCTTAATCCATTCTGCTCTGCCCAATAAATGGTTTTCCTGCCAGTCCGTATTGGCTAATACTGGAATATTGACTTTATTGAGGATAGGGAAAGAAGAAGAATTAGTAGTGCTACTGCCTACTACCATTACCAAATCAGCACTTGAAGCAATGATTTTCTCGGTGTTATTCGCAATGTCGTAGCCAACTGTTATGATTTCTCCACTTTCCATACGGTCTACAACGGTTTGACTATACATGTAGTCTTTTGAAATGTAACCTTTGATGCAGTCAATACTACCTAACTCTTCCATCATTGAGGTTTGAGCAGTGGTAGTCGTGATTACCTTCTTGACAGGAATTCTTATGATTTGATTTTTCTTAAATCCTTGTGGAGTTTTTGCACCGTGAGGAAGCAAAACAAACGTACTTGTTTTTTTATATTCAGAGAAAGGGTCAATGAGATGAAGGAGTTTGTAACCTTCTTTATATTCTAAGTTGAATGTTTTTGCATATTGTACAGGACTACTGATAGTAGACGCTGTCTCTTGTTGCTGCTTAGCAGAATTAGTGTTGCCTTGTTCGGTGGTATTACAACTTAATGTAAATAGTAAGGCGATTATAACAACTAATTTATTGGATAACTGACTCATTGTAAAAAATACTTTGCACCCGAAGATAAAACAGTAAAAAAGGTATCCTGACTCTTCTTTTACAATGTGCCTTCCCATCAAAAATGAAAGTGGCCAATCATCAACCTAACCCAATAGGTGAGAATTACAGTAGCGGGGACTGTCTTGGATTTACACCAAATTCCCTTTGTTTACATGTGCAAATATGAAAGATAGATTTTTAGTTTCCTATCTGTAACTATTATTATTTGGAGTGATTTTGATCAATAATTATTAATAAAAATATATTAATGAATATTAAATTAGGGGTTAAGCCTAGCTACAGTGATACCCGTATTTAGTTTACTATTTTTTAACCATTCTGCCAATGGTTTGTTGGTAATGACTACTTTACCAGAGGATTGTGAAGCATGAAGAAGATGAATTCTATCCAATTTTTTCACGGCAATTCCAACATGAGAGACATCCAAACCATTAATTTTAGTGACTAAAGCAATGATATCACCTTCTTGAATTTTATCTTCATAAGCCGCAATATCTTTGATGTAAATTTGCGACAGTGGTTGCTGATTAATCGTAGTTTCTGCGACTCTTATAGTATTGACGGCAGAGTCATTATCAATTAATCGTTTATAAGAGGATATATGCGTACTCATAAAATTGATCTTTTTATTGTACATTTGACCACCAATCTCTAGTGTCATATCCTTCAAAATTCCTTTTTTCTGATTGTTTAATACCCATTCTGTAAAGTAATGCAATCGACTGCCATATCCTGTCAATTGACCATTTCTATACCTTAAACGTTCTAGGATAGTAGCATAATGATTTAAGTTTCTTAATGAAGGGGCATGATTAAAAAGTAAGTTCATTGCTGTGACACTTTCAACAAAAGTTGTACAATCAAAACCTACAAAATTGATCACTAATTCCTCCTTTTTTCCTATTTCGAGTGTCTTTTCTAAATAAGGAGTGTCTAAAAAAATACGGGCAATATTACCTTCCCTTAGAGGAATATTAAAAGTGTCTACTTTCATTTTATTAAGTTCCTCAATTTTTTTATCCAAAGCGATTTTGCTGGCATTTGAGCAAACAATTTGAGCTTGAAGTGAAAAAGTGATAAATAATGTAATAATAAAGGAGAAGAAATATCTGAACATATTATTTTTTTAGCATTTTAGCAGAATGAAATATTTTGATTTCAATCGTCATTAAATATCGATCAATACTAAATTATGACAATCTTTAATAAACAAAGAACCTCTTTAGATTTTATTTTTACAAATAGAAAATCGATTTTCCCTTTACTTCTATCAATATTATTTACGCTACAATTCTCTTATGTTGAAGCTCAGATTAGCGAGAATCCAGATAAAGATAAGTATGTGGGGCAGTTTAATGGTGATGGTAAGAGACACGGATACGGTACATATACATGGGAAGACGGTACTGTCTATCAAGGAAAGTGGAGAAATGACATGATGGAGGGGAAAGGAAAACTTGTTTTTGCGAACGGTAATAGTTATGAAGGTAATTTTGATAAAGGAGTACCGTATGGATTGGGTATTTACCATTGGGCAAATGGAGATATCTATCAAGGTGGTTTCTTAGATGGAAAAATGCATGGTAGAGGTGTTTTAGTTACCAAATCAGGTGAAAGACACGAAGGGACTTGGATCCAAAATGAAGTGAGTGGTGAAGGTATTCACTACTACGCCAATGGTTCTCAATACATAGGAAACTGGTCCAAAGGAAAACGAAACGGAAAAGGGATCATGCTTTACATCAATGGTGATACTGAACAAGGACAATGGGTGGATGATAAATTTATTCCTTGTGATTGTATAAGAGAAAGTGTTTCAATTGAGCAAGCCTACAAGGAATCTGAAGCTGTTTTTGTAGGAAAAGTATTTGAAGTACAAGCCATGGAAGAAGGTTACGATCGAATAGGTATGGTCGTTTCAGAATATTGGAAAGGCTCTTTGTATCCTTCAAGAAAAGTATATTTAAGGGCTGATTATTCTTCATGTGATTTTGTTTATTTTGAGGGTGATGAGTTCCTGGTTTACGCCCATGCTTATCAATTTGATAAAACAGTTTATTTTCCAACGAAGTGTACTCGTACAATGAAAACGTCTCTTCCTTTAGCCCAGAAAGACATTGAGACATTGAGATCCTTTAGTTGTAAAATACCAGAAGGTGAAGATAGAAAAGTGACTTATAACTTCTCTGAAGACCCAGTTTGTGGTTGTGATGGAGAAGATTACAAAAACCCTTACAATGCTTATAAAGCAGGAGTGGGACATTGGTATGCAGGTACATGTGAGGAGAAGAAGAAAAGAGATGCAGAATTAGCGAAACAGAAGAGTGAAATTCGTTATCAGCTTGAAGAAGAGAAGGAGAAATTAGAATTGCTTAAAAAAGAGCAAATGACTGCACCATCAACACCATCTTACAATTATGTAGAGGAAGACTAAGAAGTTTTTCTTTTTAATATTGAGGCCAGTTCTGAAAAAGGACTGGCTTTTTTATGCTCTTGTTAAACAATTAGAGTCTTAAATCTCAAAATATAGCCATCAAAAAAGGCTCAAGAGTAATCCCTTGAACCTTTTCCCTTGAAATATTTTATAAATCCAATACCAATGAAGGTGGTCTACCGATAACAGCTTTGTTATCCTTAATAACGATAGGTCTTTCGATCAATTTTGGATATTCTACCATGGCATTGATGTATTCTTCGTCGGTAAGTTCTTTGCCTTTGAAATTTTCTTTATAAATGGCTTCTCCTTTACGGATAAGGGCCAGAGGTGCGATGTTTAGCATCGAAAGAATTTCTTCAATTTCAGCTTTCGAAGGAGCATCTTTCAAATATTCTCTCACTTCAACCTCTTCGCCATTTTCCATCAATAAATTCAAAGATTCCCTACTTTTCGAGCATCTTGGATTATGCCATATTTTTATCATTTTCTGTTCTCGTTTGGTTAAATAATTCCAATAACTTTCTTGCACCTGCAATCGCCGGCAATTTATTTTGAATTACTTGATTCTCCAAATGATTTAGATTTCCTTCTACTGACTCATTGGTATAGAACGCTCTTTTGAGGTGGTTGTCGATAGTTTCGTGCATCCAGTGTAAGTTCTGACTCTGACGGTTGGATTGGAAGAAGCCTTTCTCTTTCATTTCTTTCTCGAACTTCAAGATATTCTCCAATATTTCATCCAAGCCTTCATTCTGTACAGAAGAACAGGTCATTACTTTTGGAGCCCAGCCTGATTCAGCAGGAGGGAACAAGTGCAATGCATTCTGATAACTTGCTCTTGCCATTTTGCCACGATGTACATTATCACCATCACATTTTGTAATTGCAATTGCGTCGGCCATTTCCATAATACCTCTTTTGATACCTTGGAGTTCATCACCTGCACCAGCAAGCATCAATAGTAAGAAGAAGTCAACTATACCTTTCACGGTAGTTTCTGACTGACCAACACCTACTGTTTCTATTAAAATAACATCAAAACCTGCCGCTTCACAAAGCAACATAGTTTCTCTTGTTTTATGATTTACACCTCCTAAAGCACTTCCTGCTGCAGAAGGACGAACATATGCTAATGGATCATTGGATAATTCTTCCATTCGGGTTTTATCCCCCAAAATACTACCACCACTGATTTGTGAACTTGGGTCAATGGTCAATACCGCCAATTGCATGTTTTTTGAAGTGATATATTTCCCAAAAGATTCAATAAAGGTACTTTTACCAACACCAGGAACCCCTGTAATACCCACTCTAAGTGTATTACCAGTATGCGGAAGAATAAGTTCAAGTATTTCTTCTGCCAAAATAACGTCGGCAGGGAGTTTACTTTCTATAATTGTAATGGCTCTACTTAATATTATTCTGTTACCACTTATAATGCCATCAGCATATTCCTGTGCACTAAGTCTTTTTTTTCTTTTATATCTCATGGTAAAAGAAGAACGGTTTTATGTTGAATAATTCATTTAGCCCAATCTATTTATATGCTATAAATTAGGAACTGGGTATTTGTGTATATTATAATAAATGAGAAGAAGCCTATCACTGTTTTTACCTTTACAAAGCTACATACAATTCTTCTAAAAAGGTATTAATTGTGTTCATAATACAATTTCTAATATTTTTTAATTTTTTTTACTATTTCTAAATAAGGCGAAAGATGATATTTATCTCTAATATAAACAGCTGATATTCAGATTAATAAATATATTTAAATCCTTTGTTTTTTTGAAGTGAAACAGTTTTTATGATTTTAATCTTTATTTAGATGATGAATGTTATCACAAACAATTTCTTTTTGTATGACTTTTACGATACATAATAAAGGTCAACAAGCTTATCACGCCTTTTTTATTACTTACTATTAAAAGCAACAAGAAATGAATATATCACACATTGAGCACATTGGTGTAGCAGTAGAAAACTTAGAAGAGTCAATTAAGTATTACGAAGAAGTATTAGGGCTTAAATGTTATGCTATTGAAGAAGTAGAAGAGCAAAAAGTGAAAACTGCTTTCTTTAAAGTAGGGGATACTAAAATTGAGCTTTTAGAGTCTACATCAGAAGATGGTCCAATCGGAAAATTCGTCGCTAAAAAAGGACCAGGTATGCACCACTTAGCATTTGCAGTAAAAGATATCGAAAAGAATCTTGAAGATGCTGAAGGAAAAGGCGTTCGTTTATTAGATAAAACACCAAGAAAAGGAGCAGAGGGATTAGATATTGCTTTCTTGCATCCAAAATCAACTCATGGAGTTCTTACTGAACTTTGCGAGAAGAAATAAGCTATTACTTTTGAATACCTACCAAGTACATAAAGTAGTGTAACCAAATGGGTGACCTCTTAGAATAAAAGAAAGTTACCCAAACCTCAGTAGTTAAATGACACAACTACTAAAAGTAAGAAAAAGAGGCTAAGGCACGTCATGAGCAGTAATCGTTCTCCCATAAAGGCTTAACGATGCTATCTTAACAGTAGATTAAAATTGATTTTTTTAAACCTGTAGAAATACAGGGCTGGACGGTTATTGCCTTGACTTTCTTACATCACAGTAAAATGAATTAGATACACTGTAAAAAGTGTAGTTAAATATTTGACAAATACCCGCTGGGAATTATCAATGGGAACTAACAGAGATAAGGTTAGAGAACTTGTAGAAAAAAGATCACAAGCCCGCTTAGGTGGTGGTGAAAAAAGAATTGACAAGCAACATAGTCAAGGTAAGTTAACAGCCAGAGAAAGAATTGACCTTCTTTTAGATGAAGGTAGTTTTGAGGAGTACGATATGTTTGTAACGCACCGTACGAAATCTTTCGGCTTGGATAAACAACAATATTTATCAGATGGTGTAGTGACAGGTCACGGTACTATTGACGGTAGAGTTGTTTATGTATTCGCACAAGACTTCACAGTATTCGGAGGTTCACTTTCTGAAACATTTGCACAAAAGATCTGTAAAGTAATGGATCAAGCAATGAAAGTAGGAGCACCGGTTATTGGTTTGAATGATTCAGGTGGAGCTCGTATACAAGAAGGCGTTAGGTCTCTTGCGGGTTATGCTGAAATCTTCCAAAGAAACATTATGGCATCAGGTGTAGTACCTCAGATTTCTGCAATCTTAGGGCCTTGTGCAGGTGGTGCGGTATACTCTCCAGCACTTACAGATTTTATTCTTATGACTGACCAAACATCATACATGTTTGTGACGGGTCCTAAAGTAGTAAAATCAGTGACAGGTGAGGTGATCTCTGTAGAAGATTTAGGTGGTGCTAACATGCACGCTTCTAAATCAGGTGTGGCTCACATGATGACTGAAAACGATGAGGAGACATTATTGTTAATCCGTAAGTTGATGAGTTTCTTGCCTTCAAATAACCTTGAAGAGCCACCACAAATCCCATGTAATGACCCAATCGAAAGAATTGAGGATAAACTGAACGAGGTAATTCCTGATGATCCGAACAAGCCGTATAACATGCTAGATGTTATTCACTTACTTGTAGATAATGAGGAATTCTTAGAAACACACAGAGCTTATGCTAAAAACATTATCACAGGTTTTGCTCGTTTCAATGGCCGTCCAGTAGGTATTATTGCCAACCAACCTTCATTCTTAGCGGGTGTACTTGATATTGAAGCATCTAAAAAAGCAGCACGTTTCGTTCGTTTCTGTGATGCGTTCAATATTCCAATCGTAACATTAGTAGACGTACCAGGTTTCTTACCAGGTTCAGGTCAAGAGTATGGCGGTATTATCCTTCACGGTGCCAAGTTATTATTTGCTTACGGTGAAGCTACAGTCCCTAAAATCACTATTACACTTAGAAAATCATACGGTGGAGCACACGACGTAATGAGTTCTAAGCAATTAAGAGGTGATATCAACTATGCATGGCCAACTGCCGAAATCGCAGTAATGGGTGCTAAAGGTGCTGTAGAAGTATTAGAAGGTAGAGCAATTCGTTCAATCGAAGATAAAGCGGAGAGAGCGAAATTCATGCAAGATAAAGAGGAAGAATACGTGGAGAAATTCGCTAACCCTTATCAAGCAGCTAAATACGGATTTATTGATGATGTAATCGAACCAAGAAATACAAGATTCAGAATCTGTAGAGGTTTAGAAGTATTAGCGACGAAGAAAGAAGTTAATCCTCCTAAGAAGCACTCTAATATTCCACTTTAATCAATAAATAATATGGAAAATCAAGTAACACAATTTGGTTTGACTGAAGGATTAGTGATCACATTGGTTGGGGTAGGATTAGTATTCTTTACATTGACTTTATTATTCCTTCTGTTCATCTCATTTACCTATTTGGTACCGATCGTGATGAACAAGATCAACAAACCAAAACAAATTGTGATTAAAAAGGATGATGAAGAGTTAGTGATCAATGCCACTAAGGTATCAGGTGAAGTGAATGCTGCAATTGCGGCAGCAGTTTACCACTACATGGCAGAAGCACATGATGAAGAATCAACCATCCTAACGATCCAAAAAGTGAAAAAAGCTTACTCACCATGGAGTTCGAAAATCTATTCAGTTCATGGCAGTCAGCTTAACCGTTAATACCGAATAAAATGAAAAACTATAATTTTACAGTTAACGGTAACAACTATGCCGTTACAATAAAAGGAGTTGAAGGTCAGGCTATTGAATTAGAAGTCAATGGTACACCTTACAAAGTAGAGATGGACAAGGAGGTAAAAACTTCTAAAACTCCAAAACTAATGCGTTCTGAAGCTCCAAGAACAGCAGCACCAAAAGCAATTACTCGTTCAGCGAAGAAATCAAACATTGTAGCACCACTTCCTGGTACTGTAATGACGATCAACTTCAAAGAAGGTGATGCAGTGAAACAAGGCGATGTATTGATGACCATGGAAGCAATGAAAATGGAAAACAATGTATTAGCTGAAGCAGATGGTACAATTGCAAGCATTAAAGTAGAAGAAGGTACGTCAGTATTACAAGGAGAGGTTCTTGTAGAAATGGCGTAAGTGGTTTCATTCTAAACAATTATTATTATGAATATGAAACGCTTATTTATCGTCTTTGGAGCCATTGCCACCATTATGATTTCATGGGCAGCAGCATCAGCTGCGGGTCTATCAAATCAAACTATTGGTGAAGTGACTCAAGCAGCAGTTGCAACAGGTGCACCACAAGATTTTAACGCATTGGCAATGAATGGTCTGATGAACTTCTTGTCAATGACTGGTTTCGCAAACTTGACTTTGCCAAACTTTGTAATGATCTGTGTGGGGTTATTATTTATATTTTTAGCAATTAAATTTGATTACGAACCACTTTTACTGATTCCAATTGGAGCAGGTGTTATTATTGGTAATATTCCATTTGTAGCAGGAAACCAAATTGGTATTTATGAAGAAGGTTCAGTATTAAGTTATTTATATTTTGGTGTTGAAAAGGGTATATATCCTCCGCTTATCTTCTTAGGAATTGGAGCGATGACAGATTTTACTTCTTTGATTGCCAATCCAAAATTGATGCTTTTAGGAGCAGCCGCTCAAGTGGGTGTATTCTTAACGTTCATCGGTGCAATTAGCTTAGGTTTTGATTTAAATGAAGCAGCAGCCATTGGTATTATTGGTGGTGCTGACGGCCCAACAGCCATCTTCCTTTCTTCTAAATCTGCACCACATTTACTAGGAGCAATTGCCATTGCAGCATATTCTTATATGGCACTTGTACCAGTGATACAACCACCTATCATGCGTTTAATGACAACGCCGGAGGAAAGAAAAATCCGTATGAAACCACCAAGAACGGTGACAAAAACAGAGAAGATTCTTTTCCCATTGGTAGGTCTTATCTTAACAACATTTATCTCACCAAGTGCACTACCGCTATTAGGTATGTTGTTCTTCGGTAACTTGTTGAAAGAGTCGGGTCACACAGAACGTTTAGCGAATACAGCAAGAACTTCTATGATCGACATCATTACTATCTTACTAGGGGTAACGGTAGGTGCATCTACTCAAGCAAGTGTTTTCATTACGACTAGTTCATTGAAAATCTTCGCTTTGGGTGCAGTAGCCTTCGCCATCGCAACATTCTCAGGGTTAGCTTTCGCCAAAATGATGAATTTATTCTTAAAAGGTGATAATAAAATTAACCCATTGATTGGAGCAGCAGGAGTATCTGCAGTACCTGACTCAGCAAGAGTAGTACAGCAGGAAGGACTAAAAGCCGATTCAAATAACCACTTATTAATGCATGCCATGGCACCTAACGTAGCAGGTGTAATTGGTTCAGCAGTAGCAGCGGGTATCTTGATAAGCTTCTTGTCTTACTTCCAGCAAGTAGGAGGAATGTAATCTTCCACTGAGATGAAAGTGTGTTTGGAACCTGATTTTTTGCCGGAAGTTAGTTTCCAAACATACTCCACTATATCAAAATTGATATAGTCCAAGAGATTTGTTTTATTATTGTATCACCAATACACACAAAATTACATAAATATGGCTGAAAAATTATTTTCAGACTTCGAACCGATCAGTAAAGAAACTTGGAAAGAAAAAGTTATTACTGACCTAAAAGGAGCTGACTTCGATAAAAAGCTAGTATGGAAAACTGAAAACGGAATGACTATTCCTCCATACTTCACTTCTGAGGATAGAGAAAATAAATCCCAATTACTAAGTGAACTAAAAAACATCTTACCTTCTAACGAAAATGAGGGGATGGACTGGAAATCATTCCAGAGAGTAGTAGGTAACGATAATGCAGAAGTAAACACGAACGCTTTATATTTATTAGACCGCGGTGTTGAAGGTCTAGTGTTTGATGTAGATAGTATTCAAGACTTCGACATCGAGCAAGCATTAAAAGGAATCAGTATTGAAATGATCAGTATTGGTTTTGAAAATGTAAAACACCCAAGAACACTAATGAGAGATTATGTAGGTTACCTACACATTCACGGTGTTTCTTTGGACAAAGTAGCAGGTTACATTCACTTTGATCCAATCCATGATTTTACTACAACAGGTGCAATGGATGAGGAAGGATTCCAGCGTTTATCAAGATTGATTTCTTATACTGCTGAAATGCCTAACTTCAAAGTGATCTCAGTTGCATCTGATGCTTTTGTAAACGCTGGTGCAAACCACGTACAGGAATTAGCATTCACTTTAAATACATTAGTAGAGTACATCGATCAATTAGCAAAATTTGACGTTGAGCCAACTGAAGTATTAAGCAATGTAATTTTCCAAGCGACAGTAGGAGGTGACTACTTCCACGAAATTGCTAAATTCAGAGCTTTCAGATTATTAGTTTTAGAAATTGCTAAACTTTACGATGCGTCTTTCGATGCAAACAACATCGTAATCGTTGGTAATTCTTCACTTTGGTCTAAATCATTGTATGATCCAAACGTAAACATGCTTCGTAACACTACGGAAGCAATGTCTGCAGTATTGGGTGGTGTTGATGCAATCAATATCGAAGCACACAATGCTTCTTACGAAAAGCCAACAAGACAATCTCAAAGAGTTGCACTGAATATTTCTCACCTAATGAGAGAAGAGGCTTACTTGGGTAAAGTAGCTGACCCTGCAGCGGGATCATACTACATCGATACATTAACTGAAAAGTTATTGGATGCTGCTTTATTATTATTCCAAACAATTGAATCTGAAGACGGTTTCTTAGCTTCATTCAAATCAGGTGGAATCCAAAGCTTGATCCAAAAAACGAGAGATCAAAAAGAAAAATTAATCGCTCAACGTAGAAGTGTTTACGTTGGTACAAACAGATACCCTAACCAGCAAGAAGTGATCAACCCAGAAGGTGTTGCAGTAAATCACGATACAGTGGCTGAGGTAGAATTGTTATTACCACAACGTGCTACTCTACAGTTTGAGAACCTTCGTCTTAAGACTGAGAAATACGTTCATGATGGCGGTGTTCGTCCTAAAGTATTCAATACTTTGTTCGGTAACCTAGCAATGCGTAAAGCAAGATCAACTTTCGCTATGGACTTCTTCGGTACTGCTGGATTTATCTCTGAGGAACAATTCTTTAATTCAGTTGAAGAAGCAATCCAAGGTGCTATCCAAACAGATGCTGATATCGTAGTGATGTGTTCTTCGGATCCAGAATACCAAGAGCATGTAGCGGCATTCGCGAAAGCATTCAAAGCTTCTGAAGCAAAAGGTAAGAAATTAATCCTTGCTGGATTCCCAGGTGAATTCGAAGCAGCTTACACAGAAGCAGGTGTTGATGGATTTGTTCACGTGAAAACGAATGCCATTCAAGCGTTAAGCCAATTCCAAGCAGATTTAGAGATCGCTTAATTGGTCTTCTTGAACGTAATGTTTTCAATTTAAAAAACGAAGGAAATGAAACCAGATTTTTCAAAACTTAATATAAATGATATCAAAGTTGTTTCAGCGGAGACACTTGTAGAAGAGCAAGGTAAGCTGTGGACAACTGCGGAGGGAATCGAAGTAAAGCAGAAGTTTTCTAAAGAAGATACTCAAAGTGCTGAGCATCTTGAATTCGGAGCAGGTCTTCCTCCATTCTTAAGAGGTCCTTACTCAGCGATGTACGCTTTGAGACCTTGGACTATCCGTCAGTATGCAGGTTTCTCTACAGCAGAGGAGTCAAACGCATTCTACAAAAGAAACTTAGCAGCAGGTCAAAAAGGTCTTTCAGTAGCCTTTGACTTAGCAACTCACCGTGGTTACGATTCAGATCACCCACGTGTAGTTGGTGACGTTGGTAAAGCAGGTGTAGCCATTGATTCAGTAGAAGATATGAAAGTTTTATTCAATGATATTCCATTGGATAAAATGTCAGTATCAATGACAATGAACGGTGCGGTAATCCCTGTATTAGCGTTCTACATTGTTGCAGCTGAAGAGTCTGGAGTATCAAAAGAGAAATTGAGTGGTACAATCCAAAATGATATTTTGAAGGAATTCATGGTACGTAACACGTACATCTATCCTCCAAAACCATCAATGAGAATCATCTCAGATATCTTCTCTTATACTTCTAACAACATGCCGAAATACAACTCTATTTCTATTTCGGGATACCACATGCAAGAAGCAGGTGCTACAGCAGACATCGAGTTGGCTTACACACTTGCGGACGGTTTAGAATACTTAAGAGCTGGTAAAGCAGCTGGATTAGATATTGATGCATTCGCACCTCGTTTATCATTCTTCTGGGCAATCGGTATGAACCACTTCATGGAGATTGCTAAGATGAGAGCAGGTCGTATGCTTTGGGCGAAAATTGTTAAGCAATTCAACCCTAAAAATCCTAAATCAATGGCCTTGAGAACACACTCTCAAACTTCAGGTTGGTCATTGTCGGAGCAGGATCCATTTAACAACGTAGCTAGAACAGCAATTGAAGCAATGGGTGCAGCATTGGGTCATACTCAATCACTTCACACCAACGCACTTGATGAGGCTATTGCATTACCTACAGATTTCTCGGCACGTATCGCTCGTAATACGCAGCTTTACATCCAAGATGAAACAAACGTTTGTAAGGTAATTGATCCATGGGCAGGTTCACACTATGTGGAGTACTTGACAAATGAGATCGCACAAAAAGCTTGGAAACTTATCGAAGAAGTAGAAGAGCATGGCGGTATTGCGAAAGCAATTGAAAAAGGTATTCCGAAAATGAGAATTGAGGAAGCTTCCGCTAGAAAACAAGCTCGTATTGACTCAGGTCAGGATACAATTGTCGGTGTAAATAAGTATATTTCAGACGAAAAGACTGAAATCGACGTATTAGAAATCGACAATACAGTAGTTCGTGAAGGTCAAATTGCTCGTTTAAAGAAAATGAGAGAAGAGCGTGACGCTGATAAAGTAAATGCAGCACTTGAAGCTATCGAAAAGGCAGCTGTAACAGGTGAAGGCAACTTATTAGAGTTAGCAGTTGAGGCAGCAAGATGCCGTGCTTCTCTTGGTGAAATTTCAGATGCTATGGAAAAAGATTTCGGTAGATATAAAGCTACAATCCGTAATATCTCAGGAGTTTACTCTCATGAGGTAGCAGGTGATAAATCGTTTGCTGAAGCAAAAGAATTAGCAAATGAATTCGAGAAATTGGAAGGTAGACGTCCAAGAGTAATGATCGCTAAGATGGGTCAAGATGGTCACGATAGAGGTGCAAAAGTAATTGCAACTTCATTCGCAGACATCGGATTTGACGTGGATATGGGACCATTGTTCCAGACTCCAGAAGAAGTGGCTCGTCAAGCAGCTGAAAATGATGTGGACTGTGTAGGTGCATCATCATTGGCAGCAGGTCACAAAACGTTAATTCCTCAATTAATTGAAGAGTTAGCACGTTTAGGTCGTGAGGATATCATGGTATTTGCAGGTGGTGTAATTCCAGAGCAAGATTACCAATTCCTTTTAGACAACAAAGTAGCAGCGATCTTCGGTCCTGGTACAAGAGTTCCATATTCAGCGAAGAAAGTACTTACACTACTTTTGGAAGAGGATGAAGTGGAAAAATAAGCTGAAATTATATACCAAATATAATTTGTGAGATAATGAGGGGGTGCCGTTTGCGATTACGGCGCTCCTTTTTTTATATCGTCAGAATTTTTTAATTCTTGCCCCGTTACGTAAAACTATTTAGATTCAAGTTTTTAAAAACTTATTATTAGCAACGAATGAATTATTATTTAAAATTACTACTTACATTATATCTGCTTTCCTCGCCATTTTTTCTTTTCAGCCAAACATCAAAAGTCTTTGAAACCAAAACGGTAAAAAGTGAGATTTTAGGAGTAGACAAGAAGTATTCGATCTATTTTCCAGAAGGTTATGAAACTTCTGAAAGAAGTTATCCGGTGTTATATTTATTGCATGGTTATAGTGATAATCACACAGGTTGGGTACAATTTGGAGAGGTACAACGTATCACTGATCAAACCATAATGGAAGGTAAAGCAACTCCTATGATTATTGTGATGCCAGATGCGGATACGGACCGAATAGGTTATACCAACAACATTGATGGTAAATGGAATTATGAAGATTATTTCTTTAAAGAACTAATGCCTCATATCGAAGCCACATATCGAACAAGGAATGAAAAACGTTATCGTGCTATTGCAGGCTTAAGTATGGGAGGAGGAGGAACCTTCATTTATGCATTACGCCACCCTGAATTATTTGCCGCAGCATGTCCATTGAGTGCATGGTTTGGAGAGGCGGACTTTGACCAAAGAAAAAAGGAAATGGCTCCCTATTACGAAGGGAAATCAAAAAAAGAAATTCAAGCACATTATGATAAAAACAACCCTTTAGTTTTGATGGAACAACTTCCTGAAAAGATAGAATGGAATGATAAAATCCGCTGGTATATTGATTGTGGTGATGATGATTTTCTTTATGAAGGTAATAGCAAAATGCATATCCTGATGAGAGATAAAAAGATTCCACATGAGTATAGGGTAAGAGATGGTGCTCATAATTGGACTTATTGGAGAACTGCTCTACCAACAGTTTTGGAGTTTGTCACTAAATCCTTTCATCAATATTAAAATTAAGACGAAAGAATAATTTACAATATTCACGAATTTAGGTTAGAAATCTAATTTTGCTTAGTATTGCATTCAGATAAAGTATATCAAAAATAGAAGGAGTTGAACCTCTTATTTTGATATACTTTTTTACTTCCAATCGAATAAATATTTAAATGAAAGCACTTACTTTTTCAAGTTTTGGCGGACCTGAAGTTTTAGATTACATCGAAGTTCAGAAACCAGAAATCAAGACCAATGAAGTATTAGTTGAAAATAAAGTCATCGGGTTGAATTTTGCTGATATTTATAGAAGAAAAGGGAATTATCATCTGAAAGGTCAACCACCATTTATTGCAGGTTATGAAGGGGCCGGTGTTGTGGTGGAATCAAAATCTGATCTTTACAAAGTCGGTGATAGAATAGCCTATACTGACGTTCCATTTGCCAATGCAGAGTTTATTGTTGTACCCGAAGAACATGCTATACCCATTTCAGAAAAAGTCAATTTTTCACTTGCTGCAACCGTTTTATTGCAAGGTCTTACTGCTCATTACTTGGCCAATGATAGTTACCAAGTAAAACATGGAGAGACTGTTCTAATTCATGCTGCATCAGGAGGAGTGGGGCAAATTTTGTCACAAATCTGTAAATCAAAGGGAGCCACAGTCATTGGTTTAACTCGAAGTGAAAATAAGCTACAAACGATTCTTGACACAAATGCAGATCATGCAATTCAGTTGGATGACAATTGGTTGAATAAAGTAATAGAAATCACTGATGGAAATGGAGTCGATGTTGTTTATGATAGTGTTGGAGCTACCATTATGGATTCTTTCGAAGTAACTAAAGATACAGGTACAGTAGTTTTTTATGGTATGAGTGGAGGAGATCCTGTAGCCATTGATCCAAGAATGCTGATGGATACAAGTAAAACACTTACAGGTGGATACCTTTGGAGTTATTTGGTCAATCATGAAGAGAGAATGTCAAGGGCAAACGCTCTTTTTGAATTAATTGAAAAAGGTATTGTCAAAATCAAAGAGCCTGTAACTTTTAAACTCTCTGATGGAAAGAAAGCACATGAATATTTAGAGGGCGGACAAAGCTCAAGTAAAGTTTTACTTGTCCCATAGTAGTTTATTGCAAAAGTGTTTATTCATTTTAATTCTAATAATATTTTTGTTTATTGAGGATGAAGTACTAAGCTAAAATAATTCAAAACTATCTTTAGCTTAATATTTTATACACTGTAAACTAAAACTTCGTGATTTAATCCTTTTATGAAGGATAAATGGTAGTGTATTATGGTTCGCGAGGGGCTGTCGCAAAACCATCAAAAATTCCAAATACTCTTCATTTTTAAATCGTATGAACATAAACAGTTTAAAAAT
>NZ_JACVVP010000043.1 GCF_014534745.1 Flammeovirga sp. EKP202
CTAAAAACAGCTTAATTTAGCATCCTTATATTTATACTTTTACCATTCGCAAATTTTTGGTGAGCGAAAGGTCAGTACTTAAATTAAAAAAATAAAGGTTTGATGAAGTACCAAAGTATATTCATCAAACCTTTTATATTTTTAGAAAACTAAAATTATTAGCTCTTCATACCACCGTGAATCTCAAGTGTTTGAGCAGTAATGTAAGTAGACATATCAGAGATTAAGAAGATACATAAATCTGCAACTTCTTCTGGTTTACCACCTCTCTTCATTGGAATATCAGCAATCCAAACATCCTTTACTTTTTCATCTAAAGTAGCAGTCATTTCAGTTTCAATAAATCCTGGAGCTACTGCATTACAGCGAACGCCTCTAGCTGCCAATTCTTTTGCTACTGATTGAGTAAACCCAAGGATACCTGCTTTTGAAGCAGCGTAGTTAGCTTGCCCTGCATTACCATGCACACCTACTACTGAACTCATGTTTACAATAGAACCGCTACGTTGCTTTAAGAATGTTCTTGTAGCTGCTTTTGTTAAGTTGAAAACTGACTTTAAGTTTACTCTGATTACATCGTCAAATTGCTCTTCTGACATACGCATTAATAACGTATCTTTTGTAATACCAGCGTTGTTAATTAAACCATCAAGAGAATCAAAATCAGTTGTGAAATCTTTGATTAATTGTTCAGCTGCAGCAAAGTCAGAAGCGTCAGAACGGTAGCCTTTGGCTTTTATTCCGTATGCTTCTAATTCAGCTACCAAAGCTTCACCTTTCTCAACACTTGAGAGATAAGTGAACCCTATATTTGCGCCATGCTCCGCGCAACGAATTGCGATTGAACGTCCAATACCTTTAGACGCACCTGTAATCAAAACGTTTTTGCCTTCTAGCAGTTTCATGGTGTGTGTATTTCTAAGTTGTTAGAATAAATTCAGGTCGCAAGTTACAAAAAAGTCATTATGAACAAGTTTAATTCTTATTTATCCTTTAGAAAAGGCCATTTTTTTTCAAAGTTTTATCAAGTATTGTAAATTCGAACTTCATAAATGAAAACAATACCTTATTAGAGCCTTTTTGAAATCTATAATTTGGAGAAGAAAATACGCTTTTAGGTAGATATATAAGCATAAATTATTAATCAAAGATTCATGGAAAAGTTATTAGAAAGATTTTTACGTTATGTAAAAATTGACACGGAGTCTGTTCCTGGTATTGAGCAAATTCCTAGTACAAAAAAGCAATTTGACTTAGCAAACTTATTGGTAGAAGAGTTGAAAGAAATTGGAATGCAAGACGTAACTATTGATGAAAATTGCTACGTAATGGCTACTCTTCCTTCGAATATTGAAAAAGAAGTGCCTACAATTGGTTTTGTAGCTCACGTTGATACGACTCCTGATTTAACAGGTGCCAATGTAAACCCTATTGTTTGGGAGAATTATGATGGTAATGATTTGGTTTTAAATAAGGAGAAAAATATTGTACTTTCTACAGAAGAGTTTCCAGAAATTAAAGCTTACAAGGGACAACAGATTGTAACGACAGATGGTACTACTCTTTTAGGTGCAGATGATAAAGCGGGCGTTGCAGAGATTGTAACTGCGATGGATTACCTTATTCAACATCCAGAAATTAAGCATGGTAAAATCAGAATTTGTTTCACTCCTGATGAGGAGGTAGGAAAAGGAGCAGATTTATTTGATGTAGAAAAATTTGGTGCAGAATGGGCTTACACAATGGACGGAGGTCCTATGGGTGAATTTGAATACGAAAACTTCAATGCAGCTTATGCTGAAGTAACTTTTAAGGGACAAAATGTACACCCAGGTACCGCAAAAGGGAAAATGGTCAACTCGATGAACATTGCGGCAAAGTTTGCTACAAAGTTCCCTGATAACGAAACACCGGAGCAGACAGAAAAATATGAAGGTTTCTACCATTTATTGACTATGAGTGGCTCTGTGGAGGAGTCTAAGTTACAATACATTATTAGAGACCACGATGGCGAGCTTTTCAAAGCAAGAAAAGCACACGTGGAGGCGTTAGTAAAAGACTTCCAAAGAGAATTCGGAGAAGACAAAGTACAACTTTCTCTAGTAGATCAATATTACAATATGAAAGAAAAGGTAGAGCCAAATATGCATATTGTTGATATTGCTTTGGAAGCAATGAAAGCTTTAGAAATAGAGCCAGATGTAAAAGCTATTCGTGGAGGAACTGACGGTGCAAGATTATCATTTATGGGCTTACCTTGTC
This sequence comes from Flammeovirga sp. EKP202, assembly GCF_014534745.1. Lineage (GTDB taxonomy): Bacteria > Bacteroidota > Bacteroidia > Cytophagales > Flammeovirgaceae > Flammeovirga. The sequence goes on from NZ_JACVVP010000043.1 coordinate 2,263, forward strand.
CTAATATTTTTGCAGGAGGGCATAATATGCATGCTCGCTATGAATACGTTCCTGTTCCTACAATGGAGGCAGCGACAAAAGTAATTGTGAAAATTGCAGAAATTGTTGGAAGAGGTTAGTGATAAACTTCAATAATAGATGATCAAATCGTCGTAGCGTATTCGAATCATAACAATAAAAAAGGCCGAAACATTATCTTTAGTGTTTCGGCCTTTTTGTTTGCCCTGCATGCAAACTATCCCAACAGTTTAAAAATAAAGTTGTTTTGCCCCTCGGAGGGAAGAAAATGAGGCTTAAAGTGTGAAGGAAGAATTAGCAAGTTTACTGTACATAGCGAAAATGTACTTATTTTGGCGTGTAGTAGTAAGTGAGGTTGTAAAATATGCCGAAGCCCTAATTTCAAGATTACTCTATACGGTATAACAGATGTGTTAGTAAACAGGGAAGTTTATGAAGCCTTTATTGTTCATGTTTTTTAGTATGAGCTAAGGTTTAAGGTAAGTCTGAACTTATGGAAATGAAGGTGGCAGATGAACTCTTAGTAGTTAAAAAGTCCTTGCAAGAGATCTTCTGGTAACAGAAGTTAGGATAAAACTTGGATGACTCTTGTACATGAATGGCACATCAGCTACACAGACAGTTGTTTCACAAAAGGATGCAACCTATGCGAAGGTGTGAAGTTAGAACTGAAAGTGAAAATGTATACACAGTTATTGTTAAAGTATAAGTAAAAAAATAGCTGTTGAGATACAACTAGGAATTTTTAGTGAAGAAGCTTCCTCTGTAAGAATCTTACCACTTTTAATCCGCAGGAGTACTCAGTAAGCGAGTTTTCTAATCGATCTTCAAGGAGTATCTGGGAGCCCTAAAAGTATTACAACCTTTAAGGTTAAAGTAAGGAAAATGACAAGACGTAGCCAAGGTCACTACCCCACTTAAAATCTATATTTTGGATTTATCTCAGTTGATGCAAGGTTATTCGATGTATTATCGATTAGGGTTGAATAAGCGTTTATTTGGTACTCTTCAAGGTTGGACTCTTAGTCGTCTTCGTATGATAATCATGAAACCTTGGAAAAGACTCAACGAGCAACTATGGTATATGAATCATAAAGGAACATTTGGGTTGCTAGTGGTGTAATTAAAGCTGTTATCTGATTCATCTAGCATTACTTGATAAGTGGTTTAGTGATCAAGGGTTATTCGATTTGAGCAAGGTAATTACAAATACAATACACCAATTTAGGGATAAGGTTCGTATTCAAGATTCTATGAGAGGGTTAATATGGAATGAAATTTATTTACTATTCATTCGTTTGATTTTTTTTATGTAACGGATAGGGTTTCTCTCTATTTCTTGTCCTTATATGTATATAGATAGTTCATGTATAAGAAGTAATGATTTTGATAAAGTCGATAGCCTTCTGTAATACATTTAATTTTGATTAAGCTTTAAATTACTGCGATGCAAAAAATTCAATCTTTTGATGTCAAAACGTATAAAGACATCTTGAAATACAACAAAAACCTTTATATCCCATTTCGAAAGAATGCCTTGGGTCAAAGGGAGTATTTGAGTGTATTACAAATCAAGGTAGACCTTCTAAAAGATGAGATGTACAAGTACAGAAGAGATCTGAATAAGGAGGAAATGAATCAACTCACCACAATAGGCAAAAGACTTCAGGAAGTACTATTAAGAGAAAAAGTGGCAGAAGTAGAAGGTGCTCCTCTGAAAGGTGGCTATTTTATCACTTCTTCACCTTTTAATGAAAACTTATATTCAGTTTCAACTTTCTTAGACAAGTACTGCCCAAGGAAAAGTTTTTATGATCAGGTAATTTCATCAACTGATAGGTCTTATAAAGATAATTATGATGACGTAGAAATAAATTTCTGCTTGGATGCTTCAGCCTCTTACTGCGATGATGACATTATTGATTTACGAAATGAATATCGTAAACAGGAATATCTAGCGATTCATCTTGGAACCGGAGCTTTTATTAAAGTGACAAAGGAAGAAGAAACCTATAAGTACCTAAAAGAATTAGATCCAGTTTCAGATATTGAACCGTTAGGTTTAGAGTACAAACTGAAAGTTCCAAACCAAGAATTCAATGGTCTTTTAGTAGAAGAGAGCTATTTGAAATTCTTCAATAAATATGCAGAACAAGTTTTTAGTACATACAGAGATGATGAAGCGGTATTTTCAATTTACCTATTCTCTGAATCATTTTTCGAAACTTTATTGAAAGGAATAGAGGTACTTGATGAAATGCATTCGAGAGGTGAAATCCATGGTAATTTTTATGCAGGGTGTATCGATTTTCAATCAGATCAATGGGTTCTGAAAGATAGTTTAAACATAAAAATTGGAGGTGTTAGCCCTTCAAAATATGATAAGTACTTTGCTCCAGAACAACTTCTTCTTCAAGGTTTGGATGAGAGAACAGATGTTTATTTTATAGGTCTTGTAATCCTAAATTACATTGATGCACTGCAATTTGGGAAAACTTCTGATTACTATATTCCCGATACAAATGGGAATGTAAAGCATCAAATTTTATTAGATGAGCCCCATGTTTTCATCTCACCAAAAACTAAAATATTTGAGGATGGAACCGAAGGTAGAACGAAATGGCGAGTCTTCTTAGAACAATGCCTTGCATTTGATAAAAACGATAGATTTAACTCCATAGAAGAGCTCAAGTCGGAATTAACCACACTATTGGAACATTATCCGATTAGTAAAGTAGACCAACGTTCTTTGGCTTCTTTAGGGGTGATGACTGATGTGGCTATGCTTGAAGGTGAAGTGGTGTATGGGTATGATGTGTAGAATTTAAATTTTAACAAGACTTATTTCAGATACAATTTAATTGATTTAATATATTATGGATATCACAGTAGGTTTATGGATTACCATAGCTTTCATTACTTTTATCATATCCGTTGGACTATATGGATATAAACAAATAAGTTCAAAAATAACTCCGATAAAAGAAGATTTAGAGAAGATAAATGAAAACTATGATGAAGAATTTTTAATGAATAGTTTACTTCAAAAATCTTGGCAAAATTATGAAAGAACTTTTATCAATAGGAAAACTCATTCTTCAGCTAATAATTTCTTCAATGAATATGATATAGTGCTAGATAGGTCGAATCTAGCTAATTACACCAATATTTTAGTTGGGTTAGGTATTATTGGAACTTTTGCGGGTTTAGCTTTTGGATTATCAGACTTTAATATTGATAGCGTTAAAGAAATTACTAGTAGTATTCAAGGTTTATTAACAGGTGTTGATACAGCATTCTGGACTTCAATAGCAGGTATGTTATGTTCACTCTTATATGGTTGGTATTTTAAAAGAACAATGTCTTATACCAATAATTTAATAGGAGAATTATGCCATTTTCTAGATGCTAAATATAAATTTACAGAAGAAGATAAACTTCGAAGAGAGTTTGAAACTTATTACAAAGTACAGAAAACGATTGTAGAGGAGTACTATTGTTCTATGGATGAAAGTGGAAATATTATTTACCCAAAGGATAGATTAAAACATATTCATGAACAACTTACCCATAACACTGCATCAATTAAAAGTATGTCAACTGATCTTAATGGAGTATTAGAAAATGGATTAGAAGTCATGGTTGAGGGGATAAATAATTCCTTAGAAGAAATGCTAGATCGTTTAATGAAAATGACAAGTGGTCAAACCGATGCAAGTCTAAAAGAAGCATTGGAATCGATTAAACTGTTATTGGCGAATTTTAATTCATCCCTTGCAGAACCTTTAAATGAATTAGCTAAAAAAATGGATACGGTAGGTAGCTCTGTTAATGAACTACCATCAATTGTGACACAAATGAAGAGTTCTTTTGATGATATAATTATAAAATTTGAGCACTCTATTTCAAAGTTGATAGGAGAGAATGAAGAAGTATATAAGAAGACAGGTGAAACAACTGACAAAATAATAGGAAAAACTACTCAAATAACGGAAGAGTTAACTGTATCATTTGAGAAGTTGTTAGAAGAAATCAAGGGCGTAATTGATTCTACAAAATCGACAACAAAAGATATGAATGATACGGCAGGTAAATTCAATGATTCAGGTAAAACTATTTTGGAAGCTACTAATGGTTTAACAACTACATCTAAAAGCTTTGAAAAAACTTCAGAGCATTTAGAAAGTTCGACTAATGATTTTACTTCTAAGATAGAAAAAATTTCAGACAAGCAAAGTGTAGTTTTCTCCCAATTAAACTCTCTTACAAGCGAGTTCTCGAAAGTGGCTGAAAGTATAGATAAATTGCCAATGACAATTGACCTTTTAAAGGCAACTGTTGAAGATATCTTAAGTAAATTTGATGCTCAAACGACAAAGGGTAGAGTAGAAGGAGCTAAAATTAACCAAGAAACAGCAAATCAATTAAGAGAAATAGGAAAGTTATTGGGAGATACAAAAGGATCATATCACTCAGAAATTAATAAAGTGATGGGTGAGTTTAATAAGATGTTGGAAAACACGAAGAACGTCGCAAAAGAGATGGGATCTAGTGCAACAAAATTTAATTCTTCAGGAGAACAGTTTAAGTCATTAACTAATGATATGTTGGGTTCTGCTGGATTATTGGAAGAGTCATCATCAAAATTGAAAGATTTTGGGGAGATTGCAAATCAGACAATTCAAAAACAGGCAGATATAACAGAGAAAATTACAGCGAATGTCAATTCATCTATTACAAACATGAAAAATGCAGGAGAGAAAGTACAGAATAATATTCAGACTTCAGTAGATGGAATGAAAAACTATACTGAAGGGTTGTCATTAGCTGAGCAAAAAATGGGAGAAGCTTTTACAGTTTTGCATAATAATATAGAAAACTATAATGCTGCAACTAAAGATTCTCTCAATGATCAATTGACAAACTTCACTCAACAGTTTACAGATGCGACTTCAATACTTCATGATGCTGTAGGTAACCTTACAGAAATTTTAAGTGAAAAAGGTGAAACAATTTCTAGAAAAAAGATAAGACAATACAATGAGTAAAAATACAGTTGAAGAAGGTGTTTTCTCCCTTTCCTTAGGTGATTTGATGGCTGCTTTACTTTTGATTTTTATCTTAATGTTATCGGCAACTCTTTTAAAATTGAAAGATCAAGATCCTACAGGAGTTTATTTTAATAAAAGGGAAAGTCTTATTGATTCCTTAAATCAAGAATTTAAAGATGATTTACCTAAATGGGGAGCAGAATTTCATCCTGAGAAAATATCTATTGTTTTTACCTCTCCGGATGTATTATTTGAAACAGGTAAAGCAACAGTAAAGCCTCATTTTAAGAAAATATTAGATGATTTTATTCCTCGATATTTAAAAGTGTTATCCGATGAAAAGTTTAAAGAATATATCGATGAAATTAGGGTTGAGGGTCACTCATCATTAGGCTTTGGTAAACTTACACAAATAGAAGCCTATTATATGAATATGGATTTGTCTCAAGAGAGGACAAGGAATGTATTGAGATATATTTTGACAAACAATGTAAAAGCAACATTGTTGGAGTGGACTAGAGCAAATATTACAGCGAATGGATTATCATCAAGTAAACCGATTTTAATCAATGGTGAGTATAGTGCTAAATATTCCAAAAGAGTAGAATTCAGAGTGAGGTTAAACGCTAATTCAATATTAAACGAAGCTTTAGAAAATTAGAATATGAAAAGTTTGGAGGAAAATATTATTGGTTTATCAAACATTACTTTGCCTTATCGACCTGATTTTAAAGAAGAATCTAGGAGGAAGATTAATGATCAAATAAAAAAACTGGGTAAAATAATCACATACAGTCCTAAACCTCCCAAAGTAGATAAAAAGATTAATATTGAAACTGTTAATCGATTTAATTCTGATACACTTCTGAGCAAAGATATTAGAGTCTTTTCATGGAACTTAGAGGCAATCTTTTTTAATGAAAAACTCTTATCTAAAGAATATATTGACGAAGTATTAGCTTTGATTGATGATAATTGGAGGTTGACTTATTATAACGGAATACTGAACTCTTTATTAGGTATTTGGGAGTGTAATACAACAAGAAAGAAAGTACAATCGCTCATCAGGTCAAAAGTAATTAAAACCAATAGTGAAATTGAAAAAGGTCTTATTAGAACTAATTCTAGATTAAATAATCAGCTAGAAAGTTCTATTTACTTTTTGGATCAAAGTGGAGCAAATAAATTGGCAAAGGAAGTTTTATTAGGTAAGTTAGATATAAACAAAATCACAGAATTTATTCAGCTTCCTCCGTCTTTATTTAGTAGCACCTATTTTGATAAAGTGCTTATTCACTATGTAGACTGTTTATTTTATGTTGAGAATGCTTCTTTAAGAAATAAAGATCAAGTAAACCAGATTATGGACTTTATAAAGTTTAGAAGGAAAAGAGTCAAGGTTCTTATCATTTCTAAATTGATACTAGAGGTGAATAAAGGACATTTTAATGAACATAAATCTGAACTAAAATCCTATGCGTTTACAGAGATTGGAGATCCAAATATTGAGACTAATTGGATGTCGATACATTTCAATGAAAAAGAACAGGAAAGAGCTGATGAGGCAAGAAGAATGGTTCTTTACTGGATAAATCAAGAATTTATTGAGTCTTTTTTCAGCCTTATTGATGATGCTTCAAGAAGATTGTATTGGTTGAATTTCTTTAAGAAGAAAGGAGGGTATATGAAAGACTTTAAAATGCTTTTGGATCACGATCATAAATCTGATTTAAGAAAACTGTTAAATGGTTTGAGACCTCATATCAGTAAAAGAATTTCTCATTTCTCTAAAGATTGTGCTTTGACTTTTGTTATTAATGGTTACCGATTTATAGAATTTGGAGCTTATGGGGGAGGGACTTTAAATGTTCATAAAGTTGATAGTCGTAAAGAATTTAGGATTCAAAATGTATTAAAAAGATCATACATAGATAAAGGAGATATTTATTACAAACAAGGGGAAATACCAGAACTTGTAGATGGTATGCATTTTAGTTCGGAAGGAGGTAGATTAGCTCATAGAGGTGAAAAATGGAAATCGGATTTAGATAAATGGTTACGTAAAATAGCAAAAGTATAGTAGAATATGGAGGGTATAAAAGTGTTCAAAAGCGATATACGAGCTTATCAAAAAAATAAAACGTATATAGAGGAATATTTAGAAAATGGTCAATTAGAAGACCTAGGAGAACAACTCTTTATTCCAAATAAAACATTAATGTTTTTCTCCTCAAAAGACAGACAAATGTTTCAGCTACCCAATTTGTATCATGGAATCATTCATATAGAAGGAAAAGGGATTCTAGGTAAACCAGATTTTAGGTATCATTTAAAGTATTATAATTTTTTTAATGGTACAGAAAAATTCTTAGAACGTAAAGGTTTTTTCTTATTTGAGAATGGTAAAATAAGGTATATTTTGTCAGAACATTTTTATCAATTACATGAGACTGTAGATAAACTTAATCAAGATATTATTGATGGTGAAAATTCCCTTATTACTTTATGTCATTTAAAGAATAATTTTGCCAATCAGAAAAATATTTCATTAGATCAATATTTACAAAATGAAAACGTCAATGTTCCTGATGCATTGAATCTTGAAATTAACTCTTCTGAAGAGGGTGCGATTACCCTACAACCACAACTAAAAGGTGACTTTGTTGGTATAGAAGAGCTAAATGAAGGCTTTCAACAATCATTTGCTAAATCTCGCAGAGTAAAAAACACCTATTCAATGCGAGATGAAAATGGACATAGAGAAAGAATTTATATAAAGGATAAAGTAAAAGAAGGATTGTCTCAAATTTTACCTTACGCAAGAGGAGAGAAAACAGAAGAAGAGATTCAAAAGGTATTTAAACATCCTCAGATTTATTTCGATCCTAATATTATTGATTTAGACCGGTTCTCGGCAAGGGTATTAGAACTAGGGTATTACCAACCAGAATATCAAGGTATAGTAATCAAAAAAGGGAATGATTGGGTGCCCGGTTTGATTATAGAAGAAATGGATGGAGAGAGAAACCAAATTTTAATTACCACTCTCGATGCATTAGAACACTTTGAAGGAGAGATCCAAGAAGCGGAGATCAATCATAAAGATCATATTGAAGCGCAAGCCAAGAAAATACCTTTATCAGAAGCTAAAAAAGCTGCAGAAATAGCTAGAGAAGTCCTCACTTTTGAACCAAAAGAAGGGGATAACGAATTACCCCAATCACTAAAAGATAAAGGAGTAATCCTTATCATTAAAGAAGAGTTTGAGGTACAAGAAACTAAATCTTTAAAAGACTTTGAATATCATGCTCCCCCTAATTTAAGGAGTCATATTCAATTGTATAATTATCAAAAAGAGGGGATTGCATGGATGCAGGCCTTATCGAACTCATCTTCAAACATCGGAGGTTTATTAGGTGATGATATGGGTTTGGGTAAAACACTACAAGTTTTGTCGTACATAGATTGGCATCAACAGTTACAGGTAAATCAAAGTACAAATTTGCCTTACCTTATTGTTGCTCCTGTCACTTTATTAGAAAACTGGCAAAATGAATTCTATAAGTTTTTCGATTCGGATATTCATTTCATCCCTTTTTATGGAAGCGATGCGAAATCAATCAACCTAGAAAAATTAACGAACAAACATGTACTTCTCACTACTTACGAAACTTTAAGGAGCAAACATATCATCTTAAAAGATGATGGCGAACCAGACTACACTCAGAGTTTAAGTTCAGTAAAATGGGCTGGGTGTTTTTTAGATGAAGCACAAAGAATTAAGACCCCGGGAACATTAATTACTAATGCGGCTAAATCGCTTAATGCACAATTAAGAATTGCCATGACCGGCACCCCCGTAGAAAACTCCTTGGTCGATTTATGGTGTATCATGGATTTCTTAATGCCGGGTTTATTAGGAAGTAAAAACGAGTTTAAAAAGACTTTTAATAAGAATACCGACGATGAAAGTGAGTTTGCCAAGCTAGGTGAAGCCCTTAGACAAAAGATTGATTTCTATTTAATCCGACGATTAAAATTAGGCAACTTGGAGGGACTTCCGAAGAAAAACTTATATCCTTTGATGTACTTGAACGATGGTGTGGTTAATGTAGAAAACGATGAGCTTTCTATGATGCAACAAATGCCAGAGTTACAAAAAAAGAAATACCTAGGGTATATTAAAGCTGTATTAACCGATAAAGAAAACAAACAAAATAAAGGCTTGAAAATGATTTGGGGTATCAAACAAATTTCTGATCACCCCTATATTTTGGATCAGAATATTCAGAGTATCCTATCAAAATCAAGTACTGATTTAATAGAAAGTTCTGCAAAATTAACATCTACGATAAAGATTCTAGACAAAATTCAATTGAATGACGAAAAAGTAATTGTATTCACCGAATCAGGGAAGATGCAACGTCTATTGAAAAAGGTTTTGGAGGAAAAATATCAATTACCTCATATCTCTATCATCAACGGTCAAACCTCTACTAGAGGCGAAGAAAGTCGTCAAAAAACAGTAGATAAGTTTCAATGTATTGATGGTTTTAATATCATTATCATGTCTCCTATTGCGGCAGGTTATGGTCTGAATGTCACTGGGGCAAATCATGTGATCCATTATACAAGGCATTGGAATCCGGCCAAAGAAGCTCAAGCGACAGATAGAGTATATAGGATTGGTCAGAAGAAAGAGGTTCATATTTATTACCCGATGTCAACGTTAACCAATACAGAATCTTTTGACCTAAAATTAGCCAAGCTTTTAGGTTTCAAAATGATGCTATCAGATTCATCAATGTTTCCTTCAACAAAATTAGATATCAAAGAAGAACAATTAATTTCTGAAGATATTTCTATTGAAGAAGGAGAATTAGAAAAGGTGAGAATAACTTCAAAGGATTTAGGAGAGAAAGATGATGTAAATAAGAAAAATATTATTGCATTAATTCTTCAAAAGCAGTTCAATTTGTCCCATTTAAAAGTAAAGAAAAGAATGGGGAAAGTGCAGATTTATGGAACAAATATGGATGGTTTAAATTTGGGTTTTGCATTACTAGGAGATGAATTCAATGCAGTGAATAACCCTGAAAGTTTAAAAGAGTTGTTATTGCAACAAGAAAATCAAAAAGAACAAATTTTGGATAAAGTAGTTTTGGTATCAACAACGTTGACTATTGATGATGACATTTCTGCACCCGATATTAAATATGTCGATCTAGAGAACTTTTTAATGAAAAATGAAATTTATGATGAAGACACTTATGTCTTAATATAAGAAATCATAACAACCGAAATACAGCAATTGATTTCGGTGCATCATACAGAGTTAATATAAATAACCGTTATCACCCACTAAAAAAGTAAAGAGTTAGGAAAGATTTTTGATTGCTATTATTTCACCCTCATTACTGCTTTTAAAATATTTTTTTTGAGGGACATTTTTGCTTTCTATTATTTATAATTACCAACTTGCACTTAGGCTATGAATCTGACTTTACTTAAGGTGAAGAAATTGTTTACACTACTATTAATTATCAATATCTATACGCTGTTTGCTGCACATGCTCAGGAGAATAGGGTTGTGATAAACGATAAGTTAGATATTCGAAATATCGAGAATGAAATGTTATTTCTTCCTGTAGAGAAGGAATATAAAATTGATGACATTTTAAGTCAATACCATAATAACAACTTCATTAGTTATTCGAATTTAGATTTTCCGGAGGGAAAGTCTACAATTTGGTTTTCTGTTGTTTTGGAAAATACTACCGATAAAACAAAAGAAATATTTATTGGAACAAGTCTTTTTGACTTTATGGAAATGTATGTTCCAACCGCCCATTCTTTTGAAGTATTTAAGGGAGGAATACTGGAGGAAAATGAAATGAAAAAGTTCAAGAAAGGGAGTTTTTCATTTGGTAGGGTGAAGCTTGATGCATTATCTACTAAAAGAGTTTTTATCAGGGGTGAGTATGAGGATGGAAAGTATTTTCAATTTACGGCATTACCATTTACCGTCTATGGTGCTGAAGAATTTCATAAACTACATGAACCTCAAGACATGTTTCACTTCCTCTTTATAGGGGCGATGCTGATTATGACGTTTTACAATCTGTTTTTATTTATGATTGTAAAGGATAAGACTTATCTATACTATGTGGGGTACAATATTTCAATTACGATTTACTGTTTAGGCTTATCCGGTTTTATTTCAGAAAAATGGCTTTCCTCAGCATACCTTCAAGAAGATTTGGTCAATATTCCAGGTATGTTTGGGTATCTATTTTATATCTTTTTTGCGCAGTCTTTTTTAAAATTCGGTAAGCATTTTCCAAAGCTAAACCAATTGCTTAAGATCAGTCAAGTTGGTATTGTAATCTCCCTTATATTATTTGTTTCTGGATTGAGAAATATTTCGATAGGATATAATTTTATAGCTGCTGGTTTAGGGTACTCTTTGGTAATTGTTAGTGCATATCGAGTTTCAAAATATTCTGTTTCAGGTCGTTATTTCTTCATTGCAGGAATCTTTTACTTCTTAGCAATGGGAATTTCTATTATGCAGATGTTAGAAGTTTTACCTCCATATTTTTGGTTGTTTAATTCCGCCAATGTTACAGAGTTAGGAGTGGTGTTGGAGCTTTCGTTATTCTCATTGGGTTTAGGCGAGAGAATCAATGAAGCGAGAAAAGCTGTACTGAAAAAAGAAGAGGAGAAAAAGGAATTGATAGAAGCTCAAAATAAAGAATTAGAAAAAAAAGTAAGAGACCGAACTTTCGAACTAGAGGAGATGAACAATGAGTTGGCAACAATGAATGAGGAATTGAGCTCTACAATGGAAACGGTATTTGAACAAAATAAAGTCATCGAGCAAAAAAATGAGAATATAACACAGAGTATCAACTATGCTAAAAGGATTCAAGCTGCAATGATGCCTGCGGATGATTATCTTGGGAAGTTTCTAAAAGATCATTTTGTGTTTTACAAACCAAAAGATATTGTGAGTGGTGACTTTTACTGGGCTTCTCATCTTGAAAATAAAACAGATCTATTTATTGCTGTAGTGGATTGTACAGGTCATGGAGTTCCTGGAGGTTTTATGTCAATGTTAGGAAGTGAATTACTAAGAGAGGTGATAGAGCATAGAAAAATAACAGATCCAGGTGAAATTCTTAATTGTTTGAATGATGGGATAGAACAGGCATTAAAACAATCCGATTCTCAGAATAAAGACGGCATGGATATGTCTTTGTTAAGGGTGAATTTAGTAGAAAGAAAAATCTATTATGCAGGAGCAAAAAGGCCATTGGTGATTATAAAAAGTAATGGAGATACACAAGTAATTAAAGGCTCCAAATTATCGATTGGTGGAATGGTAAGAACTGACCTGTATTCATATGAAACTACTATTATCGATGTGGCTGATGGTGATAAGTTTTATGTTTATTCTGATGGTTTCCCAGATCTGATTGGAGGACCGGACATAAGAAAATATATGAATAAAAACTTTAGGGAGCTATTGAACAATATTAGCCACTTACCAATGAAAGAGCAATCACAAATTTTAGATAACACGCTAAAAGAATGGGTAGAAACTTTCAAATACGGGCAGATTGATGATATAGTTGTTTTAGGGTTTGAAATATAGATTAATAAATAAAGTAGGCCGAAACATTCTCCCAATGTTTCGGTTTTTCTTTTACGAACAATCTAGAAATTCAGTATCTTAAAGAACACAAACTAAATCACCCTAAAAATGAACATCCAAGATATCAAAAACATGCCTTCTCAGAAAGGTCGAGTAGCTATTGTCACAGGAGCCAACATCGGGTTGGGGTTAGAAACTTCCCGTTTTTTTGCTTTGAAAGAGATGAAAGTAATTCTTGCTTGTAGAAATATGCAAAAGGCGGAAAGTGCCATTGAAGAAATCAAGAAGACAACACCAAATGCCGATTTACTAGCTATGCCTCTTGATTTAAGTGATCTACAATCCGTAAGAGATTTTGCCCAATCCTTTACAGAACAGTTTGACAGGCTGGATATTTTAATCAATAATGCGGGTATTATGGTACCTCCATTTTCAAAGACAAAAGACGGTTTTGAAAGTCAGATGGGGGTGAACTATTTTGCTCATTTCTTGTTGACAGGATTATTGTTGCCGTTACTTGAGAAGACAGAAGGTTCAAGAATAGTGGCATTAGGAAGTATGGCACATAAAAGTGGAAAGATAGATTTTGATAATCTGAATGCTGAAAAAAAATATTCCAAATTTGGGGCCTATAGTATGAGTAAATTATCGTGTATTATGTTTGCTTACGAGCTACAAAGACGTTTGACGGCTCATAATTATCAAGTAAAAGCAGTGGCTGCACACCCGGGAGGATCGATGACCAATTTGATGCAACATATACCAAGCTTTATGGTACTTTTGATGGAAAACTTATTTTCTGGGTTGTTTAATACAGCACAAATGGGAGCGTTACCGACTGTTTATGTCGCGTTAGGAGAAGATATAAAAGGAGGAGATTATACAGGACCTGATGGATTTAGAGAAGTAAAAGGAAATAATGCCATCAAAGTTCCTTCAACAGATTATTCACACCGTGAAGATTTAAGTAAGACTTTATGGGAAGTTTCTGAACGATTGACACACTTTAACTATTCATTCTGATAAATTTTTATACTTTTGCAATCCTTTTATCATAATGGAGGGAAGAAATGTTGATAACTTTTTTATTTTGAAGGTTTCACAGTCCTTGTTTTTAGAAAGTTGTCAACATAAGTACGTGGAAAGAAGGAAAAGGATAATTTTAGATTGTTATTTTTATTCTAATTGAGGCAGATTTGCAGAGCATAGTCCTAGCTACGTGATAAAAATCTAACGATAAGTAGGATAAAAAAGATAAGATAAAATATCCATTTACTTTATTCCAAGTACTTTAAGACTTGAGAAGTGTTTTTTGGTACTTAAGTCATAAAAGACGAAAGAGGTTTTCAACATTATATTCACAATCAACATAGTTTGTGAATAAATAATGAGTGAAAACCTCCTTTTTTGAATAAACTTATCTGCAGATGTTGATAAGTAATTACCAAGATAAATTTATTTAATCTCTTAGTTTAGGTTTGGCTGAGGAGTTAACCTTAAATAGGGTTTCACTTCAGTATAACCTTTAGGGAAGATTGCTGGAATATCTTCTGTTTTGACAGCAGGAACAACCACACAGTCGTCACCGTTTTCCCAATTGGCTGGTGTAGCTACTTTATGATAAGCTGTTAATTGAAGCGAGTCGATAACTCTTAAAAGCTCATCAAAATTTCTACCTGTAGAAGCAGGGTAAGTAATAATCAATTTTACTGTCTTGTCATTTCCAATCACAAATACAGAACGGACAGTCAATTTGCTATCAGCATTTGGGTGGATCATATCATACAATTCAGATACTTTTCGATCTTCATCTGCTATGATAGGAAAGTTGACAGTAGTGTTTTGTGTTTCATTAATGTCATTGATCCAACCTTTATGAGATTCTAACCCATCAACGCTAAGTGCTGCCACTTTTACGTTTCTTTTGTCGAATTCGTCCTTGTACTTTGCTACAGTACCTAGTTCAGTTGTGCACACTGGAGTGTAATCAGCCGGGTGAGAAAAAAGGATTCCCCATCCTTCACCAAGCCATTCATGAAAATTGATTTCCCCTTCTGTTGTTTGAGCCGTGAAGTCGGGTGCAACATCACCCAATCGAATAGTTGCCATGTTATAAATAGTTTAAGGTGTATAAAATATGTATGCATGGACGCATACAGAGAATAGTCAGAACTTTTTGTTTAACTACCGTAATTTAAAATTTTAAAATAAATATTTAAAGCGGATAGGGTTTTTCATTTCCATTTTCCCTTCTAAGAGTGAATCAGGAAATTAAAAAATAAACTATTATGAAATATAGAAGCAACTTAATCGCTATTATTTGTTTATCAATTTTCGCGTTTGTAGCGTTCAGTACGGTTGAGAAACCAAATACAAATAAAGAAATACAAAATAATCATGAGTGGGATCAAGTAGAAGAAATCGTTGTTGGTCGTTGGGTAACAGATGCATTGGAAGTTCCTATGATCAATGAGAACGTGAAAAATTTATATCCTTATATCTCTGATAGTTCTTTTAATTATATGGGAAGAGCACAAGGGCATATTTTGTCTGATATCTATCCTCAAGATGATCAAGAGTTTTATGCAGAGCAAGAAAACTTGGTCAAAGTAGTAGAGTCTTTAGGAGTGAAAGTAAGAAGACCTGATGAGTTGGAAGTACACTCAATCGCTACTTCTCAGCCTTACTCTAGAGATCCAATTATTACTATTGGTAATAAAGTAATCATAGCCAATATGAACTTGGAGGCTTGTAGATTAGAGACTGCAAACTATAGAAGAATTGCGTTGGATTTGGCCAAAAACTACAATGGTGAAGTAGTGGATATGCCTGCTAACAAAGCGGGTTTACATGAAGACAATATCTACTTAGAAGGTGGAGATGTATTTGTAAACGGAAAAGAAATTTATGTAGGTCTTTCTGGCAACGCTTCTAATGAAGCTGGTGTAGAGTGGTTACAGAAAGAACTTGGTGACGATTATAAGGTATATGGCATTCAATTACAGCATCATGTATTGCATTTAGATTGTGCAATGATGCTACTAAATGATCACCAAGGAGTGGTTTGTAAAGACGATTTTGTAGACTTCGACGCATTACCAGAGTCATTAAAGAATTATGAGTGGGTGGAGGTGAAACCTGAAGAAGCCCAACGTATGGCAACAAATGGTATGGTGATTAATGATCATACAGTTATCGTTTCAAATGAATTTCCAGAAGTAAATAAAAGAATTAAAGCTTTAGGAATTGATGTTATTGAGATCCCATTTAGAAAGGCAAATTACTTCGGAGGTGGTATTAGATGTAGCTATCAACCGATATACCGTCAGTAAGTTTTCTGAGTTTATTATTAATGATGTAGTTAACGAGGTGTGATTTTCATACCTCGTTTTTTGTATGAAAGAATTTAGTACTCTGTAAATATATTGTAAACTAAATTATCGTTAATTACAGTAATTCCTTTTGTGAAGGATAAATGGTAGTGTATTATGGCTCGTGCGGACGTTTTACTAAAACGTCTCCACAAAACTGCATTTTAGAAGATAATTACAAAACCTTTTTCTTTTGTAATCAGGTAATCATTTAGTAGTATCTTCTTCGGCCTTGAAGGGAAAAGCGTGAAGAATTTCATGGATTGAGCCGTTAAAAATGATTTTGTTGTTTGAGCGCAGCGAGTTTAAAATCATTTAGGTGAGAGAAATGGAATTTAGCTTTTGACTTCTAAGCCTTGAATTTTTTGCTTCTTTTTGTTTCAAGACAAAAATGAAGAGGAAAGAACCTTGAAAGTAGACCCTATAATTACTTGTAGAAAGATCGATTGAAAGTTGGCGATAATTTAGTTGATCAAAATTTAGCTCTAAAATAGTATTATTCTTTGATGTGTTTCCGTTTTCTTTCTGATTGCTAACAAATGTAAATATCTAAAATATTAAAAAATAAAATGTAACTAATGTAATATTTTATATAAACTTATTAATGAAATGATATAAAAATAATGCAATGTTTTGGAGTAGAAATTTCTTTCACAAACCTTTGTAGTGCAATAAATAATTGCAGCAAACGCAAAAGCAAAAACTTCAAAAAAATCAAATGATATAACTAAAAATAAAACATATACAGAGCAAACTATTGTAATAATTTATCACACATTTTTAAATGGTATAAGGTCATAATCTAAAATTTAGAATTAGGATCTTATAAATACTCTATAAATCTAAATACTTAGATTTATTGCTCATGTAATATAGCTCATGAACAGTATTTCTATTTTAAATTAAAGCTTAAACTGTTGTTTTTTAGTAGTTTAGTGATGAGCTAATTACTAATATTTAAATGAAGGACGATAGCTATACAATAACAAAATAGACCAATTAACTTAAACGTTAGGGTTCTATTAGTTAGTACTAAAACCAGACAAGGTGAGTAGAAAGAGGGGGAGTGCCATAATGGTATCCCTTCTATCACCTTTTTTGAATTGATTAACCGATTACAAAAAAATATTTAGAAACAAATTCCTTAATATATATAGGTAATAACCTAAATTATACAACTATTACTCGATGGATAAATGCTATACACATTCAAAATCTTATAGATTCTTGAAGTGTTTTTAAATGAGAAGTGAAATGGCTTAATACTTCTATTTTGTATTAGTAGAGTGCTTTCCTTGAAATTGGATTTATTTTGGTTGAAAGGGGATAAAGTTCAATCATTATAAATTAGTCTCTACCTAATATCGGATGAAGACATCACTAAGACTTTTCACTTATTTTGCTTTTTAAAATTATAAGGCACATTCTAATTTGTTAAGAGTGTGCCTTAATTGTATCAATACGGTTACATGATTTTTCAAACAACAGATGAAAGTTTGCATTTCTTGGTACTTCTTTAAAACATTTATGATAAAGAAGTACTTAAAAAGATATAATACGTTTGAAGAAATAATGAGTAATACATCATTTTACTCTACTTTTGTGATTATTTTTGCGGTCCTAGTCAATTTTTAATAAAAACATTGTTAGATATTTACTAAGGATTTAAGAGTTATAAGAATTAGAAGTAACTTTGTCATATGGACAAGATGGAAAATATTCGCAACTTCTCGATTATTGCTCACATTGACCACGGTAAGAGTACGTTAGCAGACCGTCTGTTGGAATCGACTCAAACTGTAGCTCAGCGTGATATGCAGAGTCAGTTGCTAGACAATATGGATTTAGAGCGTGAACGTGGTATTACGATCAAGTCGCACGCTATTCAGATGAATTACCTCCAAGATGGAGAAGAGTATGTATTGAACTTAATTGATACTCCTGGTCACGTGGATTTCTCTTATGAGGTATCTAGATCAATTGCAGCATGTGAAGGTGCATTATTGATTGTGGATGCGTCTCAAGGTATTGAAGCACAAACCATCTCCAACTTATATTTGGCAATGGAGCACGATTTAGAGATCATTCCTGTAATGAACAAAATCGACCTTCCTCATGCCAACCCAGAAGTAGTAGCGGATCAGATCATGGATCTTTTAGGTTGTGAAAGAGAGGATATCGTTGAAGCTTCAGGTAAAACTGGTTTGGGTGTAGATAAGATTCTTGAAGCAATTGTAGACAGAATTCCTGCTCCAGAAGGAGATCCAAAGGAACCACTACAAGCATTGATCTTTGATTCAGTATATAATTCATTCCGTGGAGTAGAAGTATACTATAGAATTTTGAATGGTACACTTAATAAAGGTGACCTTGTAAAATTCGTCAACACTGGAAAAGAATATAAAGCAGATGAAATTGGTGTTTTAAAGTTAGACCAAGAGTCTAGAAAGTCAATTTCTGCAGGTAACGTAGGTTACATTATCTCAGGTATCAAGGAAGCGAAGGAAGTAAAAGTAGGTGATACTATTACTTTAACGGAACGTCCTTGCGAGGAAGCGATTCAAGGTTTCGAAGATGTGAAGCCAATGGTATTCGCGGGTATTTATCCTGTTGATACAACAGAGTATGAAGATCTTCGTGCCTCTTTAGAGAAATTACAATTGAACGATGCCTCTTTAGTATGGGAACCTGAAACATCAGTAGCCCTAGGTTTCGGTTTTAGATGTGGTTTCTTAGGGATGCTTCACTTGGAAATTGTACAGGAACGTTTGGAGAGAGAATTCAACATGACAGTAATTACTACTGCTCCTTCCGTACAATACCATGCATTTATGAATAATGCAGAAAAGGAACAAGTAATTATCAATGCTCCTTCAGATATGCCTGACCCTAGTAAGTTAGATCATATTGAAGAACCATATATTAAAGCCAACATCATCTCTAAAGCTGAATACGTAGGACCAATCATGTCATTATGTATGGAGAAAAGAGGTGAGTTGAAAAATCAGGTTTACTTAACAACAGATAGAGTAGAGTTGATTTTTGAAATTCCTTTGTCAGAAATTGTATTTGACTTCTTCGATAAGTTGAAAACTATCTCTAGAGGTTATGCTTCATTGGATTATGAATTGATTGGATTTAGAGCTTCTAAGTTAGTAAAACTAGATATTCTATTAAACAATGATCCAGTAGATGCTTTCTCAGCAATTGTGCATAGAGATGGTGCATATGATAGAGGTAAGAAGATTTGTGAAAAACTTCGTGAAGTGATCAATCGTCAGCAATTCGAAATTCCAATTCAAGCGGCAATTGGTACGAAGATTATTGCTAGAGAAACAATCAAAGCCCTTCGTAAAAACGTAATCGCGAAGTGTTATGGTGGTGATATCTCACGTAAGCGTAAGCTATTAGAAAAGCAGAAGAAAGGTAAGAAACGTATGCGTCAGTTGGGTAACGTAGAAGTGACTCAAGAAGCATTCATGTCAGTATTGAAAGTTGACTAGTCTTACATTCTAAGATATAAATAAAGGTTGCCTTATTTCGTTAGGGCAACCTTTTTTATTGGCGAAATTTTCATCAAAATTTTATACTTATGACTGTAGTTACACTCTCATTAGTGGCCTTTTTACCAATTTAGTTGCGTAGAACTTCTAATGGCCTTGAAGGGAAAAGCGTTAAGAATTTCATGTATTGAGCCGTTAAAAATGATTTTGCTGTTTGAGCGCAGCGAGTTTAAAATCATTTAGGCGAGAGGAATGAAATTTAGCTTTTGACTTCTAAGCCTAGATTTTTTGCTTCGTTTTTCATCAATGGAAAAATGAAGAAGAAAGCCTCTTGAAAGTAAGGCCTCGAAAGTTGGTAGAACTATCGTTGATTACAGTACAAAACTTATAACCCTTTTGGAGCTGTAAAAATAATTTCAGCACTATCTTGACCAATAGGAATAATGTACAATTCTTCAGGAATAGCATATTTTTCATCCGTCACTTTAGGGTTTTCCTGTACAATCAAATTACCTATTACACCGGGTACAACATCTGATTTATCTTCATTACCAAGAAAAATACGCATCAATCCAGCTTGATGAGATATTTGTATAGTACCAGAATCTAATCCAGCAATATTCGCCTCTTCCCAATTGTAAATTAGAGTTACCTCTCTTGGTGGAATCTTATCCACATCATCAACACATGAAGATAAAACGATGCCTGTAAGTAGAGCGAATAGGAATGTTAATTTAAAATTCATATTTACTTTTTTCAAATTAGTAATGCTCAGTACCGAATTAGAGTTCGATACCTAGTAGACCTGTTTTTATGGGCTACAAATAGTATTTTATGATAAAAAGACCTAATACTAAGACAATTTATCACTACTAAAAAACGATGAAATGGGAGGAGGAGTTCTAAAAACAACATTATTTAGTATTCCCCGAAAAATAACTTAATAAGAGCAATAAATAGTTAAGTTATTTTTGTTTGTATACTTAAGACTTTATTCATGAAATAAAGTACATTTGCAGCATGGAACAAATGAGTATTACAGAAAGTAGAGCAACTAAGATTGTTTTACGGATAATTGTTATCAGTTCCATTGTGCGTGCATTTATTGGGGGTACAATGGAGTTCAGTAATGACGAGGTTTATTATTGGACATATGCTTTATACCCAGAACTTAGTCATTTTGATCATCCTCCGATGGTCGGTTGGGTAATTCAGTTATTTACCTTAAACCTTCAATTGCCTTATGAATTATTTATGCGATTGGGAGGGGTAGTTTTTGCGGGTATAAACACTTTCTTAGCTTATAAAATTGCTTCAAAACTAAAAGACAGTATAGCAGGGATTTATGCTGCATTTTTATATACATCTTCTATTTATGCATCCATTTTAGCAGGTATTTTTATTATACCTGACACTCCACAAGTTCTTTTCTGGATGCTGAGTATTTACTTTTTACTAGAGTCACTTCCGGTAGAAAAAATCGATAGCCGAGCGAGAAAAAACCTTTTACTAGCAGGTTTGATGATTGGTTTGGCAGGTTTGTCAAAGTATCATGGAGCTTTCATTGGTTTAGGAGTAGCCTTGTATGTATTGGTATGCGATAGAAGATGGTTTGCGGATTGGAGTTTATGGGGTGCAGGAGCCATTGCAGTGTTGTGTTTATTCCCTGTTGTGTATTGGAACTATGCGAACGATTTTATTAGTTTCACTTTCCATTCTGATCGTGTGACACCTACGTTGGAGCTTAGATTGGATTATTTCTTTAGAGAATTTGGCGGTCAAATAGCTTATAATAACCCATGGAACTGGTACCTCATCGTAGCTGCTTTAGTAGGCATTGCTAAAGGCAAAAAAGTAATGGACAAGAAGTCTTTACAAGTCCTTTTATTCAATGGTCTACCACTCATCTTGGTGTTTACCTCTTTCGCTATTTTCAGGGAAACATTACCGCACTGGTCAGGGCCAGGGTATTTACCACTGATTATTATCGCTGCGGTTTATTGGAGAGTAAAATTAATTGACAGTAAAGCTAGAAATGCTTGGAGACTTTGGAAACCGAAAAGAATTGCGGGTTCTACAACTTTCCTTGCAGTAGTTTTAGCATTAGCGTATTGGCTAATTAATTTTAGTCCTATCAACTTGGGAAAAACGAATTTGGAAGATCCTCACAACTTTGGGGAGTGGGATTTTACTCAGGATATGTATGGCTGGAGACAAATCAATAAAAAATTGAAGCCAATTATTGAAAAGGATGTTCAAGAAGGGAAAATGAAACCTAATGCCAAGTTTGTCGGCTTTGAGTGGTTCCCTGGTACCCATATCGATTTTTATGTTGCACATCCTAATAATCACCCAATGATCATGATGGGGAATTGGGATCAGATTCATAAGTATGCTTGGATCAATCAATACAGAGGTGGATTAGAAAAAGGAGAGGACGTTTACTTTGTCAATGTGACCAATTGGGGCAGAGATGTAAACCGACAGTTTGCTGAATACTTCGAAGCCATTGAAGAGGCAGGAAGAGTAGAAGTGACAAGAGCAGGGAAACTGATGAGGTATGCCTATTTGTATCGTTTGAAAGGATATAAAGACAACTATCCTTTTCCAGATCCTTATGAAAAAACGCATAAAATAAATTAATATGGAGCCATTCGGTTGGGAAAGAGAATTATTTCTCTACTTAAATAGTCATCATACAGCATTATCAGATACGTTTTTTTGGTGGATTACTACGCCTATTAATTCGTGGCCCTTATACTTGTTCATCATTATTTTTTCTTACTTGAAGTTTGGTTGGAAAAAAACAGTATTTTGGTTGGTAGGTTTAGGTATCGCAATTGGATTAGCAGATGTGATTGCTTCTCAAATTTTCAAGCCTTTGGTCAATAGGCCAAGACCTACACATGATCCAGTAATTAAGGATATGGTACATTACCTCAATGATTACCGAGGTGGACCTTTAGGTTTTGTTTCCTCACACGCTTCAACCTCTATGGCTATTGCTTTATTTTTCTTTTTAGAATGGCATAAACAAGTGAAGTGGTCATGGATCTTTTTTATTTGGACCGCTTTGTATTCTTATAGTAGAATTGCAGTAGGAGTTCATTTCGTTGGAGATATTTTCGGAGGGTGGCTTGTCGGAATATTGTCAGTTTACCTAGCTAGAGAAATTATTTATTGGGTACAAAACAAGTATCAAATTCAATTGGATAAATAATCTGATGATTGAAAATAAAAGATAAGCCGATGCATGAAAGTGTATCGGTTTTTTTCGTTTTTATGTGTCTATGCTACTTAAAATGGGGTTTTGTAGTGAAAATGTAGTAATAAAAACGAATTAATGTGACTTGCAAAGCAGTGAAAATATCCAGTAAGTTAGCCATCTTTGAAATGACGATAGATTAAAAAATAAGTAGAGCTTTATAAAAGCAAGTAATTCACATAGGCGAACTTTTTATAAGCTGAATAGGTGAACAAACAGGTAATCTCATTAACGATAACAACAAATTTCTTACAATTGAAAAACAAGTCAGGGTCTTTTCCCTGGCTTTTTTTTATTTAGAAAGGAGTGATGTTATCATAATAGATATTATGGATCACTTGTTTGACAGGATTCTCATTTTCTCTATAGATCATTGAAATTGAACTGGGGTATCCTTCATCATTAAAGACCGTGCGGTAATCGATACTACTATTATTGACTCCCTCACTTGAACCTAAATTTACTTTAGAGTTGGAAGTTGTTATATATTGAGTCAATGGGAATTCATCAATTTCATCTAATAAAAATAGAGTACTGACTGGTAGAATTGATGAAAATAGAGCACTACCAAATGGACTATATGAAAAGTTGATGATCGATGAAGGAGTACCGTTTGTAAGAGTTTCACCGTTATCAAAAATTCGTTTTACAGACAGTTCACTCGATTCATATGTAAAGTAACTGATTTGTTTTTGCTCAAAATTTTCGATGCTATAGATAAATTGGTTGCTATGAAGTACTGCCTCCACCAATAGTACATTATCCTTATACATCAGCACTTTTGAAGAGTCTCTTGAAAAGGTATAGACTTTTTGGGTGATATTATTTTTCTTGATTTCTATTTTGGTGATGTTGCCAATAGCATCATATTGAAATTCCAATACAATGATTTCATTATTAGTAAGTAGACTATTAATCGAAGCTATTTTGTTCTCCTCATAGATGAACGTCAAATTTTTAGGATCTTCTGGCTGAGGCTCCACAAGATTGTAAAGGAAACCGATTTCAGAAGGAATCAACTCTTCCTGAATATCTACTTCAGGTGTATTTTCTTCATCAATAAAATTACATGAAGTACTAAATAGAATAAGGAAAGAAAAAATGAAATAGTATTTATACTGTGTGTACGTCTTCATAGACATCAAGTTCTTTGAGAATAAGTCCACCAGCTGTCAGGCTGATGATAGGTGAAAAAATACCTCCTATTATAGGGACAAGTGACAGCAGACTTCCGCCAAAACCAATACTGATAGAAAGAGATTTATGATTAGTAATATAGCGCTTACTATCTTTCACCTTAATATCCCAATTTTCAAAAAAGTTGTCTACAATGTCAAATCCGCTGTAATAACTGTTGATGACTAAACTGATAAATAAGAAAATAGGCCCCACAAATGGGATAAAAGTAAATGGTAATAACAGTAATGTGAAGAAAATACTTTTGAGTGCATTGGGTAAGGTAATGGACCAGGCCATCTTGAATAATCGACCTAAATCGAAATTACTGCCAGCATCTTTATCAAATAAAAGGAGATTGATTTTCTCTGTTAAGCGATCTAGAATAGGGAAGCTGAGTAAGTTCATCAGTGGTCCAAAAAGCAATAGACTGGTGATGAGTACCGGAATTTCAACAAAAATAAAGAGTACCCAATACAGCGAGTTTTCTGAGCTTTGAGTATCCACAAATGGAATGGAATTTACTACTGAATGAAAGCTTTCAGTAGTCTGAACCCATTCCATGATTTGATGGCTTACGTACAATCCCCCTCCCAATAAAACGACAGAGAGCATTAAACCAAAAATACCAATGAACCAGAAAAAAGACATCAGGTTGTTCTTTTTAATAAAGCTGAAGGCATTGAGGTATTGCTGAAAACCAGTTTTGTAAATCCGGAAGGAGGAATGCTTTTTCATTTTATAATTCTTTAAAAATAAGCGCTTCTACGTCTTCAAGTTTTTCCTTTACTTGCTCGAAAAGGCTATCTCTTACTAAAAATTCAATATGACATAATTCATCGAAACTTTGATTACCAAAGTCCAACTCATAATTTTTGGCTACTTTCATCACATCGTTCATCTCAGGATAGGCAAATGTGATTTTGATCTTTCGCTGTACAAATAACTCTTCAATTTCACCATTTTCAAGAGCATCTGCCGCTGAAGTTTTGTAGGCATGGATAAGACCGGGAACACCAAGCTTTGTTCCTCCAAAGTAACGAATCACGACAATCAAAGTATCCGTGACGTTAAAAGACCTTAGTTGTCCTAAAATCGGAAGACCTGCTGATCCACTGGGTTCGCCATCATCATTGGCTCTTGTTTTACTCTTATCCGCTCCAATGATATAAGCATAACACCAATGTCTGGCATCATAATATTCTTTTCTATATCCTTTGACTATGGCCTTCGCCTCTTCTTCGGTTGTAACATGATGGGCTAGGGCAATAAATTTACTTCCTTTCTCTTTGTAGATACCTTCGCTGGTACCTTTTAGGGTTAAATAGGCGTCTTCCATTTATTCTGAAAAATGATCTAAAACGTAATCAATTGCAGTTTGCATATTTTCTGACAAAGTATCCTCCGTCCAAGGGTGTTTTGTATTAAAAGTATGCGATGCTCCTTCAATTGTTTTACAGATAGATGTAGGGTTTAATTGATGTAAAAAGTCCATAGCTTTGATTGGTACCGTCTCATCCTGATCACCATGAATATGAAGAATAGGCTGCGTAACTGTTGGTAGTACTTTCATCATGGATAAGCGCTCTTCATGAGCATAATAATCTTCCACTGCTTGATAATACAATGGTAACTCCTCATTGGTTCTTCCGTTGACAACATGAATCACACCTTCCTTCTTCCAATGTTCCACTGTCTCTTCTGAGAAAGTATTGACTTGAGGAATAGAAGCCAAAGTAGCCACCTTTTTGATACGCTCATCTTCGGCAGTTTTCAGTAATACTACACCACCACCACGGCTATGTCCTAAAAGATAGAGTTTTGATAAATCAATGGTTCCGATAGGACATTCATCACTATGCAACCAATCAATCAACACGCCTAAATCATCCAATTCTTTGCTAAAATTATTATTACCAAAAGCTTCATGATCCGTCACTTCAAAAGGGTAATCTACCGTAGTGCCATCAGAACTGAAGTTTAATTTGACACAGCAATAGCCATTGTTCGCAAATTGGTCAGCGATTACATTAAAGGCACCCCAATCTTTGAAACCTTTAAAACCATGAACTAGAATGACAGTTGGCTTTTTAGTATGATTAGCAATCCATCTTGCGTCTGCCACAAAACGTCTGTTGTTATGCTTAGAGGTGAGTACAAATTCTATCTTTTTCATATTCAAAAATAGGAAAATCTTAATGCGGATAAAAGAATGAGAACTTTTCTATTGGCAGGAATTGAAAAATATTATGACTGACAAAAATCAAGAGAACTGTTGTTTTAAAAGAATATCATGTGTCAGTTTTTCAGCTAATAACATTGTGAATTTATGGATTAACCACCCCTTTTGTATTAGGGGAATAAGAATTCTTTTTATGATATTATTTGAATTTTTGGTTGTAATAATAAGGTAATCAATGAGGTATGAATTATCTCTTCGGTGAAATTGTTACAATTATCTGTAATTGTGTTAAGGAGAAAGCTATTAAAAATAGGACCTTTGAATTAGACAAAAACAAAAAATAAAAATGGCAAATAAAAACGTAATCTTTTGTGATCCAAAGTATTTGGAAAAGGACCTAAGTGGTAAAACATATATAGTTACAGGAGCAAATTCAGGAGTTGGTTTCGAAACTACCCAGCAATTGGTAAAACAAGGTGCTCATGTAGTAATGGCATGTAGAAGAGTGGATGCAGGAAATGAAGTGGCTCAACCTTTTTCAACACTAAAAGGAAGTTATGAAGTGATTAAGTGCGACTTAGCAGATCTTCAATCTGTTCGTGATTTTGTTGATGCCTTTCTTTCCAAACATTCTAAATTAGACGGTTTAGCTTGTAATGCTGGAATGGTCAACATGGAGAATACACCAAAATATACCAAGGACGGTTTCGAAATCACTATGGCAGCAAGTTTTTATGGACATTTCCTTTTAACCGAACTATTATTAGAGACTTTAAAAAATACTACCAATTCCCGAATGTTGATCTTGTCTTCAGTGGTACATGCAGGAAGTAAAAAGAAAAGACATCAGCTTCATTTTGATGATTTAGAGTGGAAGAACAGAAAATACAATAATTTTGATGCCTACAGCGAGGCAAAATTGGCATCAATATTATATGCCAAAGAACTAGCAGAGCGATTAAAAGAGACAAGTGTGACTACTTATTCTGTTCATCCAGGCTGGGCAAGATCAAATTTCGGGTCAGGAGGTAGTGCATTGATCAGAGGGATTATGGCACTTACAAAACCATTTGTGACCATGTTAAACTTCAGTGATAGTAGTTGGGAATCAGCACAAACATCATTACATTGTTTATTGTCTGATGAAGCTCCAAAACATTCAGGAAGATACTTTAGCCAACATAGTGTACTATACAGTGATAAAGAGTGTAGAAAAGGAGGTTGGCCAATGCAATCACCTAACCCTAATGCTGATAATATGAATGATGCTAAGAAAATGGTAGGAATTACAAGAGGGTTAGTAGGTCTAAATTAAAAAATGATATGTCTGATATTCTAAAAATTAAAAGTATTTCTCAGTTTCATGAAATACTAGGATTGCCAGCCCCTGAACATCCTTTGATTAGTTTTATCCATGAAAAGGTATTGCATAGAGATGATTTGGATGAGTCATTGTTTGGTATACGTTTCTCTTCATCCATGTATACTATTATGTACAAGGATAAGGTAAGTGGGTCTTTAGGTTATGGTCGTAATTCATATGATTTTCAGGAAGGGACATTGATTTTTTCTAGTCCTAACCAAGTATTCACATCGCCCGAAAAAGAGGATTTGAACGGACACGATGGCTGGACACTTGTGTTCCACCCTGACTTACTCCTTAAATCCAATTTATCGGATCAAATGGATAGTTATACTTATTTTAACTATGAAGTGACTGAAGCACTTCACTTATCACAAAAAGAAGAGGAGTTTATATTTCATATCACCAAGCAAATACAATTAGAATATTCTCAGAACATTGATAAACATAGTCAAAATCTTATTATCTCTAATTTAGAATTACTTCTTAATTATTGTATGCGATTTTATGACAGGCAATTTTATACTAGGTCAAATATGAATAACGATTTGGTATCAGAATTTGAATCAAAGTTAAAATCGTATTTCAAATCTGAACAAATCATTAAAAGTGGTCTTCCTACTTCCAATTACTTTGGAAAAGAACTGAATATGTCACCTAACTATTTAAGTGATTTATTAAAGAAAGAAACAGGCAATGGTATTAAGGAACATATTGATGCCTATGTTGTGAGGAAGGCTAAAAATATACTATTAAGTTCAAGCCAATCTGTTGGTGAAATAGCTTTCAGTTTAGGTTTTGAATACCCTCAGAGTTTTACGAGGATGTTCAAAAAGAAAACAGGCTATAGCCCCAACGAATATAGAGCGATGAATTAATCAAAGAGCTTGACACTTACTCATAAGAAGAACAGTGTCTCCTTGAATCAATCAATAAAAAGGCCTTTAACTTTCATGAAAATGAAGTTTTGGCCTTGCTTCTCACGTTAGAGTTTATGTAAAGTTAGAATTCAAGACTTATAAAAATGGATTTTGTTAGTTAACGAAAACTTAGTTTGCAATATACTTGGTGTGGAATTTTTTTAATTCATATTAACCATAGTTTTGATGGGGAAAACAATATTAATCACGGGTTGTAGTACCGGAATTGGCCGTATGGCAACCAAATATTTTCATCAGAAAGGGTGGAATGTGGTAGCAACAATTCGATCAAACCCTGAAAAAGATGAAGAGTTAAATGCATTAGAAAATGTACTTGTTGTAACCTTGGATGTTACGAAGGAGGAAAGCATTAAGGAAGCTGTAACTACAGCCATTGATTGGTTTGGAAAAATTGATGTCTTGGTCAATAATGCCGGATATGGCTCTTATGGACTTTTGGAGTCAACCCCTGAAAAGGCTATCAAAATGCAATTTGATGTAAATGTATTAGGAACGTTATTGGTTTCAAAGCATGTAATTCCTCATATGAGAAAGGAAAGTGAGGGAACAATCATCAATATATCTTCAATGGGAGGAAAAATAACATTTCCGTTAGGTACGTTATACCATGGTTCCAAATTCGCCGTAGAAGGATTGTCAGAAGCATTATCTTTTGAATTGGAAGCTTTGGGAATAAAGGTGAAAATGATTGAACCAGGAATGATCAATACTAATTTTGAAAAAACAGTAATGAGAAACCTCCATTTTGATCTGTCACTTCAAGAATATGGAGAATTTGTTCAAAGGGTACTATCAGGGATGAAGTATGTAGGAAGCAGTAGTTCTGAACCTATTATCGTCGCAGAAAAAATATTTGAAGCAGCTACAGACGGAAAAAAACAGTTAAGATACATCGCCGGTCCAGATGCTGAAGAAATTATTGCCACACGAAAACAATTAGATGATGATGCATATATGGTAATGATGAAACAGCAGATGGGGCTATAGATGGATAGAGTAAGTCGTGATTATATATCTGCCTAGTTCGTGTCAAAACGGACTAGGCTTTTTGTCTTACATTTATTTTTGTAAATAACATTGCTCTACATTAAAGACTTTCCTATTTTAAAGTCTAAATAGTAAACTAAAAGTATGATAAGATTTATTTTTGTGTCGATCTTTTTATTTACTTCTTACAGTAATTATGCTTAGAAACTTATTTTTGGAAGTCTTCTTCATTATCATCATACTCCTATTGATAAGTAATTCGGTGTATTCTCAAATTATTAAATCAGACTCATTAGACCTTAAAAAAATAAGGTTGATTGATGAACTGTTTTATGAATACTATAAAGTACTCATATCAGATCAGCAAAATAAAGTTTTCATCAATAGAAAAATTAAGGCCTATCAAGCATTTTTAGAAAACAATAAAGGTTCATGTTATACACCTTATGTATTGTATGAATTAGGAGCTTATTACAAATGGAATCAAGAAACTGAAAAAGCAATAGCATACCTAAATAAAGCAATCACAACAACAACGGATTTTAACTATAAAGTAACTGATAATTATCCTATTCTAGTGTATTGGCAGAATAGCTCTCTTCGTAATTCTTTTGAGTATAATTTACCGAAAGTCAAACATCAATCCTATTATACTTTGAGTCGGATATGTATTGAAAATAAGCAGTTTGAAGAAGCCCTAAGTTGGTTAGATTCTGCCGATTTATATCCAACTTTAAATCCAGATTGTTATCGTGATGAAGTTTCTTTTATAGAGGATAAAATTGAGATTTATTATGGTTTGAAAGACTTTAAAAAAGTAGATGAATTATTACAATACAAATATTTTGATCTTATGTTTGAGGAAGCCGATACCACTAATATTATAGCCGGTAAAACACTAAAAGAAGTATATCCTAAAGCATACTTGAAAAAGCATTTTATAGACCCGATTCAGAATATAAGTGATGTAAAAGAGGATTTATCTCTTTTAGGTGAAGAACAGGACCTTTGGGATAATTTGCATATTTATTATTCAGATGAGACTGATAAAGTGAAATCAATCAAAGAGTTAAATGAAGTCTTGAAAATTTGTAAGAGAGATCTGATCTCTTCTTATTTATATAAAACTATTGAGGAATATGTTTACAGTAAATGAAATTTCAGTGATTTATTCTTCTCCAAAAATTAACATAACAAACAATGAAACAAACTTTTAAAATATTCCTTTATTTCCTCTTCATTATTTTCCTTACAGCTATTACACAAATAGGAGGAATCGTTTACCTGCTCTTTTTAGTAGTGATCTATTTTTTGAAAACGAAAAATACACTTTTGAAGGTAGTTGTATTCAGTATGCTCTACTTATTTTTTATTTATGTGATCGTACCGCCAATAGCAAGATGGCAGGGCAGAGAACCAGTAGTTACTACTGAAAATATTTCTCCAACAAATTATATGACGGTGCTGTTGAACAGGAATTATGTAGTGCCTGAGATGAATACACTTTTATTGAATACTGCCAAACAATTAGAAGGAACAAAGATTAAAATAAAGTACCTAGATGCTTGTTTTCCTTTTGTCAACGGGTTTCCGTTATTGCCTCATTTAAGTCACAATGACGGAAGAAAGTTAGACCTTTCATTAGTCTATGAAAACCAAGAAAAAAAGATTACAGATTTACAAAAATCAATCAGTGGTTATGGTGTGTACGAAGAGGTCAAAAAAGGGGAATGGGATCAACCTGCAAAATGTTTAGAAGCAGGTAATTTTCAATATGATTTTCCACAATATCTCACCTTTGGAAGCATCAATAAGGAGCTGGTATTTTCAAATAGTGGGAATAGAAAACTAGTTAATATTTTATTAGCTCAGCCTAATTTAGGTAAATTGTTTATAGAGCCTCATTTAAAACAACGTCTGAAGTTGAATCACCCTAAAGTACGTTTTCATGGTTGTAGAGCAGTGAGGCACGATGATCATATTCATATACAATTATAATATTTAAGTAATGAACACAACTCCAAAACTAACAAGAAACCCCAATGTCAAATTAAACTGGGCGACGGGATTGACTTTGGTATTATTTATCTGTGTATCTCGGTTTATTTTGGTGCTCAATGCCAATGAAACCGCCAACTACAGTGCCATTGGAGGAATTATGTTTTTTTCTGCTATTCTTCCTTTTATGACCCTAACCAAGCAAGGTTTGAAAGCGATAGGTATCGTAAAGACCAATAAGTTTGGGATGCTGTTTCTAGCTTTGATTTTAGGAATTGGAGCAAGTCTGATATTGTATGTTTTAGGGGTGATGTTGTATGGAGGAAGTATCGAAAATTGGTATGTGTACATAGGAAAGTCTTACAATATTCCAGTAGGAATTTCGGGTGATGATAAGCTGATTTTGTTTACAGTAATGGCGATAACAGGAATGATTTTTAGCCCGATTGGTGAAGAGTTCTTCTTTAGAGGAATAGTGCATTATGCCTTTGCTCAATCATTAGATGACAAAAGAGCCTCATATATTGATAGTTCAGCTTTTGCCTTGACGCATATTTCACACTTTGGATATATCTATTACAATTCAGAATGGATATTCTTACCGTTCCCTACTCTTTTGTGGGTAATCAGTATGTTTTTGGTGAGTCTCTTATTTTTTCAAATGAAAAAGAAAACCCAATCGATATGGGGAGCAGTGCTTTGTCATTCTGGGTTTAATTTAGGGATGATATACTGTATTTTTTATTTGTTATAGTAGGTTAGCTGAAATTGTTCATTAAAAACCGTCCATAATCGAACAAAGTGATTGGAATCGATACATTAAAAATAAGATTAAAAAATTAATTAAAAGTGTAATATATTGATAGTTAGGTGTTTGTGGTTTTTAGGTCCGTTTTTGAATTATAATTGGTACAGTGTCAAATATATAGTATTAGTAGTTTAGCATTAGAGAACATTACGTTTATAATGTAAAAATTAAAAGTAATAAATAGTTACACGTTATTAGAAGAAGGGATGAGTGTTTCACCAAACTTTCTTAATTTAGTCCTAAAAAAAGAGGTAGGTATCTTTTAAGATTCCTACCTCTTTTTGATTGTAGTGGATTGCAATTTAGCTTGCTTCCTCTACTTCATCTCTTTCCACGCGAAGGTTATCAATGATAAAGCGTTGACGGTCCATGGTGTTTTTACCCATATAGTACTGAAGCAATTGTTTAGTATTGCTGTCCTCACTCATAATTACAGGTTCCAATCGGATGTCCTCACCAATAAAACCGCTGAACTCATCAGGGGAAATCTCACCAAGACCCTTAAAACGAGTAATCTCAGGCTTGTTTCCTAATTCATTGATGGCTTTAACACGCTCTTCATCAGAATAACAGTAAATGGTTTTCTTCTTGTTTCTAACTCTGAAAAGTGGTGTCTCAAGGATATAAACGTGTCCTTTTTCTACCAAATCAGGAAAGAACTGTAGGAAGAAAGTCAAGATCAACAAACGGATGTGCATACCGTCCACATCGGCATCGGTAGCAATCACCACTCTGTTGTATCTTAATCCATCAATTCCGTCTTCAATATTCAAGGCGTGTTGCAGGAGGTTGAATTCTTCGTTTTCGTACACCACTTTTTTAGTCAAACCAAAAGAGTTTAGTGGCTTACCTCTCAAACTGAATACTGCTTGAGATTGTACGTCACGAGATTTAGTAATACTACCACTTGCTGAGTCACCCTCGGTAATAAACAGTGTTGTATTTCTTTTATCTTCTTCCTCACCTTTTTTATCGTTGAAGTGCTTACGGCAATCTCTCAACTTTTTATTGTGAAGATTGGCCTTTTTCGCTCTTTCGTTGGCAATTTTCTTTACACCTGCAATTTCCTTACGCTCACGTTCCGATTGTTGGATACGCTTTAATAAAGCTTGAGCAACTTCAGCATTTTTATGTAAGAAGTTATCCAGTACTTTATGAACATATTCATTGACAAATGTTCTTAATGTAGGGCCGTCAGGAGCAATGTGAGTAGAACCTAATTTTGTTTTAGTCTGAGATTCGAAAACAGGCTCTTGTACTCTTACAGAAACAGCACCTACAATAGAGGCTCTGATATCAGCCGCATCAAAGTTCTTTCCGAAGAAATCACGAACAGTCTTTACAATCGCCTCACGGAATGCAGATAAGTGCGTACCGCCTTGCGTTGTATTCTGGCCATTGACAAAAGAGTGGTAGTTTTCACCGTATTGGTTAGAGTGTGTGAAAGCAAACTCTATGTCCTCTCCTTTGAAGTGAATGATAGGGTAGCGGATTTGTTCCGCATTTGTTTTTCTTTCTAAAAGATCACGAAGACCATTTTTAGAAAGATACATTTTATCATTAAGTTTTAATGATAAACCCGAATTAAGGTAAGCGTAGTTCCAGAATAAATCATCTAGGTAATCTGGAAGGAAACGGTAGTTTTTAAAAATAGTAGGGTCAGGTTTGAAGTAAACCGTTGTGCCGTTCTTTTCATTTGATTTTGCTATTGGAAAATCAGTTGTCAATTTACCAGCCTCAAACTCGGCCACTTTTTTCTCTCCATTTCTTACTGATTGTACTCTAAAGAAATTAGAAAGAGCGTTGACCGCTTTTGTACCCACACCGTTCAAACCTACAGATTTTTGGAAGGCGTTGGAATCGTATTTTGCACCTGTATTGATTTTGGACACACAGTCGATCACTTTCCCCAATGGAATACCTCTACCGTAATCTTTTACCAAAACGGCACCTTCGTCAACGGTAACATCAATCTGCTTACCGAATCCCATCATGTGTTCGTCGATACTGTTGTCCACCACTTCTTTAACAAGGACGTATATACCATCATCAGGAGCCGAACCGTCTCCTAATTTACCGATATACATACCCGGTCTTAAGCGTATATGATCACGAGGGTCCAGTGATTTAATACTGCTCTCGTCATAATTATGTGTAGTATCTGCCATATCTCGTTATGCTTTCTCCACAATAATAGTTCTTAAATTAAACAAAATGAACCTATGATGGTTAATTTGTCTTATTTTTAATCATTCATGATAGTAAATTATCAAAATTTGATCAAAAAAAGTATAGAACTTAAAATTATGCTGAATTTAAAAAAAAGCTTTTACTCTCCCAAACGTCTGATATCAACCAATCGGTCTTTCCAGTAAGGAGAATAGGCCACTTCTTTTACGCCATCTTTTGAAGAAGTATAGATAAAGTTGAAACCTTGTTTTGTGATTTTAGAAATAATGCCACAATTCGATACTTGATTACTTCCTTTACGTTGGCTAAAGAATACAAGATCACCCGCTTGAGGTTGATCCGCTGCTACTTTTGCACCTTGTCTTGCTTGTTCACGGCTGATTCTAGCTAATTTTACACCTGAAGCTTGCCACGACATCATCGTTAAGCCACTTGCGTCAATTCCTTCTTTTGAGTTACCGCCTGATTTGTAAGGAGTACCAATAAAGTCTCTTGCTGTAACTACTGCTAATTCTGCTTTTTCTGTTTGTGATTTTCCGTCAGTATTAGCTTCGCCCTCTTGCGAAGAAGTGCCACATGAAATGATAAATAAGGATAAGCAGAGGGAAATAATAATTTTTAAATGCTGATTCATTGTTCGATTGTTATATTAAAAAATTTGCTTTAAAATGTATAAGTACTAAGACAAAAGTATTTAATACTATGTTTATTGTTTTGTGATTACTTCTTTCCAAAAAAACTAAATAAAACCACTGTTCATACGTTTTTTAGCATTGTACTCACAAAAAATAAATTAGAATTAACTATGATCTATTTTTGATTTACTACTTATGCAATTTTTGTACATAGTTTAATGTATTCTTCTAGCTCTACTGAAAATACCTTTCCAGTAGGCACTAGTCAATTCACTTTCCATTACACCACGGGAAGTAGAAGCATGTATGAAATACATTTTGCCATCTTCCACCTCAGTGACCATTCCTACATGATTGATTCTAGTTCCTCCGTGCGGATGAAAAAAGACTAAATCACCAGGCTGTAGATTATTAAAGGAAACAGCCTTTCCCTTTTTTGCTTGTTCAGATGATACTCTTGGTAACTGTACATTGGCCGCTTGCCACGAAACAAGCATTAGACCAGAACAATCCATTCCTTTTTTGGTAGTACCTCCAGTAGCATACTTTACGCCTTCAAATGACCATGCCGTTTTAATAGCAATTTTAGCTTTACCTTCTGCTTTTACTGTTTTAACGGCCATTTCTGTTGCTACTGCAGTTGCTGTTTGAGCATTGGTATTCTGTAGTGCAGAATTTGCGGCCGCCGCAGTACTTTGTTGAGAGACACCCAATTCACTTAACTGCTTTTGTTTTACTTTGTCTAGGCGGTCTTGTCTGTTGGCGTAAGTATATTGTTTACCGAATTCGCAGGATTGAAAGGCGAAAGAAAAAAGTAACAAGATCAGTAATGTATATTGAGTATGTTTCATTTCTTCAAGAGTAATCTTATTGAAAATTAGGTGTTATGACCTCAAAAAGTGAATAGGAAAAACATCAAATCGTATTTAAACAATTTGAAATTTAATTAAAGATACGAAAAAGATAAAAGCCCTCTTAGAATTTTAGTTCTAAAAGGGCCTTTTTTAATGTGGTTGACAACAATTAAGCGAGTGTCAGCGCTTCACAAGTCTTACGGGCAGCGTCTTGTTCGGCTTTTTTCTTACTATAGCCTGAACCTACTGCTTGCACTTCTCCGTCAATGATTAAGTTGACTTTGAATTGTTTTCCGTCTTTTCCTCCTTGTTTTGAAATAGTAAAATCAACAGTTTTACTATTCTTCTGAGCCCACTCAATAATGAGACTTTTAAAATTGGTTGTTGTCGAGATGATTTCTTCAATGTCATAGTGCATCATCAATAATTTATGAATGATGAACCTGCGTGTGAAGTGAAATCCTCTGTCTAAATAAACAGCCCCAATGAAAGCTTCCATTGCATCACCATAAATTGATTTATGACTTAATGCAGAGTTTTTTCGACCTTCAAAAGCCACCATTTGACTCAAACCAATCTTAACAGCCAAGCGGTTAAGAGATTCTCGGTTTACAATTCTAGAACGAATTTCAGTTAGGAAACCCTCGTCTTTGTAAGGGTAGCGTTTGAAAAGATATTCTGCTACCACTGAACCTAAAACGGCGTCTCCCAAGTATTCAAGACGTTCGTTCGATTCTTTAAAACCTTTCATTGCTCCACTTTCAAAAGCAACAGATGTATGTTGCATTGCGAGGTGGTACAATTTGATGTTAAAAGGTTTTCTTCCGATAATTCTTGTTACAACCTTGGCTAATTTTTTCTCCTGCTCATTATAAGGCGTGACCCATCGTTTTAAGAATTTTCCTAAAATCATTGATCAGTATTATAGTCTCGATAAATTCGAGGAGTAAAAAACATTCCCCAAAAATGTAAAAAATATCTAAAACAAAGGTGTTTTATTTCAATTCTTTTTTTTGTAGGGAATACTAAAGATAACAGAGTTTTTTTTAAGGAAAACAAAAAACCCGTTAGAAATTAGGCTTACTAACGGGTTTCTGCTAAGAAAAGTACAAATTATTCAGCGTACTTTTTGAATACCATTGAGAAGTTATGACCTCCAAAACCAAACGTATTCGACAAGGCAATATTCACGTCGCGCTTTTGTGCCTCATTGAAAGTACAATTTAATTTAGGGTCCAATTTCTCGTCTGGAGTAGTATTGTTGATCGTTGGAGGGATCACACCTTTATTAAGAACTAATAAACATGCTAATGCTTCTACTGCACCTGCAGCACCCAAAAGGTGACCTGTCATAGATTTAGTAGAAGAGATACTTAAGTTATAAGCATCTTCTCCAAAGACTTTTTTGATTGCGTTTACTTCTCCGATATCACCAAGTGGAGTAGAAGTACCGTGAACGTTGATATAATCAACATCTTTCGGCTCGATTCCAGCATCTTTCATTGCCTCAGCCATTACTCTGCTTGAACCTTCTCCCTCTGGGTGAGGAGCAGTCATATGATAAGCATCAGCAGTCATACCACCACCAATTACTTCACCATAGATTTTTGCACCTCTCGCTTTTGCATGCTCTAATTCTTCGAAGATAAATGCACCGGCACCTTCACCAAGTACAAATCCATCTCTGTTTGCATCAAAAGGTCTTGAGGCAGTTGCAGGATCATCATTACGTGTTGATAATGCACGCAAAGCATTGAAACCACCGATACCCGCTTCGCAAACTGCAGCTTCAGAGCCACCAGTTACGAATAGGTCAGCCATTCCAAAACGAATATAATTGAAAGCATCTACCATTGCATTAGTCGCAGAAGCACATGCTGATACAGTCGTGAAGTTAGGTCCTTTTAGTCCCCAAGTCATAGAAATATGACCAGGTATTAAGTCAGGAATCATCTTCGGAATGAAGAAAGGATTAAAACGTGGTGTCCCGTCACCCAAAGCGAAGCCAGAAACCTCGTCTTGGAAGGATTTTAGACCACCGATTCCTGAACCCCAAATGACACCAAAACGCTCTTTATTAACAGCGTCTAAGTCCATTTCAGAATCTTCAATGGCTTGTTTAGCTACCGCAACACCATATTGGCTTACGAGATCCATTTTACGAACCTCTTTACGGTCAATATAATCAGTTGCTACGAAGTCTTTTACTTCGCAAGCAAATTGAGTTTTGAATTTCGAGGCATCAAACTTAGTGATTGGAGTAGCACCGCTAACCCCTTTTTCTAAATTTGCCCAATACTCTTCAACAGTGTTGCCTAGTGGTGTTAATGCACCAATTCCAGTTATTACAACTCTTCTAGCGTTCATAAGATTTTGATTTTGGAAGATCCCAAAAAAACAAACCTGACAGATTTAGCACCTAGAAAAAACTGAGGTACTTGCACTATCAGGTTCGCTAGCGTCTGATTCGCTTATTTTAAAGGGAGTGTAAATTACTTTACGTTCTCTTCAAGGTATTCGATTGCGTTACCTACAGTTGTGATGCTTTCTGCTTGATCATCAGGAATAGAAGTGTTGAATTCTTTTTCAAATTCCATGATTAACTCAACAGTGTCAAGTGAGTCTGCACCTAAATCGTTTGTGAATGAAGCCTCTGGTGTTACATCTGATTCTTCTACACCAAGCTTATCAACGATAATTTGTTTTACTTTTTCTGCAATTTCGGACATCTTAATAACTTTTAGTTGACCAATTTAACTGCAAAGAAATGAATTAGAATTTATAACTGCAAGTATCTTCATCATTAACAGATCGTATAAGTTATGCAAGCATACGTATACATCGTTAAGTATTTGAGAGTGAGTTACTTTATTTCTTCTTTTTTTCTTTGCGACTTTCTAAATAATTCAAAATTTCTTCTTTGGCCACTCCCATAAGGAAAACTGTGGCCTCTTCACGAAGCATTTTTCCAAAAGATGGAACCCTGCTTTCGTGCGTATCAGTACTTACAATTTTCTTACCTTTTTTGGTAGGAACTTCAAGTTTTGAAAGTTTTTTTAAGTATTTCTTTTGACTTCTACTTTTGTGAATACGCAGTGCCCATTGTGATAAGCCATAGGTAACTACTAACGCTGCACCGTACGTAAAAATCTTTTTTATATCTTGTTGTGTCTCAGAAACGGTTCCTTGTGCTAAATCTACTAATTCTTGTTTAGCTAATTTAGTTTGCTCTTTGAGCTGGATCTTTTCTGCTTTTAATTTTTCTCTAACTGTATTTGTTTTTTGCTCGCTCATAAGAAATATAGGTTATTCATTATTTTCTTCTTGCAATCTATCAATGGCTTCATCGATCCAAATAAGGAACTGATTACGCAAATGGGTAGTGTAATAAAGTGCTAGACCAAAAAGGCCTACACAAAATACCCCTACAATCGTAAATCCTGCAAAGGATGGCCATGAGAAAATGTAATTGACAAATAAAGCAAACCCCAATGCAAAAAAGGCAAAGGCAAGCGTTAAAAATGTCAGCATAATCACAAAAATTGCAATGACCGAAAGTGTTCCAGCCAAGCCTGTTTTAATCTGAATACTGAACAGTTTAGCATAAGTCTCTATCAGTTTTACAATGGCACTGATGATATTGTCAAACCGTTCTTTCTGACGGGCTTGTTCTTCTTCGGTAAATATTTTATTGCGTAATGAATTCCTTCTAGACATATAAAAAGATCAACCCTAAATGATGGTAGGATAAAAAATAATCTTAAAAATTAAAAGATAGACAAATATAGAAGAATACAGCTAATTTTATTGTATCATGACATAGTTTCTCGGTCCTTTTTAAATAAATCACCTAAGAGGTGGATTGATAGTGATACATGTGTTTATTATTAAGACCAAAGTTGTACATTACAAATACAAATGCAATCTATTTCATTTAAATACTTCTTCTTTTGAAAGTACGTTTATTACTCTTATTCCTTTTCTTTTATAATACGCTACATTATGCTCAAACGCTTCAATTGACTTTGTCAACTGGGCATTTAGGAAAGGTCAAGGATTTGGCGATCACCAATGATGCAAAATTATTGGCTACCGCTGGTGAGGACGCAGCAGTAAAAGTGTGGAATATTGATGATAAAAGACTACTTTATTCAGTTTATCCTCATGAATCTGGAATTACAGCACTATGTTTTTCTCAAGATAATCAATATTTAGCTACTGCTGGTATGGATGGAAAAGTAAAAATTATACATCTCAACTCACAGGAAGTAGTTTATGAATTTGATAACGTAGAAGGGGAAGTTTTTAAGATCAAATTTGTGACAGAGTTTCTTCTTTTTATAACAAAAGGTGGAATGATTTACCGGTTAGATTGGCAAAATAAGAAGTTGGCTCCTGACGGTTTAGAGATTAAATCTGACTTAGGTAATTTTTCTTCTTTAAACTATTCTTTTAAAATGAAATGGTTGACTGTAGGGAAAATGGAAGGCGATATTGTGGTATGGAGAGGGTATGATAGACCCAATGTTATTAAAAAGGGTTTGCATACAGATTGGATTTCGGCAATTGATTATATTCCTTCTGATTCTCTCATTGTGACAGCATCATGGGACAAAACGATCAAGATATGGGATATCAACGCAGATACTCTTGTAGATCAGATGACTTCTCCTGATAATACGCCTATTGTCGACTTAAAATACTCCTCCTTTTTTAATGTATTGGTTTTTGCTACTAAAGCACAAAAAATTTATTTCTATGCTTTTGAAAATGGAAAAATTAATAAAGAACCTTTGGGTGTTAGGCACGACTTTGAGAAAATGGTATTTACTGAAAGTACGCAATACGCCGCTTTCTCCAATAAAGATGGATCGATATCGGTTTGGAAATTAGAAGTTGGTAATTCTCAAACGAATGTAAGGTGGAGGCCTGTTAAAGGACACCTCGTAGATGGAGAGATCAATCTTTCTACCGGAGCGATTGCTTTTGTGTCAACGGATGGAATTTTTTATTCATGGGAACCCAATGAACACGTTGTTACAAGAAGCTGGAAAGTGCATAATGAATTTGCTTCAGCATTAGAATATACACTCAATGGTAATAAGTGGATTACTACCGGAGCAGATAGTTTAGTGAAAATATGGTCTGATCATGGAAAGTTATTAGATACATTACGGCTAGAGCATAAAGGAATGGCACTAACTAATATACCAATCATTGGTCAAGTGGCCATAGGAACAAAAGGTGGTGATGTATTATTGTGGAATAGTAAAAAATCGACTAGACGATTACTTTATCAACACAATGGAGA
This sequence comes from Flammeovirga sp. EKP202, assembly GCF_014534745.1. GTDB lineage: Bacteria > Bacteroidota > Bacteroidia > Cytophagales > Flammeovirgaceae > Flammeovirga. The sequence continues at coordinate 43,573 of NZ_JACVVP010000043.1, forward strand.
GGTCGTTTGTGTAGAAAATGATAGCGATGCTCAAACCATAGCTTCTATTGGCAGGGACCGGAAATTGATAGTATATAGTTTAGAAAAACAGAAAATCATTTTTGAAACAACAGTTGCTGATTTATGGCTAAATGATTTGAAATTTTCAGAAGATGGAAGGCAGTTAGTAGTCAGTGGTAAGAAAGGAATTTATGCTTGGAATTGTGAAGATTGGTCAGTCATAGAACATAACATACCTTCTGAGGATATTTTGGAAATTGATTATTTCTCCAAAAAACAGCAATGGATTTTCGGTAAAAGAGCGGGAGATATTAGTATTTGGAACGAACAATTGAATAGTAAAATAGAACAGTTTAAAGACTCTTCTATTCCAATGGTCGATATCATACCTTATATAGATCAAAATATATTTTTCACAATTAGAACCAATACCACCTTTGAAATATGGAATATTGAGAAGAAGAAGAAGGATGGTGAAATCATTGTGACAGATGAAGGGAAGTGGGTCATTGAACATCATTCGGGCTTGTTTGATGTGGGGGATCTCAACATGAGTGAACTTTATTATGTGTATGGTACAGAGACGATTGATTTTGATCAATTGAAAGATAAGTATTGGGAGCCGGGTTTGGCTTATGAAATTCTGCAAGGTAATCCTTTAAGAAAAGTGCCTCCTTTGAGTAATTTATCACTTTTTCCAAAAACAAATACTTTTGAAAGAGAGGGAAAACTATACATAGAAGTAATTGATAGAGGTGGAGGAATTGGAGGTGTAAGTCTTTATATCAATAATAAGGAAGTAATCACGGATGTGTTGAAGGAAGGTCAAAAAGAGATTTATGAGGGAAAAGAATATTATACTATCCTTTTGGATAAAGTGAAAATACACCTTATTCCTAATCAAGAAAATGATATTATGGTGCTTACTTCCAACAAGGCAGGAACACTGAATGGAAGAGGAATTAAACTAAAGTATAAGGGAAAGGAAATAGAATTGGAAGCTCCTCCAACATTGTACGGAGTCATCGTGGGCGTTTCGGATTACAGAGGACGTTTGTTGGATTTGAAGTATGCAGCAGAAGATGCCAAAGCAATGTATGAGGCCATTGATGTGGGAAGTGAAAAATTATTTGGTGTAAAAAATTCTGTCGTTCAACTGCTGACGACTGATGCCGAGGAAGAAGTGCTTCAACCTACAAAAGAAAATATTAAAGCGGCTTTTGAAAGCATTCAACAAAGAGCAAATTCTTCTGATATTCTATTTGTCTTTCTTGCTGGGCATGGAGCTGTTGCCGAAAACAAAGAAGGGGATAACGATTTCCATTTTCTAACCAAAGATATGAGTAACAGTGATCTTTCTGACCCTGATATCAAAAACAATTATACCATTAATGGAACTGAGCTTTTGGATTGGATCAAAGAAATTCCAATTTCGAAACAGGTGTTTGTAGTAGATGCTTGTCATGCAGGTTCTTTCTCCACAGAATTAATTACTTCGAGAGATTATAATGAGGAAGGAATGAAAAAAAGGGCCTTGGAAAGGATGAGAGCCAAGACAGGAATGTTCATGCTTTCAGGTGCTTCTTCTGATAAAGTCAGTTATGAATCTTCTTACCTAGAGCACGGTTTACTCACTTATTCTTTATTGGATTATTTGAAAAGAGGGGAGTTGGACGAAGGTCGATTCGTAGATGTACAAGATTTATTTGCACATGCCGTAGAGTCTGTTCCTCAATTAGCCTCAGCCATGAGTGGTGAACAACAGCCAGAATACAGAGTGCCGGTTGGTGCAGGGAGTTTTTATATTGCAGAATTACCTCAAGCCGTTAGAGACAGCATCACACTTTCGATTCAGAAAAATTTAATTTCGGCTATTTATTTAGAAGATGCCGAAACTTGGGCTGATCACCTCCGCCTCAGCCAGCAAGTGAAGACCTATTTTGTATTAAAGGCAGAGGAAAAGGAGCTGACAGTTCGCTACCAGAAAAATGCAAAAGGACCCAATACTTATATAATAAGGGGTAAATATGAGGTGCATAAAAATAATATTCTATTGAAATTACACTTAATATCCGAAAATCAAGTAATAGAAAAATGGACGGTCAAAGCTAAAGATATCAAGGACTGTCAAGAACAACTATTTCATAAAATCGAAGCCTACTTTAATTCATCAGAGAAATAATACTTAGTTTAAGTGTATTTTATCCTTTTGTTAAGTTCTTAAGAATCGGCTATTTTACGGGAAATTTTTTGAAAACTGTCCAAACTAGTACTATCTATGCCATTAACTACAACACTACTTGAACTACCATTTGCAGACAGGCTAAACGAATCAGAATTGGAGATTCTTTCGGAAAATGCAGAGTTAGTTACTTTTGAAGATGATGAAATTATCACTTTACAATTTGCATCAGCTGAACAGTTCTATATCCTTTACTCTGGGAAAGTAGAATACCATCTTAATGTAGGTGATCAGCGCGGTGGATTAACAGTGGGTGAGAATAATGAAAAAGGAACGCCAATTGGATGGTCAGGTTTTAGAGAACCTTACCGCTTTGCCACTACGGCCAAAGCAAAAGGAAAAACAAAGGTTGTTACATGGAACAACCAACTTTTGAGGGATCTTTTTGATAGTAACCCTCAAATTGGTATGCATTTTCTTTCCGCAACCTTATTATATAGTACTCATTTATTAAGAGATGCTCGAAATGTCTGGATTCAAGGTTCCATCCCAATGACCGTAGATTCATTGGAAGGAAATACCACTTATACCTCTTTCCAAGACAAAGGACCTGTAGAATCTAATTTGGAGTTTTTCAGACAAAGCAATTTCTTCAACCCTTTCTCTGATTGGCACCTCATGAAATTAGCCAATATCAGTGATACAAAATATTATAAACAAGGCGAGAAATTACTTTCCAAAGGGGAAGCTTCCAATAAATTTATGGTGCTCAAAAGTGGAAAAGTAGCTTTGAATTATGTGAAGGACAATGGAGAAATCTATACTTCTGATATTTTACAGGAAAGAGGACAAGTGATCCTTTGGAGTGCAGCAAGTTTTGATGCCATTCCTAACTTTATGGAATTAGTGGTATTGGAACCTATTGAAGTATTGGAAATTCAGAGAATAGATCTTTTAGTACTTTATGGTGAGTTTCCAAACCTCGGAATGGTCTTTATGTATAGACTATTATGGTTGTTGGGAAGTGCATTGAAAGCTGTTCGTGCTCAAGTCATCACGCAGACGTATGATCGAGAATTATTGACGATTCAGACCATGATTGATCAAGCGGGGGCACAATTGAGTGTGACATCTGATATCCATAAAATACCTTCATTATTATCAGAAAAACTGACACAAGGAATTGCTTTTGACCTTTTGGATCAATTAAGTAATACAGGAGTTGGTCAGGAAAGAAGCTTAGCCAACCTTTTTGTGAAAGTAACCGGTCCTTTACGTAAGGAGTACTTATTTATGGAAGGGTTAAAGAAAATGACGAATCATGTCATTAAAGCACCTAAAACTATTCCGGCAAGCCAGCTTAGAAACGAGTGTTCTGAGTTGTTTGAAAAAGCAATTGCTTACCTGGATATTAAAATTGAAGGGTTAGAAAATATACCAAAAGAGTCAGGAAATATCTTTATATATAATCACTTACTCAACCACCCGTATTATACACTGCCTAACAATTTCCAAATTACATTGGATTCTCATTTCATTTCAATGTTACTTTTTAAGTTTTACAAGGATTCAGGATTGAGAGTCGTAAGAATTGGAAAGGGACCAGAATACGGACACCAAGATTATTATAATAAATTGGGACATATTGGGGTAAGAACTGCAGATTCTGATCCGTCCAAAATGTCAGACGAAGAGAAAAGAAGAAATAGAAACCTGTTTTTCGATGAAGCGAGCTCTAAATTAAAAGAGGGTGTCAATTTGATTTTGAGTCCAGAAGGAACAAGTAGGGAGACACATCAATCTCCCGTAGATTTTAAGCCGGGTGCTTTTATGATTGCGAATCATTCTGGTATTGATCCTTTGATTGTTCCAATTGCTTTGTCGTTCTTTGACAAACGAATGAGTAAAGCGAAGTTAGGTGTTGTTATCAAACCCGCTTTCAGACTATCAGAAGTTATAGATACTACAAAACCCTTTAAAGAGGAACTAAGAGGGTTTTTAAAAAGTTATTCTAAAAAATATCGTTCCTATGTAGAGGAGGCCATTCAGTTGGTGGAAAATTAAATTAACAATGACAACAGAAGAAATCCAGTTTTATAAGAATGAAGGGCTACCAGAGTTGGCCGAAAATTTACGAAAACAGCCTTCAATTGATCAACCTATTGTTTTTTATGGCAGTTCATCTTTTAGACTTTGGGCAAAAGTAAGAGAAGATTTAGGAAATGAGGAAATCCTAAATATGGGTTTTGGAGGCTCTACTTTAGAAGCTTGTGCACTTTATTTCAATCAATTATTTAAAGACATTGAATCTCCTAAAAGTGTGTTTATTTATGCAGGAGACAATGATCTAGGTGGAGGACAAAAAGCTGAAGATATCTTATTCTCCTTTGAAAGTATTTATAATCAACTAAGGTTTAAATATGGAGAAGATCTTCCTATTTATTACATGTCTATTAAGCCGAGCCCAAGCAAGGATAATATTATGCATGAGATAGAGAAAGCAAATCTCCTGGTAAAGGAAGCAATGCATACACTGAAAAACATCACTTATGTTGATATTTTCACTCCAATGTTGGATGAGAATGCGAAAAGTAGACCGGACTTATTTGAAGAAGATATGCTTCATATGTTGCCTGCCGGTTATGACATTTGGGCAGATGTATTGAAAAAGTACTTATAGTTCAAAACTGAAAAATGGTAAGGGGATATCTTAAAACTTCTTACCATTTTTTTGATGTTTTTTCTTGAGATTGATTGAAATAAACTACTTTTGACTTAGTACTTAATCTTTAATAAGAGGGACAACTTTATTACAGATTGATTCGTACAAAAAAATAGTTCAATTGAATGAACTGAAAACTAAATAAAACAACTTAATTCAACATGAAAAATTGGCCATTGATTGTAGTACTTTTGTGTATTACTCATCTTTCAAATGCTCAGGTAATGGATAAAGTAAAAGGAGCTTTTATTGCCAAAACGCCTGTGACTACTGAGGGATTAGAAAATTTAAAAGAGAATAACGTTGATATATCTCAATTAGTGGTTTATATCTCAGAGGAAATTCATATCCAAAGAGATATTCCTAAAGATGCTGAAGTAATCAATAATAATGAAGGAAACATTATCTATGATAATGGAAAAAGGATTGAGAAAATAAAAATCGTTAAAGGAGCTACAGGTATTATTACTCAAAATTATCCAGATTCATTAAAGGTAAAATTTGAGAATAAGGAAGGGTATGAATTTACTTTTATCAAAGACAAAAGAGGAACGGATGGCTCTTCTGCATTTTACTTGGAAGTAACTCAAGATAGAGAAGTAGAATATGGCCCGTATACATGGTACTTGAACTGGGGTAGAGGTGCCAATGTATTATGGAAGTATAAAGAAATTACAAAGTCTGTAGCCAACACCAAAAGGGTGAAAGGTATAAAACCTAGTGGGACTCAGAAATAATATTGCCTGTAAACCCTTCAAGGTCGTAGGAAAACACTACCAAGCGGATTGGGTAAAAAGTCCACTGGCGCGAATGTTAAGCGTTAGCGTCATTCGTGTCTTGTAGATCATCAGAAATCTCCTGATTTCTAAATATCAAAAAGCTTAGTTTACAAGCACTAAGTAAGGGGACTCAAAATATAAAAAAGGGTTCGAGTGATAAAATATCGCACGAACCCTTTTTTATAACCATGGACCTATTTCGAAATTATTCTTTTATACAGAAGCTGTAGAGAAAATTTGATCATAAATTTTTCCTCCAATAAAAGTAGCCTTATCACCAAGGTGACGCTGTATTCTAAGGTTTTCATTCCATTTTACCATACGTTCACTTCTAGCAAATGAACCTACTTTCAATTGCCCCGCATTAGTAGCGATAGCTAAGTGCGAGATAAAAGCATCTTCAGTTTCGCCTGATCGAGCAGAAACAACCGGGAGCCAGCCAGCCTTTTGAGTTAGTGTAATTGCCTCTAAAGTTTCAGAAACAGAACCAATCTGATTGAGTTTAATCAAAACTGAATTAGCCAATTGCTGAGCAATCCCTTCTTCAATTCTTTTGATGTTTGTAGTGAATAAGTCATCCCCAATAACCTGTACACGGTGCCCGAATTCTTGAGTGAATTTTTGCCAATAGTCAAATTCTGTATCTGCGAAAGGGTCTTCAATGGAAACAATCGGATATTTCTCACACCAATCTTTCATTAAAGCATAGAATTCATCGGGGCTGAGTTTTTTGTTTTCTAGTCTCAAGTGATAGTTTTCACCATCGAACAAGTCACTTGCCGCAATGTCTAGAGAGATTGCCACATCATTACCAGCTTCATAACCTGCCCTTTGGATAGCTTCCATAAATACTTCAAAGGGCTCCTCGTTATTGGTATAATCGGGCCACCAGCCACCTTCATCAGCAATGCCCACACATTTCCCTTTTTCCTTCATGACTTTCCCCGCTTCATGGTAGATATTGTGCGTCATTTCTAGAGTTTCCTCGTATGTTTTTGCACCAATGGCAATCACTAGAAAATCTTGAATATCCGTTGCCCAGTCGGCGTGTGCTCCACCACCTAAAATTTGGATCTCATTGAGTGGAATCAGGTGTCCTTCACCATTGCCAAGATATTCATAGAGCTTTTGGTTTTTAGCATTTGCGGCTGCATTCGCTACTGCCATTGATGTTCCCAAAATAGCATTCGCACCCAATCTAGATTTATTAGGTGTGCCATCTAAAGCAATCATTTTTTGATCAATATTTTTCTGATCAAAAACACTATCACCTTTTAAAGCACCTGCAATTTCTCCTTTTACATTAGCGATGGCATTGAATACAGATTTTCCTCTAAATTTTGTAGGATCACCGTCTCTCAATTCCCAAGCCTCAAATTGTCCAGTAGAAGCACCTGAAGGAACAAGCCCTCGTCCTGTTGTACCATCTTCTAATTCTACTTCGACTTCTAAAGTAGGATATCCTCTAGAGTCATAGATTTGATAGGCGTCAATATTTTTAATATTCATTTTCTAATTGTATTGAGTTTACCCACAGATTTGAAAAAACATCAAGTGTTTTTATCTTTTTGGGTAATGTTTTGTAAACAAAGTTTCGTACTAAATCCTGTTGTTCTTCTTGCAGATACTCTACGGGAGATTTTCCATCAACTCTTGCCAACATCAATAATAATAGGAGGCGAACGGTTTGTTCCTCTAGCCTTTCTTTTGATGCAAAAGTGACTTTTGATTGATACGTTTGAAAGAATTGCTCTGCAAGATGCATCAACTGTTGCGATTGCTCAGGCATTAATAGTGCTTTCAACATAAAGTGGTTGATCAAGAAAGCAAGATCAAAAACAGGATCACCATACCAAGCTACTTCACAATCAAGGACTACAATACGGTGTGGTGATACCATTATATTTTTTGGGCTGAAATCACCATGCACCAAACATTTTTTAGTATTACTCAACCGCAATGCCTCCTCGCTGAAATAAGATAAAAGTTGAGGATGCTTTTGAGCTGTACTCAATAAGTAGGGGTCAATTCTCAGTTCATGAAAATTCTGAAGAGTGTCAAATTGAGAAGCTACCTCTTTTTTGTCAAAAGAGGTGTTGTGAATAAGACCAAGAATACGCCCCGCCTCACGAGCGTATTCAGTAGTGATCTTCCCCACCATTAATTCCTTTTTCCAATTCGAGAAATCACCTTCAATCATTTCCATACAGAAAAAATGATGTTCTTCGTCTTGGTACAGTATCTTCGGAACAGCTTCAGGCAATAAGTCACCTACATATTTTAAGTACTTCTGCTCCGTGTGGTTTCTACCAATATCAGCAAACCAATCTTCTTTTACTTTCAGTTTTTGCAAGGCTCGTTTTACCACAATCCTTTTCTGTCCATCATCCAAAAGAAGAATTTCACAAGACACCCCACCACTCAGTGGGGTAATCTTAAGGTTTCGACTACTGATAATTCCTTGATTCTGCAGGTACTCAACTAATTCTTTTTGATTCATCATCTATGCAATTGGTTCTGCAATCGTCAATCCCCTAGTATAATCAAATAGTGTTTCAATACTATTGACACCACCACCGTTTCCACTTCCGTTTACCCCTCCATAGGGCAGTCCATAAGCAAAGACATTGTGGGCGTTGACCCAGCTGTTACCCGATACCATTTCGAGAGCTACTCTTTGTGCTTTTTCAGTAGAAGTAGTCCATACGCTATTTGCTAAACCATAATCCAGACAGTTAACTTGTTGTATGGCTTCTTCTTCTGTTTTAAATGTGGTAATGTAAGCGATCGGTCCAAAGATTTCTTCTTTAAAACAGATATTGTTCTGGTCCCCCATCAATAACGTAGGAGGGATGTAATACCCTTCTTTTTCAGGTGCAGTATCAGTTCCTAAAATAAGCTTTGCACCCTCTTTTATGCCTTTTTGGATATAATCAATAATACTATCCTGTTGCTTTTTGCTAACCACAGGCCCCATTTCACACTCTTCCATCATACCCGGTTGAATGATTGTTTTTTGAAGATTAGACTTTACTTTTTCTACAAACTCATCTACAATATTTTCTTGGATGATCCATCGTGTCGCAGTACAGCAAACCTGTCCAGTGTTGAGGGTGATAGCACCTGCAAGACCTTCCGCAGCATGATCAATATCTGCGTCTTCAAAAACTACAGCTCCACCTTTCCCGCCAAGCTCAAGTTTAGCCGGTTTAAGGTGTACGCCGCAGTTCTGACCAATATGTCTCCCTACAGTTGAAGAACCCGTGAAAGAAACACATTTTACTTTAGGATGGGTAGTAATGACTTCTCCAGCCACTGACCCTTTTCCTGGAACTATATTAATTACTCCCTCAGGGATACCGGCTTCTTGCACTAGTTTTCCTAAGTAGAGTGTACTTAACGGTGTAATTTCAGCTGGTTTGATCACTACCGTATTTCCAGCTGCAAGTGCAGGGCCGATTCCCCACATGCAAAGTGTTAATGGGAAATTCCAAGGGAAAATAAAACCGACTACACCATAAGGGATTCTCACTTTTTTTCCGTTGATTCCTTCTATTTCAAGCTTTTGCTCAAAGTCTTTTTCAAGAATGAGGTTACTGAAATAGCGTATACATTCTATGCCAAAAGGAACATCAAAACCTCTTGCGTTATTGATGGCTTTTCCTACATCGAGTGCTTCTAGTTGAGCCAATTCTTCACTGTCTCTTTCACATAAATTAGCAAAGCGTTTCAGTACCTCTGCTCTTTGTTGTGGTGAATGTAATTTCCATTGTAAAAATGCCTTGTCAGCAGCTTCAATGGCATCTTCTACATCACTTTTTGAAGATAGGTTTACCTTGGCTAACACCTCTCTGTTGGCAGGGTTCTCTATTGCAGAAGTTTCTTCATATTCCCCCTTTTTCCAAGTTCCATTGACAAATGCAGGTATTGGGTCTTGTGCCAAAAAGGCTTTTACTTTATCTGTTAATTGGTTCATAGGTTATGTGGTTTATGTAATAATTCATTTACTAAAGATTGCATATCGATCTTTTTACAAATGTAGGGAGAGTAGGTAGGGGAGAATAAATGCTTTATTATCAGGTTTGTGTACTATATTTCCTTTTGAAGGAGATTTTTAAATTTTAAAAGACATTTGATACACAATCAATCTATTAATTGATTTTACAGTACAAATACGGTGTCCTACTTCATTTCTTATGATAAGCTAATTTAGATATAGATAAAGTGTAGATTTTATTTCTTTAAAAAGGTAAAAGTTTAGATTATTTTATTGCTGTAGTGTTTTTGATGTGATTTTATATCTGTCAGTATTTTTATAATTAGTTTATTTGTCTTTTGAATTGAATTTTGAAATACATTGTTAGAAAGATTATCTATGAAGGAATTAGACCGCTTAGACATACAGATATTGGACTTACTTCAAAAGAACTCCAATTTGAGTACGAAAGAGATTGGGCACAAAGTTCACCTTTCGACCACACCCGTTTATGAGAGGATTAAGAGAATGGAGAGGGAAGGTTATATCAAAAATTACGTAGCGGTTTTGGATGCAGAAAAACTAGATCGTTCACTCACTGTTTTTTGTAATGTGACGCTAAAAGAGCATTCCAAGGTCATCGGTCATCAATTTGTAAACGACATTCTATCATTAGATGAAATTACAGAGTGTTACAACATTTCAGGGGATTATGATTTCTTATTGAAAGTAATGGTGAAAGACATGAAAGCTTATCAGGATTTTGTATTGAATAAGCTAGGAGAGATTGCAAATATAGGTAGTGCCCATAGTACGTTTGTGATGGGAAAGATTAAAGAATCTATTCATGTTCCTTTGAAAGGATTAGGTAAAAAATAACCCGATAAATGTTGTATTTATCGGGTCAACTTCGTAGCGGTTGTTTGGAACCTCTCTTCTTGTGAATTTCTTTTCAAATGATGTTTCAGATATCAATTCTTACTACATTGTAAATAACTTCTCGATAAGCTTTCCAAGATCTTTTTTTAACTGCTTTCCTTTTTGTTTTGTCTTGAAACAAAAGGTAGCAAAAAACTCAAGGCATAGAAGTGAAAAGCTAAATCCATTTCTCTCGCCTAAATGATTTTTAACGATCATAGAGATTTGAAAACTTGATTTACAGTGTACTTACTCTCCTTTATTAAAGTAATTCGGGTTTTGTTGTAAGAAAAGCTCTGCATCTTCAGCAGTCATTCTGAACTTATTCATTAGCATTTGCAGTTCAGGACCAATTACTTTTTTAGGAGCCGCTTTTTTTCTAGCAGCTGTTGCTTTCTTCTTGATCTCTTTATTTTTCTTCTCCCTAGCGACAGATTCTTCCACTTCGTTTGTCACTACAGATCCACTACCACTAATAGTTTTACCTTTACATCTAACTAAGTGACTCGCAAATTCTGCATCAGGAATTCTTGCTTTACATCTAGGACAAGTTCTTGTTGAGGCCATATATAATAATTATGATTAAATGAGTGACTGCAAATATAAGGTAAAAAAAAACGAATTAGTTCGTTGAAAAATGAGTTTTTAGAAACATTCAAGAAATTGATAGTTATTACGCAAATGAATCTTTTTTTATCAATATGCTCTTCAATATTCTAATATAAAATCTAATAATTTTATATTTTAAGCCCGATTATTTGATAGTGAATTAATTAGATCAAAGTTAGATGGATTTACCCTATTATTAATCCTTGGTTTTTTGTTTATTTCTCCTGCATCGCTCGCTACAATATTTTACCTCTTCCCACACCTTCTCCCATTTTTTTCTCCAAGTAAAAGGTCGCTCACATACCACACAAACTTTAGTCGGGAGGTCTCTTTTCTTTTTCATTACTTCTCAGAAACTACAATGTTATCAGTGTGAGCAATAGGAAGAGTAGCTAGATTTTGAAAAGAATAATAGGAGCGTAGTCCTGAGATTCCTGCACTTTGTGCTTCAGAAAGATTGATATTCCCTTGATCATCTACTATTTTTTCTTCTTTGATATGAAGAAAATTGACTCTACCAATGACAATTTTCGTCTTATTGGCTTTTACATCCATAATATCTTCTAAAGTCATCCCGATTTGGATTTTACTTTCTTTGACGAATGGAGCATTGATTTCAGGGTGATATTCTGGGGTGAGATTGCAGGCATCGAATTCAGAAATTCCCTTGTCAAACTTTGCTGAAGTAAGGTGAGCATTTACAATTTTATCAGTAACGACATGATTGACGGTATACGATGAAGTTTCTAATATATTTTGTAGAGTATGTCGGGGAACTTCTTGGGATGGACGTGTAACAAATGCAATCAATGGAGGGTTACTTCCCAAGTGAAAAACCGAACTAAATATGGCGAGGTTTTCATTTCCTTCTTTATCCACTGTTCCAATTAAGTTTCCGGGTTTTATCCCTGTAATGGAATTGATAAGATTGATTTTAAATTTGAATTCCAAAGTGTCTATTTCTTGTTTATTCAGCTTCATGATAATTGGGGTTGAAAATTTCTTTTTTGACATATTTCCAAAACTTAAAGAATGAAGGGTAATATCCTTTGACATTGGAAATCCAATCTCTTTCCTCTTCAATTCCTTTATAGTGACTAACTGTTGGGTGCTCCTTGTAATAAATGCTTGAACCTTCTAATTGTTTTTCTAATTCATCAAATTCACCTACAAAAACTTGAATGTTTTCGATGTTTTCAGAAAGGTCAAGTATAAATTGAAGTACATGGTCACTGACAGGGTATTTTTCAAAATGTGAAGGTTCAAGTAACAAAACACGATTACCTTCTACTTCATGATTCCAAAGGGGATCAAGGTTATAAGAATTATAAATGAAAGAAGGAATAGAAGTATCAATTGTGATTGAAGTACTGTCGGGCAATTGGGTAGTGAACTCAGGCTGAAAGTGATCTTGAAGAATGGAAGGCGTTTCCATTTGTTCCAATTCTTCATAAGATTTATCAAGGAAAGTTTCTTTTTGAAACGTATGAGTATACTTATTGATATTCGACTGATTCGCAAAATATTTTTTATTACTGTTGGCACCAGCGACCCATTGCCAACTTAATGCATTACTTGCCCAATCATGATCCAGCAGATGATAATACATCCATTGGGCAGGGACTTTCCAATGTGATTTCCCAATATTACAAGTAAACATTGCAATGTACATTCTCATATGATTATGAAGGTATCCTTGCTTTCGGAGTTCAGTAAGATGCTCATCAATGACCTCAATACTTGTGTTTTCACGGAAAATAGCGGATGGAATACCATAATGTTCCACTTGAGGTTGTTGATGCTTAAGATCTTCATCAATATCTTTTTCAATCCATATCTGTTGCCAATAGTCTCTCCATGCTAATTCTTGAATAAACTTCTCATTTTTTCTGAGGCTGTAGCCATTTTTAATAAGTCTTGAGACTACATATTTGGTAGATATAACTCCTCTTGAAATGTAAGGTGATAAATAAGAAACTTCTCCATCAATATAATTTCTTGACCGAGCATAGTTTTCGGGTGAATACTGATCTACTATATTTTTGATCGCATCAAAAGTAGTAGGAAACTCAAAGGTTGTGATCATAATTGTTGTTTATTGCGGATTGAAGAGGCACTTGAATTTAGTAAGTGATCGTTTTTAAAAATTGTTCTTAATGTTAAATGGATGAATAAGAAAAATGTTTGAAAAAATGTAAAATGGTTCGAGCAATTGACAACCAATGTTAATCGTCTTCGTTAAACAATATTTTAAAACTACTTTTAAATAAATAGCAACATCAACTAATACTTTTTAACGACTATATATAAATATGAGTAATACCGAACTCCAAAAAAGGTCAAAAATCACATTGAAAAAAGGCAGTACTATTTCTTTGATCAAAGACAATGGTAGTTCTTTGGACTTTGTGCGGGTAGGTGTCAACTGGGGTGCTATCCAGAAAAAAGTGTTTTTTAATATGATCCCTTATACAACAAGTGTCGATTTGGATGCAAGTCTTTCCGCTTTTGACAAGGACAAGGAACATATATACACTGTTTACTATAATCAACTAACATCTCCGGATGAAGCGATAAAACATTTTGGAGATGACCTAGAGGGCGATTTAAATGGAAATGATGGCCTGGATAATGAAATAATCTGGGTAGACCTAAAAAATATCGACAAAAAAGTAAAGCAAATTTACTTGTACCTAAATTCTTACTCTCAACAAAACTTCTCACAAATCCCTTTTTCAGAGGTAAATATTTATTCTCAGAATGAATGCCTTGCCAATTTTAATCTATCTTCTTCTGAAGAATATGCAGATTATGTCTCAATGTTGATGGGGCGTTTGGTACTGAAAAATGACTGTTGGGAGTTTGAGGTAATTGGAACACCAATTGCGGCAAAGGATATTTCAGAAACTATTTTACATATAAAAGATAACTACTAGAGCATAATAATGTTATGGGTATAGACTTAAAAAAAGGAAGCAAAGTCAACCTGATGAAGGGCAACGTAAGGTTGGACAAAGTAATGTTAGGAATTGGTTGGGACATCATTCCTGGAAACTCACTAGATCTTGATATTTCTGTTTTTATGGTTGGAGAAAACGGAAAACTTCCTGCAGACGAATACTTTATTTTCTATAATAACCTTAAATCGCCAGACAATAGCGTAGAACATACAGGAGATAACAGAAATGGAGAAGGAGATGGTGATGATGAAATGATTTTAGCTTATTTATCTCAAATTAACCCTTCTATCAAAGAACTAATTTTTGTCGCATCAATTCACAATGCAGATGTACTAAATCATCATTTTGGGATGTTGGATAATGCTTATATACGAATTGTAGATGTAGACAAGAAAAACGAAATTTTAAGATACAGTTTGAATAAAACTACTTTTGGAAATGCCACAGACATGGAGTTTGGCAGGCTGATAAAATCTGGAAGAGAATGGACTTTTAAAGCAACAGGAGACGGAACTAGAATTGGTTTACAGGGTTATGTAGATCAATATGTTTAAAAAATATTTTTGAGAGACTTGCAGAGATGTAAGTCTCTTTTTTTGTATTAAGTACGGCATTGTAAACTTCTAATCAATTATTTCGGAGACTTTGATGTCCTGCTTTCAAGTTTCCTTCTTCTTCATTTTTCCATTGATGAAAAACGAAGCAAAAATCTAGGCTTAGAAGTCAAAAGCTAAATTTCATTTCTCTCGCCTAAATGATTGTCTGCTTACAGATCAAAAAACAAAGGTTTTTACAGTAATCTTTTAAAATGTAGTGCTGTAGGGACGTTTTATTAAAACGTCCTCGCGAACCACAATACACTTCTATTTATCCTTCATAAAAGTAATCATATTGATTAACGAAAACTTAGCATCAAAGGAGTATAAAAAACTATATCAGCCCCCTCAACCTATGATTCATTGATTGAAATAATTTTAATTTAAAACCTGAGAAAAGGTAAGATTATAGAAAAAAATAACAGTAAAAGAGGCTTAATGAACAGGTCTCTTTTTTTGCTTCTATCAATGATTGGCTTTGAAGTATAATGGTAGTATGAATAATGTTACAAGAATTATTAAAAACTTTTACAGGTCTTCGTTTTTTTCTGAATAATAAATATTTCACCTGACTTTAAAATTCAATTTATAGCCTCTGAAATACTTAAAAATAGGGTTAAAATAAAAAATAACATTTTTTTAGATTTCGATATTTATCCTAATTTTTAGCTATTAGTGAATACTTACTTCTGTAATGTAATACAGTTGTCTGTTGTTTTGTACTTTTTTGATAGATGAATGAATAGGTAGTCATTATTAAATAAAAGCAAACGTATATTTTTTTTAGAAAAGTTGTCACAATTTCGGGATTCGAATTGTTATACGGGCTGAAAAATGAGCAAAAGCGAGCTTGGACAAACTTTCATCATTCAAGTAACCATTTCATTTTTTTAGTGAGTAACGAATAAAACTAAAGTAGTACAACGTGTGTATTGTACTATTCCAAGAATAAAAGATATGACAGACACAAACCAACTGCTGAAAGAGACGCCTATTGCCATTGTTGGTATGGCCTCTGTATTTGCAGACTCTGAGAACCTAGAGAAGTACTGGGAAAATATCATCCAAGGTGTGGATTGTATCAAGGAAGTTCCTGATGACCGCTGGAAAATTGATGATTATTATGACCCTAATCCATTAGCAGAAGACAAAACTTACTGTAAAGTAGGTGGCTTCGTTCCAAAAATCGATTTCAACCCAATGGAGTTTGGTTTACCGCCAAATATCTTAGAAGTAACGGATGCTTCTCAGCTATTGGGTCTTGCAGTTGCTAAAGATGCATTGATCGATTCAGGATATGCTCCAGGTTCAGAGGCATTAAAAGCAGATTTAAGAGAAAGAACAGGTGTTATTCTTGGCGTTGGCGGTGGTCAAAAGCTAATCATTCCTTTGACAGCTCGTTTACAGTATCCAGTTTGGAGAAGAGCATTAGAGTCAATGGGAATGCCAGAAGAGCAAATCGCAGTGGCAATCGAAAAGATGAAAGCAGCGTTTGTGCCTTGGACAGAAAACTCATTCCCAGGTTTATTGGGTAACGTAATTTCTGGTCGTATTGCTAACCGTTTTGACTTCGGTGGTATCAACTCAGTAGTGGATGCAGCTTGTGCGGCTTCACTATCAGCTATCAAAATGGCGGTTGCTGAATTGGTAGAAAAAAGAGCAGACATGATGATTACAGGTGGTGTGGATACAGACAACTCACCATTTATGTACATGTCATTCTCAAAAACTCCAGCATTCTCACGTAACGGTAGCATCCGTCCATTTGACCAAGATGGTGACGGTATGTTGATCGGTGAAGGTGTGGGTATGATGGTCATGAAGCGTTTAGAAGATGCTGAGCGTGATGGAGATAAAATCTATGCTGTAGTAAACGGTATTGGTGGTTCTTCAGATGGTCGTTATAAATCAGTTTATGCGCCTCGTCCTTCAGGTCAAGCTTTAGCGATGAGAAGAGCTTATGAGGAAGCAGGTTATGATCCATCAACAGTTGGTTTGATTGAAGCGCACGGTACGGGTACTAACGCAGGTGATGCATCAGAAGGTGTATCAATGGGTATGGTATTCGGTGACGATGGTGTGAAAACAAATCACATTGCCTTAGGTTCTGTAAAGTCTCAAATTGGTCATACAAAAGCAGCAGCAGGTGCAGCGGGTATGATTAAAGCAGCTTTAGCCTTACACCACAAAATCCTTCCAGGTACAATCAATATCACAAAGCCGAACCCGAAATTAGAGATTGAGAAGAAAGCATTCTATGTCAACTCTGAAACTAGACCTTGGTTCCAAAAAGATGCTCAAACTCCATTGAGAGCAGGTGTATCAGCTTTCGGTTTTGGTGGTGTCAACCTTCACTTCTCTATGGAGGAGTACAAAGGACAATCAATCGAGAAAAATAGAGTTCACAACATCCACAGACAATGGTTACTTTCTGAAGTATCATCATCTGCGTTAGTGGCGTTGGCTCAAAAACATATTGATGGTTTAACAGGTGCAGATGCAAAAGCATACTACAAAGAAGTATCAGCAACAGCATTCGCAGAAAACGTTCCTGTAAATCAACCAAGAGTAGGTTTCGTTGCTTCATCAATTGAGGAGGCTACGAAAAAACTTCAAGCTTTTGTTGCAGCATTATCGAAAGATGCGAATGCAGCAGAGTGGAAAAACCCAATCTTAAATGTTTGGTATAGAAGTGCCGCTTACAACGGTAAGGACAATGTAGCTGCTTTATTTGCAGGTCAAGGTTCTCAATATACAAACATGGGTAACGAAATCGCTTGGTCATTCCCTCAAGTTCGTGAAGTATTCGCGAAAGTGAATGGTGAATTTGAAGCAAGCAACAAAAAACCTTTAACTGAGACTGTATATCCGATTCCTGTATTCAGTGATGAGGAGCGTAAACAACAACAAGCGGTACTTACTCAAACTGAAAATGCTCAGCCAGCAATTGGTGCATTGAGTGCAAGTATGTATCACATTTTACAAAACGCAGGCTTCAAAGCAAACTATTTTGCAGGTCACTCTTATGGTGAACTTACAGCATTGTATGCTTCAGGTGCAATTGACTTAGCAACGTTTATCAAACTTTCGAAAGAAAGAGGTCAAGCGATGTCAGCACAAGCAGGAGTAGATGCAGGTACAATGATGGCTGTAAAAGGTGATGTTGTAGCAGTTCAACCTTACATCGGTAAATACCAAAATGTACAGGTAGCCAACATCAACTCAGGAACGCAAACGATCTTAGGTGGTGCGAAGAACGAATTGGAGGCGCTTAAAACGGAATTAAAAGCAGCAGGCTTATTAGCGACTATCCTACCAGTTTCTGCAGCATTCCATACACCTTACGTGGGTCATGCTTCAAAACCTTTTGCTGCAGTTCTTGACCAAACAAACATTGCGGTACCACAAGGAAAGCTTTACTCTAATACTTTAGGTACTGCTTACCCTGCACAACCTCAGTTCATCAAAGAAACTTTAAAGAGACACATTTTAAGTCCAGTTAAATTCAAAGAGCAAATCGAGAAAATGTACCAAGAAGGGGCAAGAGTGTTCGTTGAATTTGGACCTAAGAATATTCTTTCAAACCTAACTTCTGAAATCTTAGCAGGTCAAGATCACCAAGTGATTGCATTGAACCCTAATCCTAAGAAAAACTCAGACGTTCAGTTGAGAGAAGCAGCTGTTCAATTGGCTGTAATGGGTATTCAAATCCAAAACTTTGATCCGTACGCAAGACCAGTTCAAGTAGGTGGTGCGAAGTCAAAAATGAATGTACAGATTTCAGGTACAAACTATTTGACAGACGGTTTCAAGAAGAGATACCAAGATACATTAGCGAAGGGAGGAAAAGTGCTTTCGCAAAAAGCACCGTTAGTTGAGGAAATCGAGACGGTGATTGCTGAGACAACAGATATGTCTCAAATTATTGAAGAAAAAATTCGTCAGAAACAAAATTCAGCTTCCATGGCAGAGAAGGCAGTATTGGATCAAATCCAAGCAGACATTCAGCGTTTAACTGAACAACAATCACGCATCGAACAAATGTTGTCGTCGTTGTTCAACATGCAAACAAATAACCAATTAGCTTCAAATGCAGCTCCTGCTCCTCAGCAGTTACAAGCTCCAGTTGAAACGCCAGCTCCAGCGCCAGTAGCTGAAACTCCTGCTCCTACTCCAGTAGCAGCACCAGTTCAAGAGGCTCCAGCAGCTCAAGGTGGTGTATCAAATGCAGAAATCGAAGCTTCTTTATTAGCAGTAATCGCTGAGAAAACAGGTTACCCTTCTGAGATGTTAGAAATGGGTATGGATATGGAAGCTGATTTAGGAATTGACTCTATCAAGCGTGTTGAGATCTTCGGTGCGATGACAGAGGCTAACCCATCAGTTCAAGGAGTAGATCCACAAGAATTAGCAGAGTTAAGAACATTAGCTCAAATCGCTGAATATATTTCAGGAAAAGCAGGTGCAACATCAGCGCCGGCAGCAGCTCCTGCACCAGCGGCGGCTCCAGTAGCAACAGCACCAGTTGTAGAAACACCAGCTCCAGCAGCACAAGGTGGTGTAACTAACGCAGAAATCGAAGCTTCACTTTTAGAAGTAATCGCTGAGAAAACTGGTTACCCATCAGAGATGTTAGAAATGGGTATGGATATGGAAGCTGATTTAGGAATTGACTCTATCAAGCGTGTTGAGATCTTCGGTGC
>NZ_JACVVP010000044.1 GCF_014534745.1 Flammeovirga sp. EKP202
TCTTTTCATAGGAGAAAGATCGGCTTTCTGTCAAAGAAATGAAAATTCAAAATTTTAAAAGAGCGATAGCTCAGTTATTTCATCTAAAAATGGATGTTTTTTTGGTACACTATCAAAGATTAAATTATATTTCGATCTTTAAATATTCTGCTCAAATAAGGTACTTCCAAATAAATGTTCAGCTCAAAACCCTATCTAGACATCAATAAACTTGTCAAATGGAATCTTGAATTTGACTTAGGTCTCACCAATAAATCCGTAAAAAAAGGAGATGTTTTTTTGAAAGAAGGACAGCCTTGCAAACATCTGTATTATATTCTTAAAGGGTTTGTAAGGATATATTACCTTGATCTAGAAGGAAATCAAATCACACATTGGTTTTGTGCGGATGATGCTATTATCACTTCCCCATTTAGCTATGTCAAAGGAGAAAGAAACATCCTTTATTTTGAAGCAATGGAAGATACTGAACTTGTCTTAATTAGTGCTTCTCAATTAAATACCCTCATTCAACATGTTCCTGAACTTGGTGAAGGTATGAGACAAATGAATGCCGAATTTGCCATGATCTTGAGTCGAAGAATAATGAGTATTCACACCCAAACGGCAGAAGAACGCTACCTCAACCTAATGGAACAACACCCCCTACTTTTTCAAAAAGCTAAATTATCGCAGATTGCTTCCTTCCTTGGAATTACCCAACAAAGTTTAAGTAGAATTCGGAAAAACCTATAAGATAATTCCACCACTTAAACTGTAAGTTTATTTTCAAGATTATTGATTACATTTTAAACTAAGTTTTCGAATATTTATGGTATTTAGAAATCAGGAGATTTCTGATGATCTGAAGGACACGAATGACACTTACGTTTAACATTCGCGCCATTGAGTCTTCTATCATTTTAGTTTGGTAGTACTTCCTTTGACTTCTAAGCCTAGATTTTTTGCTTCGTTTTTCATCAATGGAAAAATGAAGTAGAAGATAGCTTGAAAGTAGGCCCTATAAAAGCTTATAGAAGGTAAATTGATTTTAAACAATCAACTCCTTTCAACTCTAAAAAAAATCATAGTCTTTTACTTTTTTACCATAGGTTAAATTTTTCCTTCTTCCGTTGGCCCACCTTTGTGATATCGTTAAACTCAATCACATATCACAATGAAAAAAGTAGCATTAATCACAGGAGCAGCAGGAGGAATCGGAAAAGAATTCGTTAAAATACACACCTCAAGAGGAGGTGATGTAGTGGCTGTAGATCTCAATACCGAAGGCCTTTTACAATTGAAAAAAGAATTGGGAGGAGGTGAAAATAATACTCGTATTTACACTATCGCTAAAAACCTTACCCACCCCGATGCAACACGTGAAATTTATGAAGAGGTAAAAGCACAAGGTATACAAGTTGAGTACCTTATCAATAATGCTGGATTTGGTGGTGTAGGTAAATTTCATGAAAGAGCATGGGAAAAAGACCTAGCCATGATTCAGGTTAATATCTTAGCCCTCACTTCACTCACTCGATTTTTCTTACCAGATTTTATAGAAAAAAACACAGGAAAAATACTTAATGTTTCCTCTACCGTTAGTCTTTTACCAGGACCAATGCAAGCCGTTTATTTTGCCAGTAAAGCTTTTGTGACTTCATTCACCAACTCTATTTCAGGGGAACTCATGGGAACTGGTGTCAGTGCTACCGCTCTTCTTCCTGGTGCAACACAAACCGGATTTGGAGCAAATTCGGGAATGGATAAAACAAGTATTTATAAAAAACCTGCCAGTGCAAGTGATGTTGCTAAAGATGGATATGAAGCCATGATCAAAGGAGAGTTAGAAGTAATCTCTGGTCTTCCTTGGTCACAAAAAATGCAATTATCAATTACACCTCTCCTTCCTAAAAAGATGGTTGTAGAAAGAGTAAGAAAACAACAAGAAATTAATTAATCGACATCCGTTTTAATCAATACATATTCCTCAATCTCAACTTATAAACACCATGGAAATCACAACATTTAAAGACGAAATCAAAGAATTAGTTGACAATCAAAGAAGTTATTTTAAAAGTAATGCGACTAGACCTGTAGAATTTAGAATAGCACAACTTTTAAAACTTAAAGAATTATTACTAGAGTATGAGGATGAGATGCATGAAGCCATATTCAAAGACTTTGGAAAATCTAAATATGAAAATCAGTTAACAGAATTTTTCCCTTTAATTGATGAAATCAACATTGCCGTTAAAAACCTAAAGAAATGGGTTAAACACCGTAAAGTATCCACTAATTTGATCAACTTCCCTGCAAAAAGTTATCTAGTACCTGAACCTCTTGGTGTTACATTAGTAATTGGAGCATGGAATTTCCCTTACAATTTATCACTTACACCACTTGTAGGTTCTATGGCCGCAGGTAATACAACTATCGTAAAACCAAGTGAACTTCCTGTTGAAACAAGTAAAATCATGGCGAAGATCATTAATGAAAATTTTGATCCCGCTTACATTTGTGTGGTTGAAGGAGATATTCCAGAAACTACCGCCATATTAGCACAACATTATGATAAGATTTTCTTTACAGGCAGTCCAAAGGTTGGTAAAATTGTACATAAAGCAGCGGCGGAACATCTCACCAACGTTACGTTGGAGCTAGGAGGTAAAAATCCTGTAATTTTTGCGAAAGATTGTGCGTTAAAAACAAGTGTAAAAAGAATGATCTGGGCGAAGTTTGTAAACTCCGGTCAACTCTGTATTACAGCTGATTATGCTTTAGTACATAAAGATATTAAGGATGAATTTTTAAAAATTGCAGTAGAGGAAATCAAAAAACATCACTTCTCTAAAGAAAGAGCCAATTACGTAAAAATCATCAATCACGCTAACTTAGAACGATTAGCCAAATTAATTGATCCTGACAAAGTCTACTATGGTGGAAAAGTAGACCGAGATATGCGTGTGGTGTATCCGACTATTATGACTGATGTTAATTTAGATGACCCTGTTATGCAAGACGAGATCTTTGGTCCTATTCTTCCCGTTATTGAATATGAAACACTGGAGGAAGCTTTTGATATCATTAAAACTTTTGAGAAACCATTGGCCGCTTATTTGTTCTCTGACAGTGCAGAAAATAAAGATCGCTTCCTGCATGAAATTCCATTTGGTGGCGGGTGTATCAACGATTGTGTAATGCAAAATACCAATCCTAATCTTCCATTTGGTGGAGTTGGCCAAAGTGGTATGGGAAGCTACCATGGTAAATATAGTTTTGAGTGCTTTTCTCACTTCAAAGCTGTACTCGATA
The DNA here is from genome assembly GCF_014534745.1 of Flammeovirga sp. EKP202. Taxonomy (GTDB): domain Bacteria; phylum Bacteroidota; class Bacteroidia; order Cytophagales; family Flammeovirgaceae; genus Flammeovirga. The sequence continues at coordinate 3,295 of NZ_JACVVP010000044.1, forward strand.
AGCCTACTGCCATAGAAACAAACTTGAAATATTATGGCTACTCTGAAAAGAAAATGAAGGTATTTAAAATGCTTTAAACCTTGGATATGCAAACTTTAAAACAAGAAAATCCATTGGGTAAAATCAGAAAGAAAGTGGCATTTGCTTTTCTGATGGGGTTCATCACTACCTTCATTATTTCTCTGACGATTGTTTCCTATAACATCGGTTTTAATGACTTATTTTTCAAAGTTTGGATACGGTCTTGGGTGATGGGCTATATCATTGTCATCCCTACTATTTTATTTATAGCTCCACCAGTTCAAAAAGTAATTGACCGCTTATTCGATTAAAAAATCAACCCATCAATAATAGTGTTTTATCAATAGCTGAAGTCGTCAATGACTTCAGCTATTTTATTTTCAAAATTCTTACGCTAAACCTACGGTTATAGGGTTTAGAGTCCATGGGCACGAATGTTTAGCGTAAAATGCAGTGCTATAGGGTCGTTGCATTGCAATGTCCTCGCGAACCACAATACACTACCATTTATCCTGCATAAAAGTAATCGCATTAATTAACGAAAACTTAGTTTATATCGTCACAGTATTCTTTATAACAACGTAAAAATCTCATCTTGAGAAAGCCTTGATTTTGGAAGTGCCGCATTGAAGTCATTGTCCGCTCTGTAACCCAAAGCCACACAAACTAATGAAGTAAAACCTTTCTCTCTTAAACCAAACTCCTCATCTAATGCCTTCATATCAATTCCTTCCATAGGAACGGCATCAATACCTAAAAGAGGAGCTCCAAGTAGCAGATTACCAATATTGATATACACTTGTTTATCCATCCAATGTTGTAGGTCCTTCATGTCGTATTTATGAATATCCGCAAAAAGATTCCTTCCTCCATGCATTTGCTCCTTGAACTCTGGAGCACCATACCTACCATCTTTATCTTCTTTATCCAACAAGTGCATCATGAAATCTTCATTCGCGGTAGTTCTTGTACAGAATAAAACCACATGCGATGCGTTCAATACTTTTGCTTCATTAAAAATGAAAAAACCTTGAGTTCCTTTTGCTATTCGTTTTTTGCCTTCTTCAGAACTAGCAATAATAAAATGCCAAGGTTGAATGTTTGTACTTGAGGGGCACATTTGTAACAGATTTTTGATTTGTTCAAAATCCTCATCAGAAATCTTTTTGTCAGGGTTAAACTCCTTTGTTGAGTATCGCCAATTCATTACCTCCTTTAAATTCATGAGTTGTTGTTTAAGGGTTAAAAATTAAAACGTTTCGAATATAAAATTTCAATATTCAACTCATAACAAAACAGAGAGTTTTCATGATACATCTTTTAAAAAGAAAAATTATTATTCTTTGAATGCCAATTAAGTAAACAGATCTCACTACATAAGGTATAAAATAATTTTATGCATTGATGGTCACTCCTTACGACTTCATTCCTCTTAATATTGTATATTTACAGACAAACAAAAGTTGATGCAGTAGGCTCTATTTTAACAACTTATTGTTTGAAACTCTTGTCTAAACCACATCCAAAAATAAACGAAATGAACAAAACGCTACAACTCCATCAAAACTTCTTCAATTTTGCAATTCCAGCTTCATTACTGGGAGTATTAATCCTATTGATGAAATCCCCGTTTTTCGTAGATAACAGCACTTTAAATCTCGCAATAACATTAGACCTTCTTCTTACTGTACCTTTTGTCTATTTTTTATTGATTCGAAAATCAACAATACCAAAAACAACAGTGGTTCCGATTATGGTTCTAGGAGCATTTATTGGATCATATTATCTTCCTAAAGAGGATCAAGTGTATATAGAATTATTCAAAAATTGGGTCTTACCTATCATTGAACTTTCTATTATGGCTTTGGTTTTCATTAAAGTGCGAAAAGCTACTAAAACCTATCAAAAACTAAAAAATACATCCCCTGATTTTTATGATACATTAAAAACGGTCTGTTCGGAAATTTTACCTCAAAAACTCGTCCTTCCTTTTTCTACTGAAATAGCAGTGATGTATTATGGATTTATACATTGGAAAAAAAGAACACTCCATCAAAACGAATTTTCTTATCACAAAAAGAGTGGGTCAGCGGCCCTTCTTGGTGCTTTAATTATGATGATAGCTGTAGAAACAATTGCATTTCATCTTTTACTCTCCCAATGGAGCACTACTGCTGCATGGGTACTAACCGTATTAAGCATCTATACTGGTATTCAATTCTTTGGATTTGCAAAATCATTATCACAGAGGCCAATAGCCATTAATGAGAAAGCTTTAGTTCTACGATATGGAATGATCAATGAAGCTCAAATTCCATTCTCAGATATTGAAACGGTAATCCTTTCGAAAAAAGCACTTCCAAAAGATAAAATGACAAAAAGGTTATCCCTTTTAGGAGAACTTGAAAGCCATAATGTGATCCTCCAATTAAAAAACGTGAATACATTAATGGGCCTTTATGGTATAAAGAAAAAATTTACCACTATAGCATTTCATATTGACAACCCTGCCGAATTCAAGGAAAAAATAGATCATTCATCGTTGAAAGAACCAATATAATTATTGGAAGAACAATTCAACTTCAGTCATTTTTCAGTATAATTCGTCTAAGTTAACGATCAACCGATAGTTCTTTAAGCTTTCTGTTGGACAAGTACTAAGACAAAATTATATACCACTAATTCTGTTTATTATTTTGCGATTATTTCCTTCAAAAAACGCTAAATAGAACCACTATTCATACGTTTTTTAGCGTTGTACTCCCAAAAAATAAATAAGAATTAGTTATTATTTATTTTTGACTTAGTACTTAGAATTAATTTTCCATCTTCTTCATTTTTACCTTAATACAAAAACGAAGTAAAATCAAAGCTTTGAAGGAAGATTAGTATTATCAATGATGCGTATTGAAAAAAATAAAAAAACACCTTTTAGCAAAAGGTGTTTTTCTTTACAAAATTTATTATATCTAATGGACAAAGATTTACTACATGTACATTATCTTATGATGATCTATTAAGGATACATCGTAAGAATTTCCAGTATCAAAAAATCAGCGACTTATTACTGCTAATCTCAAACTTTTTTATAGGAAATGTCAATTTCTGAAAAATTGGTGACTGTCATTTCATAATTAATTTCCTTGCTTTTTAACTCAATAGTATCTTTTTGAAAAGAATATTGAAGTCAAAAATTTAAGCCCTATAATTATTCTGCTTTTTCAAAAACATAATAAGAAGTACCTGTTCCATAAGTTTGGTCAGTATCTTCCACAATTAATTGACTTTCTTGGTTAAAGAAAATTCTATCATCGTTACCCTCAACCACTTTAGTGTAGTTTAATAACATGTTTTCGTACGCTAACTCTGAAACATCATACTGTTTCACATTCAATGTTACTTTACCTGTTTCAGTGTCTGTTGCATCACCTGGTTTAGCATCATCAGTTGTAAAAGAACCTGCTAAAACACCTTTTGCTTCTGCCATTAATTCTTCTTGAGTGAACACTAAGATGCCCCATGCCGCAAAATCAGGGTTTAATGTATTTTGATAGTTTAATACCAAATTATAAAGGTCATCACCTTCAGCAGGAATACTTACTGAAACGGCATACTGATCACCTTCTTTAGCAAATGACATTGTCATGTCAAAAGGTTTAACAGCTGACGCTCTAAGAATTTTTGTGTTAGCGAATGCATTTGAGCCCGCTTGATCTCCATCCTTCGCTTCTAACATCTCTGCTGAAGGTACAAATTCTACTAATTTCCAATTGCCCTCTACCACTGCTTGGAAAATTGAATCGGAAGTTACTGCTAATGCTTTTCTTGTTTGTTCTTGGAGTTCCTCGGCAGTTAGAGGCGGTGTTACTTCATCCTCACTACTTGAGCATGAAAATACAGTTAGAGCTAAAAAGCCAGCTACTAAAATCGATAATAAATTACGTTTCTTCATTGTGTCAGATAAGTTTTAATTGAATTAATATTTAAATAAATATGTCTTCAGACGTGGCCGTCTGTCCTCATTATTTTTCTTTGTTCCCATCATTCCAGGAATCACATTGGGTTGGTCGCAGCTTTCTATGTAAATCACAAGTTCAGTACCTGTAATTTTACTTTTATCTATTGCCTTAGCGGTCACTTTATAGTAACCATAACTTGATCCGGCGGGTATTTTCACATCTGTCTGTATATCATAATCCTCACCGAGAGTTCCTGCACTAGTAGCATCTACTTTCAACAATACAGACAACGGTTTATCTATAGGTGAACTAATTGAGATACTATCAGTGTATTCTAATCTTATTTCTTTGGTTGCATCATTTGATAAGGTCAAAATCGATTGATCGCTACTCAAACTCACAAAAGGATTACCTGTATAAAAATTGTCTTGAGAAACGATTTCATTACAAGCACATAAGAATAGAGTCAATAAGCTGAGATATAGGTATTTCATTTTATTACTTGATGTAAGGGTTGGAGTTTGTTTCTTCTATAGGTATATCAATAGTATATTTAGCATCACCTGGAGCCAATTGATTTCCATTTGGTCTTGTAACTGTAATACCCAACGCTTTGGAAAGCCTCTTTAGATCATAAAAACGAACACCTTCCTGGAAGAATTCTTTTCGTCTTTCTACTAAAATTTGATTTAGAGAAAGTGTTGTTAACGGTGAAGCACCTCTTGCTACTTTCAACTTATTGATAACTTCTAAAGCTCTATCTGAATTATCTTCTCTAACAGCTTCTGCATAAATCAAGTATTGCTCAGCAATTCTGAAGTACTTATAATTAAGCATTCTAGTTTCATCAGAGTTATTCTCATCTGCCAGATACAAATACTTTAGTGGTCTTCTCGTGGAATTGCTAATATATTGCTCCCCTTTTCTTACATCTGAATCTTCAAATTCATTGTAAAAATCAATCGTTAAAGCCACATTATTTGTTTCATATTGATTGTGATAATCCAATAACGATCCTTGGTCTGTATCTGAAAGGTTATGCGTCATGAAGATCACCTCTTGGTTCTTTGATCCATATTGATCTCCCCAAAGCATCCAATAATCATCAGAGCTTAGTAATTCTATATCAATAAAATAGCTTGAGTAAGCTCTTGCAGTTTCCAAGTCACCTTTATACAAAGCTATTCTTGCTTTTAAGGCCCTTACAGCATCCAAACCAAAAACATAATGAGCGTCTGATGTTGATGGTGTAAAATCTTTGAGTTTATCTTCTGCATCAGTAAGGTCTTGCTCAATCTGAGTAAATACTTCAGTTATTGTAGATTGTGGTAAATACTCCCTATCCAATTTTAATTTCAGTGGAATGGCTAATTCATTACCATTTGATCCATCAAAATGTGGTGCGTAGATTTCTAAAAGATTAAAGAAAAACCAAGCACGCATTGCTTCTGCTTGAGCAAATATTACATCTTTTTGCTCTTGTTCTTTAGCGTTTTTAACCGGAACGACATCATAGTTATCAATGATAATATTGGTCATTGCAATCAAATTATACTGCTGTACCCACATGTGTGGTTGAGGTCTAGCCTGATAGTCCCACAGATAGATAAAATAATTCGTTTGATTATATCCTCTAATCACATTCGTAAAATCATCCGTGGCATAATCCGTTGATGATATATTATTGATAGGTGATGTTAAATCGTGGTATACTTTGTTTAATGCTTGCTGATAATAGGTCACATCATCAAATGCCCTTTGAGATGACACCACATCGTCAGGATGAATATCAATCAAAGAACAAGAGCATATACTCATCGATAAAAATATAATTAGTATTAAATTTTTCATGAAAATATTGTTTAGAAAGTAACATCAACTCCTAGTGTGTAGGACTGTAATAACGGTTGTCCAATACCTGTTACCTCTGGATCAATGCCTTGATAGTTGGTGAAAGTATATAAATTATTAGCCTGGGCTGTAATCATAAAGTTTTCCACATGCTTAAAATGGAGATACTGTTGAAGGTTGTATCTAATTGTAACGTTCTTTACTCTGACATAACTTGCATCTTCCAAGAATAAAGAGTTTGCAGTGTTACCACCAAAAGAATTCGGTTTCGGATAAATTTTCACATCTCCTTCTTCTAGCCAGACTTGATCATAGAAACCAGCAAAAGGTACTTCTCCAAGCTTCACATTTTGGATCATTGTACTTTTGAGGTTATTGTAATTCACACCATTAAATGCAAATGTCAACAACATTGACAACTCTAAATTTTTGTAATTAAAGGTATTGGTAAAACCGCCAGTATATGGGTGATCGTATGTACCAAAACCAATCATTTGAGGAGCATTTCCAGCATTTACTAATTCACCTGAACGTGTATAATAAATGGATTGTCCGTTCACTGGATTAACACCTGCCCAATGCCTCACAAAAGCAGAATTGATGGGTTCTCCTACTTTAAAATAACCTTCACTTCCTACTCTGATTTCATCTTGACCATATAAATCTGTGATCTTATTCATATTGTAGGCCAAGTTTAATCTCGAAGTCCAACGGAAATGGTTTGTTCTCACTGGTACACCACTCAATGATATTTCAATACCTCTATTTTCCAATGAGCCAATATTTTGAAGCAAACTTGTATAACCATTACTTGCAGGAATACTGATATTTGATAATAAATCATCGGTGTTTTTGATATACACTTCTACAGTACCATATAACCTATTATCAAGCATTCCGAAATCCAAAGCTGCAGTCCATTGTTTGGTTTTCTCAAATTTTAAGTCAGGATTATAAAACTCTACAAGATTAATAATTCTATTTCCCCTGTAAGTATTGCTGTTTGTGAAGTCATAAAATGGTAATCCTAATGTTTGGCGAATACCTCCTGAATTGTAATTCAATCCATAAGAAAGTCTCCATTTCAATTGATCTATCTTCTTTAATGAAGACATAAAACGTTCAGCCCTCATATCCCAAGCTATACCTGCACCGTATGCCGCCACAAATTGTTCTCCTGCGGGCAGTACAGATGAGCCATCATACCTTACTGAACCTGTAAAATCATATTTAGATTTGAAACTGTAGGAGAATCGACCATAAAAACCTAAAAGCGCATCAGTGTACTTTGAATTGTTTATGGTGGCATGAGGGTTTGCTCCTATGCTAGGGTCTACTTTTGGGGATATACCTACCGAATTATACCCAAAACCCCAATTATTATTATTCACATATTCTGTTCCTGCAACGATTGATACAAAATGATTGTTGATGGACTGAATAAATTCTGTATTAAAATTCAATCGGTTTGTCAACATCTTTGACTCCCCTTTCGTAACGCCACCACTAATTTGTTGGACGGTAACTCCTTCCGTGTTCGGTAATTTTACACTCGTATTTTCAGCTTCCGAATAGGCTACTCCATACTCCAATCGAGCGGTAAGACCTTTAAAGAACTTGTAAGCAATTTTAGGGTTGACGTTTACTCTCCAAGTTGTATTTTCTCTGTACGTATTATAAAGTTCATCAAAAGGGTTTTCAAAATTCACACCTCCATCATTCGTATTTCGTGATACAAATGTTGTATCACTTGGCGTTTCATAAGGTTGCAATGTATAGATTAACCTTGCTGGGCTTGTCTGTGATTTTGAGCGTTGACTCCTAGCCACTGAGGCATCAAATCCTATTGACAAACGGTTATTAATATTATGATCCAAACTAAAACGAGTCGCAAAACGTTTTGCCCACGAATTTTTGTAGCTACCATCTTCATCATAATAGTTAGCAGAAACAAAAAATCGAGTATCATGGACACCTCCAGAAATACTTACCTGCAAATCCTTTACTTGTCCTACTTGAGAAAGTTCTTTATACCAATCTGTATTGGTTCCTTCTAATTCAGCATACTTTTGAGCCTTATAGTCAAGTACAGGTTGGAGGTCTCCTGGTTTTGGTGAATAGATATAACCGAGACCATTTGTGATTGATAATTCTCTTTCCAATGCCAACTTCTCGTGCGATTTCATTAAAGAAATTCCACCTAAATCTCCAACAGGTCTAATCGTATGCTGATAACGAACATTGTAAGTTGTTCCTCCTACAATACCTCTTTTCGTCTTAATTTCAATAACACCATTTGCACCACGCACCCCGTATTCAACAGTTGCCAAACCATCTTTTAAGACTTTAATCTCAACAATATCATCAGGGTTAATTGTTGCAAATACCGCAGATGAAATCGGGGTTCCATTTAAAATATACAAAGGTTCGTTGGCCGAATTAAAAGTCGTCAAAGCCTCATCTGTCGATCTTATTCCTAAGGAATTATTACCTCTAATTCTTATTTGTGAAGCTTCTCCTGGTTCTCCACTAGCTTGCACTGCTAAGCCTGCCACTTGCCCTTGAAGCAACTGATCAAAGGAACCTGCTGGCGTACCTGTAGAAAATACTTTAGTATTGATTTTACTGACTGAACCTGTAATAGAACGAGGGTCTCTTTGATTCTCCCCAAATACTGTCACCATTTCCAAGTTTTCAGTAGCGGGCCTTAGTTGTATATCTAAAATCGTCTTATTCCCTACTTCTACGATTTGCTCAGCATATCCAACATAACTAAATACAAGATTTGTCAAACGGGTTAAACCTCCAAACGCATAATGACCATCATAATCCGTCACCACACCTGAAGTTGTTTCCTCGATCATAATCGTCACACCGATCAAAGGGTCACCAGTTTCAGCATCTGTTACTACCCCTTTTACAGTCAATTGTTGCTGTGCTAGAGCAAAATTAGCCATAAAAGTCAACCCTACAGCCATTAATAACCTGTAGATTTTTTGTTTGTTTGTTATTTCCATACACTCTATTAATTCTGAGGACTAAGCATAAAAGTCAACACCTCACTATCTTTTAAATATTTTTTAGCAATTGATTGAAGTTTCTTGGCTGTTATTTTGTCTACATCCTTACTGTAATTCTCAAACTGTTCTCTCCCTTCTCCTCTTTGATTATAGTTTGATAATAGTTTAAACCAATAGCCATTATTTTCTAAAGATTTACTGCGATGATTGAGTAATGACTTTTTAACTTTATCAATATCCTCTTCTTTGATTTCATCTTTTAAATCGTTGATTACAGAGAGAGCCACACTTCTTAGTTCCACTGCTTGATCTGGTGAAGTCGTAAATAATATATTAAACTGATAATAGCTGTACGGAAGATTATCCACATAGACCGATGCAAAAGGAGCGTAAGCACCTCCCATCTCTTCTCGTATTACTTTCGTCAATCGGATAGTTGCAATGTCACTCAATAATTGAATACCAATACGATCCTCCTGTGCTGTAGGATACTTACCTGTAAAACGTAATATCACTTTTGTCTTATCTGCTGTATTCTTCTTTACATCCACAATCTTTCCATGAGGAGGGCGGATACCATGATCTTTATATTTTTTGACGATTGGTCCTGAAGGTAAACTTCCTAAATATTGATCTAACAATGGTTTCAAATGATCTACCTCAAAAGAACCGACCATGATAAAGACCATTCCATTGGCTGAGTTAAATCTTGATTTATAAAAATCATAAGCTTTGTCCAGATCAAGTTCATCCAATTGATTTGTGGTCAATAAAGTGGCAGTTCTCGGACTATTCTCCATCATTACTTTATTGATTTCATCCGTAAAATAAGTCTCAGGATCATTCATACTGTTCTTATTAAACTCTTTCTTATTTTCAATAAAACGGTCAAACTGATCCCTGTCTTTCCTTGGAGCAGTAAACATGAGATAGTTCAACTGTAGAAGAGTCTCCACATCTCCAACATTAGAAAAACCACTCACACCTTCCGTGTAACGATGAATAAAAGAACTTAAGGCCACGCGTTTATCCCCTACAACTTTTTCTAATTGTTGTTGATTAAAATCTCCTAAACCACCCAACTCTACTAAAGTGTTAGCCATAGTTGCGTTGTTAAAATCTTCATCAGACGCTAGTGAATAACCACCATTTCTTCTACCTGTAAATCTAATTTCGTCTTTCTTGTAGGTTGTAGGTTTTAAGATTACTTTAACTCCATTTTCATAATAAAGTGTAGTGGTACCTAACACATTATCTTTTTCTTCTTTCTTTACATTTCCTTTTTGAGGTAAAGTTGTCAGTAAAGGAGCATCTATTTCTTCGCTTTCATAAGGTGTTATTTCATCATAATTAATATGATTAATCGCCTTTAGAACGTCTTGTTCTGTTGGAATTTTTTCAGAAGATGGTGCCGTTACAAAAACCACTCTATTCTTTTCTCTATCATTGATATATTCATCGGCCAATCGTTGAATATCATCAAGCGTGATTTGGTTGATTACATCAAGCAAAAACTTATTTTTAAACTCAGTGGAAGTATATTCTTCACCATAAATCACATGGTTCATCAGCATATTAATATACTGAGCTGAAGTCAAAGTACTTTGTTCTAAAATACTGGTTTTCACATCTTTTTCGAAGATGCTTTTCTTTCTTTCAAACTCTTCACTTGAAAAACCATATTTTTTAATTCTATATAGCTCTTTCTGTAATGCTTCAACACCCTCGATTACACTTCCAGACTTTACAGAAGCAGTGGAAATATACCTTCCTTTATCTCCTGAACCACCTTGAGCAAAAGATTGAGCGTACATAAACGCAGCTCCTTTTTGCTTGGATACCTCAGAAAGTCGTTCATTGACTAAGTAAGTGTAAATGATGTTAGCAACACTCCTTTTGAGGTCCTCAACCGTTTTTTCTTTGTGCTTTGGTATCTTGGTAATGATTTTTACTGAAGTAGAAGTGATTTCTTCATCTTGTATATTTTTAATCAGTGTTTGATCATGATTTGCAATGTTATAGTTCACTCTTTCTCTCTCATTTATTGGATTAGTTATACCTGAAAATGAAGCCTTCACTCTCTTTTCTATATCCTCTTCATCAATATCTCCAATAACAAGTAGTGTTGCTAAATCAGGACGATACCAATCTCTATAGAAACGGCGTAAAGCTTCCTCATTATCTTGTTTCATGACCACTTCATCCATTAAACCAATTGGCAATCGGTCTTTATATCTAGAATTATAGTATAATAAGGGATACATATTTTTTTTCAGACGATCAGATAAACCGGTTGTGGTTCTCCATTCCTCATGAATAATTCCTCTTTCAGCATCGATATCCTCTTTGTCTAATGTTAATCCACCAAGGATATCTGAGAAAAAAAGGAACGCATTGTCCAATGTTTCTTTTTCATTATTAGGTATTGGAAGCATATACACCGTCTCATCGTAGCCAGTGTAAGCATTGATATCTCCTCCAAACTCTACCCCGATACTTTGAAAATATTCAATTAGAGCATTCTTTGGAAAGTGCTTACTTCCATTAAAAGCCATATGCTCCAAGAAATGAGCAAAGCCTCTTTGATCTTCATCTTCAAGTATTGATCCCACATTTAGAATCAATCGAAATTGCACTTCTTTTGAAGGGGTTGTATTTTTTTGGATGTAATACGTGAATCCATTATCTAACTGCTTTTTCTTTACAGAAGGGTTTAATGGAATAATCTGGGCGTTAACAAATTGCATTGTTAACATTGTTATAACAATAATAGACTGAATTAATTTCATCAGGAAGATTGATAGTAGGTTTAGATAAAAATTAAGTTTTTCTTGATAAAAGAACTGAGAATACGTCAGCAAGGTGGATGCTAAAACCTTAAATATCAATTATATAATATTATATACTAATTGTTATCATTTGTAAAACTTACGATTATAACACTTTACAATCATTACCTAACAACCTACTTATCAGTTACATTACAAAAAAACAACTCTTATCTATTCCATTAACACATTTATGTTAATAACTCTTTCGAAGGAAATAACCATTAACTCTCTTTAACTTATAATTTATACTTTGTTATAGGTAGGTAGTTTATCAACTTAGAATTTATAGTTTCGATCGTAGACTTCTTTCTTCTATAAATTACTTTGCATATTCACTACAACGGTTTAAAAAATTAAACTGAAACTTTTAGTCAAAACGATATTCTATAATAACGGTATTTTTCAGCCACCCTTCCTTTCAAACCTTTTTGTATAAATCCCTGACTTGGAAAACCACTTTATAAATACGGGTTACATATTCACGCTGTTTGCAAGTGAACTTGCACTCTTTTGAGTATTGAACTATATTGAGGATCATTTAAATCATTCATCTTATAACATTTTATAGTTATCTCCAGCAAACTATTTTTAAATGAAACTTAAAGAAAAAATAAGTATTGACCTTGAAGAGTTCCTCACAACAGGAAAGTTTGACTTTATCAAACTAGGAAAAACGAAAGAATGGATATTAAATAATTTTGCTGATCCTGATGGATATGAAGAACATCCAAAAATTATTAAAGATGATGTTTGGACATATGGCAATATTGAGTTTCATTTCTATAACAATAAATTGTTTTTGATTTTTTCAGACAATCTAGATATACTCAAAGGTGGAAAATCCTTGACGCTTAAAAAATGGATTCTCGAAAGCCCAGAGAAGCTGACATTAAATGATATGATTTCAGCATTAAACAATAAACATATTGACTTTCATAAGAAAACGAATAAAATGGAACAATTGACTGTTCAACTTATCTTAGAAAGTGGTGTTAATCTAGGGTTCGCTTTGGAACAACATTTAAATGAAGACTATGAAGATTTTTTAGAAAGGTGTCAAAAAACGAATCAAGACAAATACATTCTGTGTTCTTTTAGTCTAAATAACTAAGACAATGAATATTGTTATCTTGTGTCCATAAAAACATCCTATTGGTTGGAAAATATCCTCCAAACATAGTGGAAAAAACACCTTTCCTTATAGAATTAACTTCTATCTTAAATTAAAAAAATGGAAGAACTCAAAAAACAACTTTTCCAACTTATTCAAATTACCTCTGCTGAATGGGATGTACTCAAAGAGAAACTTATTAAACAGGAGTACAAAGCAAAAAAGATCATTACAACGGAAGGTAAAGTAGAAAACTCAGTCTATTTTATTGAGGAAGGATTGATACGTTCCTATTATCTTCAAGATGGAAAAGAAATCAATACCTATTTTGCCTGCGATGGTCAGTTTATCTCCAGTTATTCGAGTTTTATTGCCCAATCACCATCCCTTGAGTCTCTTGAAGCTATTGAAAAAAGTAGAGTCTATGCTATCTCATTTGAGACAATGACGGAGTTATATCAGAAAGCCGCAAAGTTTGAAAAGCTTGGACGCTTGATGGCTGAAAAGAATTATTTATGCGTGATTGATAGAACACGAAAAATGCAAACACTTACTGCAAAAGAAAAATACTTAGACTTTTTAGAAACTTATGATGAAAAAATCATTCAGAGAGTTCCCCAACATCAAATTGCCAGTTATTTAGGAATTGCCCCTGAATCTTTAAGTAGAGTAAGAAAGCAGCTTCTCATTTCTTAACATTTATCAATGCACACCATTATTCCTCATAATAGCTTTGTAAAGTGAATGATCAACCAACAAAAATTATGATGAAAAAAGTAATGCAACTCCCTCTTTTTCTATGGTTTATTTTAGTGAGCACAAACCTTTTCTTACAGTCTTGTGCTTTAAAACCTCTAGCCTGGACACCTCCTGAAAAACCGGAACTAACAAGCAATACTGCTGAAAATGAACTGCTAAAATCCACCGAATGGATTGGACTCAATAATTGGTATGGACCTGAAGATATTGCGGTAGATAAAGAAGGCAATTTATACTGTGGTGCACACAAAACTGCTACTGACTTTTCTGATGGAAGAGTATTGAAAATTGATACAACTGGGCAAGTATCCGTATTCTGCAATACACAAGAATGGGTAGCAGGGTTACACTTTGATAGTGATCAAAACCTCATTGCATGTGTTCCCAATAAAGGTCTTGTAAGCATCAATCCTAAAGGTGAGATGACTATCCTTGCCAGTGAAGATCAATCTGGACAAAAATTCTTAATCCCCAATGATGTAGATATTGCAACAGATGGAATGATTTACTTCTCTAACACTTCTTCTAAAGTTCCTTTTTCTCGACTTAATGCACGTAAAATAATATTTGAGGTGAAACCTGATGGAGGCCTCTACCGATACAATCCTAACACCAAAAAGGTGGAGTCATTGATCAACGGCACCTATTTTGGTAATGGTGTCGCCGTCTCTTCTAATGACGAGTTTGTATTGATGGTAGAACTGACAAAATACAGAATTTTACGTTATTGGCTAAAAGGTGATAAAAAGGGTAAAACTGATATCTTTATCGATAACTTACCAGGAATTCCTAATGGTATTTCTAGAAGAGCAAATGGTAGTTTTTGGCTCGGATTCTCGACTAAAAGAAATGATTTACTGGATAAAATACAACCTAAAACAGGAATGAAGAAGTTCATATTTGGGGTTCCACTTTGGCTTCAGCCAAAACAAGAAGCATTCGGAATGATCATGCATCTCAGTGCAAAAGGAGAAATCTTAAAAACATATTATGATACCTCCGGTAAAGTTGTCTCTGAGGCAAGCTCCATAAAAGAGCATAATGGTTTTTTATATATAGGAGGAGATTTAACGGATCATATTGGCAAATATAAATTAGACAATCAACTCATTTTAGAACAATAATAACACAGTAAGGGTGGAATTGAATTCGCCCTTACTACATTACAAACCGGATTATCATCAACCTTCAATCCATAATTCTACTAGATTTTATAGCCTTTACTTTCAAGCTTCTGTACTTTTGTATTAACACAAAAACGAAGCAAAATACTAGAAAATAATGTAACTTGATGCTTTTATAAATTGAAGTCCATTTTTTGAAACTTAAAGCAGTATTTCTGTAGAATACTCAAGATTTCGAGTATCAATAAATCGAATAAGATTTATACTTTTTAATAATACTGCAGACTAAAAAAGCAAACAGATATGAAATATCAACTACTACTTATCAGCTTCTTGGTGATATCGACAAACATCTTTGCCAATTCTGAAAAAAAATTTTGGAAACTCTTCAAAAGTTCAAAATTAGACAAAGCAAGCGTTGTAGCAGAAAAGATTGGCAAATCGAATATTGATTATCTTTATTTATCTGCCATCTGTAATCACCTCAATTATGATTATTCTTTATTTTATCAGAAGTCTGATTATTTCCATCATATGAAAAATGGAAATTATGAAACTCTTGAAAAGCTATTAAAAGATAATTATGCTGAAAATGATTATACATTGAACAATCTACTGGGAATTATAAAAAATTCAATCTCAAGTATCAATCTTCAATCAGCACAGAGCTACTTTGAGAAATCAATTGCGTTGGAAAGTAATAACCCCATTGCTCACAATTACCTCTCAATGATTTATATTCAAAATGGAGACATTGAAAAAGGAATTGCAGCTGCTCAAACGGCCATCAAACAAAACAGTAACTATCCAGAACCTTATAATAATCTTGCATTCGCTTATTATCAAAAAGGAGAAAATAAAATGGCCATCGATCAGCTTATTGAGTGTATGAAAATGTGTCCTAAAAATACCAATAGTACTTATATGAGTTTTATTCAACTTTCTTGTGAAGAGGTGGTCCTGCTGGTCAATAATATCATGGGTGGAGTTCCAGGTTTTACAAATGATGCAGATCGAGAATATTTGCTTCAAGCATTAAAAGGAAAAAATAGTGCTCTATTGGGGCTTGCTCAACAATTTTATGATTACAATAGTTACAATGAAGCTGAAATATTTTTAAGGCAAGTAAAAGCAGATCAATCCAATCAGAATCAACTGTATTCTCTAAAAAGCATGAATGCGATTGCTACTGGAGATACCATAAATCATGTGACCAACGTAGATAAATTAGTAGAGCTAAAAGCGTTTGAAGAGGTTTTGAACATCGGTAACGCTTTCTATCAAAACCAAGAAATGACTTTAGCATTATCCTCTTATCAAAAAGCAGCTACAATAGCCAAATCAAAGGAATCAAAAGTAAGGGTATTGTCTAATTTAGGCACTGCTAATTTGCAATTGGGTAATTATGGTGAATCAATCAAAATTTTTGAAAAGGTGCTTAAAATAAACGCTAAGGATGATATCACACTCACAAACCTTGGCATTACTTACGCACTCAATGACGACAACGAAACTGCGAAAAAGTATTTACTAAAGGCTAAGGAACATTGCAGTTCAGCAAACCAAATGAGTGCTATTGAACAATGGCTACAAAAGGTTGAGGTTCAATAAAAACTCATCTTCAATGCATCAAAATTACCACTATAAATACTTAGTATTGGCATACCTGTTGGTCGTTTCCATTCAAACCTTCATTGTGAATGTTTTCGATCATTATAGTATTACTCTATTAATGACCTTGGGGATAATTCTTCTGATTGCTCTCAGTGGGTATATTTTTTTCTTTCGGCTTGAAAAACTATACGTTGAGGAAAATGAGATCATTCGACAAAACCTTATTTTAAATAAAAGTAAGAGAATCCCATTTGATAACATCAGATTTTATTCTAAACAGAAACGGAAATTAAAAGATGGAAAAGAAATAACTGAATTTATATTATACCTCAATCACTGCATCCTGACGATAGATAAATATGTTCCTAATTGTGGTGATGTGATTCGCTTCTTAAAAAGTAAAAAAAGAAGTTTTAGTTTATATTCAAGATTGCATATTGAACTTGATGAGGGACTAAAGACTTTGGGATATATCACTTTTACACTTTCTTTTATTGCTCTTTTAGGACTCTTTCATGGAGAACAAACGGAAACATTTTTTACCACTTTGGCGTTTTTGAACTTGATTAGTATTGCCACATTACTGTTAGGCCCTCAACCTTTTCAAAAAGATTTATTAGAGAATTATGAAAAGTAATTTTGGGAAACATGAGATTCACTAATGTTAATATTAAAGATGAATACCATTATAAAAAGAAAATTTAACTACTATCAGAAGTACTTAGCAGTAACTATTCACTTCAACTTAAAGTAACATCAAGCTTTATGAGAATTAGTATCATTTCACTTCCATAAGAGGTGAATCAATAACGTAATTCACCTCTTATGGAAGCTCTATTGTTTGGGAAGGAAATCACCCTTTTTTTAATTATAAGATACTTCTTTCTTAAAGCTTTTAATATTGCTTAAATCGTCATAAACTGACTGGGTAATTGCATCACAAAACTTCTTCTCTTTTGTTTCTCGCTTTGCAATAGAGGCTATTTTTTCCTTTTTAAAAACTGATTTTATCTTTATAATATCCTTTATGATCTTTTTTTGACGTAGCAATTCTTCGTTCTCATCTTGCATTGCCTCATTCGTCCAAACTGCAACTTTGTATTCTTCACGTTTGGCTAATGTCTGATCATAAAATACTTCTCTTAGTCGATCATTGACCTTGTCGTATTCCTTTTTATAAGCAACTTCAGCATTCGACATAATATAAAGACCTCTATAAAGGTTGAGTTTGGTATTGATCTGTTTTTTAAGTTCAGAGATATTTCTTGACAACTCAATATTATTTTTAGTCAACTCATTATTGATTGACTTAAGAGATTTCACAAGTACATCAATACTGTTATCCACTCTTGTGATTTGATGCGATTGGTGGCCTAAAACCTGTAATGTCACATCTACTTGTAATAATAATTTGAACTGCTGAAGGTAGCTTGTTTGAGAGTAGTTCAATGATTTCTTCACTAAAATTTGCTCTCTCTTTTTGTCATTTAAAATTTGATTGATGGATTTCAAATTGGCAATTTCAAGTTCAATCTCTTGAATTGTGGAGTCTGCTTCTGCAATTTGTTCTTTCGTCACTTTAAAATAAAGAGAATCATAGGAAACCTTTCTTCTTGGTTTTTTCAGTGAATTATAATGCTTTTTTGATACCTTTTCCTCAAAGTGCTTAATGTTATTATTCATGCTTTTCAGATGCATTTCCTTTTTCACAATGTTTGTTTTATCTAAAGAAAAGCGATCTAAATATTTTGCTCTTTTCGCAATAGGCACACCAATATTATGCTTGATCCATAGTCCCAATGCTTCTTTTTCAATTTTTGAATACAAAGAAACGTTACTACTGTAAGACAACGCCGATGAAGCTGCCTCATGATAGTAAATTTGCTTTTTTTGGAAGAATAAATCTTTTTCTTTTTGTGTTGCTTTAGGATCAAAGATTAAGTTTTTTCCTTTCTCTAAACTCGACACTGCCAATTGACGATGGTTTTTGGAATTATCAGCAAAGGCATTTTTTGAGCTTTCATAAAGGTAATCTGAACAATGCAACGATATATAACGATCCAATGTCTCATTCCTTAATTTTGAATTGGTTACCCTTGAAAAGTCATTTTGGATAAACTCCTTTGAAGTAATTGTCGTTTCCAGTAACTGCCAATTAGGATCTGCTGGAAAGTGGGTTTTGATCAAATCTTGAGGCAATGGACAGAAATAAGTTTCAGCTTCTTTTCCATTTTTCACTTCATAGTTCACGGAATTACCGTCAATATCGAACGTTAACTTCTTCAGCCTGCCGTAATTACTTCCCCACAAGCAATCTACTTGATACCAATTTCTATCAATCAAGACTGCGTTCCAATAGTGATTGGGTTGATACAGTACTTTGATGATCGGCTTATTTTCGGTGAAGGTATAACCTACAATTTGTTTACTCACTAGACCCGACCGATGACATAAAGAATCGAATAGGTTAGAGAATTCTTGTGCAGTACCCCTTTTTCGTTTGAGGATCTGCTGTATTGTGTAACTTTTAATTTTATACCTTTCTTCAAGGATAAAATTTCCCGTGATCCAATCGTAAATATTCTTGGCCTTTTTGTAATCAGATGGCTCGTTGGAAGTTAAATATCGACTTAATTGTGATAGGGATTGCTCAGCATATTTTGGCACAAAAATCTTAGTTTCAGTTTGATTTTGTGAGTATACTGAAGCACAGCTCAATGTTAAAATTGTTAGGAGCAATAAAAATGTATAGAAAGATCGAGAATACATCATAGAAGTTAATAATAGACATCTCATTGTTTGCACTTACAACGAGGTACCTTTTTGTTAATTAATAAAATAGATCAAAAAATTAATAACTATAGATTAATAGAGAGTACAACTTAAACCTGAGGTCAATGAAAAACACTCCTTACAGGAAGTAATGCAAATAGCAGATTCGTCTGATTTTTACATAAAATTCAGATCAAAACTGTTAAAATATCTTTCATCAAAGTCAGGGTAATATTCATTTCATTTACTTAACGGTAAATATGGTAAAAAATTTTATTTATCGTTAACTTTTACAAAAAAAAGGATTGAAAAAACTTCAATCCTTTTTGTTTTATTGCTAATAACAAGGCATATCAACTCCTAAAGTGTTGGCGACAAGCCTGTTGTCCAATTTAATTCTGCCACTGACTTTGCATATTCAGCCTTCATTTTAAAAAGCTTTGTTTGAGCTTCCAACAACTTCCCTTCACGAACATTCATATAAAAAACTGAACTTTCGCCGGCATCAAATTTTTCCGTTTCACCCTGCAATAAAATCTCATAATTCTGAGACATTTCACTTTGCATATCTGTAAGTTCAACGTAATTCTGAACTGCCAAGAAGGCTTTTTTAATGTTGTTTTCTACCTTTCTCTTTGTCATAATCAGTTTAAGATCATTGTCTTGGATCTTTAACTTTGTCATTTGTAATTTGGCTCTTTCTTTTCTCAAAAAGATAGGCATTGAGAAAGACGCACCAAATTTATAATTTTCATCCAAGCCATATTCCCATCCACCAATTGGTGTTGTACCAAGGTAGTTGTATTTCAAGTTTAACTCAGGCTTTACAGCCTCTTTTGCTAATCTTTGATCCACACTTAAGATGGTTCCCTTCGTTTGTACCTTAACGATATCAGGATGCTTCATAGAGGCCTCACTCAATAACGTTTCAAGAGTAGGTAATACCTCCACTCCTAATTCTTCTGGTAAGATATTATCCAAAAGTTCTAATGGCTTCCCTTCCTCATTCCATAAATGATTAGAAAGAACAAGCTTGGCCTTTTGTAATTCAAGTTTCGATAATTTCAAATTGATTTCTCTATCCTGAATTGTGATTAAAGCTTCCGTACCATCAATATTTGCTAAATCACCCTGACGGACTCTTTCATCAACCGCTTCTTTTCTGAAGATGGCTAAATCATATCCCTCTTCGGCTAAACGGTACTGATGATAAGCAAAATACCAAGTCCAATAGTCTTTGGCGACCTGTAAGATTAATTTGTTGATTTGCTTGATCTGATCTGCCTCTGTCATTTGTTGCATCGCATAACCTTTTCTTAGCATGGCTCTACGTTCATCCATGAGCAAACCTTTTAATACTGGAAGTTCAAGACCGATGTACATTAGTCCTTTACCACTGTTTGTATCATTTTCAGGGTTAAGATTAATACCATCGTTTCTTTCATACCCTACGTTGATCGAAGCGGCCCAAACTGGAATCTTTGCATAAGTATTCCATTTGGTATAATAATCCTTGGTCTTAAATACCTTTTGATCATACTTCGAATACAACTTTGGATCTGAATATCCTTTACCCAATCGCACCTGCATTTGTCCCTGTTCAGAGAGTAAAGCAATTTGTTGTGCTACTGGATGATATACCATTACAATCTCATATAAATCATCCAAAGAAAGAATACTTTCTGTTGAATCATTTTCTGTAATGTCTTGTGTATATCCCACATTCCAGAAACTGAGACTCAATAGTAGTGCTATCACAGCTACTCTCATATTATTTCTTTTTTGATTTTGAAGATTTAGAAGACGCATCATAATTATTCAAACTTGGAGGGAAACCGTTGATCTGACGCCAAAGTTCATACCATATTGGCACCTCTTCCAACATTACCCATCCAAATACGCCTGTACCCATTCTTAATTCCATTGGCCACTCATCATCCTTCTCTTTAAGGTCCTGAGTGATTAAGATTCTAAATGTTCCGTCTGCTTGGTTCACAAAGTCTACAACTTCTACTTTACCACCGAAAGTACCAACTGATACACTTGGCCAACCTGAGAACTGAATCGATGGCCATCCATCAAATCTTAAACGAACATGTCTTCCTTCTTCAATCAAAGGTACATCCATTGTTTTCACGTAAATCGCTGCAGCTAGATGAGGGTTTTCAGGCATCAGTGTCATCAATACTTGACCACTCTTCACGTTTTCGCCAATACCGCTACTTAATGCTTGTACTACAATACCTTTTTGAGGAGCACGAATTACTCTCATTCCGGCACGTACTTCCATACTTGAAAGTTCATTTCTAGCTTTTGCTAATGAACCTTCGCTATCTGCAATTTCCGAAAGTGTTGTACTTAATTCCGAATCCGTTTTGGCAATCTTATCCAACATCTCGTTTCTTGTCACGTTTTTACCAAGAATTGCATTTTGGTATTCGTTGATGGCCATTTCAAATTTCGTTCTAGCACCCACTTCTTTCGAGACAGATTGTTGGTACTTACTTCTTACACCTTCCAACTTCGTCAAAGAAATCAAACCTTTATTGTAAAGTTCTTGATTGGCTTTGTACTGTCTGTCGGCGTTCTTTAGGTCCACTTTAGCAGCTTCCCAAGAAATACTGTCGCTTTCAACTTTTAGTAGCGTTTGCTCAATTTTATTATCAAACTGTTTCAATTTGATTTTCAAACCGTCTTCCAAAGCTGCAAGCTGACGTTCCTTTGCCAATACTTTATCTCTTTTGGCTGCAATTGCTTCACCTTTTGCCATAATACCTTCTTCCAAACGTAAAATCATGTCTGGGTCAATGTATTTGTCTTTTACCTCGGCAATGGTCAATAGCACTTGTCCTGAGTCAACGTGTTGCCCTTCTGCAACGTTCCATTTTGCAATAGTACCATCGATCGGACATTGAATTTTTTGAGGTCTATCTTGTGGCATTAACGCCGTCATTTCTCCTCTTGCTCTGATGTTTTGTTGCCATGGCAAAAACATTACAACAAAGAAGATGGCAATGATAGCCATGATCCATTGAGCAATTTTCTTTCCTTCAGAAGGTGTATTTAATGTATTTAGAGAACCAAATCTTCTGTCAAATTCCTGCTGATCAGAAGAGTTTTTTGGAGTGATATTTAACATTTCTTTCTGATTTAAGCGTTATTTGATGGTGGTAAAAAACAATGTTGGAAACTTGGATGTTGCTTCACTTCGTCTAACGTTCCTACTGTCTCCACCTTTCCTTGTGACATGATTGCCACACGATCACATAGGTTTGAAAGTATCGGGTCGTTACCCACAAAAACTAAAGTCCAAGGGTTGTTTTTATCGATTAAGAATGAAAGCACCTTCAATCTGATCTGACTATCCAACTCACGGAAAGTCTTATTCAAAATCAATAGTTTTGGACGATCCACAATACATCTTGCCAATAGGAAACGCATGGTTACACTTTCTGGGAATACTTTTCCACCAGCAGTAATCAATGTATTTAATCCTTGAGGTTGTTTATTGACAAAGTCTAATAACTCTACACTTTTTAATGCCCATAGCACATCATCGTAAGAAACAATTTCCTTACCCATTGTGATGTTTTCAAGGATTGTTCCGTCAAACAACTCTTCTTCAGAAAGGTTTTTCGAAATTTGATTCCTTATGCTATTCAAATCGACATCTTTCAAAGAATAATCGTCATAAGTGATCGCACCTGTATAGTCGTTAAGCATACTCGACAAAGCCAGCATCATTGCGTCTTTTCCTGAGAAGTTATACCCTAGCAAACATAATCTCTCTCCTTCTTTGATGTGTAAGTTGACACCATTCAACGCCTTTCTACCATTTGGATAAGAGAAATGTAAATCAGCAACTTTCACCTCAAAACCTTTACTTTCAGTGACAGGCATTGTGACACCGTTCTTTTTCTCTAATGGAAGATCTGTTACATGAGCAATTTTATCTACCGCTGTAAGCATGTCGTAAGCCACTTCCATTGATAATACTAGCTTTTCAGAAGCAGAAAGTACTAATACAATCACAATCTCTGAGGCTACGAATTGACCAAGGTTGATTTCTCTGTTGATCACTAACCAAGAACCAATAATCAATAAACCACCCGTTACCAATGTTTTGAAAATGTAAACGTAAAGGAATTGATTAATCACTACATTGAATTGTTTCTCTCTGTAGTGTAAATAATGGTTCGTAAGGTTTTCAGTTCTTTCTAATGGAAGCGTTGTACTACCGGCTATTTTGAATGAAAGTAATGTTCTTGCCATTTCTTCCAACCAATGTACTACTTTATACTTGTATTTTGATTCTACCATATTGGCCTCCAATGCTTTTGGACCTGTATAGTAAAATAGAATGATCAATAATGAGATCAGTACAATACCAAATACGATGAAAAGTGGGTGATAGAAAGAAAGTAGTACCATACCGAACAAAATCTGTAGGATCGCACCCGATAAATCAATCAAGAATTTTGGTAAACTTTTCTGGATGGTCAACACGTCAAAGAAGCGGTTCATCAACTCTGGTGCGTAGCTTCCCATCAACGACTCTAATTTTATTTTTGGCAGACGAAATGCAAATTCAAAGGCAGCTTTTACAAAAACCCTTCGTTGCAAGGTCTCCACCAGTTTTAACTGCATGATTTGTAAACCTCCGGTAAACATCGTCACCACAATGACCAAACCGATCATCACTGTAATCGAATCAATCACCACACCACCTGCTATCAATTCAATGACCGTTTGAACACCAAGTGGTAATACCAAACCGAACAATGAAATCAGTAATGCATAAATATAAATGTAAGCAATGTCTTTTTTCTCTACTGAAAGTAATCGATAGAGACGAGAGATAGAACCACTTTTTTCTTTAGTGGTAGCATCAGATATCATTGGGTTATTGGAAATTGGAATAGCATATTCAATTTCCCCTGATTCCAATCTGATTAAATTCTCTAAGGCAATCGTAAGATTGACTTCTGTTTCTTGCCCTAACACATCCACGACAGCAGCAAGGGTTTTACCACTTTCGTTTACATAAAAAATTACCGGTAAAGTAGACCCTTCAAGCTTACAAAGCGCTACAAAAGGAGTAATACTTTTCTCTAGGTGTTGGGCCAATGACGTTATTGTCCCTTTATTTTTTATTATAGCCAGGTTCATACCATCTGAATATCTCACCAAATTTCCCCAAAAATCCTCATCTTGGTTGGGGTCAATTAATGGCTCGATTACATCTCCTTCTATTTGATGCTGTATATGTTTAGATAGTAGTTGACTAAGTTTCTTATATCCTTTATTTGTCATAAAAACAGAAGTTGTTTCGTAGTGTTAAGTCTTGAACACAAAATTACATTAAATGTTTCATGATTTAATGAGGTCGAAGTAAATATTTCAAAATTTAAGATTTATAAAAACTTTCATATTAAACTCCTAATAAATGTAAAGTTGAGTAACCTAACTTAAACAGGAAGGGTAAACTATGTTATGTGTTTATTAATCATATTTTTCAAGAAAAAGAAATTATAACACCGTTACTAATAGCGGTATTTAAAAATATACATTTTAATCCACCAACTATTTTGAAAAACTGTTTGTAAGACAGGCATTCTAGCAATAGAATGTAAATAAGGGATCAAGTTGATCCCTTATTTTTTTATAAATGAATGAGTTGTTATTCAATTTAAAATAAGATAATTTTGTAAAAAAGAATATAAACTATGAAACCACTCATCAAATTACTTTCAACTACCGCACCCAATGTAGTAGTCAACATAGCCTATAAAAAAATATTAAAGCCTCAAGTGTTCAAACTTCGACCGCATGAGATTGAAATATTAGATAAGGCTGAACAAAAAAAGGTGGAAATCAACGCCATTGGCATTCAAACTTATAAATGGGGAAATGGTTCTAAAAAAGTATTACTTGTACATGGTTGGGAAGGTCAAGCAGGTAACTTTTCTGACATTATCCCAAGTTTAGTAGACAACGATTATACTGTATATGCTTTTGATGCTCCTTCTCATGGCTTTAGTGAGCAAGGAAGAACTACAATGTTTGATTTTAGTAATATCGTCAAATACATGTTGGATCAGCATCAGATGGATAAAATTATCTCCCATTCATTTGGCAGTGTTGGTACTACACATTGTTTAGCCAATCATGGAAATATACAAATTTCTAAATATGTTATGCTTACAACTCCTGATCGCTTTGAACAACGATTAGATGATGTTGCTGCTTTTGTAGGAATCACAAACAAAGTAAAAACAAGGCTAGTGAATAAATTGGAAACTGAATTTAATTTGAAAGTTAAAGATCAAAATGTTTCTGATTTCGTCAAAAAATCCAATGTAAAAGAAGCTTTGATTTTACATGATATTAATGATAAAGTTGTCAACATTGAACAATCAGAAAGTGTACAAAAAGCTTGGGGAAATACATGTGAATTAAGACGTATTGAAAATACAGGTCACTTCCGTATTTTAAGAACTAAAAGCATTGTAGATCAAATAGTTACATTCCTTGACTAAGAAATAAAAAAACCCGAATAATATATTAAGAATACTATTCGGGCCACTTAATTCTGGATAGAAATTATATTCAAAATTAAGAAATTTTCATGACATTTATGCTGTCTTTTTTGACGACAAAGCACAGAATTTTTCAGAATCTGCGATTCAAGAACGTTAGCCAAGATTTTTATTAAGAAAAAATTAAAATTATTTTCAATTCATCACAAAATTTGGAATAATTTCTAACAAAAATCACGTTACTGTTTTACTTTCCACTGGTTAACGTGATTTTTATAGCACAAAATAAGTCAATCCCTGTTTTTTTATTGATCGCCTCTTATATCCATCTAAAAAAAGACTGACCCCATCACAGAGCCAGCCTTGAAAAACTAAACTGATCGCTAAAAATTAATGTTTGTCTTAATAGTGAATTGTATAACACACTACTTTACAATTCTTTATCAAATTACCTTTTCATTTTTATTTCATAAGGTCAATTTTTCAAATTAATAGCCATCGTTTTGTTTAAAACCTGCATTGAGATCTAACTCTCTTTGAGGGATGGGTAAAAATTTACGTGTCCAATTAAAAGGTACTTCGTAATCCGAAGGGACACCTACGTCACCTGTTAAGTTTTGATTATTTCTGATGTAGATAGGATCGTCATGCGTTGGAGGTGCCAATTCATAATTAGTGACTGTTAATTCTTGATCAGCATATCCGCTTCCTCTTCGGATCACATCAAAGTAACGGTGGCCTTCCATTGCTAACTCCAATCTTCTTTCAAGGTAGATATCGTCTAATGTAACACCTGACTTTGAAGCCAAACCTGCTCTGTTTCTAATCATATTCACATATTCATCTGCTTTACCTTGATTTCCAGCTTGTAGGTAAAGCTCTGCTCCGATTAAGTAAATATCTGCCAAACGAATATAGTGGTAGTTTTGATCGTAGTTCAATTCAGGCGTACCATTATCCGTTCTTCTGTAAGCATGTGTTGTATACTTATAAGTAAACATACCTGTAAATGTATAATGTGCTTCTAACGATGGTGAAAAATCAGCAGGGTCATTATCAGGATTGCTTGTGAAAACTCTATACTCTTCGTCTACTAAATCTTTAGCATACATGATTGTTGATGCTTTTCTGACATCATCAGCAGTAAATAAAGCCTCTAGTTCTCTTGAAGGGCCACCAAAGCCCCAACCTTGAGCAAGGATATCACTGTTATGGCCTCTTGGCCCAGCCATTGTACATTGGTAGTTCCCCAATTTGTGATGTGACCAATCACCTGTTCCTGTATTCGCGAATGGGATTTCGAACAATACTTCCGGGTTGTAGTTTCCATTTTCATTAAATAAATCCGCATAGGAAGGAGATAGATAAGCACCTGAATTTGTGATAATCTCATCAGCCATTTTAATTGCATCTTGGATTGTGAAATCAGCACCATCTTCTACAGGTAAAGTCGACTTGTTATAAACACCTGTATAGAACATAAAGATTTTCAATAATTCCGCTTTTGCTGCATACTTTGTCAACCTTCCTAATTCGTTTTCAGGAAGCTCATTAGACATTAATGGAATCGCCTCTAGGATCTCTTTGGCCACAAAAGCATAACTTTCTTCTGGAGAAGCTTGAACAACATCTTCCCAATCATCAATACCTAAAGTTTCTTTGATCAAAGGAATATTTTCAAAAAGTCTTAATACCTCAAAATAGTAATGTGCTCTTAGAAAAATTGCTTCACCTTCGTAAAACGATTTAATATCTTCTTCATTAGATTTAAACTCAATTTTATCATAATTTGAAAGTAAGATATTGGCTCTCTGAATACCTACATAACATTTCTTCCAAGTTTTTTCACCTTGTTGGCTTACAGCTCTCGCATCAAATCGTTGCATTTGTTGCCAACCTAACATATCTGTACTATTGGCACCTCCTGTATAAACATCATCTGACATTACATCTGCCGTAAGGGCTTGAGGCATTGCCTGCCAATCAAGGTTATCATTACGAAGTAATTCATAGATCCCCATCAAAGATTGTCTTGCTCCAGTAGAGTTACCGAAAATAGTATCCTGATCTTGTGCATCTTTAGGTGTAATATCTAAAAACTTCGAACATGATGATGCTGTTATTACCAACATCAATAGTGCTCCTATATATAATTTATATTGTTTCATTTTCAGCTCTTTTTAAAATTAGAATGTGACGTTTAAACCCACTAAATAAGAACGTGCTTGTGGATAAGATCCCATATCAAATCCAGAACCCATAGCACCACCGTGACCCATTTCCGGATCTAAACCTGAGTATTCAGTAAATGTTAGTAAGTTGTTACCTGACACATACACTCTCAAGCGTTGTGTTCCAATTTTCTTTGCAATATGACTTGGTATAGTATAACCTACTTGAACGTTTTTCAATCTTAAATAAGAAGCATCTTCAATATGAACCATATCATTCATCCACAAGTAGTTGTTGTTCGTGTCATCATGGGTGAATCTTGGCATTGTGTTCGATCCATTTTCAGGCGTCCAGCTATTCAAGTAACGCGTGTCATAGTTTTGATCACCTAATAAGTCTCTACGTGTAGATGCATTCATCATCTTACCACCTGCTTGTCCTTGCCAGAACATTGAGAAATCAAACCCTTTATACTCCGCACGGATGGTTAAACCATAGGTCCAGTTGTGTACTGGAGTACCGATATCAGTACGGTCGTTTTCATCAATTACACCATCACCGTTTGTATCTACAAAACGAATATCACCAGGTTTTGCATTGGTACCAAACATCTCATTGTAGCGGTCCGCTTCTTGTTGGTTTTGAATTACACCATCTGTTTTGAAACCGTAAAAGAAAGGAAGTGAATGCCCCGTAGCCATTGCCATATTACCAACCGTGTTGTGTAAACCGTCACCGAAGATAAAACCGTCTGTATTGTTTACTGCTGTTACTTTGTTGTCATTGTAAGCGACATTACCCGTGATAGAGTATTTGAACTCTCCTTCATTATTCTGGTAAGTCAATGCCAATTCAATACCTTGGTTTCTTACCGTTCCTAAGTTGGTGATTGGATCTTCCTGACCTGTATAATCCGGCACTGGCTTGTTACCCAACAGGTCTTGTCTTTCTCTTGAATACAAATCAATATTGGCCTGTAACATGTCATTGAATAATCCCACGTCAATACCCAAGTTAAATTCTGCTGCCGCTTCCCAACGTAAATCAGGATTACCCATTCTTACATTTCCGTAACCTGGTTGAGGTACTCCTGCAGGTCCCAATGGGAATGATGGAGTAGATACAAAAGCAGACATATAACCAAATGGAGGAATATTTTCGTTACCTACTTTACCCCATGAACCTCTTACTTTTAAGAAGTTGACAGTCTCATTATGCTTCAAGAAGTCTTCGTTTGATACCACCCATCCTGCTTGTAATGAAGGGAAGAAACCAAATTGATGTGCTGGGCTAAAATTAGATGAACCATCATAACGCATTGTAGCACTGAATAAATACTTCTCTTTGTAATCATAACCAACTCTACCAAAGAAAGACATCAGGCGGTGATCATAAAAACCTCCATTTGTTTTTTGAGTATTGTCATCAGCACCATTACCGATGTAACCATAATCCCATCCAGGAAGCTGTAAACCATTTCTCATTCCCCACATGTCAGTTCCTGTACTTTGACGCATTGTCATACCACCAAGAACGGAGATCTTATGATCTGCATTGATCGTCTTCTCATACATTGCAGTATTTTCCCATTGCCAAGTACTGTATTCGTTCATACTTTGATTGACAGAACTATTGGCTACTTGATTTACAGAGTTATAATATACCTCAGGACTATATCCTCTGTTGGCCCATGAACCTACATCTACACCGAAGTCCGTTTTCATGGTCAAACCTTTAATGCTTACAGGCTTTACTTCTACGAATGCATTACCAATAAACTTATTAGACAAGTTACTTTCATACGTATTATGAATTTTGGCCATTGGGTTCACAATCTCTCTTAATTGTCTCTCTGAAATACCATAATAAGCACCATTTTCACCTGTTACAGGATTGAATTGGTTGGGGTTGTATGCAGGACGAACAGGGAAACTACTATATTCATTGTTCTTGTCATACTCATACACTGGCGTTAAAGGATCGTGTAATAATGCATTTTGGATAGCTCCACCAAATTGTTCGTGCTCGTTGATACCTCTTCTTTCTTCTCTTACAAAAGTAGCATTTACGCCTACTTTTACTGATTCGGAAACTTTGTGAGATGTATTTAAACGGAAAGTATAACGCTCAAATTGTGATTTTTCAGGTGCTACAATACCATCTTGACCAAAATACCCAAAACTTGCTAAGTAGTTTGAATTTTCATTTCCACCTGAAGATGAAATACTATGGTTTTGAATAGGTGCACTTTGGAATAATTCATTCTGCCAGTTGGTATCATGTGCAGGGTTAGCGATTTGTGCATCACTAAAGATAGGGCTTTGCCCTGCGTTTACCGCACCTTGGTTATGCAATGTCATGTATTGTTGGGCATTCAATAACGGCGACTCTCTCCAAGCATTTTGAACTCCATAATAACCATCATACGTGACAGTTGACTTCCCTGCCTTTCCTTTTTTAGTGGTGATCATTACCACACCGTTGGCACCTCTAGAACCGTAAATCGCAGACGAAGCAGCATCTTTTAGTACTTCCATTGACTCAATGTCATTAGGGTTAAGGAAGTTGATGTCATCCATTTGCATTCCATCCACTACAAATAATGGGCTATTATGACCATTTGAACCTGTACCACGAATACGGATATCTACCCCTGCACCAGGTTGACCTGATACATTCGTAACTAAGACACCCGGTGTACGGCCTTGTAAGGATTGCGCGGCGTTACCTACTGGCGTTTCAGTGATTTCCTCCGATTTTACTGAAGCAATTGCACCCGTTACCACACTTTTCTTTTGGACGCCATAACCTACCACCACAACTTCTTCCAGCTGTTCAATGTCTTCTGCTAGTTGTACCGTAATGTTACTTTTTGAGCCTACATTGATACTTTGAGTGATATAACCAATAAAGGAGAATGATAGTACTTTTGGACCATCTGATTCGTCAATCATTAATGAAAATTTACCATCAAAATCAGTAATGCTACCGATTGTGGTACCTTCTATAGCGACATTTACTCCGGGTAATACACTACCATCTTTTGCATCTGTGACAATACCTGTAATTGTTCTTTCTTGGGCATAAACATTCGACGTGAAGAATAGTCCCATCAAGAAAAACAATCCCAGTACTTTTGATAATTGTATTGGTTTTGTTAGCATAAATGTAAGTTTAGATAAAAATTTAGATTTAAGTTTTCATTTCATTGTAAACTGATTTACCGTCAACTATCCATTGATATTTCTATAAACATTCAAGGCATTATGACCACATAAGTCATATAGAAAGACCACTTACACGAATATTAGCGATAGTATAATTTGTGTCTTGTAGATCATCAGAAATCTCCCGACTTCTAACTACCATAAATAATCGAAATCTTAGTTTACAGTGTAATCAGTGCTAATCATTAAAAAGTTTCTGCAGAAAAAAATTAGGTTTTAGCTTCATTTCATAGTGCAATACTAACAGGATTAAGTGTCAATTGAAACCTTCTCAAATATTCCTCAATATTTGTTTATACTGTTTAATAAAATAAGTAGTTTATTAATTTTCAGAAGTTTATTTTCAATGTGTTTTTTGTTGATTTTCTATTTTATCAAATAAATAAAAATACTCTTTTAACAAGAGTTATCAATGCGAATGTTTTTTTAAGAAAAATAGTATTGAGTTCTATAAATTCCTTTCTATTCGTAAAATTCAATTTTTACAG
Organism: Flammeovirga sp. EKP202; assembly: GCF_014534745.1. Taxonomy (GTDB): domain Bacteria; phylum Bacteroidota; class Bacteroidia; order Cytophagales; family Flammeovirgaceae; genus Flammeovirga. The sequence continues at coordinate 34,783 of NZ_JACVVP010000044.1, forward strand.
TTCATGTAATGAACTGTAAATTTAGTATTCGATAAACAATACACACATTTTAATAAAAGTTAATACATTGTATGCTTTATTATGTTTAGCGCTTTATAGTTAGTTAATAATATTACTATTTAAATAAAAAATATAACTATTACATTTTCAGTGTAAAACTTACATCTGTTAGAACTTTTTTGTAAATGGTATTTTTCTAATGTTTTATTGGCATGAATTTATCGTATACCTCATTAGACTTTTTGTACTGACGATAATTTTAAATTAGAATAATGCAATACCCCATGCAGCTTAGGACTTTATTAATCCTATTAATAATTTCCCTTTCTCCATTGGTAACACTAGCTCAAGACCCTCAATTTTCTCAATTTTATGCTGCACCCCTCTATCTGAATCCTGCTATGGCTGGGAACACTTACGATGGTAGGGCAACATTAAATTATAGAAATCAATGGGTGGGCTTACCTGCCAATTTTGAAACTTATATGGTTGGCTATGACCAATTCATTCCAAGCAAGAATATTGCTTTGGGTGGTACTATCCGACAAGATAAATCAAGTATTAATGGCAATAGAAGCTTTACCAATACTAGTGTTGAAGCTATTGGCAGTTATTTCTTGAGCATCAATAAAAATCTTAAAATCAATTTTGGGCTTCAACTTGGTGTGATGCAGTCCTCTTTAGCTTTTAACGACATTATCTTCAGTGATCAAATTGGTCCTGGAGGAGGAATTAGTGGACCAACTGCAGAAAGACTATTAAATGAAAATGCTTTTGTTCCTGATATTTCAGCAGGTGTTCTTGTATATGGTAGAGGCTTTTGGGGTGGTATGTCATTTCATCATATTAATTCTCCTAACGTCACATTTATGAATGGGAAACAGAATTATCCACTGAAATTTTCATTGATGGGTGGATACGTTATTCCGTTAGAATATGTCAACAGAAGAAAAACAGTAAAAGGTTATGATGGAAAGTCCATTTCTCCAGTGGCCTTATTTATGCAACAGGGAGGCTATTCCCAATTAAGTCTTGGAGTATATGCCAATTTAGAACCTTTATTAGTTGGTTTTTGGTACAGAGGCTTACCCCTTATTAAAAACAATGAGGCACAATCTATCAATCATGATGCTATCATACTGATGATTGGTACTAAAATCAAAGGATTCAAATTTGGCTACAGTATGGATTGGACATTAACCCGCCTTCCCCAAGTGGGTGCAATGTCGCATGAAATATCCTTAGGCTATGATTTAGATATATATAAAGACTATCGTAAAAAGAAAAAACGTAAGGCTGAACTACTACCATGTTCTACCCCATGGGTAAACTAATTTTTTGAACTAATGAAAATTATGAAAAGATACTTACTAAGCATATTTGTCATTTTTGTTACTAGCTTACTGTTCATTAATGATGCTAAGGCTCAACCTCCCATCGAGTTAGATGACATTTTACTGTGTGGTAAAACAAATAACGGCAACGTGGATTATGAACTTCCAGGGTATAATGGCAATGGCTATAATAATGATGGAAAGTCTTACAATTTCTTATGGACGATGACGGTCGTTGAAGGAGAAATAGAAGTTAAAAATGGAGAAACTACTTCCTCTGTTAAGATTCAATTCAAAAAACAGATAGGAGGTTTTGCCATTGGAAAGCTAAAAATTGAAGTGTGGGAAGATGGCTGTAGTGAAAACTCTGGAAGTAACTCTGGAGTACCTACAGGTTGTTATAATGTAAAAGAAATTTATGTTGGATTTTATGTTGCACAAGCCTTTGGGTTAAGTGTATTAGAGGATCCAATTGACCAATGTGCACCTGCTACCCAAACCATTAATGCAGGTTTTGATGATCTACCAATTGATGTTTCCTTTGATCCACAATGGAATTTAGAAAGCACTACAGGGTTGACCGCTACTAAAGTTACTGACCTTACCAACCAAATCAATCAAGCTACTACCAACAAAGAAACAGATCTACCTATCACGGTAGAAAATATAGATTTTGAACCCACTGCAAATACTGCAACGATAACTCTTACAGCTACTTCTGCTTGTGGTGGTACTTCTGCTACATCAGATCCTATTGTCTTGACTTTTTACAGAACTCCAGAAATTGCTGTTGGTGCTTTAACAGAAGTCTGCGCCACCAATGGTCAAAACTTAGGACAAGTAATTGCAGAAACGACTGATCCATTTACCTACGCTTGGGATATTGGTGGTGCGAGTTCAGGAACAGTGAATTTGACAGGAGGTTCATTTACTTTCAATACTTCTGGCACGAACAACAGTGGTTTAGTAGTCACGGATGTACAATTTGATACTGATGTTTTACAAATGTCAGCCACTTTTGATATTTCAGCCAGCGGGGCATTAGGAGGTTGTGGTGGAGACACAGATCAAATAGTCGTTACTTTTATCAATAGTGCTTTAAAAACCGTTACTTCTCCTTTTTGTTCACTTCAAAATGGTGGAAACTTTACAGTAGCAAATGAAAACACAGCCGCTTACGGTTATGATTACCAATGGTCCATCAATTCGATTACGTCAGGTGCCAATGTGGATCTTGTGGCTTTTGGGAATGATAATTCAGGTTTACGTTTAGATAATATCGTTTTCAATGGTGATGAATCAGTCATCAACCTTACTTTAGACCTTACTGTTAGTGGTTTAAATACTACATGTAATACTCAATCCTATAATGTAGTCATCAACAGAACTCCTCCTCAATTATCACAAGCAGACATCACTTTTTGTGCATTGGATGGCAGTTCTGGAAATGCGGGTGTAGCAGAAGACACTTCTCCTATTAATGGATATACTTATACATGGAGTAAGGTAGGTACTCCTTCAAATGGTGATTATGATATTGTTCCAAGTGCGAATGGTACAGGATTCACGATTGACAATGTTGCTTTTAATAATAAAGAAGAGACAATTACAGGTGTTGCCCGATTGGATATTACGGGCTTGGATCCTACATGTGGAGACTCATTTGTAGAAATTAATATTACAATCAATAGCTTACCTTCTGCACAAGGTTTGACTTCAATTGTCCTTTGTGCGGATCAGAATGGAAGTTATAATGTGATCCCTGCCAATGATCCTCAAGATGTGGTCAATGGGCAAACGTATAATTGGAGCTATACTTTAGATGATCCTTCATTAGGTTCACTTACTTTATCTCCAACCACCAACTTAGATCAATCAGGGCTTGATTTTAATAATGTCACTTTCAACGGTTCCAATACATCACTTACTGGTTTTGTCCACCTTCAAGTCACAGGATCGATTTGTGGAGCGACAACAACTGATATTCCTTTTACGATTTATAGAAGACCGAGTGTGTTGGATATTACTTCAGTTGAATTGTGTGCGACTCAAAATGAATCTTTAATAGAAATCATCACTGCACATAATGATAATTTTAGTGGATATGATTTCAATTGGACTATTGGTACAATTAACGGTGGAAATACTACGCCAATCATTTATGGAAATAATGATAGTGGAGTTCGTTTCCAAGATGTCGTTTTTGATCCGAATTCACAGCAAATCACTACGACCCTCGATTTAGTCATTAATGGACTAGCATCTGATTGTGGCAACACAATGTCGATTCCAGTAACAATTGATAGAAACCCTGATGTTTTAGCGAATCTTACGGATTTCACCACTTGTCAATTGGACCTTGCGACTCCTGGTATTTTTGTCGTGACACCTTACACTGAGGATTTCCCAACTATCGAATACGATTGGATCAATAAAACAGAAACAGGTGGTACGACTACCCTAACGAAAACAGGAAACGACTTTAGTGGATTACGTTTAGATGACGTTGATTTTGATAACGGATCTTCAGTGATCAATGGTAGTATAGAAGTAACAGTGACCGGAGCTGGGGCAGGTTGTACGGCAACTACTCAGACTTTAAACTATACGATCTATAGAATTCCGGATGGTTTACAATTTACGACTCCTCAAGCTTGTGTGACCAATGGTCAAAATAATGTGGTGCTTATCCCTGCCAATACGGAAATCGTTTCAGATTTCAATTACACTTGGCAACTCTTAAGTATCAACAACGGTACCGCTGATTTTAGTGGAATTAATGCGACTGACAATTCAGGTTTATCAGTAAGCAATATTGCATTCAATACCAATCAATCTCAGATCACAGCTACAATTAGAGCATCTGTAACAAATGTAGACGGAAGTTGTAATGCCTCTTCGGTAGATTTTACAGTAACCTTAGATAGAACACCTCAAGTCACAACTATAGGTGCTCAAACGTATTGTTTTGTAGAAGGAGCAATTGATCAAGAAGTATCACCTGAAATCCTGGATGTACTGACTGGATATACTTATACGTGGTCTATTAACAACATTACAAACGGTACACTGACAGGAACAGCTTTCGGTAATCAAGACACTGGTTTTAAGTTGACGAATGTGACATTCAATGATAATCAAGAAACTGTCACTGCCGACGTTGATGTAGAAGTACAAACGGCTTCTTGTGGATTAGTGACGCATACTATCCCTGTTACGATCAATAGAATTCCAGATATCATCAACCAAAGCAATATTGCACTTTGTGCTTTTGACTTAGAAACCAATGTTCAAGCCATTACTGCAAATGCTGCAACTGATGTGATCACAGGAGCAACTTACAGCTATACAGTCAATACCACTGACGGTGTAATTACTACTTCTCAAAATGGTAGTGATAATTCAGGTTTAGTATTTACTTCTATCGATTTTAATGGAAATAATACAACGATCAGTGGTACTATTGATGTGGAAGTGACTTTACCGCAATGTGGTAGGGTAACGAATAGTATTCCATTTGTGATCTATAGAAAACCAGATCAACTCGCACTGTCAGCCATTGATTTATGTGCTGAAAATGGTTTAGCTTCAATTACAGCAGTCACTGCCAATACGGATTTCTTTGCAGGCTATACTTTTGATTGGACACTTACCGTGAATTCAGGTGGTACAATGGGAATGACGACTAACGGCAATAATGATAGCGGAGTAGATTTCACTTCTATTACTTTTAATGCCAATTCAGAAGTCATTACAGCCACATTAGATTTGGAGGTTGTTGGTTTGGACGCAAGTTGTGGAAACACAGTGAGTATTCCGGTCAACGTCTATAGAATCCCTGATATATTTGCCAACCTTACGGACTTTGAAACTTGTATTCTGAAAGGAACTACTAGTGTAGATGTCGTGGGTACATCAACGGAAGATTATCCAAATATGACCTTCACTTGGACAGAAAAAGTAGCTCCAAGTAACGGAAGTACTATTACTTTAGATCCTTATGGAACGGACGGTGAAGCTTTACGCTTTATTAATGTTGACTTCGGTAATGGAGAGTCAGAAATCACAGGAACAATCACACTAACGGTTAATAATCCAGCAGGAGGTTGTGCTACTACCAAAGATTTTAATTACATCATCCACCGTCTTCCTGACGGTTTGCAGATTAGCGATCAATTACTTTGTGCATTGAATGGTGACACCAATATTCAGTTACAGGGCTTAAATACAGAGATTGTAGACAATTACTCTTACCAATGGAGTATCAGTAATTTTACAGGCGGTACCGCTACGGTTTCTTCTACTGCAGTTGGTGTAGGATCAGATGGGTCTGATTTATACCTCAATGATATTAATTTCAATACAGGTTCATCAACGCTTACTGCAACAATTAGAGGTACTGTAATTGGAATGGACAATAGTTGTACAGGAGCAACAAAAGATATTACAGTCACTGTTCATCGTATTCCAGATGCCTTCAGATTAACAGACCAATCGTTCTGTTTGCAAAATGGTGCAGTGACAGAGACATTAGCTTCTCCAGAAACCGATGTGATTGCAGGTTATACGTATACTTGGACACACAGTGTTACAGGTGGTACAATTACTACGTCAACTACGGGGACGAATAATTCAGGCTTAGACCTTACCAATGTTGCTTTTGATCCTTCAGCGACTCAGATTATAGGTACAGTTACTTTAACAGTAGCAGGTATTGATGCGAATTGTGGTACAAATTCTCATTCTTTCACTATTACAATCAACCGTTTACCGGATAACCTTAGTACTACAGCCGTCAATCTATGTCAATTGGATGGAGACACTGATGTGAATGTTTTCAATCCAAATGCTGTTGCAGTAGGTACTTTTGCTTATGTATGGGAGTGGGAATCTATCTCAGGAGGTACAGTGACATTAAGTGGTTACGGTAATAATAATTCAGGTTTAGAATTCGACAATATTACTTTCTCAGGAAGTTCAAATATCATTCAAGGTACTTTAAAAACGACCGTAAATAATGTAGATGCTTCTTGTACTCCTACTCCGATTTACACTACGGTAGAAATACATAGAGTTCTTGATCTGACAGGACATACAGGACCTATTGAGTTTTGTGCCTATCAAGGCGATACAGATCAATTGGTTTTAAATGAAATTGCTCAAGCAATCAACGGTTATGATTTCAATTGGAGTATTGATAATATCAGTAACGGTACTATTGTTTTAGATCCTAGCGGAAATAATAACAGTCAGTTGGAGTTTGATGATATCACTTTTGATGCCGGTGAGGTATTGATTAGTGGAGATTTATTGTTGGAAGTGAATAATGTAGATGCTTCATGTGGTACTATTTCACAAACGGTACCTTTCTCTATTCACCTTCTTCCTGATGTATTAAAACTAACTGGCTACAGTATTTCCCTTTGTTCTTATGCGGTAAATATGAATCAATTGATTGATACTGGAAATGATACTGCACTCAATGGATATACTTATAATTGGAGTTTCCAAACGGCTCCTTCAGGAGGTACATTCGAATTGCCAACTGCTACTGATCATACCAAAGCAGATCAGTCAGACCTTAATTTTTACAATATCAATTTTGATGCAAGTAGTACTGTCATCAATGCCGTAATCCGTTTGACGGTCACAGGCCTATCGACAACTTGTGGTATTACGGAGAAATTGATTCCTGTAGTCATTGACTTGGAAGCCGATGACCCTAATCTAGTAGATCAAGTAGTTTGTGCTGAAGAGGGTGAAACTAATGTAATGGGTTATGCTGAAGATCTTAATCTATTTGCAGGTGTGACTTCTACATGGACGATTTCAAATGTGTCGGGTGGTACTATTTCAGGCATTACACAATACGGTAATCTTAATTCGGGAGTGTTATTTGATCAAGTCAACTTCGATGCTGATTCTGAACAAATCACTGGTGAATTGACATTAGTACAGATGACACCAAACTGTACAGATAAAACGGAAACCATTGATTTCACCATCAATAGAACCTTCGACCTAGGAAGCTATACTTCTATTGAACTTTGTACGACGGATAATGATACAAACACCACTCAGATTTTTGCTCCGATTAGTGATAACTTCCCAACAATCACTTACGCTTGGGCGAAAAATGGAACCTTTACAGATGGTGATTTCGAATTAGTACCTTCAGCCAATAACACTGGACTTTCAATTCAAAATATTCAGTTTGACGATGGAAAATCAATCATCACAGGTTCGGTTACTCTTACGGTTACGACTCCTGATTGTGGTGTGATCACTCAAGATATCCCTGTCAATGTCACTAGAAAAGTAGAATTGGCAGATGTTACATTAAATGATCTTTGCGTAACGGAAAACTCCTCAGGACATATTTTACATGATGAGGTTTTAGAAAATATTGCAGGATTCAGCTACGATTGGAATGTAGTGACGGCAACTGTAAATGGCGGTACTTTTGATTTGGATATTTCAGGTAATAATAACTCCTTATTGACGGTCAACAACGTTGTATTTGATAATAATTCGATAGAAATCACAGCCGATATTACTTTAAGTGTAAACAGTTCTTGTGATAACAGCACAGTGACAAAACAAATTAGAATCCAACGTATTCCTGATCTTACAACTTTGACAGATGTTGTGATTTGTGCCTTGCAAGACACCGATGGAGAAACGATTGTTATTGAAAATACAGAAGATTTTGGAAGTGGTGTCACTTACAACTGGAGTATTGCTACTGGAACGCTATCAGGTGGAACGGTCACTTTAGTACCAAGTACAACCAACAACAATTCTGGTTTGGTGCTTGATGACATTCACTTTGATGATAGCATTGATCCTTCTTCCTCTTCCATTTCCTTTACGGTAGATTTAGAAGTCACAGGACTTTGTCAAACCTTGAATCAGTCCTTCACCGTTCAGATTGACCGTGCAGTGGACATGAGTATTTTCCCTGCCTCTATCACAGAATGTCAATTGGATGAAGCCACTGATGTAGAAGTAATCGCTGTAGCCACAGAAACGGTTGATAACTTTAATTACACATGGAGTATCGTTTCTATCAGTGGAGGTACATTCAGCTTAGATCCTCAAGGAACGGACGCTTCAGGGTTACAATTGGATGCCATTCAATTTAATGATTCAACGACTCCTAGTTCAGCGACAATTAATGCGGTCATTAGGGTACAAAATACTAACGGTTGTGCAATTGATTCAAAAGATATTCCGGTGACCATTAACCGACTTCCTTCTATCAATGATGTGGTTTCAATAGAAACTTGTGTGGATGAAAATGCAACAGGCGTTGAATTAATCAACCAAGCTTTTGAAGAGATCGATGGTTATGTATATTCATGGTCGTATGATAACACGACATTTACGGGAGGTTCTGCAGACTTTGCAGGAGCCAATACGGATGGCTCAGGTCTGGAACTGACATCGATTACATTTGATGACAATAGTGCTACAGTTTCAGGAATCGTTACAGTCAATATTTCCAACTCTTGTGGGATTGGTGACAAAGACATTCCATTTACTTTACATCGTATTCCTAATACCGCCTCAATCACTTTAAATACAGCTTGTGCAACATCAGGTAATGGTACAGCAACTTTATTCAATGGACTTTCAGAAACACTTGCAGATTGGACTTTTGAATGGGCTTTAATTGAAGGTTCAGTTAGTGGTGGTTCATTGACATTAAGTGCAACTACTACTCAGAGTAACGAAGCATTAATGGCTGAGAATATTAATTTCGATGCCAACCAAAAAACCATCACAGGTAATGTTACTTTAATTATTACATCGACATCATGTAATGATCAATCGATCACACTTCCATTTACCATCAACAGAGAAATCGATTTAGATGCGATCACGCTCAACGAACTTTGTGTGGTACAAGGAAGTACATTGCAGATCTTGAATGCTGAATCTACTGAAACACTTGATGGTTATGCTTACAATTGGACTAACCTTAATATCATAAGTGGAGGAAGTTTTACAGTATCATCTGATGGAAATAATAATTCAAGATTATTGGCTAATGATATTACATTTGATGCCAACTCTTTAGTCATTAATGCAGAAATCACATTGGATGTTACAGGTAGCTGTAATACTGCTTCAAGAACAATTCCGATTACTATTAATAGAATTCCTGACCTTTCGAGCATCAGTAATCAATTCCTTTGTTTGGTTCAAAATACCACTGACGAGATTTTGGTGACTGCATCAACAGAGACCTTAGGAACAATCGATTATACTTGGACGATTGATGCTTCGACTTTAACAGGAGGTTCGGCGACTTTACAAGCCTATGGAAATAATAATTCAGGTGTAAGACTTCAAACAGTCACTTTTGATACCAATTCTGATGAAATCACCTTCACTGTTGATGTTTCATTAAGCAATGCTTGTCAAGGGAGCACTACTTCATTTGATGTGACGATCAACAGACAAGTTGACTTCTCACTATTCCCTGATACCATAGAAGAATGTTTAGTTGATAATAGTACAGGCATTACGGTAATCGATCCTCAAACGGAACAAATCAATAACATCACTTTTGATTATGAAATCGTCACTGCATCATTAAATGGCGGTAGCTTTACTTTAGAAACGAGCGGTACTGACAACTCAGGATTGATCTTGAATGACATTCAGTTTGACAATACTTCTGATCAGATTCAAGCCAATGTAAGAGTATTTAATGAAGCAGGTTGTTCATTGGATGATAAAACTATTGCGGTGACGATCCGAAGAATGGCTGATCAAACGACATTAACAGAAGTGAATTTATGCGTAGAAAATAATGCAACAAATACTGAAGCTATTGCTGAAAATGAGTTTGCGATTGACAACATGGTTTACAGTTATCAGATTATCAATGTAATCGGTGGACAGATTCCTTCATTTACTCAAAATGGCAACAACAATTCTCAGTTAGTATTAGATCAAGTGATTTTTAATGCAGATCAAACAAACATCACTGCTGACATCGTACTCACAGTCAACAACTCTTGTGATGCGACTCCTTATACTATTCCATTGAACATTGAAAGAACGGTAGATTTATCGTCGATCACACTCAATGAACTTTGTGCTACTGATGAAGATGGAAGCACAATGGAGTTATACGCGGAAAGCACAGAAAACCTTCCTTCATGGTCATATACTTGGACTTTGCTACCGAGTACCATGACAGGTGGTTCATTTACTATCGCTCCAAAAGGAAATCAAAATAGCAGTCTTGATGCATCGGCAATCAACTTTGATGAAGGAAGCAACGAAATCACGGCTTCAGTAAACTTGACATTAACAGGAAGCTGTAATGATGCTACTCAAACCCTTCCGATTACGATTAGAAGAAATGTAGACCTCCAAAGTATCACACTCAATGAACTTTGTGTGATCCAAGGAAGCACTGCACAAATCTTAAATCCAGAATCAACGGAGACTATTACCGGTTATACTTATAATTGGACAAACCTTACGATCACCAACGGAGGTAGCTTTACAGTTTCTTCTGATGGCAACAATAATTCTAGATTGCTGGCGAATAACATTACATTTGATGCCAACTCTTTAGTGATCAATGCTGAAATCACATTGGACGTTACAGGAAGTTGTAATACTGCCTCAAGAGTAATTCCGATTACCATCAATAGAATTCCTGACTTGTCGGTGATCAGTAATCAAGTACGTTGTTTAATTCAAAATTCGACAGACGAAACATTGATTACAGCCTCTACAGAAACTTGGGGCACGATCGATTATTCTTGGACGATTGATGCATCAACCTTGACGGGTGGTACAGCAACTTTGGAAGCTTATGGAAATAATAATTCAGGTGTAAATCTTCAAACAGTCACTTTTGATGAGGGATCTGATGTAATTACATTCACTGTCAATGTCACATTAAGCAATGCTTGTCAAGGAAGCAACACTTCATTTGATGTGACGATCAATAGACAGATCGATTTCTCATTATTCCCTGATACAATTGATGAATGTTTGGTAGACAATAGCACTGGCATTACGGTAATCGATCCTCAAACAGAACAAATCAACAATATCACTTTTGATTATGAAATCGTTACAGGTTCACTAAATGGTGGTAGTTTTACCTTAGAAACAAGTGGTGCTGATGATTCAGGACTGATCTTGAATGCTATTCAGTTTGATGACACATCTGATGAGATTCAAGCCAATGTAAGGGTATTTAATGAATCAGGTTGTTCACTGGATGAGAAGATCATCGCAGTGACAATTCAAAGAGTAGCCGATCAAACGACATTGACAGGAGTAGATTTATGTTTGACCAACAATGCTACTAATGTTGAAGCAATTGAAGAGAATGAATTTGCGATTGACAATATGGTTTTCAACTATCAAATCATCAATATCAATGGCGGACAGATTCCATCCTTTACACAAAGTGGCAACAATAATTCTCAGTTGGTATTAGATCAAGTTATTTTTGATATGGATCAAACTAATATCACAGCTGACATTGTACTCACAGTCAACAACTCATGTGATGCGACTCCTGACACCATTCCTCTGACAATTAATAGATCTGTAGATGTAGCTTCTATTGATTTGAATGAGTTGTGTGCTTTTGATGAAGACGGTAGCACCTTAGAATTATGGGCAGGGAATAGTGAAAACCTTCCATCTTGGACTTACACTTGGATTCTTTTGGATGGAACAACAGGAGGTTCTTTTGATTTATCAACAAAAGGAAATCAAGGAAGTGGGTTGGATGTTTCTGCAATTAATTTTGATGAAGGAAGTGATGTCATTACAGGTTCGGTGACATTAAATACGACCGGAAGTTGTAATAATATCATTCAGACCTTCACCATAACAATTAGAAGAAGTATAGACCTTTCAAACATCAGGGATTATGAAAATTGTGTGGATGGTTTAGAAGATCTTGAACTTTATACTTCCAACGATGAAGAACTAGCGTCTATCGATCATACTTGGACTTCATCTGTCACTGGCGGTTCATTTACATTAGTTCCAACAGGAAATAATAACGCTGGACTTACTTTACAAGACATCACTTTTGATAATAACAGTTATGCTATTACAGGTACGTTGACTATCAATCAAACAGGTTCTTGTGACGAAAGAAGTCAAACCGTCAATATCAATCTTTATAGAGCTCCTGTATTTACCAATAGTGATACGTTGGTATTCTGTCAAGATGAAATCAATACAATTGAAGGAATTTCTTCTGATGCAGGCGTATTTAATATCCGATGGGAAGTTGCTTCTATTGATGGGGCAAGTGCATCGGGTATCAATAAAATCAATGCCTACAACAATTCGACTTCAAATACACTGACCAATCTACAGATGACGAAAGATGATTTTGAAGCTTCATCTGGCTTGATCACGGTGACTTTCAACCTTATCACAAGTAATTCACTTTACAGCAGTTGTGAAAGTACTCAAGAGGTTGTAGTTCAATTTACTCGTATACCTGAAATCACGATTCCTGATGCAGAAGCAGAGGGCTGTTCGGCGGTTCCTGTCGTTCTTATGCCTTTCGGAGATGATGATTTCTCAGAAGATTATAATTATGAGTGGAATTTGGATGTTGCTTCATTGGTGGGAACTTCAGCGGATGGATCGATAAGAATTCAAGGTTTAGTGCAAAGCTTTACTGGTCAAAATTTATCGATCACGCTTGAGGATACGGATTATAATAATGTCAATACTCAGCAGATCAATTTTGATGTGACACTTACGGTAACCAATAAAGTAAATGAAACTTGTAGCAATGCAGGAAGTACAAAGACTTTCAGTTTTACCATTCACCGTTCACCTATAGTAGGTCTTCCTACAGATACTTTGGCAGTGTGTGAAGCAGAAACGATTTCAATTCAATCATCGTATGACGAGCAAAGTAACATTGAATACAGTTGGGAATTTTTAAATGTTGTAGGTGGTCAACTGTCCAATGATGGTGTGAATCAATACAGCATTAACGTTCACTCTCCTGTATTTGATAGCGATGTATATGATATTTACGCAGACGTTGTTTTAACGACAGTCAACAAATTGGTTCCAGATGTTTGTCCGGGTATTGATACCGCAAAAGTACATTTCCAAAGAACACCAACTTCGAATTTTACTATTCAAAATCCGGTGGGTTGTGCTCAACAAGTATTGACATTGGATGCTTCAACTTCTGGTATTCCAAACGGAGAAAATACTTACGAATGGGATTTCAATTACAATGGTACTTTCTCAGCTGATTCTTCTTCTACCCTTTCAACAATGGATAAAGTTTATGAAGGAGAAGGCACGTATACCATCGCATTGAGAATCACATCAGCACTTGGGTGTACAAGTAATATTTATTCTGAATCAATCACTATTTACCCAAGCCCTGTCGCTAATTTCAACATTCCTGATCTGATCTGTTTGGATCAAGAATTTGAAGCGAACAATAATGGTTCAACAGCAGGAAATCCTGATGGAGAAATCACTTGGGAATGGTATATGGATTATGGTGGAAACAATACGATCTCTCAAGGAAGTAATTCATCGATCAATTACAGTTATCCTCAAACAGGTAATTATCAAATTGCCTTAGTAATCACCAACAGTTCAGGTTGTCAAGACGTAATGATCAAGGAAATCGATGTTATAGGTCTTCCTGAAACTACATTTGATCCATTAGTCTACATATGTGAAGGAGAAACTGCCACACTTAGTATCTCAGGGGGTGAATCATGGGAATGGTCTACAGGAGAAACAACTTCAACGATCAATGTTACTCCTACTGAATCACAGAAATACGGAGTGAAGTGTTTCAATCAATTAGGCTGTTTCAAAACAGATTCTATTGAAGTGGTCGTTCTTCCAAACGGATCAGGAAGCTCTATTATAGAAGCTTGTGATTTTGCAGAAGTGACCCTTTCAACCATCATAGATGATCCTGCTGTAGTAAAAGGTATTGAGTGGAGTACGGGTGAAACTACCTCTTCTATTGTAGTCACTGAAGCAGGTACATTCTCTTATACCTTACTTGTACAAAGTGATCCGAATGCTGATCCATGTACCTATACGCATAGTATTACAGTCAATAGAGATCCAATTCCAGGTACGCTTCTTCCATCAGATACCACATTCTGTTTTGAAGATGATGCAAGAATTGAATTAGTAGCCACTAATGATCCAAATGTTGTTGTGGTATGGGAAGATACAGAAGAAACAACGCCAACAGTAACAAGAGGTGAAGAAGGCGTTTATGCTGTAAAAATCATGGATACTTCTAGAGAAACAGCATGTTTTGAAGAATACGAAATCAATGTCGTAGAATTATGTCCTCCAAGAATTTCAGCGCCAACAGGCTTTACGCCAAACGGTGATGGCTTGAACGACACTTTCTACATTGAAGCCTCCGATTTATTCAATATCACTTTGACGATTTATAACCGTTGGGGAGAAATTATTTTCTACAGAGAATATGCGGATGAATATGAACTCAAAGATCCTAAAAAAGGTTGGGATGGTACGTATAGAGGTCGTAAGGTATCGATTGGTGATTATGTGTATACATTAACTTATGAAAGTGAATTGTATCCTGGTGAGAAGTTTAGAAAGGATAGCGGTATTTCGGTGATTTATTAATCCCTCATCATCAGCTCATGAATTAATTCATGGGCTGATGATGTGAGGAAAACGGCATAATTAACACCTCCGTTAGATTTTTTTGATTTAATTTAATACAACAGTTTGTCTGAAATGCTTAGAAAACTGTCATATTTGCAGGACTGTAAAAACGATAAATTACGATTATGAAAACAAAATTTTTACTTTACTCACTACTAGCTGGAGCACTTTGCTTTGGCGGATGTAACAATGATGATGATAATTCTACTGCCTCATCAAAAGCTGATGTAAGCTTAAGATCTGGAGGTATTTCAGATTCTAACACAAGAACTACTGCAAGGGATATCCCCGGCGTTGACTGAGTAGTGGTATCAGTGGCTACACTTACAGTACAAGTAGGTGGTCAAACGGTGACTTTCAACAAAGAAGAAGGAAAAGGCTATGTAGACTTGCTTCATTTTGAAAGTAAAGACACACTTATCTGGTCAGATGAAACACTTCCTATTGGTGAAGTAGAAAGTGCTATTCTTGGATTAGATAAAAACGAGGACAGCTATGTGATCGAAACAGGTTCGGACACTCCTGCTAATTTAAAAGTAGCACACAAAGAGTTATCTTTTGATGTAGAATATGATTCTGCATTAGCTACTAACACTAAATATATCCTTAAGTTGGATATGGATGGTAGCTTAAGATTAGTGTCTAACGGAAACGGCGACTACGTACTACAACAAGGTACTGGTGGTCAGCCAAAGGAAGGTGTTTTATATATCGAAAAAGTGCAGTAAGCTCACTTTTTTAAAATAAAAATATTTTTGAAGTCCCTCTTTCATTTTAATCAATGACTGAGGGACTTTGTTATAATAACACTTTATAAAATGAAAGTGGAGCCTGTACATATTAGCTTGTGAAAGTGTAGAAAAGTCTATAGATTTGTGTGTTACAAACGTATCAAAATGACTAATTAAACTAATAATGGACTCTCGAATACCTATCAGTACCAAGATGGTGTTATCCCTCAATGGTATGTATGGTGTAATAGCAATAGTATCATTTCTGGCAGCTTTCTTTACCTCTTTCTTTACGTTACAATCCTTTGATATTAAAACTTTGGCTCACATGAAGGATCATAATTTAGAAAGAAGCAATGGTGAAATTATCAATGTACTTTATACCAACATAAAAATAAATGGCGAGCCTGTTTACCAATATAACTATGTTTTTCACTCTAAAACGGGAGATTTTAATTGGACTTCTTTTCAGGGGGGTGACCATTATGCAGAAGGAGATCAAGTAGTGGTAGAGTACCAAAAATCGAAGCCTCATATTAATCGGATCATCGGAATGAGTCATTCTGATAGAGACCTTTTCTCCATCGCCTTGTTATTTGTAGTAGCCATATTCCTATTCTTAAATTTTTGGATTGGGAATAACAGAATTAATATTCTAAGTAATGGCGAAATTACAAGGGCTATTCTCAAAAAGGATGATTATTCATTACTCCATCAAAAACTACTAACAAATCGCATGACCTTGTCTTATATCACTAAAAATGGATGTATTCTTGAAACCTCTAGATTTATTTTTCATCCTCCTCAAAACACTGAATACACCTTGATTTATCATAAAAGTAATCCTAAAAAAACAATCATAGTAGAACACTTACCTTGGTTTATTCAAAAAGAGGTAAGAGGGATTTACAATAGGTTTACTGCATTATAAACTACAATTTCGTTAATTAATACAACTCCTTTTATGAAGAATTAATGGTAGTGTATTGTGGTTCGCGAGGACGTTGCAATGCAACGCCCCTACAGAACTGCATTTTAGAAGATTATTATAAAACCTTTGTCTTTTGACATGTAACGAGACAATCATTTAGTAGTACTTCCCTCGGCCTTGAAGGGAAAAGCGTTAAGAATTTCGTGAATTGAGCCGTTAAAAATGATTTTCTTGTTTGAGCTTTAGCGAGTTTAAAATCATTTAGGCGAGAGGAATGGAATTTAGCTTTTGACTTCAAAGCCTTGAATTTTTTGCTTCGTTTTTGTTTCAAGACAAAATGAAGAAGAAGGAGGTTTGAAAGTTGATCCTATAAATGCTGGCAGAAAGACTGATTGAAAGTTGACGATAATTTAGTTTACAGTATAATTTCCATTGCTTATAAAAAAACGAAGCTGAAAAATTCAGCTCCGTTTTTGAAGTTACTTTATATAATTTAAGTACGTATATACCTTGGCCAACTGAATCTGTCCCTATGTTGCCTGGGTACTACTTAGTTCGTAAGTGCCACCTTAATCTTATTCGTTTGATTTTTTCCCGTGAAAGTAATGAAGTAAATACCTTTTGGAAGTACACTTAAATCAAATTGATGTTTGTAGTTAAAATCTATTTCTGATTGGTAAACATTTGCACCATTCAAGTTATAGATCGCAACAGTATACTTCCCTGCTGTTAACCCTTCCACAAATAGGCCACCAGTTGATGGATTAGGATATGATTTTATTTTCTGAAAATTGTCATCTACTGAAGAAATGATTTCACGATCTTTACTACTCGCTGCAAAATTCATTTTATCTAAGTTCCATTGCCAATCATTATCTCCAGAGGCTACCACCCTAAACGTATGATCTCCTGCTGTAAGATTAAATGAAGAACTTGCCTTTAATGACTGATAATTCGTCCAGCTTTCATTCGAAGGAACTTCATCCTTTGTGACTTCAGTTCCATCTACTAGCAATTGAATCTCAGTTCCTGTCAACATTGGTGTTGTAATAAAATACTCGACTGAATATTCTCCCGAACGTTCTACATTGACATTATACTCCGCCCAGTCTCCTGCATTGACGTAGTTAATACCTACACTTTCTATTTTTCCTACTCCAAAAGGAACAAATGAATCATCATAAGTTCCCCCTGTAGAAGTAAAATCTTCTGCCTCAATTGTAAAGTCAAATGGAGTTGTTGTAGGTGGAGGTGTCACTGTATGGACAGGAATAAATATGAGTTTATCTAAATTCCATTGCCAATCATTTCCACCAGAAGCCACAAGTCTTAAAGTATGAAAACCAGAAAATGTGATCGGTTCACTACCCGAAAGTGCGGTATAATCATCCCAACTTCCATTATTTGGAACTGCCGTTGTGCAAACCGTCGTTCCATCCAACACCAAGCTGACCTCTGTATCTGAAGTCGATGGCGTAGAAATCATATATTCTACGGTATAAGTTCCTGAAACATTGATTGTGTACTCTGCCCAGTCTCCAGAATTGACATAATTAACGCCTCCTGTTCCTCTATTCATTCCTAATGGAACGTGTCCATCGTTGAAAGTACCTCCCGTTTCTTCGAATGATTCTGCTTCTATTTCAAAAGTTTCTCCTTGAATAGGTGGTGCTGATAAAGCATTTACAGTGATTGTTGATGTCGCTGTATGACCACCATCTGTTGTAGTTACCGTGATGACAGCCGTTCCCTTACTTACTGCGGTTACTCGTCCAGATTGGTCTACCCTAGCTACATTTTCATCACTTGAAGTAAATGTTATTGATTTATCTGTAGCATTTTCAGGTATCACTTGTCCTTGAAGGTTACCTTTTGCTCCTATTTCTAATGTCATTGTCGAAGGAGTGATAGAAACACTCTCAACAGCAACTGCATTTTCAGAAGGTATTGGCTTGTAAACCCTAACCCAATCTACTTCCATTGTATTTTTGGCAGGGTCTGCTAAGTCTGCATCCGGTGGTGTTTCTCCCCTACTGACTAACCAACTTTGAGATTCTACATTAATAATAATGTCCATTTCTTTCGTAAAACCATTTCCATTTTGGTATTCACCTGGATCAATCACATTAATACCATTTGAATTATCACTTGCTTCTTGTAAAGTATTCATCGAGAAATTAGCACTTGTAGCATATACAGTCACTTTTGAATAGCCATTTGAACCATTTTTTGGCATTCCACCAACATTATTTCCCCATGAATCCTCCGTATTTGCAGGATGTTGATCATCATAATAAGTATATTCCCAAGTTCCATTCATCAACGTTGCTATCGCATTATGGTACATTACCCTTACTAATTCTCCATCTATGTAGTATTCAAAATGATTTGGTGTTTTCCAATATACACCTAACCTCAAATACCTTCTATCACCATCATTCCAAGCCCAATCACCCCAGCCGTAAGAAGCACTTACTCTACTGTCGGGCCACCAACTGTTCCAATCTCTTGGCTGATAGTCATGAAACGGATTTCTGATGAAAGAGTGATGAGAAATATGCGTAAGATGTTTGAACCCATTTACTCCTCCATAATTTTCAATGATATCAATTTCTTGTGTATCATCAGGGCTTAATAACCAGAAGCAAGAAGCTAAACTGATGTTTGCCACACTGATCGCTGATTCAACATAAACAGGGTATTGTACTCTACCATTGGAAGTTACACAACCTGCATTGACGCCATTATCGGGTTTTTCCATTTTGGGAGAATTTCCATTCCAAGGATTCGCTTGATTGTTTTGATCCCATCTTGAAGAGTTAATAAACAAACTACCATCTCGTACGGATACATTCTGGTATTTCCAATACGTTGTACCCGGACCATCCCAAGCGTTATGATAGAAATTATACCACTTTCCATCACCAAAGTTTGTTTTAGCGTTGACAGGGTTAAAAGTATAGTTAAAATCATCCGATACATTATCCTGTAATTCCCAAATATTTCCTGCACCTGCATTGGCAGGTACTGCTATTCCGCTCCAGTCTTGTGCTGAAACATTAAGATACATCATTATGGCCGCTGCCACTAAGAGTACTTTTCTCATATCAATAAACTGAAAATAGATCGTAAATTATTTTAATAACAACAAGCAATAGGATAGAAAGTGGGTGTGTTATTTATCTCTTTATAATAAAAGCAATAGGGATGAAATATTAAAAAACCTCTTTGAATAAAAGGGTCATTACTTTAAAAGTAAGATGGATAGTTATTTATAGTATTACGAAAAATGGTATAAATTCTCAATCAGTAATGAATCGATCAAATTAGTTTACTCAATGTTATCATTAACTGATTTCGAAACATCGTTTTCCTTACTATAAATAATCTAAGCTAGATTAGAGATTTAATAATATTTCATTCATATTGCAGTTAGAAGTTGAACATAATTTCATTTCATGAGTCTACCACAATTTAAGATTGCCGTCTAAGTTGGTAGGCTCTTTTTTTTTAATGCTTATCAGAATTGTAAATAAACACTTGTGGTGTTTGGTTTCGCGTTCACTTGATTTTTAAGTGGGCACCACAAGTGTAGTATCTACGTCAACAAATATGGACACTTCGGTTTTTGGAATCAATTTTTCAGACTAGACAAAAACTGTATACCTCATCTTATTACTGAACAAGAGGCATTTCGCAAAACGGGAAAAATCACTAGACTTTCAAATAAAAAACTAGACAAAAACTGTATTTTGAACTGAATTTACTCCTCAAATGCTACTTTTATATGATTTTGATACTAAACTCCCTATTCAAAAACTGAACAAGTAAAAGTCTAAATACTTTAAATCACTACCTCAAAAAAATCTATTTTCTTCCTCTTTTTTATTCCAATAGGTTTTTATTCTCCATTCAAATTCTTTGAGAAGTGCAAAATGCAATTTAAAAGTCTATGCTGTTCTTCTATTTGTGCATAAAAAAACACCCTAAGGACAGCATCCCAAGGGTGTTTATGAACTTAACTCTCTCAATTTTTTTTATCACTTTTTTACTAAGTGCATTCATCTAACTTCTGATTATATAAACTACCTTTTTTTAATTTTTGTTTCACTTTAAACATAATAAAAATGTAATGATTGTTAAGTATCAAACATTAAGATTTTCCTTCCTCAATGTAAGTCTCTCACTCAAATTAGATTGGTTATGTGGTTTTAGGAGATTTTTTTAGAGTATCTAATGGCTTAAAAGTGAGATAAAAAAACCTGTTTAGCATCAAATAATAGATAACTCTTTTGAGGAGAAATTATGATTGATAAAAAAGAAAAAATCTAGGCTTTGAAGTCAAAAGCTAAATTTCATTCCTCTCGCCTAAATAATTTTAAAGTCGCTTTGCTCAAACATGAAAAATCATTTTTAACGGCTCAATACATGAAATTCTTAACGCTTTTCCCTTCAAGGCCGAAGGAAGTACTACCTAACGAATTGAGTAGAAAGACCACTGGCGCGAATGTTAAGCGATAGCGTCATTCGTGTCTCTCAGATCATTAGAAATCTCCTGATTTCTAAATGTCATAAATATTCGAAAATTTAGTTTACAATGTAATAAGGCTATCAACGAAGGAAAGGAAATAGAATTGGACAAAAAAAGAGCACTTTATCGATCACAATGCTGGAAGGTAAAGAATCTCAGCGATCAATAAAGTGCTTAAATGCTTAGTGTACTTTAAATAAATTTCAACAATGAGATGAATAAAAACAAAGTCTCTATCCTTCTATAACAGGAGTAAAGATAGATAACAATACATAGAATGAAACTACCCAAAAGGGTAGTTTTTAATAAAAGTTAATTTATTTAATGAGGAACCTCATTTTTTTATCTAAATCCTGCCTTTTAACATCAAAAAATATTCGTGATACGATAAAAGCAAAATGGAATTGTTTTTTATATCTCTTTTGTAATTGTCAACCTGAAAATAGATTCAAATACTCTAAATAGGTGATTTGAGTAAATCTATTCTAAAAATGGTTCATCAGTAAAAACAGATTGGATAGTCTTAACTTTAAAAAAACCGTCGTGAACAATTAAATATAAAGTTTTGTTGCTTATTTCTGAATACTCACCCTGATTACAAAATAGTTCCTTTTCCAAAGACTCATTTTTCACCACCAAAAAATGCCTTCTAATTGTTTCGTTATATGATTCCGAGATAACCTTCACTTTTTCAACGGAATAATCATTTGAAATAAAACGAAGATTTATTGTTATACAAAAGAATATTGGATAAAAAGTAAGATATATGATATTCAGTAATTTAGATGCTAGTTTGTTCTTATTAAAATATTTGAATTGAATAAAAGTGACTGAAATGAAAAGAAGAAAGGCAATTAATAAAAGCTTCTCCAAATCGAATATTGTCATTAACCATTTAGAATATAACCGTAGTGAGTTAAACAAAAATATAGGAAATAGAATGATTTTAGCTCTAAAAAAATATTTCTTCCATTTTGGCTTAGAACTTTTAATAATTACCTCTGTTTCTACTCTATGCCTTATTAGATTGACATTGAAACATTTTAGGATATTTTCTATTTCACTTTCTAGTTCTTCAAATGAAATTGATTTAATATTAAAAATATTATCGAGCATTATAGTTTGTTCAAATCCATAATAATTTTTATTCCTTGTGTGTAATCTATTAAGGATACTCTCAACATCTATAGATGAATTATGAATAACTAACAGGATAAATACATTTTGTTTAAAGCCTCTATCTAACCAGTGATATCCAATATGAATATCAAAATCAGCGTTTTTGAATGTATAATATTCTTCCCCTTGATGAAATCCCAATGACAACAAACCCTTGAATAATGGTTCCTCATATAATTTTGCTCTTTTTTTGGGACCTGAGACTTTATCTATATAAAGAATCATAGTGCCAATTAACACAGGAAAAACTAAAATAAGAGTAAGACAAAATATAATTGCCCCTTTATCCAAAGTATTTTTGAAAAATGATATAATTAAAAGACATCCAAAAAAAATAAAAAATAAGATAAACCAAGGTAAATAATACCTCTTGAAGTTATTAAATATTGAAATCACTTTATTAATAGTTGAAGTTTATATCTACTAATGGTATGTTGTAGTTTTGTTTTAATCTTTAAACAATTCTTTATGTGCCTTCACATGATGAGGAAATTCTTCCTCGTAAAACGGATAACTAATTCCAAAAATTGAAATTTCGTATCCTTCATCTTTCATTCCTGTAATTGCACTTCCAGCTTCCCCCTTTATTTCGACTCCGTCATTTCGAAACACTTTCAATCCTGTAATTACCTGAGTGTCTATAAATTCAAATTCGGGGTCATCAGTAGAAATATTTATGCCATTTTGCAAGCAGTACTCTTTGAAAAATTGATAGGGAGATTCAATATCAATAAATTCAATCAGTCCAAAAGCAACTCCCATTGGAGCATCTGCTTTTTCCAACTGAGTTGTTCCGATTTCCTTATTGTTAAGTAGTATTTTGTATAAACTATTCATAAATGATTTTAAAATATGTCCATTATCCCCTCGAATATATTTGAATTTAAGTTTATCATCATAGTCAGATTAATGAAGTATAACTCTTAATGCAAAGTAGGTGGTTTAAAGAGTTTTTATTTGAAGTAAAAATCTAGTCCATCTACTGGATTTGATTTAAAATAATTTTTGTCTTGATGTACCTCATTTACATATGAAAAAATCTGTTTTGCTCTTTCAATTTCAACTTGTTTGGGTGTTGAAAATAGTCTTACTGCTCGTGTTTTCCAGATTTGTAAATAGTCAAATGCCAATTGTCTTACATTCTCGTTTTGATCAATTGTTCCAATCATCAAGTCAGGAATTACTGCCCAACCACCAACTTTCGTGAAAAGCTTTAGCATTGACTTTTTTAACTCATAATCATCCTTTTCGTATAGGATTTTTGCCTTATCCAATATTTCTTGTCTTGGAATATGTGATAAAAATTCAATGATTAAATTTCTAAGACCTAGATATTGACTGTCCAAGTTTTCTAATGCAAAGGCATAAGCACTATCTTCATCGAGCTGACAAAGAACAGAAAACGCTGCCTTCTTGATTCTTATTTTTTTATCATTCAGAAATAACTTAACTGTTTCTGAATACTGTTTACCTTGTATTTCAGCAAGCCCGTTTAATGCCCCAATGACTTGTCTGTTTTCTTGTAAGTTGTCATTGTAAAATCTAGCAAAATCAATGTTAGCTTGTTTAAGCGTAAACCTTGCAAAATGTCGTATTGTAGCGGAACTATCCGATAAAAACTTTTTTGCAGTTGTTTCAAAACCGTTTTGGTCTTTTAAGCAATAAAGTGTTTGAGCTCGAATATTAGCTGATTTATCTTTTAATAATTGATCTATTTCGGTTTGCTCAAGTTTTTCAAAATGGTTTATTGTTAATTGCCTAATCAAAAAATGTTTGTCAGATAAAAACAGTTTTAATTCTTTTGAATTGTCTCTAATCAAAGTTGAAATATATCTGGCTAAAATTATCCTCAGTTTGTCAGGGTACTTCTTAAAGTTGTCCATTACATATGCTCTATTTTGGCAGGTAATGAACTCAAGGCTGTCTTTGTAGACTCCACTAAGGTCTGTCCGTTCAACTTTTTGAAGCCATTCAATAATTGGTAAATTTTCAATTAAGCTATCGACATAATGAGTTTTTTTGTAGTTATCAATACCGATTAGTGCTGCTTTTCTGACTGGTAATACCCAATCAGCCATACGATAGATAATAAATTGTATAGCTCTTGAACTGTCAATCAGTGAAAGTTCTTTTACTGCTTTTTCTCTTACGTATCCGTTCCCATTTAATGAACTAATGGCTAACAATTCTACAAATTGCTCCTTTGGAAAGTTGGCTTCATAAAAATCTATATCACTTTTTGAAATGTCACAATGCTTAAGAGTATCGTAATATCTCTTTTTACTGTCATTTTTTTGAAATAGATGAATTATCGTCCTGCAAGTGGTTTCTCGAATTTCTCTATTGTCGTCTTTTAGAAATTCTGTTAAGCTGTAAATTAATTTTGTATTGCCATCATTGGCAATTTTATTCAAAGCGTTAGTTTTCTCTTCAGTATTGTTCTTTGAGAAAAACCAAGTCTTGTTTGGACGTCTCAAAATTTCTATGCATTGCCAAATTTCCATTTTTTTGTATTGTCTTCTAGGCTTGTTTGTAACAGTAAGTTTATGAAATGTAAGTGATTCCAAAGCACAATCCTATTAAGTTTAATAGTTATCGCAAAAAGATTGCACTCTCTACACAATATTTTATATAGATAATGCTCAGTTATTCTTTCTCATGAGTCTCTTCAATTTATTAGAAACCTTTGGTTGATTATTTTTACTGTCATAAACAACAGCAACATCAAATCCATGTTTAGCTTTTTGTTTTTCATTGAAAATCACGATATCAAAATATTCAACTCCAACAGTAATTCCATCTTCAGTTCGAAAGAATTCTGATTTTGAACGAAGTACTGTTCCTCCTGGGCTTGAAAAGAAGGCAACTTTCTTATTTGTAAAATCATACGTGTATTTTTCTGTATTCAAGTTAGAGTTAAGGAACTCATACTCATTCTTTGTCAACGTTTCACTTACTATCTTCTCTGCCTGTGCGAAGCAAGAATAAGAGAATACTAATCCAATAATTACAATGCAATATTTCATCTTATGTCTTCTGATTTATTAAGTTGTTTTATTAGCTGCTTTGAAATATTATATACATTTTCTTCCACATATAGAGTGACTTTCTAACTTTCATAATACATTTTCATCCCTTTTATAAATTCGTTAGGAGTTTGATAATCATATTTTTCATATTCCTCAATACATCCTACAATGTCGTAATTTTCATGTTTATTTAACTGGAAATATTCTTTTACTTTATCTTTGTCTCTTCCAAAAATCAACTCAATATCTAACCCACAACCAGCATCAAAGCTTGTATCCATCTTGGCTTCAAAGAGCATTGGAATATCTTCAACTTTTCCAATCATATACAACATGAAAGTTATCTGTCGTAATGTCTCTCTCATTAAAGTTTCTTCTCGACAATAGTCAATTTCAGCTTGAAGTAGATATTTGATTAACTCCCGGCTTTGCAACTTTTTATTATCAAAAAGAGTTTCTACAACCTTTCTCCTAAAATCAGCATTAATATCATCGCTTTCTCCCCAATCCTCTTTACCATTATGAATAAAGTCTACGTTTTTTAAAATATTGACAGGAGGTAAATTAGGATGACAATCTTTTATGATTTTAACAAAATCTTTAATTTCCATGTTTTACGATCGTTTAGTTTTATACAGATTGTTTAATTCCTTTATCACTACTAGTATTATCAGTACTACTTTACAAGATTAATCTTCTCAAATTTCATCAAAGCCCGTATTTTTAGCTAACTTCCGAAACTTTGACATATAAAATTTAGCTTTATCATACTTACCCAAATTCAAGTAAATTTCAATCACTTCGGTTAATGATGAAATATCATTTTCAATTGGAGTTTCTAGTAATTTAGACAGTCTAATATTTTTGTTCTTCTCTTCCCTTTTTATTCGTCTACATTCCCAACAATTATTTGCTCTAGACCAATAGTTATTACCTAATTCTTCATACCAAAAGAATTGTTCTTCTTTAGTATAAATATATTCTCTATTACAAGAATTACAGTTTCTTTTTATGTCAAAATAGACAAAATAAGGATAACATGAATAATCTTGTTTTTTAGGTTGAGCTAATATTGCTCTTTTTGTTTTAATACAAGCATCGCAAGCCCAACGGACTTTTTCTTCATCATCTAAATCCAATTCATCATTTAATCCTAAATACGGAAAACTATATTGCTTTCTCCATTTCAAAAGATGAATCAAATCCTTTTCTAGCTTTTGTTCTTTACAACAAGGGCAAATAAGTTTATCTGTTTTATCTTTCTGTTTCATTGCCATGTTTTATAAGATAATACCTAACGACTCGGCTAAAAAGCATTTCGAAGAACTTACGTTCCGTCTACTAAGTACCCACAAGCCTTTTAAATTTTATTCAATTTATGGCGGGCTTGTTTAAACTCAATTCCTACCATTTCACCAATAACGCTATGCTTTTTTAGCCTTTGTTAGCATCTTTGTTCAATTTAGCTTTTTCTAATTAATATCAATAAGTAATGTCTTTAATCAATTTTCATTTAATAATTCTTCTACTGACTCTAATTCGTAATTGTCTCTGTAAACTATATTTTTCACCCCTAAAGGTATATTGTATTTCAATTCGTTAATTAACTCAGCATTATTATTTCTTATAAATTCATCACTATCTCTTGTTTCTCCAATTATAAAGGCATTTATGCAAATCTTATTAGTTATAGAAACAAAAGCAGTAAATTTTAGAGGAAGGTTTGTATACAATTGAGAGTGGTCAACTTGAATACTGAATTCAAATTCCTTACTGTTCTTGGTTGTAAAAATGGGAGAACATTCAAAGGTTAATTTGCTCTGATATGTAAATGATAAAGAATTAAAGGAATCAAATAGTTTTTCAGAAAATTGTTCTATTGTAACCAAAGAAGAGAAGTCAAACCCTATTGCAATTACTGTATTCCAACCTGCCATTTTATATTCTATGGATGCTAACATTTAATAAACACCACCTTCACATTATTCAAAAAATGTGACAGTGACATATAATAGTTTACTCACTTGAAGGTAGGCAAGAAATTTTAACAATCAAATGCAATACATTACTTTTCTAATATATATTACAAATTATCTAGAGGACTTTTTATTTCAATTACCACTTTAGTAATCATTTGATTTTCTGTCTCTTCAATCAACACCATTTCCAAAAAATATGTTGCAAAATTATGATGATGAGTGTGGGTCATCACTCATTTATGTATTTTAGATTTTATGATGAACCGTTTGAGAGGTTTCAAGAATAATAGATACTTTTTGGGGTGAGTAAACACTACATTGTAAACTAATTTTTCGTCAATTAATATAACTCCTTTTATGAAGAATAAATGGTAGTGTATTATGGTTCGCGGGGGCTGTCGCAAAACCATCAAAAATTCCAAATACTCTTCATTTTTAAATCGTATGAACATAAACAGTTTAAAAATG
>NZ_JACVVP010000045.1 GCF_014534745.1 Flammeovirga sp. EKP202
AATCATTATGTTATAAGTTAAACATAATGATTATTTATTCAAATCTTAGTTTTGCGACAGCCCCTCGCGAACCACAACACACTACCATTAATCCTTCATAAAAGGAGTTATATTAATTAATGATAATTTAGTTTACAAAGTAATTAATCAATGGGTAAATAAGAAATCATATTAAAAACAAAACCTCTAATGTCAGATCAACTAACATTAGAGGTTTATTTATGCTTTAGGTAATCCTAAGATTACTTTCTGTACATTACTTTTTTCACTGCTTCAACAGTACGCTCAACGTTTGGTAAGATCTCTTCGATCAATGTTGGTGCGTATGGAAGAGGAACATCTTTAGAAGCTACTCTTACTACTGGAGAATCTAAGTGATCAAATGCGTGAAGTTGTACGTGGTGAGAAATCTCAGATGAGATTGACGCTAATGGCCAAGCTTCCTCAACTACAACTAAACGGTTTGTTTTCTTCACTGACTTTAAGATCGCATCAAAGTCGATTGGTCTTACAGTACGCAAGTCAATTACATCACAAGAAATACCTGCTTTCTCTAACTCTTCAGCCGCTTTAGTGATTACATGAACCATTTTACCGAATGAAACTAAAGTTACATCAGTACCTTCAGAAATAACATTGGCAACACCTAAAGGAATGATATATTCGCTCTCTGGCACTTCACCTTTATCAGCATACATTACTTCTGATTCCATAAAGATAACAGGATCGTTATCTCTGATCGATGCTTTTAATAAACCTTTTGCATCATATGGATTAGAAGGAACAACCACTTTAAGACCTGGAGTATTAGCATACCAGTTTTCAAAGTTTTGTGAGTGCTGAGCACCTAATTGTCCAGCATTACCTGTTGGCCCACGGAATACCATTGGTGCAGAGTATTGTCCACCTGACATCGAAAGGATTTTCGCTGCACTGTTGATTACTTGGTCTATAGCTACCAACGAGAAGTTGAATGTCATAAACTCTACAATCGGACGAGTACCATTCATTGCTGCACCTACACCGATACCAGCAAATCCAAGTTCTGCAATTGGCGTATCGATCACTCTATCTGGACCGAATTCGTCTAACATTCCTTGTGTTACTTTGTATGCTCCGTTGTATTCTGCAACTTCCTCACCCATGATGAAGACATCCTTATCACGACGCATTTCCTCTTGCATCGCCTCTCTAAGAGCTTCTCTGAATTGAATTTCTCTCATTACTTATTAAAAGTTCTGCTAATAATATATATCAGTATTTTCGTTTTCGGATGCCAAGATAAGAAGATTTACGCTATTTTTTAAGCTTATCAATAAAAGGTTTTCATAAAAAAAGAACATTTATCATTAAGCTTTGGTAAGGAAGGTGAACTTTCATCACCTCTTCCTCTTTTTAATACACTAGCACAAAAATAATTGAGGTCTACTCTCATCTACTTTTGAAGCCTCAAAACACAAAAAGCCTATCCTTAATGAAAAGGATAGGCTCTTCTATTTTAAAACTACTTCTAAATCTAATTATTTAGTAGCAGCTTGGAAATCTGCGTTTTCGAATAAAGCGAAGAACTCAAGATCTTGAGCCGCTTTAGTTTTCAACTCACCTGCAGCTTTGATTTCGCTGATAGCTGTAGCAGCATCAGATTTTCTAGCAGCAACGATTGCTAAACCGTAGTGAGCCCACTCAGTACCTGACTCATTGAAAGCACCTTGAGCTTGTGAGAAATCACTAGCACCTGATTTTTCAGCTTTTAATAAGTAAGCTAAACCTTTGTTGTAAACAACTGTAGCGTCATCTCCAGCAGAAGATAAGTACTGGATAGCACCGTCGTAATCACCATCAGTGATTGCTACATAACCTTTAACAGCGTTTGCAGTAGCAGCTACTGAAGGGTTGCTAGAGTTTGCTTTCTCTAAGTCAGCTTGAGCACCAGCAACATCACCTTTCATTAACTTCGCACCAGCAAGGTTAGCGTAAGCTTCAGGAACGTTGTTTGATTTAGCAGCTGTCTCGAAGTGAGGGATAGCTTTTTCAACTAATGCCATAACATCGCCACCTTGTTTCGCTTGAGCGAATAAAGTTGCACCTAAGTTGTTATGAGCGATTGCTGAATCATCTTTACGGATAGCAGCTTCGTAAATTTTTACTTTTGCAGCTAAATCCGAAGATAAGTGAGCAGCATATAATAATTCCTCAGAAGATAGTGAATCTAATGCCATTTGACCTTCTGCAATGCTAGCTGCACGAGCTGAGATTTCAGCGTCAGTAAGCTTTTCTTTGATCTGTAAGATCTCAGATTTAGCATTACGTAATGGAGGGTAAACGTAACGGAATAATTTTTTGTAAGAAGCAAGTGATTGTAACTTTAATTGCTTAGATACGAAGTCACCTGATCCGTTTACTACTGACATGATTTCATCTTTCTCAGCGTCAGTAAATTTATCTGAATCTTTTAAGATTGCTTTGAACGCTGTCCAGTTTTCAACTACTGGCTTTGTTACAAATTGAGGAGCATTTTCCTCTTCAACCTTATTTTTCTTTAACAAGTACTCGTAATACTTTTGTACAGCCTCAGGACGCTTGTTCGCTAATTTTGTATTTGCTTCTGTAGAACCTTCTGGTGAGTGAGAACCAGTAATTGTTACTGTTCTTGTAGGGTTCTGAGCAGAAACATAATTAGATAACTCTTTACCTTCAGCACCTCTCTTCTCAGAAGAACGTAATACTGATGATCCTTGTAAGAAGAAGAAATCCACGTTATTTGGGATATACTCTTCAGCGTTGTTATAACCGTGATCAGCAAAGTTTGCGATAAAAGTAGGCTGAACGTTTTGGGCTGTAGTGATAACACCTTGACCTTGGTTGTTTGGCATTGCTGCGAAAGCACCTTCGTTAGACTCTTTTACTTTACCGTTTTTGTCCTTAGTCGCACGACCTAAGTATTCTAATTGACCTCTTTCAAACTTATCCTCATAAGCAAAAGCCATACGCTTATGTAAAGCTGGAGTTGCCTCAGGGGAATCAGCATAGTCGTCACCTTTGAAAGTAACAACACCAACTTCGATAGGTTCAGCATCATTAGGGTTATAATTTACTATAACGTCATAAGTAAAACCTTTCTTTAATAATTTTGGAGGAAGTTTTGTGTCAATTTCGAAAACAACCGAATCACCATGTAATTCTAATGGTGAAGGATTAATTGTCATTCCTTGCTCTTGAGCCATTTTATTCACATCTACATTACCGCAGTTTGTGAATAACATTGTTCCAGCAGCAAGTACTGTAGACAAAGCATTAGTGTATTTGTTCATAATCGTCATCCAATTTTTCTATTTCTAGGTTCCGCAATTTAATCGCCTTAACTCAATTGTTCACCTACGCAGTACAAATATTAACTTTTTTTAGAAGTTTGAATTTATAAATAGTATGATATCAAATGAATATAGCATTTTAATTGCGTAATTTTTCAGTTTTCAAAGATAAGTGAATACAATTTACTAACTCTTAATGCTTATTATTATTATAAAAGATTAACAAAAAATAAGATTCAAGAGTTTACATTAATTCATTTTTTTTAAAAGACCCCCAATTTAATTATTAGGAAACCCATTTAAGTCCGTGAATTTCGTTCTTTTTTTCAAAAAAAACTCCTTTACAATCAACTTTTTATAAACTTCGGGAAAGTTAATTTTATGGTTTTTAATTTTTCGCCTTGCTTTCACTAAATATCCTATCGAAAGATAAAAATCTCTATGTGCTTTTAACACTGCCCATAGGTTATTCACCTCTCCTTTTAGTAAAAATCTCACCCCCGCAACACCGTCTAAAACCATTCTCAAAAACAGTACTAAAAGTAACTTTGAAGAAGGTAAATTTTTAAAAAGAAGGAATAGACCATTTCTAAAATTCAAATAAGTCTTTTTGGGGTTTTCTCTACTCAATGTTCCACCGCCAACATGATATACCTCAGAAGTTCCTACCGCTTTGATTTTGTAGCCTTCACTTTTCAATCTCCAACATAAATCTATTTCCTCCATATGAGCAAAGAACTTTTCGTCTAATCCCCCCATCTTGTGATACAATTCTGCTCTTATAAACAAACAGGCACCTGTTGCCCAAAAAACTTCAACGGTATCATCATATTGACCATCATCGTATTCTAGAGCATGCATGATTCTTCCTCGACAAAAAGGATATCCCATATAATCCATAAATCCTCCTGCAGCACCTGCGTGCTCAAAGGATTCTTGATCCGAAAAGAGTTTGATTTTCGGTTGACAAGCTGCAATTTGACTATCGCTTTCCATTAAAGTGAGTAATGGAGTCAACCAGTTTTCAGGACATTGAATATCTGAATTCAAAAGCACATAGTATTTGGCATCTATCTGCTCTAAGGCCTTATTGTAGCCTCCTGTAAACCCAAAGTTTTCAGATAATTCAATTAATCTTACTTTAGGATAATTTTCTTTTAAAAAGGGTATAGAATCATCAGTAGAAGCGTTATCTGCTACTATAACCTTGGCATCACAACTGCTTTGAATTACACTATCTAAAAATTCTTCTAAAAATCTTCTACCGTTATAATTTAAAATAACAATAGCTACTTCATCATAAGGAAGTCCACTTGTTGGCTTCATGTCAACAAAAAAAATGTCTCAATTTATATATAAAAAGGTTGTTGATGTTTTGACCAACAACCCTTATTCAGTTTATCTCAATAAGATTTTATTATCCTAGATTCCCAAAGTCCATACCTGGAATATTTGGCATCATTCCTTTAGTAGTCTTCATCAATCGCTCTTGTCCTTTTTGATCTGCTTCCTTGATGGCTTGGTTTACAGCGGCAACAACAAGATCTTGCAGCATTTCTCTGTCTTCTTCTTTACAAAGCAACGGATCAATTTCTAATTTGATGACCTGTTTTTTACCATTTGCAACGGCTCTTACCATTCCTCCACCTGCATCACCTTCAGCAGTTACATTTACTAGGTCTTCTTGTGCTTGTTTTAATTTTTCTTGGACTTCTTTTAACTGTCCAAACATATTACTAAAATCCATAACGATAGGTTCTTCATTAAATTTGAAACACAAACAGCAAAGCACTTAAGAGTAGTACCTTGCTGTTTGTTAGATTTATTATGTCAATTTGTGCTTATGCAACTTTTAAGTTCTTAGCATGTGATGAGCTTTCAAATTTGATTTTTGCATAAGCTCTATCAATCACAAATTCTTTAATTTTTTCTTCAGAAGAAGGTAATTCATACATAGCATCAAGCATAATCGCTTCTAAAATACTACGTAAACCTCTTGCTCCTAAGTCATATTCCAATGCCTTTTCAACGATATAATCTAAAGCATCATCTTCAAATACCAAATCAATGTCTTCCATTGCAAACAATTTCTTGTACTGCTTTGTCAAAGCATTCTTAGGTTCTGTTAGAATATTTCTTAATGCATCTTTATCCAAAGGCTTTAAGTAAGTCACCAATGGCAAACGACCGATCAATTCTGGAATGATACCAAAACGTTTCAAGTCTTGTGCTGTTACAAACTCTAAAAGCTCTTCTTTATTCAATTCTGGTTGATCTTCTTCTTTACCCGCAAAACCAATTGGTCTTGTATTTAATCGAGAAGCAATCATATCCGCGATACCTGCAAAGGCACCACCACAGATAAATAAGATGTTTTCAGTGTTTACAGAAATCAACTTTTGCTCTGGGTGTTTACGTCCTCCTTGAGGTGGAACATTCACGATAGACCCTTCAAGCAATTTCAATAATGCCTGTTGAACACCTTCACCACTTACATCTCTTGTAATCGAAGGGTTATCAGATTTACGAGCAATTTTATCTATCTCGTCAATATATACGATGCCTCTTTCTGCTTGTTCCACATTGTAATCGGCAGCTTGAAGTAGACGTGTTAGAATTGTTTCTACATCTTCACCTACATAACCTGCTTCAGTAATTACAGTGGCATCAGCAATACAGAAAGGTACTTGTAATGCTTTTGCTAAAGTTTTAGCTAATAATGTTTTTCCAGTACCAGTATTTCCTGTCATGATAATATTTGATTTTTCAATCACAATATCATCAGAAGACTGTTTTTGGTTTAAACGCTTATAATGATTATAAACAGCAACCGAGAGCACTCGTTTTGCTTTTTCCTGCCCGATAATATATTCATCAAGATGCTTTTTCATCTCGGCAGGCGTTTTTAAATCAAACGAAGAAGTTTCCATATCCTTTTTACGAGGTTTTCTTTCCTCCATTAGGATTTGATGTACTTGTTCAATACAATTGTTACAGATCTGAGCATTCTGACCTGAAACCATTAATTCCACCGTGTCTTTAGGTGCGCCACAAAACGAACAGAAATTCCCTTTCATTTATTCTCTCCTTGCCTTTACTCTACATTCAAAAATGTATAAAGAAAACTTTCTTTATACCATAATAAACTCAATAATATATTCTAGAGTTTATATTCTTTATGTTGAAAATGCAAGTTACTACAAATTTTACACTTTCTTACAATAGATAAGAGGGAAATATTAGATCATTTCCCTCTCAATACCAATGTTTTACACTTATAACAGCTTTTTTATTGATTTTTCACATAAAGTGATGGTTTGAATCTACTTTTTATGTAAAAAGGAATAAAATTACTATTAAAGTCTAGTTTAATCGTTCTTTGGGTTTCTTGTCAAAACCTCATCAATTAAACCATATTCTTTGGCTTGCTGAGCTCTCATCCAGTAGTCACGATCTGAGTCTTGCCACACTTTATCATAAGGTTGACCTGAATGATTTGCTAGAATTTCATAAAGCTCTTTCTTTAACTTTTGAATTTCTCTTGCTGTAATCTCAATATCAGATGCTTGACCTTGGGCACCACCTAGCGGTTGGTGAATCATGATTCTTGAGTGAGGTAAAGCAGATCTTTTTCCTTCAGCGCCACCTGCTAACAAAACGGCACCCATTGATGCTGCTAAACCAGTACAGATTGTAGCTACGTCAGGACGAACATACTGCATTGTATCATACATACCCAAACCTGCATATACAGATCCTCCTGGGCTATTGATGTACATCAAAATATCTTTTTTAGCATCAATTGATTCTAAAAATAATAACTGTGCGATAACAATATTTGAAATTGCGTCATCCACTTGAGTACCCATGAAGATGATACGGTCAGCAATTAATCTTGAGAATACGTCAATTTCGGCAAATCTACGATCACGCTCTTCAATAACTGTACGTGTCATATTTTCGAAATTACCAATATAGCTATCCATGTGAAGGCTCGAGATCCCCTGATCCTTCATGGCAAATTTTTTAAATTCGTTCTTTAAATCCATAGTTTAATCAATTTTATGAGTTAACGCTTATTAGTACTAGACTATATATAAGCATGTTTGAAACATGCACTTACAAAAGAGAGCAGTGTATTTTCAATCAATCACACTGCTCTCCTATACAAATATAAAATAATACTGTTACGAGAGAAGAAAAATCTTCTCTGTTTTTCGTTTTTTTCTTCAAAAATTGAAATTAATACGTAATACGACCAAATGCCTTTCCTACCTTAATGGATAAGGTTACGAATGTGATTTTAGGGTTCGCATTTCTTTCGATAAAATAAAAGGAGTCATTAAAACTTTTCACCAATTCCGGCAGGTTCTTCTCTGTGAGGACTTTAGAAAAATTATTTACAAATTCCCTCGTCTCCTCGTCCAATCGAATAACGGCTTCTGCATTGTTCTTAATTAGCATTGCTTCTCGAAAAAGCGTCAATCCAAACTTGAAAAAGTTTTTTTGACCTTCTTTCCCTAGTTTATTGAACTCTTCTGACCATTTTCCGGCTATCTCCGTAAAATCACGTTTAAAACAAGAACGCATCCAATTTTTGAATAGCTCTTCGCTTTGGTCAGGTACATCTGAAGCAATTCTTAACGCTTCACGGATATTTCCATCTGCCAAAAAAGCTACTTTTTGTGCTTTGTTGGTCTCTATACCTTGCTCTACTAACAAATTCGATATTTCGTCATCAGAAGGAGATGGCACGTATATTTTTTGAGCCCTTGAAAGGATGGTTACTAAAAGTTTCTCGGGGTCATTACTCACCATAAAAAACAATGTTTTCTCTGGCGGTTCTTCTAATATTTTTAATACTGCATTCGCGGCAGGAGCTTGCATTAATTCAGGCATCCACATCAAAACAATTTTATAACCTCCTTGATGTGCTTTAATAGACATAGATTTAATCACCTCACGACTTTCTTGTCTAGAAATGATCGCTTGTTTGTTTTCTCCTCCTACAAAGTCTACCCAATCACTTACATTCTTATAGGCTCCATTTTCATCTAATAAAAATGATCTCCAATCAGGAAGAAAACGCTCTGTAACGGCGTCTTCCCTTTTACTGACTTTCTTTGTGGTAACCGTAGGAACTACAAAATGTAAATCAGGGTGAAGTAATTTTTGTGCATTTCTACATGATTTACATTCTCCACAAGCGTCTTCTTCTCCAGGGTTTTCGCAGTTCAAGTAATTCGCATAGGCTAATGCCAATGAAAGCTGTACTCCTCCTTCTTTTCCGATAAATAATTGTGCATGTGCAATTTTATTTTGCTGTGCTGCATGGATTAATATTTTCTTTACGTCTGACGCCCCTGGTACTTGTGCAAAAAGCATGTAACTCTGATTAGTTGTTTTTTTAGATTTCCTACCTCCTATAGATAGCACAGCAAATTTCAATTTTTCGAACTTTAATGCAAATACTTTATGCACTACTTCGTCAATTTTTGTTATTAGGTAGGAAGGCATAAAAAAAGAGACCTCAAATTATGAGGCCTCTAAAGGGTAAATACATTTCATATCATACATAGAAAATCTTTATATTTTGACCTATTCATGAACTTTGTGATAAATATTGTTCATGTCATTAGGGTTATAGCCTGATGCAATTGAATCTTTATAAGATACACAACTACTTAAAGATAGCAAAAATGCTCCTATCAATATAAGTTTTAAATATTTCATAGTAGTGTAAGTTTGAGATGGTAATAATGGTAGTGTAAATTTTACATCTTTAAGTTAACATTTATTTACTAGAATCACAAAATATTGCCATATATTATTGACTACTAACAATTTCAATCACTATAAAAAGGTAAAACAAAGCTCAAAAACGTTATTTTATCATACATTTTCAGCACTTATTTATTACTACAATTACTCTAAAACCTTCTAAAAAATAGAAGGCTATCTTCACTATTCATGGACAATGTGGTAAATATTTTCGATATCATCTGGGTTGTATCCCGATACTACTGAGTCTTTGTATGAGATACAGCTACTCATGGCTAATGCAAAAAAGCCAATCAATATTATTTTGAAGTATTTCATGGTTTATGGTTTTAGTTTGTTGTAATATTTATTTATACGTAACAAGTACACTTAAAGATACTTTTTTAGACGTATTTAACAAGAAAAACAAATAGTTGTGAATCAGCAGCTAATTACAAAAAGGATTTCGATACAATGTTTGTATCTTTGTTTTTCAAATTTATTTAGATTTTCAACTCAATCGTTGTCATTATAATGCGTATTGATATTATTTCTTGTGTGCCCAAATTATTGGACAGTCCATTTTCTCACTCTATACTTCAAAGAGCCAATGATAAAGCCCTTTCTGAAGTACACGTTCATGATTTAAGAGAGTATAAAGTGAATAAACATGGTCACATTGACGATTATGCCTATGGACATGGTGCAGGAATGGTATTAATGGCAGATCCTATTTTCAACTGTATTGAAGATTTAAAGAAAGAAAGAGACTATCAAGAGGTAATCTATATGACGCCTGATGGTGAAGTTTTCGATCAACAAATTGCCAATCATCTTTCAATTAGTTGCGAAAATATCATTATACTCTGTGGACATTATAAAGGAATTGATCAAAGAGTAAGAGATGAAGTGATTACGAGAGAAATTTCTATTGGTGATTTTGTACTTTCTGGAGGTGAACTCGCAGCGGCTGTTGTAGCAGATGCTATTATACGTTTAATTCCTGGTGTATTGGGTGATGAAACTTCAGCCTTGACAGATTCTTTCCAAGATGGCCTTTTGGCTCCTCCTGTTTATACTAGACCTAGAGAATGGAAAGGACAAGAAGTACCTGCTATTTTACTTTCTGGTCATGAATCTAAAATCGATGAATGGCGATTGGAACAATCTATGGAACGCACAAAAAAAAGACGTCCTGATTTATGGGAAAAGTATTTGGATGCACACCCAGAGGTAAAGACGAAGAAAAAGAAGAAGTAAGCAGTCGCTAAAAAATAGTCAATAAAAAAGCCACTTTTCGATGTTGAAAAGTGGCTTTTTTATGAAAAAGGAAAACTTAGATTTTATAAGTCCATCCTCTTGTATCTTCTAACTCTCCTTTTTGAATTCCTTGGAATTTTTCTTTTAGCTCTTGAGCAAAAGTATAATCTGCTGGTAATTCATAATCAATACCATCATCGGCAATTGATGCGAAAGGAGCAATTGTTACAGCTGTACCAATACCGAAAGCACCGTTTAATCTACCTTCTTTAATGGCTGTAATTACTTCTTCAACAGAAATGTGACGCTCTTCTACTTTCTTACCCATTTCTTCTAGTAATTCAATTACAGTTAAACGAGTGATAGAACGTAGGATCGTGTCTTCTACTGGAATTGTAGGTGATGTAACGAATGTCCCATCAATATCGAACATTACATTCATTGTACCTGATTCCTCAATATATTTACGCTCTTTGGCATCTGTATACAACAACTGGTCGTATCCTTGCTCTGCCGCTAATTTTGCTGGAAGTAAAGATGCTGCATAGTTACCTGCTACTTTAGCGAAACCTGTTCCACCTGGAGCTGTTCTAGCAAACTCTTTCTCTACTTTAAGCCTTAATGCCTTAGAATAATATTTACCGGCAGGAGCTGTAATGATTGCAAACGTATATGTTTCCGATGGACGCATTCCTAAAAACGCATCTGTTGCAAACATAAATGGGCGGATATAAAGTGAACTATCAGGTGTATTTGGAACCCACTCTCTATCGATTTCTAAAAGTTGATGTAAACCTTCCATAAAGATTTCTTCTGGAATAGTTGGCATACAGATTCTTTCAGCAGAGACGTTTAATCTTTTAGCGTTTTCCTCTGGACGGAAGACTAATACCTCCTTAGAGTTTTGTGCGTTTCTAAAAGCTTTTAATCCTTCAAATATAGACTGCCCATAATGCAATGACGACGTTGCAGGACTTAATTGAAATGAATCGTAAGGGACGACTCTTAAGTCTTGCCATTTACCATCGCGATAGTCAGCTACAAACATATGGTCAGACATAGTCTTTCCAAATGGTATATTATTGAAATCTACTGTACTTAAACGTGAGTTCTCAGTCTTCTCAATTCTGATGTCTAATGTCAAATCCTTCATAATACTGAACTAACAATTTTTTGCGATGTGAAAAATGTGCCATAAATATAGATAGATTTGTACTATTGTGAGTTATTATTTCGAAAATTGTACGACTCTTAAGTAGATTTTTTGATATTTGTTAAAAATTTCGGAGAAAAATGAATGAAAACATAATTTACATCGGTTTATGTCTTTTATTTTCTGCTTTCTTTTCCGCCACTGAAATCGCTTTCGTTTCGGCAAATAGACTGCATATAGAAGTACAAAGACAAAAGGACTCTTTTACGGGTAGGCTGATTGATAAATTTTTTGAAAATAAATCTACTTTTATTACCACGATCTTAATTGGCAATACTTCCGCATTAGTAATGTATGGTGTGTTTGTATCCAATGTATTAGACCCTGTTTTCCAAGAGCTTTTTAAAAATAATTTCCCTGCTTTAGATGCTGGATCTATTGAGGTAGGCGTGTTGATTTCTCAAACGATTGTATCAACAGTTGTGGTATTAATTACAGCGGAGTTTTTACCTAAAAGTTTGACCATGCTCAACCCCGATTTGTTCTTAAATATTGCAGCACCCCCTATGAATATCATTTATACGGTGCTTTATCCTGTCACATGGACTGTTGAAAAACTTTCGCAGTTTTCGATTAAATATTTGATGGGAGTGAGAATGGAAGAACAAGAGACTCCATTTAACTTGACCGATTTAAGTCAATACATCAATGATATTGAATTGGCATCTCAAGATGATGATGACCCAGACAGTGAAAGTTTGGATAAAAAATATTTTGAGAATGCTTTACAATTCAAAGAAGCAAAGGCGAGAGATGTCATGATTCCTCGTAAAGAGATCGTTGCTCTTGACATTGAGGAAGATATTGAAGCATTAAGAAAATTGTTTATTGAAAGTGGACACTCTAAAATTCCTATCTATAGAGATGATTTAGATGATATTGTGGGTTATTGTCACGTTAGGCAGCTTTATAAAAAGCCACAATCTATTCAGGAAATTATACGTGAAATGCCATCTAAACCTGAAACTGCCGCTGCCGATGAGATGATGGCTTATATGATGGCCGAGCAGAAAAGTATGGTATGGATCATCGATGAATATGGAGGTACAGCCGGTATAGCCACTTTGGAAGATATTACGGAAGAAATTGTTGGTGAAATTGAAGATGAACATGATGAAGACGATCTTCCATTCTTCAAAGAGGATGAACATACTTATTTGCTTACCGCTAGGCATGAGATAGATACACTCAACGAAAAACACAACTGGAATATTGAGGAAGGAGAATATGATACCCTAGGTGGATTTATTCTTTATCACCATCGAAATATTCCTCAAGTAGACGAAGATATTGAAGTCGATCATTTACAGTTTAATATTGTCACCATGGATGGTGCAAGAATCGACATGGTTCGATTACATTTTAAACAAGAAGAAGAAGATCAAAAAGAGGAAGATTAAAATTCAGTAACTAATTTTTACATTTTTTTAACCCTAGTTAATGATTTTAAACTGAAAAAGTCTATTATTGTAATACTAAAACAAGAAAACCTTTCCACACAAGCTCTCTCAAACTTTGTGGAAAGGTTTCTTTTTTTAAAGCCTAATCAATTGAAGACTTATAAAGCTGCGATAGCTGCCTCGTAGTTTGGTTCATCTACAGTTTCAGCAACTTGCTCTGTATATTTTACTTTACCTTCTTCGTCAATCACAACGATACATCTTGAACATAATCCTGTCAAAGGACCATCGATAATTTTTAAACCATAAGCATCTTCAAATGAAGTATCTCTGAATGAAGAACCAGTGATTACTTTTTCGATACCTTCAGCACCACAAAAACGTCCAAATGCAAATGGTAAATCTTTAGAAACACATACTACTACAGTATTGTCTAATGATGATGCTTTTTCGTTGAAAGTTCTTGTTGAAGTTGCACAAGTACCTGTATCAACACTTGGGTAGATGTTTAGAATTACTTTTTTACCTTTCAAGTCTTCTAAAGTCACTTCTGAAAGATCTGATTTTACTAATGTAAAAGCTGGAGCAACTGAACCTACTGCTGGTAATTCTCCTGAAGTATGAAAAGGATTTCCTTTTAAAGTAATTTCTGCCATTTTTTTAGCGTTTAAGAGTTTGTAATAAATTCGCTTCTGAGAGCATATTAAAATACTTACTAGATAAATAATTGTTTTAAAATATGCCTTAAATTTGCAAGCTCGTTTGTTGAAAACGTAATGCATCCACAATTTAACAGTTCCATTGAAAATGAATTCACATCAGAAAGAAATAGTTGAAAAAACAGCTCAATTTATTCAAAAAAAATTCGAAGGAGAAGGTACAGGCCACGATTGGCACCATATCTACCGTGTTTGGAAATCGGCTGAGAACATTGCAAAAACGGAAGATTGTGATCCCTACGTTGTCGCATTAGGCGCCCTTCTTCATGATATTGCTGATCATAAATTTTATGATGGAGACTTATTAGAAGGTAGTAGACAAACTGCAGCCTGGCTAAAAGAAATTGGAGCGGATGAAGAAACCATTGAAAAAGTAGCCGACATCGTAAAAAGAGTTTCGTTTAAAGGAGCCAATGTCAAAGACGATATGCCGAGCATAGAAGGACAAGTGGTACAAGATGCCGACCGTTTAGATGCTATTGGTGCCATTGGTATTGCCAGAGCCTTTGCTTATGGAGGTAGCAAACATAGAGCTTTGTATGATCCCTCTGAAAATTATGAAATGCACGAAAGCTTTGATGCTTATCATAAAAGTGAATCTTCGACAATTGCTCACTTCTACGAAAAGCTTCTCTTGCTGAAAGATCGTATCCATACTGACACCGCAAAAAAAATTGCTGAGAAAAGACACCAATATATGGAAGTGTTCCTGGAGCAATTTTATGGTGAATGGGAAGGTAAAAGATAATATTAAGGATGGAAGTAAAACCTAATTTGCTTCCATCCTTTTTTATTTATTCAAAAACATACCACTTGGAATGTTTTTGGATTATATCTATGTTTGTAACATGGAACAGAAATTAAAATCCGAACAGACGCAGCAACTCATTATTGATACTTCTTTCCAACTTTTTTATAGAGATGGCTTTAAATCAACAAGTATTAATCAAATCATGAAGGCTACTTCTTTGACCAAAGGTGCTTTTTACCATCACTTTAAGGATAAGAAAGAGATTGGAGTGGCTGTCATCAATAAGATAATTTTTGACCGAATCCATAAAAACATGATTCTTCCACTTCAAAAAGAAGGAGATGCTATAGAAATATTAAAAGATATATTCTCAAATAAAATTAGAGCATTTACTAATTATGAAAAGGGAAAAGGGTGTCCTGCCAATAACTTGATCAATGAAATTGGGAGTACAGAGGATGGTTATCAAAGTGCTTTAAGGACGATCATTGATCAATGGACCTTAGCGATAGAAAGAGTCATCGAAAAAGAAAAGGAAAAAGGCTCTGTCAAAAAAAATACAGATAGTAAAGCTGTTGCTACTTTTCTAGTCAGTGCCTTTGAAGGCGTACGTGGATTAAGAAAACTATATCATAATGACATTATCCTTGATCAATATTTAGTGGGAGTAACCTCCTATCTTGATCAATTAAAATATTCTAGTTAGACCAATTTATTCACTCATTTATTACCAATTCAATTGGGGGTGCATTTGTAAAAATGTGCTCCCTACTTCCACTTTAAACACTTAAATTATAAATAACAATCAAATGAAAAACCTATTATTAATTCCATTTTTATATCTCCTTTTAGGGTTTAATGTACCTCACAAAGACGAGTATCCTTCTCAAGTAAAAGTCATTTTTCTTGATGTTAATGAGACGATTCTAGACCTCAATAATATGAAAACTTCAGTTGCTGATGCACTAGGAGGAAGAACTGACCTACTTGATATCTGGTTCTCAAAAATGTTACATTATTCTTTAGTCGCTACAGATATTAATAGATATGAGCATTTTGGAAAAATTGGAACGGCGACTTTGCTAATGGTTGCAGAAAACAACGACATACCATTAACCATGGAAGAAGCTAAAAAGGCAATTGTCACACCACTCCGTTCACTTCCTCCTCACCCTGATGTCAAGGAAGGTTTAGAAATTTTGAAAAAGAAGGGGTACAAGGTTATCACATTTACGAACTCTTCTTATGAAGGAGTAAAAATGCAAATGCAAAATGCTCAACTCAATTCCTTTATTGATCAGATGTTGAGCGTTGAAACGATTAAAACCTACAAACCTCATCTAGATAGTTATAATTGGGCTTTAAAAGAGACAGGTTATAAAGCTGAGGAAGTACTTATGGTTGCTGCACATGGTTGGGATGTAGCCGGTGCAAAAGAAGCAGGTTTGAATACCGCCTTTGTTAAAAGAAAAGGAAAAGCGCTTTATCCTTTAGTTGAGAAGCCGGATTTTATGGTCAGTGACCTTATTGAGTTAGCAAATCAGTTGGAAGATTTATTAAAATGAAAAGAAACTATACCACCTAAGTGTGTAAATGGATTTGCAATAAAAGACGGGACAAATAATTAAGCACTGTTCAACATTTTGGGTAGTAAATAAAAATAAGGACTCATGTAGCCCCGTTTTGAATGTGGCCGTTTTCTATTATACCATATTAATATGAACTCGGCCACTTTCAATTTTAGGTCAGAGTTTATACCAAAAGTTTATTTTATTTTATACTTCGTTGAAGCTTCCTTTGGGGTTATATTATAGCTTTTCTTAAAGGCAAAAGAAAATTTAGAGACACTATTGTAGCCTACCAATCTTGCAATCTCAGTAACACTTCTATTTTCATTTTGTAATAACTGCTTTGCTTTTTCAAGCCTTAAATCGGTATGAAACCTTTTAATACTACTTCCGAATACACTCCCAAAATCTCTCTTCAACTTTGACAAAGAATAACCGTATTCATCCGCAATTTCAGAAAGGGCTGGTAAAGGTTCAAAAGGATTGATCAACTTATCTTTCAAATGCATTAGTCTTTGTAGGTCGTCAGGGTGTACAGTACTATGTTCTTGAAAACCTTTATGAAGTAATCGCTCATAAAACACTCCTAAACATTCTATTATGCGGGCCAAGACAATACTATGTGTCATAGGGTTACGCTGATCCAAATCCAAGTCAAAAATATCTTTTAAAAGTAAATGTACTTCTAATGGAGCAATATCATATCTTACCCAATTATGATTATCGGGAAAAAGCCCTTCCAAATACCTTCCAAATTGAGTGAAAATATCTGTCATTTGAGGGATTGCTATACGAAGAGAAATCCATTGTTTTAATCCTCCTCCTTTATTGTGAGTTTTAAAAGAATAGGAAGTATCATAAACTGCCATACCTACCGCCTGTAAATCCATCCCTTCTTCATG
Organism: Flammeovirga sp. EKP202; assembly: GCF_014534745.1. Lineage (GTDB taxonomy): Bacteria > Bacteroidota > Bacteroidia > Cytophagales > Flammeovirgaceae > Flammeovirga. The sequence goes on from NZ_JACVVP010000045.1 coordinate 16,885, forward strand.
ATCTTCGGTATTTTTCATAATATCTGTCTTATACTCAAACCTAAAATTTAAGTAACGATCCTCTTTTTCATCTCCTATAATATTATAGTAAATGTCTTTCTCTGATTTGACAGAATGGATTATGATATCAGTTCCTTTTACTAGAGAAAACACCCTAGATATAATATGAAGACCAGGTTTCTTTACCTCATATTTAATTGGTGATAATTCTCCTCCAAGGCATTCATGAACTTGTTTTAATATATGTGCTGCACTTCCTTCTTTTATCTCTATCTCCATTTCAAATTTGATTTAGGCCACATAAGCACTAATATGATAAGTATTCAAAAATAAGTACAAATTCAAAATTATCTTTTGTGAGTACAACGCTAAAAATAAATTAGAATTAACTATGATTTATTTTTGACTTTGTACTTAAAAACTTCTTTACCATTTTCATCGCAAAGAAGTTTTTATAAAAGTCATTTTAAAGCATTTTTTCTGAATTGGTATTTATATCCTTCCCCTCACTTCATTTAGAAACATAGTCATCGATACCGCTTTCTCATCTACCCACTTGTCATAATCTTCAATAGCTCTCAAACGATCACGTTCTGACATATAACCTTCAGTAGTAATTTGTTCTAAGCCTGCGACTTGAGACCAAATCTTGACTCGTTCATAAAAATCTTTTCTTTTATGATCGTACAACTCATGAGATGGCACTACCTGAATATCTTTAAATCCCACCTCTTTCAATAAATGTGGTAAGTCTGTACCAATTGCATTATTAATTCCGGCATCTTTTCTCCAATTTAAAAATGCTTGGTAAAAACGTCTCATGGTCAAAGGAGGCTGAGGAACCCATTCTAATCGGTTATGATTGTAATCTAAAAAGGAAACTTGACCTCCTTCTTTTAAAAGTGATTTTACTTTTTGCAAAGCTTCTTTTACGGTAGTCATCCACTGCAATACCCTTGCCCCTACTATTAAATCAAACTTTTCTTCCGTTTCGAAATTAAACAAGTCTACTGTTTTGAGTTCTAAATTTGAAATATCAGCGTAAACTATATTGCCATGCTCAATCACTTCGTAAGTATTATCAATACCAATTACCTTTCCTGTTGGGCCTACAATTTTAGCGATGTCTTTTGTAATGGCTCCTGTCCCGCAACCAATATCCAATACCGTCATTCCCTCTTTTAAGATAGACTTCAAATGTCTATAATCTACGGCTAAAGACCTTCTATCAAAAACAGTTTTGGCTTCTTCACTCCTTTTAATTGTCTTGTTCATTTTAATAGTAGTTTAAGTCAAGTTTTTTGTAACTCAAATTATAATGAGTCATTATTTACACTTACAAACTTACTATTGAAAAAAAGTAAAATCAGAAGTAATATTTAAAATAAAGATGATTTGAAAACACTAATAACCAAAGAATTAAACATTAATTTAAGACCTTAAAAGAGGATTCAAAATTTATATTACAAATAAATACGACTTCTAAAGAGGTAAAATAAAAGCATTCATTCACTTTTAAAATCTTGAAAAATTCTTTTTCCTTTAAAAAACATAATCTCTGGTAATTTTTTAAATTTTCGATCATACTCACAAAGCTTCAAAAGGTGCTCTAAAGAAATCTCGATGTATTGTACATCTTCCAAAAAAATGATATCAAAAATTTGAGATTTACTTTTCAAAAAATGATAAGTACTAAAAAAGTCCCCTTTTTGAAAAAAATATTCCTCCTCCAAATCAGACGACTTTGATACTAATCGAACGCTACCTTTTTCGATATAATAAAAGCATCTATTGTGCTTTTCATTTTGTAATAAATAGTTGCTTTGTAAAGCTTTTTGGGTCAGAAAAATTTTATTGATCACTGCTACATCCGCTATTGTGATAGGAATGTACTCTGAACAATGAGTAATAAACTGATACATGAAATTGTCAAGAAGTATTGAATCAAAAAAAATCCCCTTTTCAGTAGTTTTAATTACCAAAAAAGGGATTAATATAATACGAAATACTTATTTTAATGATTTAGAAAACACTAATATTTTTCGTTGAAGTCTTGCTCTGCTGTTATAGTCTATTGAGGTAATATCTTTTAAAAGTGCTTTTTCGTATGATGCGTAAGCATTTTTCACATCTCCAACTCTTAAATAATAATCACCTAATACTTCCAATGTATTGTGATTTTCGTCAACAGTTACAGCGTGATCTATCCATTCTTTCGCAAGCTCTAAATCTGCATTCCAGTTGATTGATAATTGTGCAGCTCTTGTGTATGTAGCCCAATCATTAGCTTCAGCTTTTTGAACCATTTTCACTAATTCCGAGTTTTCATTTGACTCTGGATACTCTGGTACTTCAGCTAATAAATTTACAGAACACAACAAGCCGATAAGAGAGATAAGTAAGGTTTTCATGGTATAAAAATAATTAATTTGAACACTAGTTAATATGCCAATAGTAATTCCATAGTTATGCCAATAAATCACAAAACACTGAAATACAGTCATTTAAATACAAATAAACCAACATAACACCATTTACACTTGTTCACTTTTGAACATAAATTACACGTTTTGAACAGATTAGTGTTCGAAATTAAAAAAATAGTCTACCACAAAATGCAGCAGACTATTTCAAACACTATTCGCGTAGAACTAGTGTACTATAATAAATGAATGTAGAAAAAGTATTAAGAGAATGTTAGAACATGTTTGAAACCTCCGTTTGAAGAACTCAAACTTGTTGTACTATCATTATTTTTTGATCACTTTTTTAACTGTTTTTTGGCTGTCAAGATAAATGTTCACCAAATACATTCCCGATTCGAGATTTAATTGATCAAATTTCAATTCATACTTTCCTGCTTCAAATAATTTCCTTGATGTAGCGTAGACTTCTTGTCCACTTAAATTGAAAATCTGAAGGCCTACACTCTTGCTTTCTTTCAGGGTTAACTGAAGGAAGAAGTGATTTGCAACAATAGTTGGGTACAACTTGATTTCCTCTACAGCTTCAATATCAGAAGGGATGTTTCGTGCACTGCTTAATTCAGGATTTTCGTCGTACCATTGTCCGTCTTTATACCACCCCTCATTGTTTCTTGAGAGGTCCAGAGTTTGGTTGCCATTTCCATCATGGAATAATAAACTTGTAGATGATGTGTTTGGAATAGTATAACTAAACCAACCGTCTCCATCGTTGGTCATTGCTACTCCCGGCCAGTTAGAAGTACTTCCATTATCTGTATTCCAATAGTGGAGTAATGGATTGCTCCAAGTCGATTTAAAGTGCACTGTCAATCCTGTTGGTGTTACTGTATTGTCATCAGGATTTTGATCGTACCATTGCCCATTCAAATACCAACCGTCTTTGTTTCTTATCAAGTCAGAAGTTTGTCCACCTCCATTATTACTGAAAATAATACTTGAAGAAGTCACGGCTTCTGGGAATGTGAAAGCGTACCATCCATTCGACTGTGACATACTTACGCCCGGCCATGCTGCATTAGCCAATACTCCCGTCGGAGAGGCATTCCAATGGTAAATATGAGTATAATCTTTAGTGTACACCGTGAAACCACCACTTGGTGCGGTCACTGTAAATGATGCTGTACTTAACGTGGAGGTATTTCCAGCATCATCGACAGCGATAGCAGAGACAGTAGTAGTTTGGGAAATCGACAAAGTGACTTGTCCTTCAGCCGAAGCGGAAGATGTAGTTGGAGTAGACCCGTCTAAAGTATAATAGATCGTTGGTGATGCATCACGATTGTCTGAAGCGGAAATTGTAACATTTCCAGACCCAACAAAAGTACTGCCTAATGGGGAAATAGAAACTGTTGGAGCTTCTGTATCTGGTGTAGTAATTGGTTCACTTACCCACCCGTTATCATACCAAACGTTACCACAAATATTCATTTCATCTCCAGTGATTTTTGTATCACCGCAGAGTAATATCAAATTAGTACAAGTGCCATCAATTGTGTACTCATAGAATCCAGAGTAATCTGTTGAAGCCAACATATTTTCTCCCGGCCATGCTGTTGTCATGGTTCCACCTGTTACACCCCAGAAATAGATTCTTGGTGTTGAACAATCCGTTTTGAAATAGACTGTCATTCCTCCTTCTATTGGTTCAGGAACTGTATATGTCACTGTTTCAATGGCTGAACTTCCAACGCTATTGATTGCGATAGCTTTGAAAGTAATCACATCACCTGCGTTTCCAGACAACACTACTTCTCCATTGTATTGAGAAGATGAAGCAGTTGGAGTACTTCCATCCAATGTATAATAAATTACTCCGTTTTCAGTGACTGATGCACTTACTCTATTGCTATTTTGAGTGAGTATTAAAGTTGGTACTTGAGGTGTTACAACCGAGCAGTCAGGGCATTCATTGTGCCATATATTTCCATCATACCAACCATTTGAGTTTCTTGAAAGATCAATGGTTTTGTTACTTCCATTGTCACTGAATAATAGATTGACACTTTCCGTATTTTCAAATACATATTTATACCAATCGCCTTCATGTTGTGTCATATTTGGCCCTGGCCAATTACTTGCAGGAAGTGAACCTACAGGTGTTTCTTCCCAATAATGCACATTGACATTGTTCCAATTTGATGGCTTTTTGAAATACACTTCCAATCCTTCAATCTCACCAATTCTATATGATAAAGTTGTGACAGATGAAGAGTTTCCTTCCGAATCCACTGCAAATGCTTTGATGTCCATATCCGCATCAACTGCTATTTTAGTATTCGTATATTGGCTGCTTGAAAATGAAGGCTGAGAGCCGTCTGTTGTATAATAGATAGTATAAGGACCTCCAGCTCCTAATGAAGCGGAAAGACTTACTTCTACAGGGTTGTCATATCTTTGAGGTGCTGGTGATGCACTTACAAATGGTAAGCTTGGTCCGCCTTCTCCTGGCTGGAAGAAACCCACGCCATTGCCACCGATCATACCAGGACCATTTAAAACATAAACTGCCGCCGAACCTGATTCTACAGTACAATTCAATGTTCCATTAGAAACCACTGTTTCTGCTCCTGTTACGGCATCTCTGTAAACACCATTAGTCAAACCTGTAAAGTTGAATGATGCTGATCCATCTTTTGCCAGACCAACGGCCACTTCACTGTTTCCATGTACACGAACATAACCAACGCCGTTTCCGCCATTGTCACCATTCCAACGCCATTCTCCTTTTTGAAGTGCTGGCACTGCTGATCGCATCGCATTCAGTTTTTTGATGTGCTGATAAATCTTGTGACTTGGTGCTTGATCCATCACATCACCATAGTATGCTCTACCTGTTTCATTAATGGATTTTTTAATTCCTTCTGCATCATGAATATCCGCAAAAGCCCCTGCCATAAATCGCATTTCCGTACCATAATACACAATCGGAATACCTCTCCAAGTAAACATAAAATTCAAACAAGCAGCAAGGTTTTCATCCGTTCCACCATAACGCTTATTCCAGTCGTTATTCGGACCAAAATCATGGTTATCTAACCATAATAAGTTGGTTGACGGATCTGCATATAAGTGATCATAACGTGATGCCGCTTTTACTCCACCAAAGCCTTCTCCATATTCAAAAGGACCATGAAAACTTGCTTCCGCATAGAAATCAATCACTGCCATTCCTGAGGGTTCAGAAGCATTCGTTGCTCCTCTCCAAGTATACCAGTGTGGATTAATTTCTTCGATACTGTGTAATTCGTGACGCTTCTGTGCTACTTCACCAAAAACAAAAAGGTCTGGGTTGATCGCCTTAAAAGCATCCAAGAAATACAGTACATCTTCTTTAGACATGTGCTTGATGGTATCCCATCGGAATGCATCCACGCCCATTTCAATAAATGTCTTATAAGCATTGACTAAATACTCTCTTACAACTGGGCTTGATGTATTCAAATCAGGTGTATCTCCAGCTAATGCTCTATTGTAAAGGTTTTCTGTATCATCCCAACCTTGAGCAAAACCGTTTCCACTTTGATGATACCAATCTGGATCTGTGGTATTGACATAAGAAACAGTAGACGGCCAATTGTAGTTGGCGAGGTCTTCATTATAAGGTGCTGGTAATTCAGGAAGATTTGCTCTACTCCAAATCAAACCATCATCTGGGTTCGGAGTCATACCGTCGTACTCCCAATTAGGATTGGGTTGTAGTGGGTTCCCATTTAGATCTTGTCCCCATACTTCTGAAGTATCAGTGTTGTATTTGATTTCTGCTAAACCTTTGATACCAAAACGTCCGGCGTGATTGGTCACCACATCCAAAACGATTTTCATATCTCTGGCATGCACTTCATTAATTAGATCCTGGAAGGTAGCTCCTGGAGACTCTAACCTTGGGTCTACTTTCGTAAAATCATACGCATGATAGCCATGGTAATCCAATGGACTCCAGTTTTGAACAATTGGAGTGATCCAAATCGATGTAAAACCAAGGTCTTTGATATAATCTAGTTTTTGGATTAGACCTTTAAAGTCCCCTTTCCAAGTGACATCATTAGGATCTGTAATAGCGGGGTTAATTTCTGGATCTGGATTGTAAGAGCTCCATTCATTGGGGACGTTATTCCCCGGATCTCCATCAAAGAAGCGGGTCGTCATTAAGAAGTAAATAGTTTCTTCGCGAAAATCAGTTTGTGCGAAGAGCATATTGGCTCCAACACTCAAACATAGAGAGAGCGACAATAGCCATTTTGTAAATTTCATTTTCATACTTTTAGTTGTTTACCAAGTAGAGGACCATGCATCTTAGGGTTTCATTTTTATACCCTCTGACAAATAGTTTGCTACTTCATTCAAGTCAGTTAAATTGTTATTCTTTCCGGAAAGTCACTTCAAGCTGTTTTTACAATGTTAGTACTTTGGGTGCTGCAATGCGTTCCGATGGATAATAAATGGGTGTTTTTAGAAAGTGGTACGTAGCGGTGGAGGGAAGGGAACTTTACAAGAATTGCTTTCTAAGTACTAGAACAAAAGAAAATATGGTTTGTGAAATGTAAAGCATTTCGGCTCTACAGAGATTAAACTTTCAATGTAAAGAATAAGCAAAATAAATAGGTTTCGTTTAATGGATCCACAATGCCTTGTAGCTTACGATGCATCATAATTGACTCACAAAAAAAGACATAGCAAAAATGCCATGTCTTTCTAATTCTCATTAAATCTACCTGAATCATCTAAATTACTTTATCTGAATATTCACCGTTAAGCTTTCTGTAGAGCTGTAAAGGATTTTCGTTTTTAAGTGTATCTGGCAGTAATTTGTCTGGTATATTTTGATAGGCAACAAACCTTGCAAAACGTACTATGGCTTCACCTCCAACACTTGTAGCCCAACCAATTGAAGAAGCTGGGTAAGGTCCTCCGTGTTGCATAGACGGATTGACATCAACACCTGTTGGATAACCGTTGAAAATGATTCTACCTACTTTTAATTCTAAGATATTGATCAATTCTGATGTCAATTCATCATCCCCATCGGAGTGAATCGTTGCGGTTAATTGTCCTTCTAAATGCTTTGCTAAACGCAACATATCCTTGTCGCAAGTCACTTCAACAACCAATGTCACTGGACCAAAAATTTCTTCGTGGAGTGATTTATCATTGATGAAATGATCTATAGTAGTTTTGAATAATGCATTGGGTGGCGTTTTCTCGTTTTCATTCCATTCTGCCTCGTTGACCCACTCCACATTTGGATTGTTTTTCAAACGGACAAGTCCATGGTAATAAGAAGAAAGAATACCTTTATTCAACATCACTCCTCTGCTATTATCATTTAATTGTGAGGCTAAACCTTTGATAAATTCATCATCAATGGTCGTTACAATCAAACCGGGGTTGGTACAAAACTGTCCTACACCTAAACAAACAGAAGTTGAAAGCCCTGCAATCAATTCTTCTTTTTTATTATCTAATGCTTTTTTTCCTATAAAAACAGGATTGATACTTCCCATTTCAGCATAAACTGGAATAGGATCAGGACGGGAAGCGGCAATGTCCATCAAAGCTTTCCCTCCTTTGAAAGATCCTGTAAAACCTACTGCTTGAGTGATAGGGTGTTTTACCAATTTTGCTCCTAAATCATTTCCAACACCTTGTAATAATGAGAAAACACCTTTAGGCATATCGGTTTTGGAAGCCGCAGTTTCAACCGCCTGAGCAAAAAGTTCTGAAGTTTCAGGATGAGAAGGATGCCCTTTCACTACTACAGGGTTTCCTGCCGCCAATGCTGAGGCTGTATCACCTCCCAAAGTACCGAATGCAAACGGGAAATTAGACGCTCCAAAAACCACAACAGGCCCAATTGGTCGCATCATTCTCCTAATATCTGGTTTTGGTACTGGCTGACGATCTGGAATGGCCGTATCAATGCTCGGCTGTGTCCATTGCCCTGCCTCAGCAATACTCGCAAAGGCTCTGATTTGTCCACATGTCCTTCCTCTTTCACCGGTTAACCTTGGAATACCTAACCCACTTTCTCTATGCCCTACTTCCAATAGTATATCTCCTAAAGCTTCAATTTCATCTGCAATTGCATATAAAAATTGTGAGATTTCTTTACCACTTAGATTTCTATATGTTTCAAAAGCATCTTGTGCTTTGTGCATTGCCAATTCAATTTCTTTATCCTCTGAAGTATAAAACCTTCCTATCGATTCATCAGTGACAGGATTGATAGAGGAGAAAAGTTCTCCAGTAGGCTTTAACCATACACCTCCTATATAAGAGCTTCCCGAAATAGTTTTTTCTTTAATCATGAGTCAATTCTTTATAGCTGAAATATTCAAAATCGGCGTGCTGTCTTCTGCCTGATAGATCTTGACAGCAAACACCTACAAACGCTCCTGTAAATGCTGCTCTGTAACGTACATTTTCATCTCTTACGTACTCATCTGATAGAATACTCCCATCCAAAACAGGTCCTACTTTCTGCCATTCTCCTTCTTTGACGGCATAGTAGAATTGTAATTGAGCACCATTGTAATCCATTTTCATCCACACTTTTTCTGCGTCTGAAACATCAATGGGTTCAATTGGTTCTTGCTGATCATACTTATCACAAGTGATGATATACAATTCTTTTTTGGAGCCATCATCATTGCCCATTATGTGTAAGTAGTGGTAATGGAATGTATTGTAATACGCTACCAAACCGGCCATTTGCTGAAATGAAACAGGATCAAATTCTACACAAGTTTCCGCTATCACATGATGTTCCTGTACTCTATGAGCTACTAATGATTGTCTGAAAACGGAGCTTAACGATTCTCTGCCGTACAATCTCAAATAGCCTTCTCTATCATTTTGAGTAATCCAATCTTCCGTCATAGGGACTCTTAAGGCATGAAGATGGATATCCAATGGCTGATCTGGAGCAAAAGTGATTTTCTCTACCTTAGGCTTTGGTTTGTATTCTGGAAGTTGAGGTGCTTCTACTTCTTTTCTCGGCACATTATTATCCCCCACTTTATACAGCCAATCGTCCTCTCTCCATTCAAACTTTTCAATGGCTGACTCTCTACCTGTAATACATCTTCCTCTTTCTGTCAATGGTCTTCCTACTAAGAAGACACCGTACCACTCTCCATTTTGTGTTTCTACAAACTGACCATGACCTGATCTTTGTAAGTAGTTTTGAGGAGTATCTTTACAGGTGATAATCGGATTCTGAGGGTGTACTTCGTAAGGACCAAATAAGCTTTTTGATCTCGCTAAAGTCATGGCGTGATTAAACTCTGTTCCACCTTCAGCGGTCAATAAATAATAGTAACCATTTTTCTTAAAGATATGTGGTCCTTCTGTTCCTCCTAGTTCTGTTCCTGGGAAGATATAGTGAATATCACCGACCAACTTCTGCTCTTCTTCTGAATACTCCTGCAATACAATTCCACCGAAAAACTTACGCTTACGGTGATCCATAATCATATTGACTAACCATATTTTTCCGTCATCATCATGGAAGAAAGATGAGTCAAACCCGCTTGAATTCAAATACACTGGCTCTGACCATGGTCCCATAATATCTTTTGATGTCACTACATAGTTAGGCGTATCTTTCCATGTTGCCCCATCAAAACTCAAGACATTAGTGTATAATAAATAATAAGTCTGATTGTGCTCATTGTAACTTAAACAGGGCGCCCAAACTCCACCTGAATCAGGCACACCTCTCATGTCTAACTGTGATGCTCTATCTAATGGTCTCGTGATCAATTCCCAATTCACTAAATCTTTAGAATGGTGAATCTGATATCCTGGAAACCACTCAAACGTTGATGTTGCTATATAATAATCATCCCCTCTTCTTAGAATACTTGGGTCTGGATTGAACCCTCTAAGGATGGGATTTTGAATCATTTTTGTCATTTCTTTTTTTATTAAAATATGAATATTTTTTGCGGGTTGACACATAGGTCAACCCAACGTGAGGCGGGTCGACACGTAGGTCGACCCCTACACCACCTGGCATCGTAGTGCTTCCCCATTTAATGTACGCTCCACCTCTTCGGCAGCATAGCGTTGTAATCTCCTTACACTTGCTTCACTATAATAAGAAATATGAGGTGTCATTAAAATATTTTTTGCTGTTCTCAATGGATGATCTGTTTCCATTGGTTCCGTTTCAAAAACATCAATTCCAGCGTTAGCAATCTCTCCTTGATTCAATGCCTCCGCTAGCTCTTTTGTATGGATCAGTGCTCCTCTTGAGGTATTAATCAATGTAGCAGTTGATTTCATTTTGACCAACCTTTCATAATTGATCAAATGATGTGTCTCAGGTGTGTGCGGTAAATGCAGTGAAAGAATATCAGCCATCGCGATAGCATCCTCTAATTCTACCTTTTGAACACCAATACTTGCTAAAATATCTTTTGAGACATAAGGATCATAAGCAAAACAGTTGAATCCAAAAGACTGCATTCTCTTAATGGTTTCTCTTCCTATTCTACCAGCACCGAGAGCCACAAAATTCATATCTGAAAACGACTTTAGTTCGGTAGGAGTAGCGGCAGGCCATTGATGATCGACAATTGACTGATGCCAAAATGGGAGCTGTCGACCTAAGGAAGCAGCTAATGCTGCGGCGTGATCTGCCACCTCTGCAATACCATAATCTGGAACATTACACACTGCTATTCCATATTTTTTGGCTGCTTCTAAATCAATATTATCCACCCCTATTCCATACCTCACTATCACTTTAGCGTTGTTTAACTGAGAAAGGATTCTATCTGAATAAATACCGTACTGTACCAAAAGTGCATCTGCGTCTTTTGCTACTTCTATTATTTTATCTTCTTCTTTATGTTGATAGATCTCAAGGTTGAATCCTGCTCTATCACATACTTTTTTTTCTTCTTCAAAGGCTCCTGCAAAATTGCAGTCTGAGATTACTACTTTCATCTTGTTTGATTTAAATTCGTAAAGGAGGTGATTCATGTGGTTCGGCTACACATTATTTATTGTCTCCTTACGTTGTCAATACTCCTCTTTTGGTCAGGTTTTTCATCAATTCTGAGATACCAAAAGTCCACCTAGGAGCTTTATCAGTATGATTGACTGTATTGGTCAACATTCCCAATTTGGCTGAGGATATAGAAACAACATCACCTACTTTGTGAGTGAAACCATTGCCTTTATCACCTCTATCTTTAGTGGGAGCGAATAGCGTTCCTGTGAAAAGAGCAAAGCCATCTGGGTATTGGTGATTGTCACTGAAGGTTTGTCCTACCAAATCCAAAACATCTCTACTGATTTGTGTCATATCACTCTTATCATCGAGAATAAATCCGTCTTCTTTACCTTGTACCAACACTCTCACTTCTGCCTGACGAACATCTTCAATTGAAAAAGTTTCATCGAAGATTCTAATGAACGGGCCTATCGAACAAGACGCATTATTGTCTTTTGCTTTCCCCAACAACAGCGCACTTCTACCTTCTATGTCTCTAAGGTTTACATCATTGCCCAACGTGGCTCCGATCACTTCTCCGTTACCATTGACCGCCAATACAATTTCCGGTTCAGGGTTATTCCACTCTGAGATGGGCAAAATCCCAATTTCTGCTCCTACACCTACAGAAGACATCGGTTGAGCCTTTGTAAATACTTCTGCGTAAGGACCAATTCCTACTTCCATATATTGTGACCACATTCCTTCTGCCTGCAATACTTCTTTCAGATCTTCTGAAGCTTTCGAACCTGGCACAATCTCACGAACATCTCCTCCAATTTTATCATTGATCATTCCTCTTAGCTCATCCGCTTTCGAAGCGTCACCACCAGCTCTTTCTTCAATTACTCTTTCCAGCATTGAAACCATAAAGGTCACTCCACATGCCTTGATGGCTTGAATATCAAAAGGAGAAATAAAATGCGTTTTATCCTTTCTACCTTCAAGAGCATTTTCCATCAATTCTTCATAACTCCCTAACTTATCTAGCAAAGCGGTATTTATTGTACTTAAATCAATATTAAGGTTGAATAAATCTGAAGTTGTTGGTGCTAATGTTGTCAAATTATACACACCTTCTTTTTTAATCAATACGGGTGCTGGACCTGTTTCAATGCCCACCATCCATACTCTTCCTATTAATGTTCCCTCAAACTGATCTACTGGTAAATATTGTTTTAAATCATTCATTGTATTGTTTGTTTATTAATATTGAACTAATGGTGTAGGAAGTCCTTTTACACCAGGTTTGAAAGAAAATAAGCTTCCTGCTAAAGGATATTCCTGTTTGTCTTCATCGGTCATCAGATATCTTGCCGTTGTGATGTATAAAGTATCCAAATTTTCTCCTCCGAAAGTGCAACTAGTAATATTAGGTACTGGCATTTCATACACCTCCAATACCTCTCCTTGAGGTGAAAATTTTGTTATTCTTGCTCCCGCAAAAGAACATTGCCACAAATTACCTTCAACGTCAACAGTAAGTCCGTCGGGGTATCCTTCTGGATCGGTGAATTGATATAAGACTCTTTTATTTTTGATATCTTGTTCTTCGATATCATAAGCATAAATCAACCTTTTAATGGTATCATTATGATAAAGCGTTTTTCCATCTGGACTAAATGCAGGGCCATTAGTAATGATATAATCACTATCTAAATGTGCTACTTTTCCACCTGCTCCTAACCGATATAAACTTCCTGATTCTTTCTTTTCGTTTTCATCCATTGAACCTGCCCAGAAATTACCTTTGGAATCCACTTTCCCATCATTAAATCTATTTTCTGGAAGATGTTCTTCCAACGACTGAATCATTTTATAATCATCGTTTTCAAAATCAACCAAAGCAAAGCCATCTCGAACGGTGCCGATAAAACCTCCCTTCTCTCTAAATGCCAAACTTGTCAACTCAAAACTCAATTGCCATGACTTTTTAGATTGATTAAAAGTAGAATAACGGTGTACTTTCTTTTCTACAATATCCAGCCAATAGACCGCCTGTTCGTGTTCCACCCAAAGTGGCCCTTCTCCAAGAGTAGATGGAATGTTCCAAATACATTCCAACGTTTCTATATTTTTATTAATTACTGCCTGCATACTCTGCATCTTCTCCGATTCCTTCACCTCCTAAACCAAGGTAACCACCATCTACAGGCAGGTCTGTTCCCGTAATAAAGCTTGCTTCATCACTACATAAAAACATACACGCACTCGCTACTTCTTCTGGCTTTCCGCATCTTCTCATCATATGGAATTTCCCCCAGATAGGTTCATATTTTTCTTGATCATACCCAGCTGACTTGATCACTTCCCTTGTCCAAATCCACCCCGGGCTCACCGAGTTTACTCTAATTCCCATAGGTGCAAGATCCAACGCTGCACATTTTGTTAATTGATTTACGGCACCTTTTGCTGCATTGTATGTCCATCTTCCTGGCTGTGCTATATGTGCCGAAATACTAGAAATATTGACAATAGCTCCTTTACCTTGTTGTTGCATTAGTTTACTCACCTCTTGGATCATCTTTGCAAAACCAATAGGCCCCACTTCCAACGAACGTTGCCATTCACTACGCTTTGCGTCTATTCCTGCTGCAATAAATGAAAACGCATTATTGATTAAGAAATCCAAGCCTCCCATTTTTTCAATTGCAAAAGCGACCTGCTCTTCACAAAACTTTTCATCCAACATATCTCCTTGAATGAAATAGACCTCTCCTCCTTTTGCGCTCAACTCTTCCACGGCAGCTAACCCTGTTTCTTCTTCTATATCCGAAATAACAACGGAACATCCATAAGAAAGAAATGCTTCTACACATGCCCTTCCAATTCCTTGTGCCCCTCCCGTGACTAATGCTCTTTTACCTTGTAATCCTTTCATAATAGTAGCTTAAAAAAATTTACAATATGCCCACTTTCTTGGTGAGTCTATTTTGATTGTTGTCTTGAATATTGACGATGTAAATACCTTTAGTTAGAGAAGATATATGGACCTCCTTTTGGTGAGAATTCTGCTGAAAAACAACCCTTCCTTCTAAATCAAAGACCTGTACGAACTTTTGAGTGTTCTCCTTAAAAATCAAGTCCAATTGTCCTGTTTTCTGATTTTTAAACTGAACAATAAACTCCTTGTCTAGACTATTAACAACACCATCTCCTTTAGAAGGATCTCCTTCGTTTCCTACGATTATGTTAAAGTTTTCAGCGTATAAAACAGCATCATTATAAAGTAGCGAAAGGCTTCCTTCATAGGTATCAGAAGGTATATCTAATTCAGAAAAGATCAGCTCCTCTGAAATAGATTGGGTGGTAGAGGATTGAAGGGTAGATGTATTCTTGTAAACTTCATGACCATCATCCATCACTATTAATTGTACTTTATATCCTTTTTGAACAGGTTGGAAAGTAGAATATTGAAGTCTATTATAAGACATTTGTTTGATGTCAATTGCTATATCAGGATTGATAAAATCAACAGCACTTAACCCCACTGAGGGCATATACGTCTCCGTCCATTCTAAAACTTGATGAGCAGGCATGGTGTAATCTTCAAAAAACTGTTGAGACAGACCTGACCATAATTCAATATTAGGTCTTTCGTAATCATAAAAATTATCAATATCTACATTTTCCCCAGGCTCGCCCCAAGCCCAAAATTTCAAGCCAGGAGTAACCGACTGATCATTAGATATTCTAAAAAGCCCTTCCTCATTATCGTGATTGATCACGCCGTAAAAATTCTTTTGAAAATTAGGATAAGCATAAGCAATCCCTTGTTCTTTCCAGTTTTTGAGTAATGCCAAATTATTATATTTCTGCACTCTAGGTCCGTTAGAAACCAATTCATCCATACCCATTAGCCAATTGGCCGGACTCCACCCCACTTCATATTGATCAATAGGAACAATCATCTCTGAATTGAAAGAAGTTCTTGGGTTTTCAACAGTTGAGCCAGGAGCAAATGTGACGCATGTCCAATATTCCAAATTCTTTTCTACTGCAACATTTTCTAATCGTACATTGATCTCAAAGTTGGATGCTCCTTCTCTCAAAACTACATCAAAATGACAAGTTACATTGGTGATGCCGTTATTGTATTGTGGAGGACGTTGAGGATTAGACCTATCGTCTTTCATCCACATGGATAATTTCACACCATCTTCCAAAAGTTGTGGTTCTTCCGTATTCCAAGGAACGCACCAATATTTGCCATGCTCAGGTTCTGGGAAAGTAGGAAAAACCCCTGCATATTGCATCAACCAATCATGATAAAAAATATTATCCCCTATCAAATAAGGAACTCCCAACTCATTGGTGTAAAGTTGTTCATGACCTGTAGGTTTATAAATAAACGATACTACTCTCGCACCAAATTCAGGTACTACAGTCAATTTTACGAGCTCATTTTCCATCACAATACCCTTGAACTTTCTTTCCACAATTTCAGAAGTAGAAAAAGAGGTTATACTGTAATATTCATCTAAAGTGTAATCATAATGTTGCCATAAAAGCGTAGTATCTCTCACTTGTACTTGAGCGAAAATATTCGTCTGAAGTATTAATAATAAGAGTATTAGTAAGTGTCTTTTCATTTCATGCTTTTTGTTTGTTATCATAATTTATACAACCCAAAACATGAAAGGCAATAGGTGAGTAGTAATGACGTAGTGTTTAAAGTAGTGAAAAGCTACCTTTTAGACATCTATCATTTATTTGACGTATTCATTCTTCTTTTTTTTGAAAATATTTTTTTAGGAACCAAAAACACTATAACTCTTCGATAAATGAGAGATCCGAATTGATAATTATTATATCCTTAACCTACTGGATTACCACTCATTAACGAATGATCGATCTATATATTAGTACTTTTGCGACTGCAAAAAAAGGAGGTTTTTCCTCTGTAAAACAATTATCTATCAATCAAACTAATCAAAAAATGAAAAACGGGAATCCTGCTGTTGTAGGTTTAGCTGGCTTTGGTTTAACGACATTATTATTACAATTCCATAACTTAGGCTGGGTAGGCTTAGGTCCTGTTATGGCTATGGGTATCATTTTTGGTGGATTGGCACAATTTATTGCCGGTTTCCAAGAGCAAAAAATGGGGAACAGCTTCGGTTTTTCAGCATTCGTTTCATACGGTGCATTCTGGATGGGCCTTTGTATCATCTGGCTTTGTAACCACTACGGTATTTATGAATCTTCGCATTCTGATGTAGGATTCTTCTTATTAGCTTGGATGCTTTATACATTGATCATGTTTATCGCTTCTTTAAGAATTCATACGGCAATGGCGTTTACTTTCGGTACGCTTCTTTTAGGATTTTTATTCTTAGTTTTAGAGCACTTTGTTTCTGAAGCATTCAAACCAATTGCAGCTATTGATTTGATTATTTGTGCTATGGCGGCATGGTACATGATGGCAGCCGCTATCATCAATGAGTTGGCTGGTAAAGTAGTATTACCTTTAGGAAATAAGATTATCAAATAGTCTGTTTCTTTTTTAAGATAAATGATCCGCTATTGCTATGGGATATTCATAGTAATAGTGGATTTTTTTTACTTACGGTAAAATTGACCATATGATTTCGCTCTTCAAGTTTCCTTCTTCTTCAATTTTTCCGTTGATAAAAAAGCTAAGCAATGAACATAAAAGCTAAATTTTAATCCCTTAATAGAAGATGGCATTTGATGACGAATTCATAACAAAACACAAATTTTTATTCGTTTTATTTTATGTTGTACATTGTTTAGTTAAATTCGGACTTCCTTTATAAAACTAAAATAATAAGCGAAATACTTTAAATTTTGTTTGTTAGTTTAAGAAGGGTTATAATAAATAATTTGACATATGGTGTTTAGTACACTGTAAACTAAGTTTTCGAATTTTTTTTGGGTTTTAGAAATCAGGAGATTTCTGTTGATTAATAGGACACGAATGTCGCTTACGCTTAACATTCGCGCCAGTGGAATTCCTACCCTATTCGTTTGGTAGTGGAATCCTTGGCATTGAAGGGAAAAGCGTTAAAAATTTCATGTATTGAGCCGTTAAAAATGATTTTCTTGTTTGAGCTTTAGCGAGTTTAAAATCATTTAGGCAAGAGGAATGAAATTTAGCTTTTGACTTCACAGCCTAGATTTTTTGCTTCGTTTTTCATCAATGGAAAAATGAAGAAGAAAGAAACTTGAAAGAAGATCATAAAAGCTTATTGAAATGTAAATTGAAAAATGACGATTATTTAGTTTATAATGTATTTAGCGTTAATTGCGTTTTAAACTAACCAGCGCACAAAATCAGAATTAGTTTTCGCCATCTTTCATAAAACAATTATTATTTTTACAAAACAGTGAATCTATCAAAAAAAATATATGGATACCTATTGTTTGCCATTTACTCAATGGTATTACTACACAATGTGGTTCCGCATATTCATATAGATTCAGATGTTGACCATGTCGCTTTATTTGCGGATACCGACCACCACCATCACTCGCATGATCATTCTCACAGTCATGACCTAGACCACGAAGAAAGCGATGATATTGGTTTTTTCCACACATTAGGACATATGTTGGAAGAAGGGTATCATACTTATGAAGTCAATGATCACCTCACCAACTCCCCCACCGAGGATAAAGTTTCATTACCGAAACTCAACGTATATTATTCAGTAATACCCTCATTTGTCTTACATCTGGCAAATGAAATTTTAGAGAAAGAGCCAACTCCTTTCTATTTCCCACCGCCGTACGAGCAGCGCTTGTTTTCGGCCACACCCCTCCGTGGACCTCCCTCTATAGTTTAATCATCACTGATGGATCACTCCATCTAGGCGAACAAGTGTGTTTGCCCATTTTAATTTGATTAATCTATAAATCACATTTCATGCAAAAGAAATTAGTATTCGTACTATGCGGATGCTTGCTATCCTTTGGTGTATTTGCACAATCCAATGGTATAGACGGCATATTGCAAAGTGTGGAATACAACAATAAAGAGCTTCAAGCTTATTTAAAATATATAGACAGTAAAAAGCTTGAACTCAAGTCGAATAATAACTTACCTGACCCTCAAGTAGAAACCTATTATCTTCCATTTGGTCAACATAGTACAGGAAGTTATTCGGAGTTTCAAGTAAGCCAAACGTTAGAATTTCCTACCGTATATGGAGCTCGAAACAAGCTGATTGATGGGAAACAACAAACCTTGCAATTCCAATACGAGGAGAGAAGACAAGAGATACTTGTCCAAGCTCAAAACCAGTGTTTGGAACTCATCTACCTTGACAAACAAAAGAGCGTAGAGCAAGACCGTTTGGCCCGTTCCAAAAAAGTATATGAACAAGCAGAGGAACTTTTTAAGAAAGAGGAAAAGAGTGCTTTGGAATTTAACAAAGCAAAGATTGCCTGGATGCAACAACAATTTAAAGTGCAAGACATCGAATCTGACAGGCAAAACCTTCTTCTTTCCCTTAAAAACCTCAATGGAAATATTGACGTGAATTGGAACCTATCAGGTTACGCTACTGATGCGATCATTGTCGGCAAAGACAATTTGTGGCAGGAAAAGCTGGCTAAAGATCCGAAGCTGCAACAAGTACAGCAACAGGAGGTTTTAGCACAGCAAACCTTAAGCCTTGCCAAAAACCAATCCCTACCGGATTTGAGTTTGGGGTACAATTATCAAGGGTTTAAGGGGGAAAACTATTCTGGTATTTATGCAGGTATTTCGATTCCGCTTTGGAACAATAAAAACAAAGTGAAGTCAGCCCAATCCAACTTGCAATACCAGACGGTAAATACCCAATCTGCTACTGCAATCATTCAAGTAGAGTTTGAAAAACAATACAATGAATATGAATTGTTGTTGCTCAAATATACAGAGTATCAAAACACACTCTCTGCTTTGAGTAGTGATGTACTGCTCCTTAAAGCTTATGAAAACGGAGAGCTTTCATTCATGGAGTATTACATCGAGCTGAACTTCTACAATCAGGCATACGATACCATGCTACAAATGGAAGCTCAACTACAACAGCGTAAATCTGAATTATTAAAACATCAATTGTAAAAAATTAGAAAAAAATGAAATCATCATATATCATCATCGCAGCTCTTATCTTTTCATTAATGGCTTGCGGAGGTCAAGGATCAAACAAAGAAAACGGACACGGTCATGAACATTCAGATGAACATGGACACGATCATGGAGAACATGATCATGGCGACCACGGTCACGAACATGATGAGCACCACAGTCAGGAAGAATTTATTGTGACTGATTCGGTAATGAATCAAGAACACAAGGGACATGAAGAGCATGAGGGGCACTCACATGACGACAATGACCAACAACATACTCATAATCACTAATCAAAAGATTGAATATTATGAAGTACTATATTTTAATGGTAACAAGTTTGATTTTATCAGCCTGCTCCCATTCAAAAGATGCTGTTCACGCCCATGATGCAGAAGGCAACCACGTTACTTCAAGTAATGAAGTTCCAAGGGTAGACTATACGGTGTGGACCGATAATATAGAATTGTTTGTGGAGTTTCCAGTACTGGTAGTTGGAAAACAAAGTCGTTTTGCGGCCCATTTTACCGTATTAGACAAGCACAAATCCGTTACCGAGGGAAGCGTAACTGTAAGCCTAATTCAAGGTAAAAAAGGAATAAGACAAACCGTAGATGCCCCTTCTTCTCCGGGGATTTTCTCCCCAACGTTGCAACCGAATAAGGCAGGTAATTTTCTATTGGTTTTTGATATCAAAACACCAAAACTTACAGAACGAATTATCTTAAAAGATATAAAGGTTTATGCTAATGTAGAGGAAGCGATCGGGGAACTTAGTGGTGAAGAGGGTGACGATGGTTCCATTACCTTCCTAAAAGAACAGGCTTGGAAAATGGAATTTCAAACCAAACCGGTATACCGCAAAGAGATTTTCGATGTGGTGCATACTTCTGGCAAATGGAACGTAGCACCATCTGATTACCAAAATCTGGTAGCTACCACTAACGGACAGGTGTCTTATAAGAAAAAGAGTCTTACAGAAGGAAGCAGGGTGAAAAAAGGACAGGTACTACTACGCATACAAAGTGCTAACCTGACTGACAATAACCTGAAGGCCGAATACGAAAAGACCAAAGCGACCTTTACACAAACCAAATCAGAATATGAACGCAAAAAGGATTTGTACGAATCTAAAGTGATTGCCAAATCTGAATTTGAAAAGGTTGAAAGTAAATATCTTGTAGCAAAAGTGGAATACGAAACACTTGCTGCAGGATACACCGGTGGCAGTAAACAGGTGGTAGCTCCTTTTGATGGTTTTATTAAATCTATTCACACACGCAACGGAGACTTTGTAAATCAGGGAGATGAATTACTGGTAATTACAAGTAGCAATAGCAGTGTATTGGAAATTGATTTAAGCACCCGTTATTTCAATCAGGTGAAGGAGATACAAAATATCTGGTATCAACCTTCAGAAAATCAATGGTCTGATTTGAAAACGCAAAACGGAGCAATTCTTTCTAGCAGTAAAGCGGTTAATGCCAAGCAGCCCTTACTAAAAGTGTTTGCGCAAATCAACGAAGGAATTGAAATGCCGGAAGGAGCATTTACCAAAGTGGATGTGGCTATTGGAAGTAACGGAACCGGGCTAGTTATTCCTGAATCAGCTTTACTAGAAGATTATGGTCAATACACTGTAGTAGTGCAACTCTCCGGAGAGAGTTTTGAAATGCGAAACATCACTATTGGAAAACGTAATGGTAGTGAAGTGGAGGTTTTGAGTGGATTGAAAGAAGGAGAAGTGGTTGTCACTACAGGTGCATTTCAGGTGAAAATGGCTTCGATGTCAGGTAATGCACCTGCACATGGCCATGCCCATTAATCATTAATCGAAAAGTTATGTTGAATAAAATATTAACTGTTTCGCTGCAAAACCGTTTTCTGGTACTTATGGGAGCAGTCTTGTTGAGTGTTTCGGGCTTTTTCATTGCCCGAAATATGAACGTGGATGTATTTCCCGATTTAACAGCGCCTACGGTTACCATTTTGACTGAAGCGCACGGAATGGAATCAGAAGAAGTAGAAAAGCTGGTTAGCTACCAGTTAGAAACTGCAATGAACGGCTCGCCCAATGTGCGAAGAATCCGCTCTTCTTCTGCAGCAGGAATCTCTATCGTATGGGTAGAATTTGAATGGGGAACCGACATCTACAGAGCAAGGCAGATTGTAAGTGAACGCATCCCTATGGTTCAGGAGAAATTACCCGAAGGTGTAGGAATACCAACTATGGCCCCTATATCTTCCATTATGGGAGAGGTCATGTTGCTGGCTGTTCGCTCTGATAGTTTATCTCCAATAGAAATACGAACACTGGCTGACTGGACCATTAGTCCTCGCATTAAATCTATTGGCGGTATTGCAAATGTGATCGTCATTGGAGGTGAGTTCAAACAGTATCAAGTTATGGCTAACCCTGAAAAGTTAAAGCACTATAATGTAGGTCTGGAAGAACTGTTAGAAAAAGTAAAGGCTAGTAATGTAAATGCTCCCGGTGGGGTAATGAACCAGTATGGGAACCAATACATCATCAAAGGAAACGGACGTGCTTATTCAGTAGGTCAATTGGAAGAAGCCGTCTTAAAACAAGTGAATGGTCAAACCATTAAGATCAAAGATGTGGCTACTGTTCAAATTGGGGCTTCTGATAAAATTGGCGATGGCTCTTTGAATGGCGAACCGGCAGTGGTCATGACTATTTCCAAACAGCCTGGGGTAAATACATTGAAACTTACAGAAAAACTGGATGATGTTGTCGCTGAATTAAAGAGTAGCTTACCAAAAGGAGTACAAATAGAAAACCATATATTCCGACAATCTAACTTTATAGAAGCCTCCATCAACAACCTTCAGCAAACCCTGTTGGAAGGAGTGTTTTTTGTCATGATTGTCTTGTTTATTTTCTTAATGAATTGGCGAACAACGATAATTTCTTTGTTGGCTATCCCCGTTTCTCTTTTGGCTTCCATTATCGTACTAAATCTATTGGGCTATACCATCAATACCATGAGTTTAGGTGGATTGGCCATTGCCATTGGTGCATTGGTTGATGATGCAATCATTGATGTGGAGAATTGCTTGAGGTGGTTGAGAGAAAACATCCGAAAACCCAAAGAGGAGCGCTTACCTTTTCTTACAATAGTAAAAGAATCTTCTATAGAAATTAGGAATTCCATCATTATTGCCACCTTAATCATCATCGTTTCTTTTGTACCGTTGTTCTTCTTAAGCGGTATGGAAGGAAGGCTATTAAAACCTTTGGGAATTGCCTTTATTACTTCGGTATTAATGTCATTGTTAGTAGCGACTACACTCACCCCAGTCCTCTGTTCATATTTACTCAAGAATGAAAAATCCTTGAAAAAACAAGCAGAAGGGACTAAAATGGAAAGAGGATTACAGAAAATCTATCATGCTGTTTTAGATCGAGTGCTTCAATTTCCCAAAATGGTTATCGGTGTAACCGTGGGTGCATTCCTAATAAGTTTGATATTCCTCTCAGGATTAGGGAGGAGTTTCTTACCGGAGTTTAACGAAGGTTCACTCGTGATCAGTGCAGTGGGTATTCCAGGCATGTCATTAGAAGAAAGCAATAAAAGTGGGCAAATGATTGAAAAGCTTTTATTGGAAATGCCAGAAGTAGATTTTGTAACCCGTAGAACCGGACGTGCCGAGTTGGACGAACACGCCCAAGGGGTAAATGCAGCGGAGATAGATGTGCCTTTTACGTTGGATGGAAAATCGAAAGAGGAATTTTTTGAAGAAGTACGTACCCAATTAAGCGTTGTACCTGGCGTAAACATTACCCTCGGTCAACCTATTGCACACCGAATCGACCACATGCTTTCAGGTACCCGTGCTAATATCGCTATAAAGATATTCGGAGATGATTTGCAACGCTTGTTCCAATTAGGGAAAAGCATCGAAAACAATATCAAAAATATTGAAGGAATTGCAGATGTAGCCGTAGATCAGCAAATTGAAGTTCCGCAACTCCGTATAGTACCGGACAGGCAGAAATTAGCAGCATACGGTATGACGGTGGAAGCATTGATGACGCAAGTAGATATTGCCTTTGCCGGTGAAAAGGCAGGTGAGATTTACGAAGGTCAAAAGTACTTTGACTTGGTTGTAAGGTTTGAGAAAGATGCCCGAAACTCAATTGAAGCCATTCATTCAGCATTGATCAGTCTTCCCAACGGAAGCAAGTTGCCCTTAAATCAACTAGCCGATGTCCTTTCGGAAAGTAGCCCTAACCGAATAAGCAGGGAAAATGTACAGCGTAAGATTGTGGTAGCGGCCAATGTTTCAGGACGTGATTTGTTGGGTGTAGTCAACGATATCAAACAGGTCGTTAATTCCGAAATTGAGATACCAGAAGGTTATCACGTTCAATACGATGGTCAGTTTGAAAGCGAAGCCAAAGCCTCTCAATTATTGCTAGTCGCAGCTATTGCAGCTATCCTTATCATTTTATTGTTGCTGTACTTTGAGTTTAAAGACTTGAAGTTAGCCTTTGTGGTATTGATCAACCTGCCTTTAGCTTTGATGGGAGGAATTATGATTGTGTACTTCACCTCAGGGATCATCAGCATCGCTGCTACCATTGGATTTATTAGTCTGTTTGGTATTGCCACCCGAAATGGAATACTGTTGGTCTCCCGATACAAGGATTTGAAAAAAGAAGGCATGAAAGGATTAAAGCTGTTAAAGCAAGGTGCAATAGACCGTTTGAATCCAATTCTAATGACTGCCTTTACTACAGGTTTGGCCTTGGTTCCACTTGCCTTGAAAGGCGATGAATCAGGGAATGAAATTCAAAGCCCAATGGCGGTAGTAATTCTTGGAGGATTACTTTCAGCAACCCTATTGAATTTGATTGTCATACCCTGTTTGTATAAACTGGTGATGAAGGAGAAATAATTATAAACATTAAGGCTGTTTCGGTTGAGACAGCCTTAATGTTTCAAAAGAGTATAACTTTTTAAAAATGAAGCGATAATATCAAGGTTTCCACTCTCTTAAAAGAAAATTAAATTTGCTCACGAATGGAAAACGAAATACAAATTTTGAATCCGTTTTATTTTATGTTATTCATAAATTATTTAAATTCAAGCACCTCTTACAAAAACTAAAACAGCAAGCGAACTTACTTTGAATTTTTGCTAAAGACTTGGTGTAGTGGTGTAAAGGAGGTTTTTATTATGGGTAGATGCCATTGTCAAATTATTGGGATAAAGTGAAGGTGGTGTTTATTTGATGTTAGGTGTAATTTGATCCAGCTAATGCTGAAATAATAACCTCAAAAAAGTCAAAAAGCAACTTTACAAACTTAAATCATATATGACGCAAAAACCGCTTCAAATTTTAATTGGAATATTACTGATTGTGGGGTGTTCTCAAAAAAAATCTAAAACTGAAAAAGCAATGATGAAGAAAGTTACGACCAATGAATATGAAAACTCAAAAGAACTTAGATTTTTTGGTTCTATTAAATTGGCTCAATATGATGAATATATTAAGGAAGTTGAAATTGATTCATCAACAATAGAATTGGTTCTCTATATCGATGAAGTTGGTAATAGTGAATCCGATTTTACGCTAACAAAAAGACACCTAAACGAACTTGAGTCTCGTATCAAAACAGTTCAAAAAAATGTTTATCAGGATTTTGCCCGCAAGGGCGAAACACATAAATACATTTTGCATTTTCTTGAAGGAATGACTGATGAAGATTATAATATTTTAATGATTGACAAAACAATTAGTGAAAAAGAAAAGATTACATCGATTCTAAATAAATTGAATTGCTACAGGGCACAAATCAATTTTGGCTATAATGAAAGTTTCTTCACCTACGATTTTACAATCGGCACTGGCCATCTTACAAATTATGTATTAAATGTTGTATATAATTCAGAATTAGAGTTGAATTATATTGCAGAAGAAAGTTAAGAAAAATACACCTAATAGTATATATAAAATCATAGCCGCCTATCGTCAGGCTGCGATTCATATATTAACCGTTACACTGTATTTATCTTAACCAAAAAAAAAGTAGCATTAAATTTTTAACTTTGCTTTATGTCAGACAAAAATAATGAATCACGATCATTCGAAGAGTTTCTTAAGTTAATTAAAGTCTCAAAAGATAAAGCAATAAGAAGTGTAAATAAAGATTTGATAGAACTATATTGGAACCTTGGTGAATATATTTCAAAAAAATGTACACTTGACAATTGGGGAACAAATGTAGTAAAACAACTATCACTATATATCTCTAAATCTATTCATAACAATAAGGGCTTTTCTTCTCAAAACTTATGGAGAATGAAGCAATTTTATGAACATTACTTGGATAAACAAAAACTCTCACCGCTGGTGAGAGAAATTAGTTGGTCAAATAATTTACTTATTATTTCGCAATGCAAATCAATAGAAGAAACAGAGTTTTATCTTAAAATTACTCAAGAAGAAAAGTATTCTAAACGAGAACTACAAAGACAATTAGAAAGTAGTTTATATGAACGGTCAATGTTATCTAAAGAAAATATCTCACCAGTGGCGAGAGAAGTTTACCCTGATTTAAATCAACATATTAAAGACAGTTACATATTCGAATTTCTAGACTTAAAAGATCAATATTCTGAATATTCCTTTCAAAAAGAAATCTTGAAGAATTTAAAAAGTTTTATACTTGAGTTTGGCAAAGATTTTCTATTTATCGATGAAGAATTCAAATTACAGGTAGGAAATCAAGATTACAAAATAGATTTATTATTCTATCATAGGGAATTACATTGCCTTGTTGCAATTGAATTAAAAATAGGAGATTTTAAACCAGAATATATGGGTAAAATGGATTTTTATTTAGGAGCCTTAGATAAATATGTCAAAAAGGATCATGAAAATCCAAGTGTTGGAATAATCTTATGTAAAAGCAAAGATGAAAGTATAGTAGAAATCTCATTAAATCGAAGTACCTCTCCAACTGTAGTTAGTCAATATGAAACAAAACTATTAGGAAAAGAGATTTTGAGAAATAAATTGGAAGAACTATTTAACAAGAAGTAAATTTAAACAGAGTGTTACAGCAACTAAACTTCAAACAGGGTTGACGCAACTGCTCACAAGTTTAGTCATCACGTTAGAGGTTATTTGGTAGAATGAAATGATAGAAAGACTAAAATATTTAATTAACAAGAGTGTTTATATAATTGATCAAATTGCATTAAGCCAATCTAAGGTATCTGATTATGATATTCTTGCATTTTCGTTTTTAAAGAAAAATACTATAAGTTGTATTTCTATTTTAAATATCATATCACCTATTAAATCTCAAGATAATTTATCATATAAATATTCCATCTATGATATCAATAGTAGCTTTATATTAATTAGGGCATTATTTGAATCGTATGTAAACATGTTTTATTTGCTGGATACTAACCTAACTGAAGATGAGAGAGAACTAAGATATCTATTATGGAAACGTCATGCTTTCGTGGAAAGACAAAAAATCTCAGAATACAAGGGGCTTAAGGATAAAAAGTTAGATTTAGAAAAAAATCTTATTGAAGATTTGAATATTAGAATTAAATCAAATTCTTTTTTCAATAACTTTTCAGATAAACAAAAAAGTAAATATTTAGAAAAAGAATGGAACTGGGATTTACTCGGAGATTTTAGTACTAAGACAACTAATATTGGTATTAATAAAAAGAGAGTAGATTATTTATATAAATTCTTATCAAATTATTCTCATTCTCAATCTTATGCTTTTATGCAGGTTTCAGAATTGACTCAAGAGGATGCAAAATCTTTAATAAATGGAACACCTCTATTATATACAATATCTTTTTTAGCTAAAACTTTAGAATTATTTTTCCAATCTTACAGTGGAAACGTTGAAAAGTTTAAACAGGATGCAAAGCTGAAATTGGAAATTAATCATTGGATTAATTGGTTACAAAATATATAAGTAACCTCTAACAATCGCTGAAACTTCAGTCATCTGTTGACACACCCGCTGACCACAGTTTAATGTTCACGTTATGCACTGTACAACATAAGAATTGGAGAAATTCAAAAAGCTCAAAAGTATATCTTTTTAAGTGGTATCGAAAAAGAAGAGACCATCAGTTATAACACGATCTTTTTCAATCAGTTAAAAAATGGACATGGAAACCAGATTGTTGGAAAGAGCAACATACCATTTGTAGAAAAAAGAAACAGGAATAAAATCCCAAGACAACTTAAGCAAAGACTTAAGGAGTTAGATGCTCCTGAATGGCTTACAAGGGATGATATCATAAAATTAAAGTAATGAGTTACAAACTCATTCAATAAACAAGTTCTGAGTGATGCTATCGCTTAACACACAGAACAGTGAAGAAAGTAGTCCACAAGAACGTTATAACGCAACATCCTTGTGGACTACACTCTAATCAATAACTGCAAAAACTCCCTCCTACTGAATCGTCCTCAAAATATTATCCACATCAATTTTCAAAGGCGTCCCCGCTTTTAACTCCAACGGTATACTTTCACTGTAGTAGTCTCCCTTTCCGGGGATCATGTCTTGGTTATTATCTACCACAAAAGTCAAATAGCATTTTCCCTCATGCAGGTAAGTCAGTTGGAAGTCATTTTGACTTTTGGAGATTTCTGGGAAAAGAAGTATTTCGTCCATCATCTTTTTGGCGATGTAACCGTACTCCGTTTTGAAGTTGCCTTGACTGTCCGTAAGAGGTGTTCTCGATAAGTAAACACTGATTTTGTTGTCTTTACTGAGGTCTGTTCTTTTGAAAGAGAGATCTACAGTGACAATGTTTTCGATATCATTGATCTGAATGGGATCTTGGGCGAGCGTTCCTAACTCTTCATAGCTCATATCCCCTGCCTGCATCATATAAGTGGCTGAGGTGACGATAGGATATTGCTCTCCCCAGTCGGCCAAAGGCATTCCATTTGGAAAATGCTTTACGACTTCCTTTGTGGGGAAGTTATATTTTTCGGATGCCTTTTGTGCTAAGTCAGAATGAGCCAATTGTCCATTAAATTCCATGTGCTTACTTGGTTTGTTAGAGCCCATTCTACTGGTATAAGAAACCATTTTTATTTTGTTTTCCTTAAAACTCACCTTTACCCACATGATATCTTTTCCACCATAAGCATCAACAAAAAGGTATTCGTTGTTTTCAGCTTCGGTCAATACAAAATAGCTTGTACGGTAAATGTCGGCTAGAATTCCCCCGTTTCTAAGCATAATGGTTTTTACACCTTTATACTCCGCCACAAAGAATGTATTGAATAAATTGCCCATGGTACCACCCTCAAAAAGGCCATGCACTTGTGAGGTATTAATGGCTCTAAAATCAAAGGCAAACCAAGGAATATTCTGACCAAGCAAAAACATATCTCCTACCCAATGTCCTTGCATTTTTTGCATAAAATCAAATCCTTCATGATCTATATTGATGGCGGTAATTTCTGGGGCTTTATAATACATGGTAGATGTTTTTACAGTGGTATTTGGATTCGTGTTACCTTCTAATGGGAAATTCTTCTCTGCCCATTCTTTCAACTTCAAACGATCCTCTTTTGTCATCAGACCACTTTGAGGCATTGGGTTAGAAGCGTTGTTGATTCTATTCAAAAGCCCTCTATTTTTTACGGCTTCCACAAGGTTATCATACGTCGTTAAATCCATTCCGGCACTTGGAGTTTCCCCCGAATGACAGTAAAAGCAATTGTTATCCACAATCTGCTTGATATTCCCATTGTATGAAACGGCTGCTAATTGAACCTCTATATCTTGATCCTGCGTATTCATCGTTTTACAAGAAGAAACGCCTAGTCCGATCAGCAAAAAAGAGAGTAGCTTTTTATTGAATAATTTCATGTTTTGTCAGGTGTATTTTGTTGATGATGTAAAGGTAAGAGGAGAAAATGCGGGATTTTTTGATCTAAGTCAAAAAGTAAAAAATTGATATAACGTGCACCACGACTGAAGTCGTGGGCTATTGATATTGACTCCGTAAACACTAAAGTGATGTTTCCGCAAGAAACCTTCAAGACTTCAGTCTTGAAAAGGTTTAAGTATCACCTGAGGGGCTGTCGCAAAACCATCAAAAATTCCAAATACTTTTTATATCGCAAGTGTTAAGCCGATAGGCGCCACTTGTGATGACTTATTGGCGAAGTCTCCTGACTTCGAAATGAATGGAAATGTGGTATTTATACTCGAAGTCGGGAGACTTCGCCAAAGATCAGTTCCAAGTGACGCTAGCGCTTAACACTTGAAACATGGTGATTTCTTCCCTCTTCCCTCTTCCCTCTTCCCTCAAAAAAAATCTTACTTTTCCCTCCTCCCTCTCAACCTACTCAAAGTCTCCTGAGAAATCCCTAAAAAAGAAGCGATCAAGCCCAGTTTTACCCTTAATTCTATCTGTGGAAAGTAGCTTTGCAAGACCTCATATTTCTGTTTTGCGGTGAGGAAGGACCAATTTTTTGACATCTGATCTATGATCATCAACATCTCTTCAGATAGTAATCGGGCAAAAGTATTGAATTCGGGAAATTCAAGAATCAGTTTTTGATAATCCGTATAACTAATGCGGTATAACTCACAATCTTCTAAACATTCTATGGCTTCAAAACTAGGTTGCTGTCCATAGAAACTGTACCAAGCAGTGATAAAGTGGTTTTCTGTATAGAACCAAGAACTTATCTGTTTTCCATCATGATAATAATAATTATGTAATACCCCTTTATCTATAAAATAAAGAAAACGTGCAGTGGTGCCCTCTTCCAAAATTATTGTCCCTTTTTGTATTATCACTTTTTGAAAAGATGTTTCAAGAGCTGTTTTTAGAGGTGGAGTTATTGTAATTTTTTCAGCTATTGTGTTGAGTAAGTTTTGCATGAGTAGAAATCAATAAGA
Source organism: Flammeovirga sp. EKP202 (assembly GCF_014534745.1). Classification (GTDB taxonomy): domain Bacteria; phylum Bacteroidota; class Bacteroidia; order Cytophagales; family Flammeovirgaceae; genus Flammeovirga. The sequence continues at coordinate 47,400 of NZ_JACVVP010000045.1, forward strand.
TTTAGACGCTAGAACAGAAGTAATTTATTAAATTAGACAAACTATAATTCAAAAATGAAAAAAACTATTCTTATCACCGGAAGTACTGATGGTATCGGTAAACTTGCTGCTTTGAAATTAGCGAAAGATGGTCATTCTGTATTTATACATGGCAGAAGTGCATCAAAAGTAAACGCAGTCATTGAAGCTATTCAAAAAGAGAGCCATAATCAAAATGTAGAGGGTTTTGTCGCTGACTTATCAGAACTAGATCAAGTGGAGCAATTGGTGACTGCTATTTTACAAAAAGTGCATCACCTTGATGTTTTAATCAATAATGCTGGTGTTTATAAAAGTCCTCAACCCACCAACTCCAAAGGATTAGATCTCCGTTTTGTGGTTAATTACCTCTCTCCTTACCTACTTACAGAAAAGCTGTTACCTATTATAAAAGGAGAAGATGCACGCATTATCAATCTCAGTTCTGCAGCACAATCTCCTGTTTCGTTATCGGCATTGGAGGGAAAAGAAACCTTATCTGAAAATACCACTTATGCTCAAAGTAAATTAGCACTAACGATGTGGAGTTTTGACCTTTCCAGAAAAGTAAATGACACTACGGTTATTGCGGTTAATCCGGGGTCTCTTTTAAATACAAGAATGGTGAAAGAGGCTTACGGTAAGCATTGGTCACCTGCAGATAAAGGTGGAGATATTCTTTATGATTTGACGATGAAGGATGAACATAAACAACATTCAGGGGAATACTTCGATAATGATGCAGGACGTTACGGAAGAGCACACTCAGATGCTTATGATTCCGTAAAAATTGAGGCTTTAATTGTTCTCACAAAAACAATTCTAGCTTCTTAAAGAGCTCCGGAAGGTGAAATTTATCACAATATTTCAAATTAAATTGCTACACATATTGTATTAATTTATTAAAAGATTGAAAAAAAAATAGAATTTAAAGTATTGCATTCGGTTGCGATACTTTTTTTATTTGTTGCCCCCAAAATAGTCGTCTTTTATTCATCATTTTCACTTAACTTTAAGTATCAAGTCAAGACTAATGTGAAAGAAAAATCTACTATTGTTCTAGTGACTATTCGCCTAAAAAACAAATTGATAGTTGCCTATTAAGGCTGTAAACGTACAACAATAAGCGGTGTTTATGTGCAATAATTTTGTCTTGGTACTTATTAGCACAATCTCAATATTTATACATTCGAAAATGAAAAAAAACGTACTTATTTTTGCTTTCCTTGTAATGTCAATCCTCGGATATGGACAATCATTTACAGGACAGCAGGTGAAGCAAGGCTACGCGGTTTTTAGTGATGAAGTTTCCTTTATTTTTGATGAAGGCATCTACAATAAAAAACCAAATAAAGTAGTCGTTACTGGTTCTTTTAGAGGTTGGGATACTAACATGGATAATGAAGAGTGGCAACTTAAAAAGATTGGTGGTCAATGGATTCTAACATTCAACAACAAAGACTTTAAAGTAATTTCTCCTCAAGCTGAATTCAAGTTCAGAATCAATGAAGGCGAATGGCTAAGTCCTACTGATGTATCTCCAAACATTAATGCCGGCAACTTAGTATTCATGCAAAATACTATTCTTCCAGGCCTTAAAGCAGAACTAAAAAATGAAAGATTAATCTGGGCAAATGTAGTCGGTGAAAGGCCTTTGAACCCTGAAGCCTATGTTATCACTTCTGCAGCAGGTGATACCATCAAAGTAAAAGGTGTTTTACCTAACGAAGCAACAACAACATTGATTATTCCTGAAGTCCCTTTGGATAAAAAGAGAGTGTATTACTTACATATTCCTTCTCAAAAATTATCCGCTTTATGTTCTTATGATGGGTGGTTTAGAGAAACTTTCTCAACAAAAGAGCTAGGTGCTAACATCGATGATGGCAAAACTTCAGTACGCCTTTTTGCCCCAAGAGCTACTTTAGTAAAACTTTATTTATACAAAGATAAAGATGACACCAAAGCGTATGAAGTGATTGACATGAAAGAAGATGAAGATGGCGTTTGGGAAGCGTTCTTTGATAAAGATCTTCATGGTGTGTGGTATGATTTTACGATTCACGGACACCAAGATCCGGGTAACTTATTTTATGAAACAACAAAAGCACACGTTTCTGACCCTTATACTCGTGTAAGTGATGATACTTGGGGTAAATGTAGAATCTGGCATAGAACAACTCCTGCTACTCCTTTGGCAAGCGGAATTCCTGCCATGGAAGATGTAATTGCTTATGAAGTACACGTACAAGATTTTACAGACCGTTTGCCGGTAGATGAAAGCATCAAAGGACGTATTCCAGCGGTTACAAAAAGAGGATTGAAGAATTCAAAAGGTCAGAAAATTGGTTTTGATTACTTATTGGATTTAGGAATCAATGTGGTTCACTTAATGCCGATTCAAGAGTACCTACACTACCCTACTGATGACTGGAAAGCTTCTTTTGAGAATGACGAGTACATGATTTCGCAAGGTGTAAGTGAAGAGAATTACCAGTGGGGTTACAGAACTTCTCACGCTATGGCGGTGGAAACAAGATACCGTACTGTAGGCAAAGAACCTGGTGAGGAACGCAATGAATTCAGAGATCTTGTTCAAGCATTCCATGACGAAGGTGTAGCGGTAATTATTGATATTGTACCAAACCACACTGCGGAGAACATGGACGGCAATGCCTGGACCTTCAACTTCAACGGAATCGACAAACAATATTATTATAGAACAAAAGATCTTGAGCATATTGGTGATTACGGTAATGAAGTGAAAACTGAAAACCGTCCAATGACGCAAAGATGGTTGATCGACCAATGTCAGTATTACATTAAAGAATTTGGTATTGATGGTTTCCGTATCGACTTGGCTGGTCAAGTGGATCAACAAACTTTGATTGCTTTAAAAGAGGCAATCGGTCAAGATAAAATCGTTTATGGTGAGCCTTGGATTGGTTCTAATGATCCTGAATTTGAAGCAAACCCTTCATGGGATTGGTACAAAGAAGACTCTCCTATTACATTCTTCCAAGATGATTCGCGTAGTGCTTTTAAGGGTCCTGTATTTAAATTGACAGATCCTTTGACAGACCGTGGATGGGCTGGTGGTAAAACTAGCGACCGTGAAGGTGTGATGAAAGGATTAGAAAATTCAAATAAAGAAGATAAAACACCTAACTCTGGTATCACTTACTTAGATATCCACGATAATTTCACTTTATCAGATCAGTTTGGTGGTGAGAAATTCGATGGTCGTACAAGCGTAGATCAAGACAACTACAAGATCGCCGTAACGCTTTTATATACTTCATTGGGACCATTGGTAACCAATGGTGGTTCTGAAATCATGCGTTCTAAAGCTGATGCTCCTTTGAAAGAGGTGGTGAAAACTACGAACAAAGGATACAAAGTGTACATGCACGGTTATAGAGACACTTACAACCACCGTACAGCCAATCAGTACGCTTGGGAAACAGTTGGCCAAACACCGCAAGCTGGGAATACAAACGACTACAAAAACATGTTTGCATTCTGGAAAGGCATGAACGAATTCAGACTTTCAGAGTATGGTAAAGTATTTAGAATTGCTGAAAAAGCTCCTGAAGGCTACTATCAGTTTATCACTCCTGAAGATGAACATCAATTGGGCTATATTGTAGATCAAAAAGTATTTGTATTGTTGAATACAGGTGATGCTGAAGCTACGTTCAAAGACGTTCAATTACCTGCGGGTAACTGGAAATTGGTAGCCAACAATGATGCTGTCAACATCAAGAAAGGTGTGAAAGATCAAAAGAACCTTCGTAAATTAAAAGGTGGATCTTCAGCAGATATTACTGTTCCTGCTGTTTCATTGAAAGTTTGGGTGAAAGTGGACTAATTCACTTTTATCAGCTCATAAAAAACTCCTTTCCTGTTCCGGGGAAGGAGTTTTTTTTATGATCAGAACCGACATCATTTTCATACTTACTATCTAGCAATCTATGTTACTACGATTCAAAATACTAATCCTTATTTCTTAATTCTGATGGAGGAAAACCATAAGCATCCTTAAATATCTTACTCATATAACCCACATTGGTAAAATTGAGATCCATAGAGATTTCAGTCATGCTTTTGTTGGTTCTGTTGATTTGTCGGTAGGCTTCTTCTATTTTTTGTTGATTATAAAATTGTAAAATGGGTTTATCGAAAATAGATTTAAATACTCGGTTCAACTTAGAAATGCTCATTCCATATTTAAAACTCAAGTCTGACAAGTTGGGTTGTTGAGTGAAATCGGAGAGGTATTGTTCTTTCAATTGCATCATGATTTTCAAGTCATCCTCGTGAATATTTCTTTTGAAACCACTCGCTTCCTTCTCCATTTTCTCGCGGATCAAACCTATTATCTCCAAAGGCTTGGTAAAAAAGTGGATAGGTCTTCTTCGCTTTTTATCTAGATTAAAAATGATGGCATTGACTAAATTTTCTATTTCTACATCCAAAGGGAAATATTGAAACCACGGTGTTTCATCATGAATCAATTTTGAAATTTGACTGGTCTGTTTTCCCATAAATTTCTCATACAGACTTAATGAAAATACAATTGAAAGCCACTGACATTTGGTATTCAACGGGTACTCCACTTCAAAATTTTGCTTTGAATTATAGAAAAAAACACCCAAATTATTGAAATCGTGTTTTTGTTCATCTCCTAAAAAAGAACCTGTAAAGCCTATTTTTAATGCGAAATAGGGTTCTTCATGATCTTGACGTACGCTCTTAAATAAAACAGGTTTTTGGAAATTTAAAGTTGAGATAGAGATATACAAATCATCTAAAAAGTTAAAAGAGTGTATATCTACCTCTGCCCAACTATTTTCTATTTTCAGGTTTTCACCATCCCATTCTCCCTTGAGGTCTTTGGCTACTTTTTGGTATGAAGATTCTTGAACTAATTCGTTTCCTTCAATGATGTAGTGATAATCCATAGTTACTTTTTATTATTTTAAATATACTGTTTTCTAGTGATTTTATTTGGGTGTTTAAGTACTTAAAAAAGATGAATGAAAAGAGATAGGACTCCTATTTAAGTAAATTATATCTCAGTTTCTTCAATTTATACATTGAGATAAACCGAAGAGAAGGAAGTTTAGAAGCCGCACCCTTATAGTTTGACCAATCATCATCTTATAGTTATTACTTTATCTTATGACTTCATAAATAATATCAATTTTACTTATAAATATCTACCGCTACCTTTGTAATACATTTCAGTCAAGGCAAGAAATTATCTACTAAAGCCTAAATTTTATTACATAAAACTTTAACACATAGGTATGAAAAAAATACTTAGTTTATCATTATCAATACTTGCAATTACGGCATGCACCAGCAATAATAAGTCGTCAGAAGAAAAAGTCAGTGGAGGTTGTCCTTTTGGTTTTGACAAAGGACATAAAAAAGAACAAATTACAACGGCTAAATCCAATAAGGATTGGTGGCCCAATCAACTTAATGTAAAAATTCTAGCTCAAAACTCAGAGAAGACCAATCCGATGGGTGAAGAATTCAATTATGAAAAAGAATTTAATACACTCGATTATTATGCTTTAAAAGCAGATATTAAAAAAGTACTGACAACTTCCCAGGATTGGTGGCCTGCAGATTATGGTAATTATGGACCACTATTCGTTCGTATGGCATGGCATAGTGCCGGTACCTACCGTACAGGAGATGGACGTGGTGGTACTAGAATGGGAATTCAAAGGTTTGCTCCTCAAAATAGCTGGCCTGACAATGGAAACTTAGATAAAGCAAGAAGACTTTTATGGCCCGTAAAACAAAAGTATGGTGATCAAATCTCTTGGGCCGATTTAATGATCCTTACAGGTAATGTTGCTTTGGAGTCTATGGGTTTTAAAACGATAGGTTTTGCCGGTGGAAGAGCAGATGTATGGGAACCTCAAAATGATATTTACTGGGGTTCAGAAGGTGACTGGTTAGAATCAAGACGCTTAAATGAAGAGGGTGAATTAGACTTAGAAAAAGAGAATCCATTAGCAGCGGTTCAAATGGGATTGATTTATGTAAACCCAGAAGGGCCAAATGGAGTACCTGATCCGTTAGCATCAGCAAAAAATATTAGAATTTCATTCGGAAGAATGGGGATGAATGATAAGGAAACAGTGGCATTAATTGCGGGCGGACATACTTTTGGTAAAACTCACGGTGCTGGTGATACTAAACATGTTGGAGCAGCACCTGAAGCGGCAAAAATTGAGGAACAAGGTTTTGGTTGGAAAAGTACCTATAAATCGGGTAAAGGTAAAGATGCTATTACTTCAGGCCTTGAAGTGATTTGGACCCCTACACCTACTAGATGGAGTCATTCGTTTATTAACTTATTGATGAATAATGAGTGGGAACTAACAAAAAGTCCTGCCGGACATCACCAATGGGTGGCCAAAGATGTAGGAGAAATAATACCTGATGCTTTTGATAAATCGAAAAGACATAGACCTACTATGCTTACATCAGATCTGGCTTTAAAAGAAGATCCTGGATATAGAAAAGTAATGGAAGAATTTATGGATGATCCACTTTCATTCGATAAAGCATTTGCAGAGGCATGGTTTAAATTAACACATAGAGACATGGGTCCTAAAACAACTTACTTAGGCCCTGAAGTACCAAAAGATACATTTATCTGGCAAGACCCAATTCCTGCAAGAGATCATAAACTCATCTCATCTTCTGATATTAAGAAATTGAAGAAAGAGATTCTAAAAGCAGGCATTCCTAATAATGAATTAATTGAAACTGCTTGGGCTTCTGCATCATCCTACAGGGGTTCAGATAGAAGAGGCGGAGCAAATGGTGCTCGTATCCGATTAGAACCTCAAGTCAACTGGGAGAGTAACAACCCTGCTCAATTGAAAAAAGTATTGGCAAAATACGAAGCTATTCAAAAGCAATTTAATAAAGGGAGTAAGGAAGTTTCTATTGCAGACTTAATTGTATTAGGTGGTAATGCTGCAATTGAACAAGCTGCCAAAAAAGGTGGATATTCTATTGAAGTACCGTTTACGGCAGGTAGAATGGATGCAACTCAGGAAGAAACAGATGTCAATTCGTTTGCAGTATTAGAGCCAATGGCGGATGGCTTTAGAAACTACCAAAAGAAACAATATACACTGACTACAGAGGAATTATTAATTGATAAAGCACAACTTCTTACCCTTACTGCTCCTGAAATGACAGTATTACTTGGTGGTATGCGTACTTTAAATGCCAATTACGGTGCTTTAAACTATGGTGTTTTTACAGATCAGCCGGGGGTTTTATCTAATGATTTCTTCGTTAACTTATTAGATATGGATACTGAGTGGTCACCTGTAGATGAGCAAAATGTAATCTACGCTGGAATTGATAGAAAAACGGGACAGGAAGTCTACAAAGCCACAAGAGCTGATTTAATTTTTGGATCAAACTCTGAGTTGAGAGCTATTGCAGAAGTGTATGCTAGTGAAACTTCTAAAGAGAAGTTTATCAGAGATTTTGTAAAAGCATGGACAAAAGTAATGAACCTAGATCGCTTTGATCTTCAACAATCATAGTCTATCGTTTTGTTTTTAAAATAGAGAAGGCTGTCTCATTGATTTATGAGACAGCCTTTTTATGTAAAGTCTGATAATAATTTGACTTTTTATTTTACAAAAAAGCTCTAAATCTTAATCCAAATACTGAAGTGAAATCAGTATTCATATTCAAAGCGGGGTTGGCGACTAATTGAACACTCGGTGTGAGTTCTGTATGATGCGTCAATTTGAATTTGTAGAATATCTCAGATACATATTGATCTCTTAATTTCTGCCCAAATGTACTTTCACTTGGTCGGTTCCAGTTCAAACCTACGCCTAATGTGTTTGGTCCCATGATATTGTAAGTAAATCCTGCACTCACTGATGCTTCGTAAAAACTTCCTCCATCTTTGGCCCAGCCTCCTCTTACGAAAGGCATAAACTTAGTACCGATCAACCAACTTGCAGAACCGATCACACCAAAACCACTTTTTGTTCCTAGTGTTTCACTGGCGTCAACTTGCCAAACGGTAGCATGGATATTTTTCAAGAAAGCCGATTTCATTCCTGGAGTATACCCCACTTCAAACGTTTTCAAAGTTTCAAACTTGGTGAAGAATGTTTCTGCACTTTTCCAAAACTCAGTGGCTTTACCGTTAATATCGATCATACTTCCCACCAAATACACATTGTCATTTACCCAAACATTGAGCATCGCTCCCATAGATCCATCAGGAAACATACCGCCCATAGTTCCAGATCCCGTTGCAAACAAAATGTTATTGAAACTTGTCCAAGGACTTGCTGCTGCATGAACATCTGCCCAATCTGTTACATCTACAAAACCTGTATAGAAAACGATTTTGCTGTTATTGAAACTCTGTCTCCAATATAAGTTGGTCATCCTCCATTTTTGATCATTATAAACGGACTGCATAAAACCTAGAAAGCCGACATCCAAGGGACCAAACTCTCTCAAGGCATTATCAGTGTATTTATGCCTGTTTTCAAATTTAAAAACTAGAGCTCCTTCTGAAGTGCCTTTTTTATTACGAACCATATTCCATTTACCGTACACTCTAAAAACTCCACTCGCTCCCACATTATTATTGACTGCAGAAGTTGCTCCCATCACTTGAGAGTTGTAATCCATATTTACTATGAATCCTGTTTTATTATAAAGTCTCTCTTTTGCATTATCCATGGTATCTAATGCATTCCAAAGGCTTGTTTTTTCTGTTTCTTTTAAATCATTTTTTAGTTGATTTTCAACAGATGCAGGACTTGTTATACTTTTTTCATTTTGACTATAACTTGAAGAGATATTGAAGAGTAGTAACAACAATAAGAAATATAGTCTTTTAGAGATCTCCTTTGATTGTAAAGGAGATCTTTTGATTATCAGGTTAATCATTTTAATAGTATTTTGATTGTTTTTTATTCAGAAAGAAGACTATTTATTTACCTTCATGATGGTCGTGATTATGATCATCATGGGTGTGATCATGTTCGTGGTCGTGACTATGTACTGAACAATCGTCTATAGAAATATTGTTGATTGCATGCTTCTTTAACCAATACTCTTTGCTTAATGGCTCATGCTTACTTTTATTCGTCTCTGGATAACGAATTGGTTTACCCGCCCATACTTTTTTAAATTCAGAGTTATCTACTACACACTCTCCACTCACAATCACATATGGAATTCCAACTGATGGTAAACCTTGCTGCTTCATTTTATAAGTAGCCTGATCTGCTACATTTTCAGGATCGAAGATTGTAATATCAGCAACCATACCTTCTTGAATTCTTCCTCTTACTTGCATCGCTTCTAAACCTGCATCTCCTAGATGTTTAGCTGGCCAATATGACATTTGTGCAATACTAAACATTAATGGTACTCCATTTTCTCTGGCTAACCTCAATACCTTTGCTCTTGTTCCTGCTGTTCTTGGGTGACCTTTATATTCTTCAAATGGAACATCCCATGAGTCGACACCTAAACCTGAGTAAATGGCATCTGAGGCAACAGTCATATGCGGCATTTTTAACCAGTCTGTCATCCATAATTTTCTATTCTGATTATAAATCACAACCAATCGACTTGGATCTTCTTTTTCTGTTTCTAAAAACTCATCCTTATTTAAATATTTATCATTGATTGGATCATAAATATCTCTCTCATAAATACCACCGAAAACATTTTCAAAAATCTTAGGCTGTAAGAATGAAGAAGAAATTGACGTAGAGGCAGCAGTATAAGGGTAATATTCAGACCACATATTGTGTCCTTGGGCTCTTACTTTTTGTAATTTATCTTCATTTTCCATCCAACCGAAGTCGTTGTTATGTTGTAATAAAAGAGGTCCATTTAAGACTAAAGCATTCGCAAGAATCTCTTCAAAACCGATGGGTGCTTGAGGATTTTTAGGACTACCATGATAACGAACATGAGCTGTAGATACACGTCCATATTTTGCAGCTACTTCTTGAAGTTTATACATTTCCAAAGTACTTACACCATCAACCATATACCCTACTGTAGAGTTAAAACCAATGGCACCTTGTTGCATTCCTTCATCTGCCAATCGCATAATTTCATTCAGTTGCTCAAGGTTACTTTCAGTATCCTGCCATCCACAATCACCATCCGCACAAGCGTCAGCTCTTAGTTTTCCTAATAACACAGGAGCATCGGCCCACTCTGGTAGTTCTACTTCTGGATCTAAAACTTGAATTCGGATTCCTTCATGGCTAATTCCAGTTCCATAATTGAGTGGCCAAGCACCTTCTTTGGCTTTATACCAATTATCTACTTTGATCGCTCCAATTTCTAGATCCATACCAGTGGTTACTCCATCTCTAGCTGCCATTTTTAATGAAAGCCCATCCAAAGCATGGAAATGAGTATCAATAAAACCCGGAGCAACAACTAAACCTTCAGCGTCAATCGTCTTCTCTCCTTGTATATCATTGGGAGTAATAATGGTAATATTTCCATCTTTAACACCAACATTTAATACTCTGTCTAGCATCGTTTCCGGATCCATTACTCGCCCATTTAAGATGACTAAATCATAGTCTTGAGCATTAACGAATAACGTTGGAATTAAAAAGAAACTGATGACTAATTTTAAAATTTTTGATTTCATAGCAATGTAATAATTTGATTGATTTCCGTTTGATTACATTACAAAGGTCATGGTTTATGGCTCCAATCATTTAGAGAAAATGAGCAAGGAGTTATAGATTTTCGTCAAACAGATAAAATATTCTATTTCTGAAAAAATCCCCATTTTAGGTGATATTTTGGAAGGGAAAAAATAATTAGTTTTGAATGATTTAAATTAAAAATAGAAATTAAAGTTAGAAAGCTCCAAGTGCTATCATTTGGAGTTTTTTCATTATTTCGCTCTAGTATTAATATTATTTAAACTCAATTAATAATCACTTTTTCATCAAAGTATTCCTAAATTTGATAAAAAATGAAAAAGTAATGTCAAATTTCACACAAATCTCTAAGTTTTTCGAAACTGAATACCCCTTAAACAAAGAAGGTTTAAAAGAGCTTTTTAACTCTTTTCAAGTGGAAACTCACAAAAAGGGAGAGTTGATATTACAAATTGGCAATTTTGAAAATCAATTACGATTTTTAAATAGTGGCAGTGTTCGTGAATATTATGTCAGCCCAGAAAAAGAAACCAACACTCTCTTCTATACTAAGCCTCAATTTATTACTGATTTCTCCTCTTTTAATAATGATACTACAACCAAAAAAAATCAAGAGGCATTAACGAAAATAGAATTACTGACTATCGAAAAAAGTACCTTCCGAAAATTACTTCAGAAATACGATTGCGGGAAATCGTTTATTGATCTCACTTTTCAAAAGATACTAGAGCACAAAGAGCAGTTCGAATACAATCGTATTACAAAATCACCCGAAGAACTCTACAAAGAACTCATGGCTTATAAACCGCATTGGCTTCAATCTATTCCTCAATATCATATTGCCTCTTACTTGGGAGTTACACCTGAAACGCTAAGCAGAATACGTAAGCGTATCTAATTTCTTGATTTGAATCAATGGATTTGGCTTCCTAGACATGGACATTTGTATTGTACAAAAAAACAATACGAATATGAGGTTATATCCAATAAGACGATTACAATTAGACGGTGATATACCGATGAATTGTTATGTGCTTGACAGAAATGGAAAGTGCTTTATAATTGATCCAGGTTATCAGAAAGAACTTATTCAAGATTATGTAAAACAAGAAGGGCTTGAGGTCATTGGTATACTACTTACACATGCTCATATAGATCATATTGAAGCATTGGATTGTTTTGATGTACCTGTTTACCTCCATGAATTAGAATATCAAATCTTAATGGATGATAGCCTAAATGGGTTTGGGTACTTTGGAAAAGAGAAAGCCTATAATATTCATAGTTTAGATATTCGAACGATTACAGAGGAGACAAAGTTATATATAGATGATTATGAAATTTCAGTCATTCTAACACCTGGTCATACCATTGGAGGTGTTTGCTATAAAATAGGGCATGACCTCTATGTGGGCGATACGTTATTTGAGGGTGGCGTTGGACGTTGGGATAGACCCACTGCTAATTTAGATCAACTCAAAAAATCAGTCATACAATTGATCGATGAACAAGCAGATCATATGGTAATTCACCCAGGTCACGGTCGAAGTAGTACAATTGGTACCGAGAAACAAATCAACCCATTCTATCATGAATGGAAACGTGAACTTATCCATTCCATTTAAATAAATATACTTACTCATGAAAATCCATCAATTCAGAAACGCTTCAATGGTCATTGAAACCAATGACAAAGTTATTCTAGTAGACCCAATGCTAGGAAAAAAAAGTACAATGCCTCCTTTTTCTTTTATTCGTTTTAAAGCACGAAAAAACCCTTTAGTTGATCTGCCCGAAAATGTTCAACCTATTTTAGATAAAGTAACGCACTGTCTTATTACTCATCTTCACCCCGATCATTTAGACAAGGATGCAGAAGCATTTTTAAGAAAGAAAAATATTCCTGTTATCTGTAGTGTGAAAGATGAGGGTGAGTTAAGAAAAAGAGGTTTGAATATTATTCAAACTATAGACTATTGGAAAAGGAGTGATTTCTTGGGAGGAAAAATAGAAGGTATTCCTGCTCAACATGGTTATGGTTTTGTCGCTAAACCTGCCGGAAATGTAATGGGTTATTATATCGAACTACCTGATCAACCCTCTGTTTACTTAAGTTCTGATACAATCTACACTGATGCTGTTGATAAAGTATTAAGAGAATATAAACCTGAAATCAGTGTAGTAGCGGCAGGTTCTGCTCAGTTTGACATATTCAAACCGTTATTGATGACAGTTGAAGATGTTATTAAATTTACTCAAAATGCTCCAGGAAAAGTCATTGCCAACCATATGGAAGCAGTTAACCACTGTCCAACGACAAGAGTTGATCTTAGACAAAAATATATTGACCTAGGATTAATGGAGAAAAGCTTTGTTCCTGAAGATGGAGAAGTGATTATGATTTAATTCTCACTCATATGAAAATAAGGTTAGTGAATAAAAACTGTTTACTAACCTTATTAATGTTTCACTACATTCTAATATGGTCACGTAATTCTAGTACATATAAGAGCTATTAATAAATTTACCGTTTGGTATAGAATACCTTTTTACATGAGGTTATTATATACTTTCTTTATCTATTAACTTTATTATTTCGTTATTGTAATTTGATTTCCATTCCACTCTCTTAATTATCATTTTAAGTTTAGAAATTAAATGATTTTGATACCAGCTAAACCACTCTTCCTCATTTTCTTTTCTTCTAATATCTAAGCTGAATGTTATTGTAGTCTCATCCATATTGACAGTTACAAACCGTTTGTTAGTTTGGTGTTGTATGGTAAACCCAATATATTCTTTATTAAGCGTTTTATCTTTTAAGATTTCAATAAATTCAATCTTGTCCTTCACTTCAATCCAGTTGAAATCATCACCACGGTCAATAAGTGATAAAGTTTCATTCCATTCAGACCAACTTAATACTTTTAGTAGGTCAAGTGCAGAGAATTCAGCACTTTTAGTATCCTTGATTAATATGATTTCTTTCTCATACCCCATTATCAACTTCTCTTGATATATGTTTATAAACACTACAAATGTGAATAACTTTTTATATATCAGATTGATTTGGTTTATAATTTTAAAAAGTTATCAACATTTTAATATATAAAGATCGAAATTAATCACTCTTATCAATTTTCAGGGTCTAACTTCTTTTATTTGAAATCAAAACCTGTGAATAAGGGGTCACTAACAAAAAGTGGGCATAGGTTACCCGAATACCTTTGAAATTCTGAATAAGAAAAACTTTAAAT
>NZ_JACVVP010000046.1 GCF_014534745.1 Flammeovirga sp. EKP202
TTAACTGTAATTGGGATCCGCTTTCGCTGATCTTATAATTACTTTTTCATTACATCAAAAGAACGTTTGAACCGAAGCTCAATGATCTGTTTTTCAGATTTTTATTCCGACAAACTCTTTTGTTTATCGCTACTTCTTTTCAGAAGCGAGTGCAAAGGTAAGAACTTTTCTTTTTAACTTCCAAATCTTTTTTCAAAAATTTTTGAAGTTTTTTTTGAGTCATTTTCTCAACTCTCAACACTCATTATTTATCACTTCAAAAGAGAAGTTTTTAAAGCCTTTCGTTAAAGGCGAGTGCAAAGGTAAAAAGAGTTTTTTAATCTGCAATGCTTATTTTGTTTTATTTAGAAACTTAATTTTCATTGCTTCATTTTACTCTGACACAAAGATTTGTATCATCAAAAAAGTCTTCTTTTACATCATGTTTTTGTTGGCTTTCCGTTCAAAAGCGAGTGCAAAGGTAAGAGCTTGTTTTGAAAATGCAAGGGCTATCCAATAAAAATATTTCAAAGAAAAGTAAATAAAAACACACCCTACTAATATATAGACTCTTAAAGTCATCTATTTAATGCGGGCAAATATACTTTTATATTACACCCTAGCCCTTTTTCTGAATTTAGCTCTATTTCACCACCCAATATTTCTACAGCTTCTTTGACAATGAAGAGTCCTAACCCTGTTCCTTCTTTATATTCAGATGCTCTATAAAACATATCGAAGACTTTTGATTGGTCACTTTGTGAAATTCCTTCTCCATTATCCTCAAATTGAATTTCAATACCATTCAAATGGTCTTTGATTACAATGTTTAAGAACTTATACCCTTTCTCAGCATCACTATACTTCACACTATTTGTAAAGAGGTTGGTTAGAATACTTCTTAAACGGATTCTATCTGAAACAAATCGTTTGCTCGTGGAGATATCTAAGTTGATCACAAAGTCACTACTTAAATGAAATTGATGACTATCTATGATCAACTTCAATTCTTCAAAAAGGTCAATTGATTTAGGTTCTAAGTTTTGTCTATTGTTTCGTAAAAATTCACCAAAGTCCTTAATCAAATCCAATACCCTATCCACATTTTTATTCATCATGGGAAGGTACACTCTCATTACTTCTTCTGGCTTTTCTTTATAAGCAAGGTTTAGTAATCCTTTTAAAGAGGTCACTGGTCCTTTCAAATCATGAGTAGTACTATATAAAAAGCGATCTAGTTCTTTATTGGTTTCCTTTAACTCTTTATTTTTTGCTATCAGTCCCTGCTCATATTCTTTTCTTTTAGTGATATCATGAGCATTAAATATTGTATATAGTTTGCCCTGGATTTTTGCAAGGTTTGCACTTAACTCTACATCCACATAAGAAGAATCTCTTTTTCTCATTTGCACCTCTATTTTTGAGGGATTGGAAACATCACCAATACGACAGTTGTTTCTATACTCCAATATCCTATTGTGATCTCTTTCATGAAAGAAGTCTAAAAATACCTTTCCCCTTAAATCAAAGTA
Organism: Flammeovirga sp. EKP202; assembly: GCF_014534745.1. Classification (GTDB taxonomy): domain Bacteria; phylum Bacteroidota; class Bacteroidia; order Cytophagales; family Flammeovirgaceae; genus Flammeovirga. Next base: position 1,512 of record NZ_JACVVP010000046.1, read on the forward strand.
ATTACTAAACCCTAATAAGCGTTGCAGCCCTTTATTATAATTGACCACCCTGCCCGAAAATTCAGCAATGAAGCTATCTTTCGCTGCATTAATCATTGATTTAAGCCAGATCTTTTTACTCTTGCTTAATTCTTCTTTCCTTTTCCTTTCTGTAATATCCGTTACAGCTCCCACAAAACGCAAAAGACTTCCTGATTGATCGTAAATCGCTCTTCCTTGAATATTCAAGAATTCTAATTGTGTAACATTTAATAGTTGCCCACTACATTTTATATCAAGATCAATAGGTTTATGTAATATTGAAAGACGTTTAATTGCTTCCCTAAAAACTATACGGTAATGCTTATCAATATAATTGAGTTGTGTTTTAGTAGAAGGTATACCTTGTGATTTATCTAAATTCAAAAGAGTATATAGATGATCAGACCAATAATAACGCTCTTCTCGAGGTTCATATACCCAATTTCCCACATGTGTTACTCGTTGTATTTCATCAATGTAGGTTTCATTTCTTTCTAAGAGTCCTAATTGCTTCTTTTGCTGAGTAATGTCTTGAATTCCTCCATAAAGTCCGACTACCCTATTATGTCTTATAATTGGCCTACCTGTTAATCGCACCCACTGTTCTCCTCTATATTTTCCTCTGATTAATAACTCTAGGTCAAAATCTGATTGTGTCTTATAGGATTTTAGCAATTCTTTTTTCGCTTTCAGGTAAGATCTTTCATCACACATACTCAGCAAAGCTGTCGGATTTTTATAGATAAATTCTTGTGAAATGCCGATTACCTGAGCCACCTCCTCCGTCACATTCATTGTTTTAGAAAAACGATCATATACCCAACCACAAGCTTTGATCAATCGTTGCATCTCTTTTAACATCTGATTGTTTTGCTCTTTTTGAGTGACATTTTTAAGAGTAGTAAAAACAGCAAATCTTCTTTCTGATATCTTTACCTTTCTAGTCTGTACCTCAAAAAGTAAAGCTGTACCATATTTTGATCTTAAGTCAATGAAAAGCTTGTGAGGGGATTCTACCTCACTTGATGATAAAATAAGTTGAAATTCTTCCAGAAAATGAGCTCTTAAAGAAGGATGGATGAATTCTGTAAATTTTTCTCCAATAATTTCATGCTCCGAGTATTGTAATAAATCCCTTAGGTACTTGTTGATTTTTACAATTTTAAAATCAGTATCTATGATTGAATAGCCAATATTGCTCTGCTCCAACATAGAACTAAACATCTCTTCTACTGTAGAACGAGTAGTGATGTCTTTACTTCTTATCAGACAAGCTTCAACTTCTTGTCCTTGTAGATAAATAGGTTGGTAATGTGTCTTTAGAAAAACTTGTTCGCCGGAATGTAAATAATAAGATAACTCAGATTGAAATTCCTCTCCATTAAATGCTTTATGAACTCCAATTTTTAACCGTTCATACTTTTCTAAGAAATAATGCATTTTAGAGCCTATATCCTCTACCTTACCTAATAACCTTCTCCCTAAAGCTTTTGATGCATTATTGTAAAATAATACTTTAAAGTTTTTGTCAATAATGAAAATTGCATCATCTGAATGCTTCAATAAAAGATGATTGGTTAACTTTAAAAATGAAACATTGTGGTTTAAATCTTCTTCTTGTTGTTTAATGATAAAGGTTTTTTTATCATTGATGATTTCTATTTTCTGATAGGTGCCGTTTTCATAATATAACTTCTGCTCTAATGATGCACCATAGTTCAATTGTTCTAATTCTAGAAAAGTGCCTCTAAAAATACCATGCCACTCCCTTGGACAAAACTCAAAGAAATTAATTATCTCATCTCCTTCCGGATATTCAATACCTAAAATCATTTGGGCTTTGTGACTTTCTAAGAAAGAATAATTCTCTTTTTCAATTATAAAAAAAGGAATATTTTTGTCTTTCTCTATTAAATTAAGGAAAGTCTCTTTATACATAGCGTAATTTATATTAGTTACTCAAAGTAGAAGCTTTTTCTACGAGAAACGGTTAGTTATTTCCGACATTATTAATTTTATATACTAAAATAAAAAAAAACAAATGATCTCAAAAATTGTAACCGGTGTTTGGAACTGGGGAACACTTAGTTCGCAAGAAATTTTAAAGTTAATTGAAACAAGTATTGACAACGGTATAGATACCTTTGATCATGCTGATATATATGGAGGTTATACGATTGAAGAGCAGTTCGGTAAAGCACTTGCTTTAAAGCCTGACTTGCAACAGAAACTTAAGATCGTAACCAAGTGTGGTATAAAATTGATTACACCTAACAGACCACACCATCAAATTAAGTCTTATGACACAAGTGCTAGCCACATTATTCAATCTGCAGAAAACTCCCTTAAAGTATTAGGAGTTGAAGTGATTGATTATTTATTGATCCATAGACCTGATCCTTTATTAAATCCTGCTGAAGTCGCTGAAGCTTTTACTTCTTTACAAAAAGAGGGCAAAGTGAAAGCTTTTGGGGTAAGTAACTTTTTGCCTCATCAAGTAGATATGTTACAAAAGGAATTCCCTTTGAGCATTAATCAAATTGAAATCTCGCCACTTCAAACAAAGGCACTTTATGATGGGTCATTAGATAATTGCTTGAAAAATAATATTCAACCTATGGCATGGTCGCCTTTAGGAAATGGTAGAATATTTACAGAATCTTCACCTGAAATTCTACATCTGAAGAAAGTTGTACAGGAAGTTGGAGAGAAATACAACCTTGGTATCGACCAAACCATTTTTGCATGGCACCTTACACATCCGACTGCGATTGTTCCAGTTCTTGGTACAACAAAAGCCAGCCGTATTGTTGATGCTGCAAAAGCAATGAATGTAAAACTAGAGAGAGAAGATTGGTTTAGAATATTAGAAGCTGCTGAAGGTCATGAGGTAGCCTAGGTGAAATAAATAGTATGTCTGATAAAACTTCAAAAATTCAAGACCCTGGCGTTGGTGTTCAATATGAACATGAAACCAAGCGTATTATTAACCCTGATGGTAGTTTTAATGTAAAAAGAATCGGTACTGCCAACTTTGTACGCGATGCTTACCATTGGTTGATCACAATTAATTGGCTTCCTTTTATCACAGTGATTGGGAGTGTAATTGTGGCTACAAATGTGATCTATGCATTCTTATATATGGCTTGTGGAGTAGAACACATCACGGGTGTTTTCAAAACCAATAGTTTGTGGGATGAATTTGTACAAGCATTTTTCTTCAGTGTCCAAACTTTCACAACAGTGGGGTATGGAGCAATGTCTCCTCAAAGTCATGCTATTAGTTTAATTGCAAGTTTAGAAGCTTTTAACGGATTACTTTTATCTGCTTTTTCTACCGGTATTCTTTATGGTCGTTTTTCAAGGCCTATTTCTAAAATTGTCTTCTCAAAGAATGCATTATTGACCAAATTCAAGGATACTGACAAAGATTGTTTACAATTTAGAGTTACCAACAGTAGAGCAAATACTTTACTGAATCTTGAAGCCTCTGTTTATGTTTCCATTCAAAAGAAACAAACGGATACAAACGGTAATGAAATATTTAGAAGGCAGTTTTATGATATTTCCTTAGAAAGGTCAAACATTATGTTTATGCCTCTTTCATGGACAATTGTACATATGATTGATGAAAAAAGTCCTCTCTATAATTTAACATTGGATGATTTGATCCATCAAAATGGAGAAATCCTTATTGTATTAAAGGGCTTTGATGAAACTTTTGGGCAAGATACCTATACCTACCACTCTTATTTTGCGACAGATTTTGTAGAAGGTAGAAGGTTTGTTAGAAACTTTCATGTTGATGAATCGGGCGATATCATTCTTAGTGTAAAAGACATTCACTTAACGGATATACTTCCATCCAAAGAAGAGAAAAAATAACTTTAATAATTACGGCTATTACTTCATTTAAGTAATAGCCGTAATTATATTAGGACAATCCATCCTTTACTTTTTGTGCTTTACTATTCCCTATCAAATCCGCTAATTCCTCTACAGGAGCAGCTTTAATATTCGTAATTGTCTTATAATGCTTCAAAAGCTTCTGAATGGTATTAGGCCCTACTCCAGGTATATCTTCTAACTTTGAGTGAATACTTCCTTTACTTCTCAAATTTCTATGAAATGTAATACCAAAACGGTGTGCTTCATCTCTTAATCGCTGTACTAATTGAAGCGATCTTGATTTTTTACTTAAGTGTAATGGAATTGGGTCCTCTGGGAAAAATATCTCCTCAAGCTTCTTTGCAATACCGATGATTGGTAATTTTCCATAAAGTCCTAAGCTTTCTAAAGCAGAACATGCTGAACTCAGTTGACCTTTTCCTCCATCAATAATAACTAATTGTGGGAGTTTTTGCTTTTCTTCCAACAACCTTTTATAACGGCGATATACCGCTTCTTCCATTGATGCGAAATCATCTGGTCCCTCTACTGTTTTTACATGAAAGTGTCTGTAATCTTTTTTGGATGGTTTACCATCTTTGAAAACTACACAAGCAGAAACAGGGTTAGTACCTTGAATATTTGAGTTATCAAAACATTCAATATGCACAGGCACTTCTTTAAGTTGCAGTTCATTTTTCAACTGTAGTAATGTCTGATAATTACTTTTCTTATCGCTGATCTCTCCTCTTGAAGTTTCTCTTTCACGCTTAAAATACATTGCGTTTTTGAAAGACAATTGAATAAGTTTCTTTCCATCTCCAATTTTCGGAACTGAAAATTCCATTCGATCATCTTCCTCATCAAAAGAAGTGATTTCAATATTCGTATATATTTTCCGTGTTGAGGTTCTGTATCGCTCTCTAAATTCCATGATAGCGTGCAGCAGTAATTCCTCATCTTCCTCGTCCATTCTTTTTGTGATCTGATTAGACTCAGCATAGATGATCCCCCCATTCATGATTTTAATGAAATTGACGTAAGCAAATCGCTCATCAGAAATGATCGCATATACTTCTACTTCTTTTAAAGTAGGGGAAACTACAAGTGACTTCGATTGGTAATTTGTGATCAACTCTAGTTTTTGCTTCCAAGTATTTGCTTCTTCAAAAGCTAAAGCAGCTACCGCTTCTTCCATTTTCTGAGTAAAATACTCTCTGGCAACACTCAGGTTACCCTTCAAAATATTAAGAATCTGCTTAATATCTTCATTATAACTCTCCTCGGTTTGTTTTCCCTCACAAGGCCCTAGGCAATTGTTGATATGGTATTCTAAACAAACTGAGTATTTAGCTGCTGCTACATTTTCTTCCGAAAGGTTATAAGTACAGTTTCTTATTTTATAGAGTTGCTTGAAAAGATCCAGCAAAGCAGACATTGCTCTTCCGTTGGGGTAAGGTCCAAAATAACGATGCCTTTTATCTGATGTATTTCTTGTAGAGAAAACTCTCGGAAACCTTTCTTTTGTAACGCAGATATATGGATAGGTTTTATCATCTTTCAAAAGAATATTGTACTTGGGCTGATTCTTTTTGATAAGATTATTCTCTAATAATAATGCGTCATATTCAGAGTCTACTACTGTATATTCTATCCCTCTAATTTCAGAAACTAACCTTTTGGTTTTGCGATTCATACCGGCTTGTTTCAGAAAATAAGAAGAAACTCTGTTTTTCAGTTTTTTTGCTTTTCCTATGTAGATGATTTTCCCTTCCTCATTGAGGTACTTATAAACTCCTGGCTGAAGGGGAAGGTTCTTGACGACCTTCATCAACTCTTCTTTATAATCCATAATTTTTAAATATAATCATCTATTCCATAAAAAACGGGAATTTATTGATCAATTAAATGCACAACGGAGACGTAGTTTTAATCACCACGTCTCCGTCATTTTATGTTTAGTTCAGTTGTCATCATCACTGAACAACTGATTGTATTTTTCGTCGAATTCAGGTTACCTCCTAATCCATTAATTTATTCAACAGGTTAAAACGTGCTTCGACAATTTTATTTTTATCATAAGTACTCGGGTCTACCTCAAGAGGTTTTGCCAGTACAGAAGCCAATTTTAATTTCTGTCTTCTTGAAAGATTTTGAATGTCTTTTTTATAATAATAATCCGCAGCTTCACCAACACCGTAAATATTGTCACCCCACTCTGAATAATTGAGGTACAATTCCAATATTCTATTTTTATCTAATATCAATTCCATCTCAACAGCTGCCAAGGTTTCTAAGTAAGATCCAAGGTTATTTTGATGTGGAAATAAGAACATTGTTCTCGCCACTTTTTGAGAGATGGTAGCAGTGTTAGGAGAGGACTCCATTGAAAAGCCTTTATGTATTTTAAAAGAAGGGTCATCCAAACCTACTATTGCTGTTTGCAAATCTGTTGGAATGCTTTCTTTTGGTATAAACTTAGGAGTGATAATATTCGTGATATCAAAATGAGACCTCACACACATAAACATAGACATAGAGGGATTTGCCCACTTTACATAAAGTGAACCTAATGCTATATATGCAAAAAATGAAATGTGAGCGATAATCGTTAGAACGGCAAGTCGTTTTAAAAAGGGTACAAACATGCTAGTAAATCATTTAATAAATAGGCATTTTAATGTTATAGTGATACTACAATTTAAGATAACCTGAAAGTTTTGTGAAGTAGTTTGCTGTTGGATGACCAACATTTATAATAAAGTTCTAGCTTTTCTTTATTAAATAAAAGAAAATCATTCACTTTCTTCCTCTTTTCTGATTGGAGCTACAATAGAAACTCTCTGCCAGATGGCTACCAAATTACAACCTTCTTCATCTTCTTGAAGGAAGATAGAGAACTTCCTGAAAATTTTAAATGAATTCAATGAGGGTAACTTCACTCTAAAAACATCTTTAGATTGATCATATTTAAAAGTTCCCCATTGCCCTACTGCTTTGTTGACAATTAATGTCCACTCCGCTGTATCCGGAATAGCATATAAAGAATATGTCCCGGCCTCAAGCGGTTGCCCTGCCAATGTTACATCTTCGGTCACTGTGATTTCAGTAGCATCATCATCTCCAAAACGCCAAAGTTTTCTCCATGGGACTGATACTCCAAATTTGGTATCAAAATCTGATTTCATCTTTGGTCTGCCATACGTCACTTTTACATAAGTACCATCTTTCATGGTATAAGTAGCCAAACCTGTTTCACTCTTTCTTGGTTTATGTTCCAATTCTTGAGCAAATACGTTGATACTTAAAAGTGAAAACAGTAGTAATAATGTGTATATATTTTTGATCATCTCTTTGTAAAAATAAAAAGCGGACATTACCGCAATGATAATGTCCGCTCAAATATCGTAAAGAAATTTTAAAGTACGCCCTTTGTACTTGGAATTTCATTATTACCTTCTTCTACTTGAATGGCCATTCTTAGTGCTTTTGCAAAAGCTTTAAATGTACCTTCAATAATATGGTGATCATTATCTCCTGAAGTTTTGATGTTTAAATTACATCCTGAAGTATCTGAGAATGACTTAAAGAAGTGTGAAAACATTTCAACAGGGAAATCTCCAACTCTTTCTCTAGACAAAGGAGCATCACAAACAAACCATGGTCTACCTGAAAAATCTAATGCTACTTGTGCTAATACCTCATCCATTGGAGCAATAAAGAATCCATATCTTGCGATTCCTCTCTTATCACCTAATGCCTGCTTGAAAGCTTCTCCAATTGCTAAACCTGTATCTTCAATAGTATGGTGCTCATCAATATGTAAATCACCTTCTACTTTAACCGTCAAATCGACTTTACCGTGTCTTGCTACTTGATGCAACATGTGGTCAAAGAAACCAATTCCTGTTGATAACTCAGATTTACCTGTACCATCAAGGTTTACTTGGATCAGAATTTTTGTCTCATTTGTTATTCTCTCTACCTTGGCGGCTCTTCCACCTGCCTTATAGTTTTTCAAGAAACTATAAATTTCTTTCCAAGATTTTGTCGTTAAAACAGCATCTGACTTTTGTACATCACCGATTAAGATACCCTTAGCTCCTAAATTTGTCGCTAATTCAACATCTGTCAAACGATCTCCAATTACAAAAGAATTTGCCAAATCATACTCGCCGGACATGTATTTAGTCATCAGGCCTGTTCTTGGTTTTCTTGTAGGAGCCTTTTCATGCTCAAATGTTTTATCAATTAAGATATCATCAAACTCAATGCCTTCTCCTTTTAATGTTTCTAACATTTTATTTTGAGCAGGCCAGAAAGTGTCTTCAGGAAAGCTATCTGTTCCTAGTCCATCTTGATTGGTTACCATTACCAATTCATAATCCAATTCTTCTACAATGTTCTGCAATTGAGAGATTGCTTGAGGAACAAATGCTAGTTTTTCCAATGAATCTACCTGATAATCTACAGGAGGTTCAACAATAATTGTCCCATCACGGTCTATAAATAATGCTTTTTTCATCTTAAAGTTTGTTGTTCGTTAGAAAGTTATTGGATGGTACCGTTACGCCATTTTTTGACAGTATCAAACCACACACGTTTATAATCATAAGAACGCTTCAGAACATAATGCGTTCCAGTGAACTGATTAATATCTTCAATAAAGTCAAATTCTACTTGTCCATGATTTAAGTTACTATCATAAGACCATCGAATTCCACCATCTATATTAGAGATTTCATCTGGTGCTCCAAAAATAATAAAAACTATACCTCTATCTGTTTTCCAACCTTCTTTATATTCTGAAAACTGTGTATTTGCTTCTGAAACTCTTTCAAAATACAATTTGATCAGCCGCTTTGCATTATCAGGTGACCCTGCTACATTGATCCAAAAGTTTTCAAATGCCTCCCTTGGTCGCTTCCCTGTTTTGAAAGACATCATTTCATTTTGTGTAGAAATATAAACCATAGGAGGATAAATATTTCTCATTTTCCGGTATTTCGGAAAATCAGAAGGCATGGCTGTAAAACCTACTCCATCTCTACTTGTCGTATCTGTTTGAATAAAATACAGCCCCGTTGTTGCTATTTCTATCGGTTCATTTGCTTTTACCTCAAAAGTAGAATCAATAATCATTGGGTTACCTGTACTTGCATTTTCGACCATTGGTGGAGGTGCAGGCATAAAGTCTGTAGAAAAGTGATATACAAAATATCTTTGGGCATTGTCACCCTGAATAGTAAAATTTTCTCCTTCTCGAACATATTTTGCTGTACTTCCTAGATTGACAGTGAAATTAGAGACACTTTGAGCTTGTAGTATAAATGGGGTAATAATTCCAATGAATACTACTGCTATTATTTTAACAGTTTGTTTCATCAATTAAACTTATTAGATGTTCTATAGATCTCATTTTTAGGGATAGTAGAAGTTAATGCAAAAAAATGAAGTTTTCAATTCTACAGCACCCTTAATTGAAAAAAGAGAGTGTTGACCTCTGTAAGAGAGGATAGACATAAAAAATAAGGGTAGACATACTGGCCTACCCTCACTATTATATATTTGTTTTGAAGAGCTTAATCGCAATTGCTAATAAGATAATACCAAATACTTTCCTCAAAATATTTGCACCTCCTTGTCCTAGCTTCTTTTGAATCCACCCTGAACTTTTCAATACAATATATACAAATATCAAATTGATGAAAATCCCTAAAAGTATACTTAAAGTTGAATACTCGGATTTCAATGAGATAATTGTTGTCATTGTTCCTGCTCCTGCAATCAAAGGGAAAGCCAAAGGAACAATAGATCCTGTACCTCCTTCATCTGCTTCACTTCTAAAGAGCACAATCCCTAATATCATTTCAATTCCTAAAAGGAAAAGGATTATAGCACCTGCAATTGCAAAAGAACTTACATCAATCCCAAAAAGGCTTAGAATCTGTGTACCTACTATCAAGAACAACACCATGATAACTCCTGCTACAATGGTTGCTTTTCCTGATTCAATTTTCCCTTCTTTTTCCCTTAAATCGATAATGATCGGAATTGATCCCACAATATCAATTACAGAGAAAAGGATAAGTGATACAGACACTATTGCTTTGAAACTAACATCTAATTCCATACGTACTCAGACAAAATTTATTTAACCATTTATTATTTTTTGTGATCACTAATTTCAAAAATTGAATAGAACCACTTTTAGTGCATTTTGAATGCGATGTACTCTTTCAAAAATAATGAATAACTACCCTCTAATATCAAGATGGATGTAAATGATACTTTACCTTGATATTCTTATTATTTTTATCTGAGCACCTTGATTTATATCTAACTATTCGCCTTCCATGACGAAGCCTGCACTTTTCAAATCTTCCCAATAACTAGGGTACGATTTTGCGACTACACCTGGCTCTTCAATGTCTAATTCTCCAAGAATAGACAACGGGGCAAATGCCATTGCCATTCTATGATCATCATAAGTATCGATTGTTTGACCTTCAATCTTGATTCCTCCTTTAGGAACTCTGATTTCTTCATCACCGATTACTTCGATCTCCAAACCTAATTTTTTGATTTCGTTTTGAAGTGCAGCGATTCTATCAGTCTCTTTAATTCTTAAACTCTGAAGACCAATCATTCTTCCTTCCATCCCTAAGGCTGCGACTAAAGAAACGATCGTTTGTGCTAAATCAGGACAGTGTGTAAAATCATAGTAGAATTTATCTGCTAATGCTGTTTTAGTGAGGCGAACTCCATCTGCTTCAAAAGTACTCTTCACTCCTAGTTGTTCCATGATTTCCACAATGGCCTTATCACCTTGTAGAGAATCTTCTCTCAAGTTCATGATTTTCACTTCTGCTTCCTCAGAAAGAGCAACAATACTATACCAATAACTTGCTCCAGACCAATCTGATTCAATAGTATAAGCACCACTCTTATAGTTTTGAGGAACAACAGTAATTACATTATCTTCCCATTTATACTCCACTCCAAAACGCTCCATCAAGCTTAATGTCATCATGATGTAAGGTTTAGAGTTCACATCGCCTTCCAATACAATTTTTAACCCTTGAGGAAGTGAAGGAGCGACTAAAAGCAATGCAGAGATATATTGGCTACTAACATCACCTCTAATATTTACTGTATCTGTAGCTTGAGCAAAGCTCTTTATTTTATGTGGAGGATAACCTTCATTGTTCATATAATCAATGTTTCCACCAATAGAGCGTAATGCATCTACAAGAATTCCGATAGGTCTTTCCTGCATTCTTGGAGTACCCGTCATAATTGTCTGACGGTTATTTGCCGTAACATAAGCTGTCAAAAAACGCATTGTTGTACCTGCGTCCAATACATCCAAAGTTAGGTCATCGCTACCCAATAAACGCATCATTGTTTGCGTGTCCCTAGCCATAGAGATATTATCTAACTGAATATCCTCTTTTGCAGATGCTTGAATAATCAGCGCTCTGTTACTTTCACTTTTAGAAGATACCAAAGGCACATCTAAACTTACTTTTTTTGTAGGGTGATAAATTTTCATTTGTCTGTTAGTGATTTTGGTTCTCAAAAATTTCCATTTCAAAAAGTGTTGCAAGGTGATTTTTCAATACCTCTTCCACTTCTTTCATATTGACTGCATGACCTAACTCTTGCTCCATAGAAGTCACTGCTTTATCAGAAATACCACAAGGAACAATATTACCAAAGAATTTAAGGTCTGCATTAACATTAAGTGCAAAACCATGCATGGTCACCCATCTGCTTGTTTTCACACCCATCGCACATATTTTTCTTGGGTTTGGATCATTATCTTCACCAATCCAAACACCTGTTAAACCATCTATTCGCCCTGCTTTTATACCGAAATCTGCTAAAGTTAGAATAATAGCTTCTTCCAAAAAGCGAAGGTATTTATGTATATCCGTAAAGAAATTGTCCAGATCTAAAATAGGGTAACCTACGATCTGTCCCGGACCATGATAAGTAATATCTCCACCTCTATTAATCTTGAAAAATTCAACATGCTCCTTTTCCAATCCTTGTTGATCCAACAAAAGGTGCTCTTCTTTACCACTTTTACCTAAAGTGTAAACATGAGGGTGTTCCACAAACAATAAATAATTTTTTGTTTCAATTGGTGCTTCTCCTCTGTCTGTTCTCCTTCTATTTTCCAATTTTGTTTGAACAATAGCATCGAACAATTCTGTTTGGTAATCCCATGCCTTAGCATAAGGCATCTTACCGATATGTTGAAATTCAACTTTCTTATTCATGTTCCTCTCTTTTTCTTTTGCAATGCATCACATGAAGTCATTGAGTACAAAAACATTACTTCTGTTTCAACACTTTCTGCATTCTCACGAATATTTATGCGAATTTGCACAAAAAAAACCTCTCCTTTATAAAGAAGAGGTTCATATCTACTAAAAAGTATCTTTTTTTTCTAATTCGCAGACTTAATATAAGCTAAGAAGTCACCTTGGACACCCAAAGTGTTCGCTAATTTAAGCATAGCTGTAGCTTCCATCTCACTGATATACCCTTTTCTATTGTTGGCATCCCATGCAAGACGTATGTATTTTAATCTCGTTTCTGGAGGAAAATCCATCATTACATCAGAGAGATAATCTTTTGCTCTATCAAAAGCATTGACATAATCTTCTCCGATAAACTGCGTTGCCCATTCCAATTCTTCATGACCTTGAATGTTAGTGGCAGTCTCCTCCAAGATTGCTTGTTCATCCTCATCTAGTCCGTGATAATGAAATATCACCGATTTGATTAATAGATAAGCTTTTTTCTCTTCACTAGTCATTTTTTGTAATTGGAGGTTTTTGTCTAGACAAATATAACATTAATGTTAGTTCAAGCAAATAAACGTTAACGATTAAAATTAAAAAACTATTCAGAGCATGCTTTATGTAACATCCTTTAAAACAATACATTCAACATGCTCCAAACTATTTTCTAAACTAAAGATACAGTATTATGGACTTTAAAGTCAAAAACTACTTCACTTTTTCCATAAAATATTCCAAAGTACGCTTCAGACCTTCAGAACGATCTACTTTTGGCTCCCAATCTAGAATTTCTCTTGCTCTTGTAATATCTGGCTGACGTTGTTTTGGATCGTCTTTAGGAAGATCTTTATAAACAATCTTAGAACCTGAGTTCGTCAACTTCACAATCTCTTCTGCAAAATCCTTAATAGTGATTTCCTGAGGGTTACCAATATTTACTGGATCATGGTAATCAGACATTGTTAATCTGTAAATACCTTCTACTAAATCATCAACGTAGCAGAAAGATCTTGTTTGTGAACCGTCACCAAAAACTGTAATATCTTCACCTCTCAATGCCTGACTCATAAACGCTGGTAATGCTCTACCGTCATTCAGACGCATACGAGGACCATACGTATTGAAGATTCTTACCATACCAGTGTTCACACCATGGAACGTATGATATCCCATTGTAATTGCTTCCTGAAAACGCTTCGCTTCATCATAAACCCCTCTTGGTCCGATTGGGTTTACATTACCCCAATAATCTTCCTTCTGAGGGTGTACATTAGGATCACCATATACCTCAGATGTAGATGCGATCATAAAACGTGCTTTTTTCACTCTTGCCAAACCTAATAAGTTGTAAGGTGCTAATGAACCTACTTTTAGGGTTTGAATTGGCATTTCTAAGTAGTCAATTGGGCTTGCTGGAGAGGCAAAATGTAAGATGTAATCTAAATCACCAGATACGTGAACAAACTTTGTTACATCATGGTGGTAAAATTCGAAGTTTGGATTTCCGAAAAGGTGTGAAATATTGTCTTCACTACCCGTTAAGAAATTATCCATTCCTACAACTTTGAAACCATTTGCTAAAAATTTGTCACATAAGTGTGAGCCAAGGAAACCTGCGGCTCCCGTGATTAATACTCGTTTCATGATATATTAAATAAGTAAAATTTTGTCTTAAATGTAGCTGAGCACTAATAATCAGACTTTATAATTTCTTATTGAAATTCTTCTGATTTTGATTATAAATAATCTTCTATGTCTCCCAAACCTTGACGAACTACATCAAAATCTCCGCCAACTAAGTTGATTACTGTTGATAAATGAATGTTTCCATATCCTCCATCAATAACAGCATCCACTAAATGACCATATTCCTCATAAATAAGTTCCGGATCTGTAGGATATTCTTGTATATCATCATCCATTTTTAATGAAGTGGTGACAATAGGATTGCCTAATAGATTGACTAATTCTCTTGGAATATTATGATCTGGAACACGAATACCCACCTCTTTTTTCTTTGAGTCGACCAGTTTTGGTACTGAATTACTCGCTTGCATGATGAAGGTAAAAGGTCCAGGTAAAGCCTTTTTCAACACCCTAAAAGTAGGCGTTTCAATATGCTTTACATAGTTTGTAATATCTGAAAGGTCATAACAGATAAAAGAAAGATTCATTTTATTTGGTTTCAACCCCTTAAAACGGATTAGCTTTTTAAGTGCATTTTGATTCATAAGGTCACACCCTACACCGTAAACTGTATCCGTTGGATATATGATTAACCCTCCTTTTCTCAAAATATTTACTACTTGATTGAGCAACCTCTCTTGGGGATTATCTGCATTGATTCTAAAAAATTCTGCCATGGCTTTACTTTTAAAGGAGTGAAGATAATCTTTAAGTACCAAGACAAAAACTATTTCATACTATTAATTAGTATTTCTCGTGATAACGATGACTTAAAAACGATCAATAGTATAACTCTGTTTTATCAAACCGTCATTCATACGACCTAAAATGAAATTCTCACTTTTAATATTCAGGTTTTAATAGGCTTAAATTTCCGGCTTTGTACTTAGCTTTACTTAAATTACCTATATAATGCGGTAATCTCAACAAAAGTTTTCATTAATATTGAAGATCTAAATAAAAAAATTGAGAAGGTCATGGCTTATATCACTATTCCTGTAAAAACATGGTATTTACAGAAAGACAAACAGCAACAAACGTATTTAAAATTTTCGCTGAAAGGAAAAATTAAAGAATGGCACCCTATAAATAACACTGAATACCTTGATGTGTATAATGCTATTGGGAAAGACTGGGGCTGGACTGGAAGAGTTTTAATGGCTGAAAAAGAATTAAGCGACTGGTTAAACTCACTGGAGTCTAAATTCTATTTACTAGAAGTAGAAGGAAGAACAGCCGGTTTTATAGAGTTCGACTTTAAAGATGCAACAAGACCCGAAATTGTTTACTTCGGACTAATGCCAGATTATATTGGAAAACAATTGGGTTTGCCTTTCCTCACTCATGCCACTCATTATATCGAAAAGTTAGAGGAGGTGGAAAATGTGTGGTTGCATACTTGTGAATATGATCATCCCTCAGCAATTAAAGTCTATCAAAAAGCTGGGTTTGAAGTTTATAAAGAAGAAGTGGATGAAGAACCTTATGATGAGGATTTTTTGAAAGAGTTTAAAGAAAAGTACAAAAGCTAACAAATCATTTTCCCAAAGGACCTTCATATAGTTATGAATTGATCAACAGGTAATACTGGAGTAAAGTTCAATTGAACTATTGAAAGTAATTTAGCATCCAAACATTTTTTGTATGCAAACTTTATTAGCTATAGGTCTTTTCCAGACTGTATTGTCAATTTTTTTGATTTTTGATTTAGGGCGAATTAAGATCAATAGATCACCCATGATGCTAATGCTGATTTTTTTAGCATTTCATTTTACTATCAAAAGTTGTCTCCTCTTTATCGTCAAAGATGAATACATGTTCCAGTATTTTTCTACATGTTTCAACTTTGCTTATGGTCCTTTGGTCTTAGACTTTTTATATATCCAATATGGAAAGAAAAGACTTACTAAAATGCATTTCATTCCATTGTTTATAGGCTTTGCTGTCTACCTCTATGTTGGTGTGATGACATTGATCTATAAGGAAATAATATTTTTAGAGTACTATAAAAAGTATATTCCACTGTTGATGGTTCTTAGTACAGCTTGTTATTTTGGCTATATATTCGTTTGGTTAGTTACAAAGAGAAAGTTTCCTAATTCTTTTGCAAGATGGATTGCTCCAATATCAGGCCTCTTAATTACTATTTTCATAATTGCCCTTTTCGATATCATTCCTCAAGAGTATCTAAGAGCTAGTGTTTATATTTTATATATACTTATTGGCTTCCAATATTTAAGGTATGAACTAGAGGTAAAGGAAAAAGTAATGCAATGGAATAGTGAAAAAAATGCTCTTCTGCAACCTGACCTATTGATTGAACAGGAAGAACCGAAAGAAATCTCCACTATTTCTAAAAAATATGAACGCTCTAGTTTATCTGAAAAAAAATGTATGGAGAACGTTACGAAAGTAAAACGTTTAGTAGAAAAAGAAAGACTTTATTTAGATCAGGACTTCTCACTTTCTGACCTTGCCCAAAAAGCTGATATACCTAAACACCACCTCTCAGAATCATTGAACTTGCATCTACAGAAAAGTTTTTATCAGTTTATCAATGAATATAGAATTCAAGAAGCTATTCGACTTATAGAAGAAGACCCAAGTCGAAAATTATTGCACTTGGCTTTTGATTGTGGTTTCAATACTAAAGCTACTTTCAATACTTACTTTAAAAAGGTGACTGGAAATACTCCAAGTCATTTTAAAGCAGAAATAAGAGGAAGAGTGATCTAATTATTGAGTAAAAAGGTAAAAATAGATTGGGGTAATACATCCTTAATAATTTTGTAACACAACCTCAAAAATCACATTATCAATCAATTACATATTAACAACCAATTGACTTTTACGTTTTTCTTCAAGACAACTCTCCTTGTCGATTTTTTTTGAGTGAGTCTTCAATTTTGGGTATCACTTAACAAAACGAACAAATGAAATCTATTAAGATTGTTTATTTCATCTCACTTTTGACATCCTTATTTTGTGGAAGCTTTTCAGCTTTTGGGCAAGAAAAAGGAGCTGTATATGGTTCTATTGCTGATGCAACTGGACCTCTTCCTGGAGTTAGTATTAAAATACAAGGAACCAATATAGGAACCATAACTGATCAGGCAGGAGATTTCTACCTTTCTAATATCAATGAAGGAAATCACACCTTAGAATTCTCTTTTATTGGCTACACTAAAATCAGTAAAGATATCACAGTAGTCAATGGACAAAAGCTTGATTTGGGTGATGTTAGAATGGATGAAAATGCAACCGAACTTGAAAGTGTTATTATCACTAGTCAGTATCTACCTTCTCAAGTAAGAGCTTTAGGATTACAAAAAAAGAGCCTTGCGATTGGTAATGTACTTGCAGCAGATCAAGTGGGTAAGTTACCAGATAGAAATGCAGCTGAAGCGCTTCAAAGAGTACCAGGTGTTTCTATTACAAGATATAGAGGGGAAGGTCAGATGGCTATTGTACGTGGTACTCCTATGGAATGGAACTCTATGCTAATCAATGGCAGCAGACTTCCAGCCGGCTCTACGTACAGCGGAGGTTCACGATCAACAGGACTAGATGTTTTCCCTACAGAGTTAATTGAATATGCTACTGTAACAAAAGCATTGACTCCTGATATGGAAGGTGATGCTATTGGCGGCAGTATTAACCTTCAAACTAGAAAAGTAGCCAGTGATAATGGATTAAATATCAACTTAGGAGCTGGTTATAATGAGAAAGGAGAACAGCCCGGATATAATTTCGCAGGTATTTTTCAAAAACGATTCCTCGATGGAAAACTAGGAGTTATTGCTTCAGCATCTTCTTGGAGCAGAGGTGTTACTCAAGATAATCAAATCATCAACTATAACTATATGGTAGAAGAGGCTCCAACCTATTCTATCAACAATCTGGAATTAAGACAATATAGAGGACAACGTACTACTACAGGTGCTTACTTAGCAACTGATTATAAATTCAATGAAAGGCATCAAATTTACTTAAGCGGAACATTTAACCGCATGGGTGAAGATTACAAAACAAGACAGTATACCTTCCACTTTGATGATGACGCTGCTGAAATGCTAACGAGAAGAAACGCAGCGAACACAGATTTATTTGGAGGAGAACTTGAAGGTGATCATCAATTGGGTAAAGGCTGGAAACTTAATTGGAAGGGTTCTTATTATGAAACAGGCTCTCTTATGGGTACTCCACTTGATAATCAATATATGGATTATGGACTACCATTTACTTACTTCAGACAAAATGGTGTCACTTACGGAGGCAAGGCAAATGATGGTTATAAATACCTAGCCATGGATTCTCCAAATGGTATTGGTGATCACCCAGGAAACATTTTACCACACAATGAAGTGGGCTTAAATCCTGATTTGATGAACTTGAATATGATTATTCTTTATGGTATTGAGGGGAAAGAAGCAGATCAGACGTATCAGTTCAATTTAGAGAATCAGCTTCATGAAACTTTCAAGTTAAAGTTTGGAGGCAAGCACCGTAGAAAAGAACACACAATGGTTACTGGACAAGCACTTTATTTATCCATAGCTGGAATTGGTATTCCAGGTGCTCCAGTTTATCCTTTATCATCCTTCAATACAGAAACTCTTCCTCAACGTAACCAATTTTTGAGTGAAATGGGATCGCCTTACGGTAATAATTTATTACCACATATTACAATGAGCGACTTGGACAGAACTGCATCTTGGATTGATACCAAAGAAGCTCAAGGGGCATTTATGGACCTGACTAATACAGATAATCTTTTACTGGCCAATACAAATGCTAGAGAAAATGTAACTGCGGCCTATGCAATGGGAGAATGGCAATTAAGCAACCGTTTATTGTTTGTTGGTGGACTTCGTTATGAAAATACTTTTGTTCAAATGGACGGTTATGAAATGGATATTGATGGCAATTTGAAAGCTGTTTCTCCATCAAACACTTATCATTCTCTCCTTCCGATGGCACATTTAAAATACACTGCCAATGAACAAACCAACATACGTTTTGCTTATACCAGAACATTTGCCCGTCCTAATTTCTCTCAACTAAACCCTTCTACTTCTTCAAATATGGGAGCGAATGGTTTACCAACAGTAAGTGGTGGTAATATGAACTTAAAACCTACTTATGCTCATAACTTTGATTTGATGGGAGAATATTTCTTTAAAGATATAGGTATTTTCTCTGCAGGGGTATTCTTCAAACAACTCAATGATGTCATCTATACCAATGCTTCTCAAAAAATGGTGGATGGTACGCTAACTACTTTCTATCAACCTGAAAACTCTAATGGAGGTTGGTTGACTGGTTTAGAATTAGCCTTTTCAAAACGTCTTACTTTCTTGCCTGGTTTTATGTCCCGTTTTGGAGTTGATATGAATTATACATTCACGGCTTCTGAAGTTGAAATTCCATTATCTGAAGAAGAATTGGTTTATGAACCTCTTAAGAATCAGCCAAAACACATTTACAATGCTTCATTATTCTATGAACACAAAGGTTTGATGCTTCGTTTAGCGGCGAACTACAAAGGTGAATTTATATCTGAATATCGTTTAGAGGCTGGTCCTGATCATTATCAATGGTATGACAAAATGTTTATGCTTGATGCCTCTGGAAGTTATTCCATCAGTGATAGAATACAGGTGTATGTAGAAATGAACAACCTTACCAACTCACCGCTAAAATACTACCATGGTACTTCTGACCGACCTGAAGAAGTGGAATACTATGGCATCAGAGGTCAATTAGGACTTCGCTTCAACTTATAAAAACCATTTTATTAATCAATTCTCCCTACAATCATCTGGTAGGGAGAGTTATCTACAGTTTATCAATATGAAAAAAACAGCAATCACAGTGATGTCCTTGATCACAATGGCTTGTGGGAACTATACCCCAACTGAAGCACCTGAAAGAACTTTATATGAAGAAATATATGTCAGCAGACAAGATGATGGTGGCTATCACTTTACTAACAATGGCAATAAAGAATGGCTGGTATTTTTAGAAGAAAAGAATATTGGAAAACTAAATGATAGTCTTGAACTTACTTATGATAAAAATGAAAGAGCCGTATTTTTAGCTGTTTCTGGCAATGACAGTTTATGGGTTTCTGAGCGCAACTTATCCATTGAGGGGGTTCCAAATTTTAGAGATATAGGCGGTAT
Organism: Flammeovirga sp. EKP202; assembly: GCF_014534745.1. GTDB lineage: Bacteria > Bacteroidota > Bacteroidia > Cytophagales > Flammeovirgaceae > Flammeovirga. The sequence goes on from NZ_JACVVP010000046.1 coordinate 21,607, forward strand.
TAAAACCAATGACAACAGACAAATCAAATGGGGTAGCATTTATAGAAGTGATGATTTTTCATCTACAGAAGAAAGTGGCTGGGAGAAACTTACAGCCATGAATGTGAAGCAAAAGATAGACTTCCGATCTCCTCAAGAGAAAAAAGACAACCCCGATATTTTTGAGGAAAGATTAAATGGCAAAGAATACAGTCTGATTATCGACCCAGGTAATATGGATGAGTTTAAAGATATTATTACTGATAAAAACACTACTCAGGAAGATATTGATAAACTGCTTCATGATATGAACCGCCTTTTTGTTCAACAATGGGCTTATAGATATAAAGAATATTTTCAATTACTGCTTGAAGCTGAAACTCCACTTGTATTTCATTGTACTGCTGGTAAAGACCGTACTGGCTTATGTTCAGCATTAACGTTATATGCTTTAGGTGTAAATATGGAAACCATCTATGATGAATATGAATTATCGAATCATTACCGTCATGGAAACAATGAAAAATTGGTAAAGAAAGTCGCATTTATGGGCATTCCTCCAGAAATCATGAGAAGAGCAATGGGCGTTGAAAGAAGTTGGTTAAAAGCCGGTTTTGACCAAATCGTTCAAGATTATGGTAGTGTTGACAAATACTTTGAAGTTGCGTTAGAATTATCTCAAAACGACATTTTAAAATTAAGAAACAAGTACCTTTATTAATCATTTTAGCTTCCCAATTCTCCCCTTATTATTCTTAATCATAGAATAGTAAGGGGCTTTTATTTTTAGAATTTTTCTAATGGAATTTCAACAACTTATGACTTCCCTTTTCTGTTTATCAATAAATCTATTTTTTTTCAACATATTCGTATTATAAAGCGGTAAGTGCACAAAATATTTACTGCATAACCAAGTGATAGACTATGAAAAAAATCTGTTTTGCGACAAACAATGTCAATAAATTAAAGGAAATACAACAGCAATTGGATGGACTTTACACTATTGTAAGTTTAAAAGAAATTGGTTGTGAGGAAGAGTTGCCAGAAACTCAAGAAACTTTAGAAGGAAATTCTTTACAAAAGGCACAATACGTTTGGAATAATTATGGTGTGAGCTGTTTTGCAGATGATACAGGCTTAGAAGTAACGGCACTTAACAATGAGCCAGGAGTTTATTCTGCAAGATACGCTGGTCCTCAACGTGATTCTGAAGATAATATGGATTTGGTATTGAAAAACCTTGAAGGAAAAAAGGATAGGTCCGCTAAATTCAGAACTGTTATTACGTTGCTTTGGGAAGGAAATGTAGAACAGGTAGAAGGAGAAGCGAAAGGTGATATTATTTCTGAAAGAACAGGTGATCAAGGTTTCGGGTATGATCCAATCTTCAGACCTGAAAATGAAACAAAAACATTTGCTCAGTTATCTTCTGCTGAAAAAAATAAAATTAGCCACAGAGGCAGAGCAGTTTCTAAATTAATTGAATTATTAAAAGATAAAGTTTAGATTTAGAATTGTTCGTACAAACTTTCACTACTTTTTTATTTTTATGAATAAACTAACATTACAATCTGAGAAAGAGTACAAAAACTTTGGTTTAGCTTTCGGACTAGGTTTTATTATTGTACAGATTTCCCCTCTTATTTATGGATTAATTAATGGAGGAAATGCAAGCACGTGGACTACAATTGGACTCATCGTCACAAGTCTTTTCAGCTCACCTGCCATCCTATTTTTAGGGATCGGACTATTAAAAGGATATAAAGAAAAAGCAATTTTCTGGGTAGGCATCATGGGGTTGTGGATGAATGTAATGCTCAACCTTTACATTCAACAAGGAGGAGAAGTGGTGTATTTAGAATCTATTTTACATACACTTTCTAGAAAATTAGTGGCTCTGATTATTTCATTATTAATCATTCGTCATTTCATCGCTACCAAAAACCTTTTACAGCTGTTTCTTGGTTTTGGTATATATGTCATAATGTCCACTGTTAGCTCATTTATACAATTCAGTGATAGCTTAGCTACTGACGAAATTGTGAGTCAAGCACTTTGGGGTGCTTTATTCTATGTCTTTGGATTAGCTTTTGGATATCTTTTATTTACTATTTTCTCTGGTAAAAATGATCATGAAGGTAATCAAGCTGAGGTCATTACACCAGGTTTCCAAAATGCTCAATTGATATTTTACTTTATGATTTTCTGCTTATACTTTGCAGATATTTGGATGGGACAATCCAATTTAAGAACCAATGTCAATGTCCTTTTCCAAGTACTTTTCGCATCGATAGGCATTATATATTTCACTAAAAATATTATTACAATTGGTATGGCCATGACACTCCTTTCTTTGATTGGAAGAATCATTGTATTCTCTAAAGATATGAGTGCGATCAATACATTAGGGGTGGCTATTACCTTATTGTTCTTAATATTATTTGAGATGTCAAGAAGACAGTTCAATGATGGAAAGAAAGGAAAGCGAAACAAGTAATTTCTTTTTCACCCTTTTCTATGAACAAAAAGAGCAATTGTAATTTCATATCACAATTGCTCTTTTTGTTCATAGAAAATATTAAGTGCATTAAAATCTAATCTTTTTCATATTTGATTTTAATTCCATGATACCTCTCTTCAGGCTCATAATCTTTTTGAAGTGGGTGACCAACCCAGTCATCTGGCGATAAAATTCTTCTTAAATCAGGATGATTCTCAAAACGAATACCTACTAAATCATAAGCTTCTCTTTCATGCCAGTCCGCTGCTCTCCAAACAGAAGTCACACTCGGTAAAGTAGGGTTTTCTCTGTCCAATATTACTTTTAATGTCAATTTATGACCGAAAGGGATGGAATAAAGATGATAAATCACTTCCATCGTTTTTTTTGTAGGGCCATTATCTACACCAGTTAAACAAGAAAGCGAATCAAAATAAGTTGTTTTATTCTCCTTCAAAAACTGACAAACTATTGCAATATTCTCTCCTTCCACTATGATTTCATCTTGTGGCTTAATAGGATTATAAGTCAATTTACAATCTGATAGATTTTCATTGATAAAAGCTAATATCTCTTCTGTTGTCATTTCTAAGCCGTTTTTTCTTTTAATAGATTTTCTACAGCAGTTGGAGCCATTAAAGTTTCTTTTTTGATTTCATCTCTTAACTTTAATATTCCACCAATCAACGCTTCTGGTCTTGGTGGGCATCCTGGTACATAAACATCCACTGGAATAATTCTATCTACACCCTTTACTACATTATAGCCATGTTCCCAATAAGGACCGCCACAATTTGAACAAGATCCCATTGAAATTACATACCTAGGTTCTGCCATTTGTTCATATAAACGACGAACTCTATCAGCCATTTTGAAAGTAACCGTTCCCGAAATAATCATACAATCCGACTGTCTTGGTGTTGCTCTTGGAAATACTCCAAAACGATCCAAATCATAATTGGAAGCAAACGTACTCATCATCTCAATGGCACAACATGCCAAACCAAAGCCTAAAGGCCAAAGTGATGACAAACGAGCCCAGTTAATGAGATCGTCTACTTTTGATATAACTATTTCTCCTTGACCGAAGTTCTGGTCCATTAGTCCTTTCATAGCGATATGTAATAAAGTTTAGTTTTTTAATGTTGCTAATAATTCGGCACCACCGTTTGCTAAAGTTTCCTTTGCAATTTGAGTTCCCGCCTCCTCTACTTTATCAGCATCTACAGTATAGGTGTATCGAATTTGAGGTTTACCTTCTGGTACTGCTAAACCTCCTGTAATGTTTATTTGTTTATCTTCTGTCCATGTCGCCAAACAAAAAGCAGGAATACTACAACCACCTTGTAATTCTTTCAAAAAGGCTCTTTCACCTCTTACACAACGTTCTGTATCTTCATCATTGATTGCATTTCTTACTGCTTCTTTAATCTCAGCATCAAGTGTTACCGCAGATTCGATCGCTACACACCCTTGTCCCGTTGCAGGAGTAAAAGTATCTAATGGCAATTCATGAACAATCATATCATCGTATTCCATTCTATGAACTCCAGCATAGGCCAACATCAATACATCACATAAACCATCTTTCATTTTCTGAATTCTTGTTTGTAAGTTTCCTCTAACGTCAACAATTTTTGCATTAGGGAATTGGCTCTTAAGCATTGCTACTCTTCGTACAGAAGAAGTACCTATCACAATAGCTGAAGATGAATTGATCTCCAATCCTTCTTTATGACTCACAAATACATCGTGGCATGCTTCTCTTTCCGTAAAGGCAATTAATTCAAAGTCATCGCCTAAAGAGGCCTGCATATCTTTTGCACTATGAACCGCAATATCAATCCCTCCATTTCTTAATTGTTCTTCTAATTCTTCAGTGAAAACACCTTTTGAACCAATTTTTGAAAGTGAACGGTCTAAAATTTTATCTCCTTTTGTTTCTATCAGTACAAGTTCAGCCTTATGATTATTTTTTTCTAAAAGCTCTTTTACATAATAAGCTTGCCATAAAGCGAGCTTACTTTTACGAGTACCGATTTTTATTATTCTCTCTGCCATAGTTGTATCTTTCTAATGTTGCGAAGATACACACTAAGAAATTCAAAATAAAGGTCTTATAATGGAATACAAAAAAAAGACATTCAATATGTATCGAATGTCTTTCCACAACTGGTTAATGTTACTGGTGTATCATGCCATATAATAGGTGACTAACCTATTATCTTTACCTATAACAATAATAATGTATAGAAAGTTTATTTAGAAACATTTTTAGAAATAAAAATGATTTTCTTGAAATTTTAATATGATATTTCCATAAATCTTCAATTAAGAGGCTGTTTTCCTTAACAAGATGTAAAATATGGATATTGTTCTTATTTGAATTCAAGATTAGTATATTTGCCAATGCAAATTAATGCGAAGACTATTATATGAAACTTAAACACTTTAATCTTTCCATTGGTACTCAAATTATGAAAGCCCTTGGCGAAGAATCAAGAATACGTATCATGCACCTCCTTTATGAAAATGAGGAAATGTGTATATCAGATATTGAATTAGTTTTAGATTATACCCAAACTAAAACCTCTAGGCATTTGATTTACATGAAAAATGCTGGATTACTCAATGTTAGAAAAGTAGATCAATGGTCTTTTTATTCGATCAAAGAGGAAATTTTGGGTATTGTAGAAACCATCTTTAATTACATGGAAAAAGATACTACATTAATTGAAGATCAAACTACTTACAATACTTTATTTAGTAATAGAGAACTCGCAATCAATAAGATTGAAAGAAGAAGAATGAGTCATTATCCAATTGGAGATTAATATACAATATGAGAAAATTAAGTATGGATGAGCTTAACAGAGTCAGTGCTGAAGAGTTCAAAAATCAGAAAAAAAATAATATTGCTGTTGTTCTTGATAATATCAGAAGCCTTAATAATGTAGGTTCTGCCTTTAGAACAGGTGATGCTTTTGCTATTGAAAAAGTGGTTTTATGTGGCATTACAGGCAAACCGCCACATCGTGACATTCATAAAACTGCGTTAGGAGCTCAAGACACGGTCACTTGGGAGCATTTTGACGATACAGTCCAAGCTATTAAAAGTTTAAAAAAAGAAGGGTATAAAATCATCGCGGTTGAACAAGTAGAAGGTTCTACCTCTCTTCAAGACTTTCAAACTACTCCAGATGAAAAAGTTGCTCTTATTTTCGGAAACGAGGTAATGGGAGTAAGTCAAGAAGCTATTGAAGCATCGGATATTGCATTGGAAATTCCTCAGTTTGGTACGAAGCACTCATTAAATGTTTCTGTTACCTTAGGGGTTGTATTGTGGCAAGTATTACAGCAGAAATTAAGCTAGTACCTGACCAATAGAATAAGCTATTTATTTTGCTCTCACTTTACAAATAACAAAGTAAACGCAAAATAAATAGCTTTTTATTTTTTTATTAGATTGAGATAACTAAATTGTACTTCGAAAAAGAACAAAACTAATTATTAATTTTAAAAGCTTGGTGTATAGTATAATAAATCAATTATTTAAACATTAAACTGACTTCTCAACTCAAGCTAAAACTCTTTTAATTATTTAAATTTCAATGAAAAAGCTAACTTATGCATTAACTTTAATGCTGGCAATTGCTATGTCTTGTACCTTGAACAAGCAACAAGAAGAAGCTATTCAACCAATTAACGAAAAAGAATCTTCTAATCTTAGAATTTCTGAGACCTATTGTAATATTCAACAGGGACTTGGTATCATCAAACAAGGATATCATACTAATTTTAGTATGGTTACTTCTGGTATTGGCGGTCCACTATCATATAGATGGACGGTTATAGGCGGTGTAATCACTGGCTCTACAACTGGAAGTTCAATTACTGTAAAAGTAAATTCTAAATCTACAAAATTGATTGTAAGATGTATTGTCGAGGGAGACGTTCCATGTGGAGATGAAAAAACATTTAATGTTGAATCTTCTGGCGGTAACGATGGAAATCCTTTCATCAATGTCAACTTAACAATCAATGAATTAATTTCTCCATGTTATCCAATGGGTCATCCATATGCGAGATATGAATACTCCGGTTCTGTACCATCTGGCACATCAGTATCTTGGTCAGTAAATACAGGTGTAATTATGTTAGCTTCTGGTGACCAATGTCATGTGAAACCAACTTCTGTAGGCGGTATGACTGTCAAGGTTACGTTAAGCAAAAATGGATATACAAAAACTTTCAGCAAAAATACATATACTCAAAGTTGCTCAGGAGGGGACCCTTTTCCTATAAAGTAAAAACTTCATAGTTCTTTTTCAAGATAAAAGGTTCGGTTTGAGTTGAGACAAACCGAACCTTTTTTATAAAGAAACCACTCCGGTTTAAAGAGTGGTTTTGCTAGTTATTAGATAAGACTAGATTATACATTACAAATCAAATACAATTCTAAATAATTGTAAATGCAATTTAATCATTTTTCTGTAACGAAAAAAAGGTATAGGGTAATATCATTTTACCTTATACCTTTTTATATTATTAGTAGGCACATCTATCAAAATGTGGATAGATACTTGGATCTACTAAATTACGGGTAGACACGTAGGTCTACCCCTACAAATTATTCCCACTCAATAGTTGCTGGTGGCTTAGAGCTGATATCATATACCACTCTGTTTACACCTTTTACTCTATTGATGATATTGTTACTGATTTCTGCTAAAAACTCATAAGGTAAGTGTACCCAGTCTGCAGTCATACCATCCAAAGATGATACTGCTCTAAGTGCTACTACTTTTTCATAAGTTCTTTCATCACCCATCACACCTACAGACTGTACAGGAAGAAGCATTGCACCTGCTTGCCAGACATCATCGTATAAGCCATGGTCTTTTAAACCTTGGATGAAGATATGATCTACCTCTTGAAGGATTTCTACCTTTTCAGCAGTAACGTCACCTAATATACGAATACCAAGACCTGGACCTGGGAAAGGATGACGGCCTAAGATTTCTTGAGGGATGTTTAATGCTTTACCTACCAAACGTACTTCATCTTTGAATAAAGTGTTTAATGGCTCCACTACTTTCAATTTCATGTAGTCAGGAAGTCCACCTACGTTGTGGTGAGATTTGATTGTTGCTGAAGGTCCTTTTACAGATACCGACTCAATTACGTCTGGGTAAATAGTACCTTGACCTAACCATTTTGCATTCTCTACTTTTTTAGATTCTTCTTCGAAAACGTCAACGAAAACTTTACCAATCGCTTTTCTCTTTGCTTCCGGATCTGTTTTTCCTTCTAATTCAGCATAGAATTTATCTTTAGAATTTACGCCTTTTACATTAAGACCTAAACCATGGTAAGATTTTAATACTGATTCGAATTCATTTTTACGAAGTAAACCGTTGTCAACAAAAATACAATATAAGTTTTCACCAATTGCTTTGTGAAGTAATACTGCAGCCACTGAAGAGTCAACACCTCCAGATAAACCAAGAATTACTCTATCATCACCTAACTGCTCTTTTAAAGACGCTACAGTAGCATCAACAAAAGACTCAGGTGTCCAGCTTTGGTCACAACCACAAACACCTACTACAAAGTCTTGTAACATGAATTTACCATCCTTTGAGTGTGTTACTTCTGGGTGGAATTGTAAACCAAATGTATCTTCTCCAATGATTCTGAAAGCAGCTACAGGGATACTGTTTGTGCTTGCAATTACTTTAAAAGTAGAAGGAAGGTTAAGAATTGTATCGCCGTGTGACATCCAAACTTGAGTGTCATTAGGAATACCTTTCATCATTGGGCTAGTGTGATCAATGAAGTCAAGGTTTGCACGACCGTACTCACGGTGCTCTGAACGTGCTACAGTTCCTCCATTTTGGTGAGCTAACATTTGAGCTCCGAAACATACACCTAATAAAGGCATTTTACCTCTAATGTCAGAAACATCAAAGTTAGGTGCATCATCTTCTAAAACTGAGTGTGGGCTACCCGAAAGGATGACACCTTTATACTCAGAGTGATCAATCTTTGGTTCGTGATTGTAAGGGAAAATCTCACAATAAACATTTAACTCTCTGATGCGTCTAGCAATCAATTGAGTATACTGAGAACCGAAGTCGTAAATTAGGATCTTGTCCATAATAAAGGTTGTATTCAGAGATTATTTTTTGATCGTGCAAAGATGCTGTTTTTTATTGAGAAAGTGACAAGTAGGTTAATTTTTTTTATTTTAATTAAGTGAAAAACAAAAGTCCAGCTTCAAATTAATAACTGATTATCCTTCACACCTCCCAAAAAAGAGCATTTCATTTATCCTCTAGTTTTTGAGCTAACTCTTTCTAAAACTCCCTCTTTACAATAAAAAAGGAGACCTTGGAATTAAAGATAATCTTTCCCCAAAGTCTCCTAAATATTTAAACTAACTATTAATTGTACTTAATAGAAATTTAGTCATTTTGTACAATCTCCTTGTTTTGATCAATTTCAGATTGAGGTATCTGAAGAAGCCAATCTTTATGACCTGCTGGTAAAGTCATCACATCAGCTAATGTTTCATTGTGACCACCCTCAGTTCTGTCAAGGGCTTCATTTTTACGTAATAAATCCGTCAATCTGTGACCTTCACCCCATAATTCTATTCTTCTTTGCATAGAAATTTCGTTTAATAACGCTTGTCCAGTCAATGAAGATACTGAAGTTGAAGGATCTCTTGTTACTACTAATTCTTGTAATAACATTGAAGCTTCTGAATTTTGACCTAACATTGCTTTCGCTTCTGCCTCAATTAACAACATTTCTTCAGCTCTCATCAATACATAATCGCTATCCCATGATCCTGGGTTTGTAGCTCTATATTTAAAGAACATGTAAGCAAACGTACTCAAAGAATAATTAGCATAAGCATTACCTTCTTCTAATTCTTCTGGAGATAAGATCAATCCTTTACGAACGTCTGTGTCTGCAAGGTGAGCATATAATTTTTTATTGATTAATTTTTGCTGCCCTAAAGTAGCATAATTAAAAAATGTATTATCAATATGTGAAAAATAAGATGCGTATCCAGTTGCTTGATCAGATTGAACAGACATACCCCATAACCAACCATTTCCTCGGCCAGATCTATCGAATCCATAAGTGACATCAGCAAATGACACTCCGTTTCTTGCGATAGCGGCATGTTCAGCTGCTTTAGTCCAATCGTTCATTACCAAATAAACTCTAGCTAAAAACCCGTTAATTACTTTTGAGTCAATTTCACTATTATTTGATTGGTTATATCCTGATAAGTACGAATTTGCCAATGTTAAATCCGCTAAGATTTGATCATACACCTCTTGAACAGTTGCTCTCCCTTTTGGAGCTGAGTCTCCACCAGATGGTTCAGTATAAATTACTACACCAGGTTTAGCTTCATTTCCTTTATAAGAAAACTGAAATAACTGTACTAATTTAAAGTATGCATGTGCTCTAATACCTAATGCTTGTCCTCTATAAACCAATAGATCTTCACTTGCATCTTCAGGAATCCCACTAATTATTTCATTTGCTGAATTAATCAATCCATAATAGTATCTCCAAACAAAACTTGGTCGACGATCTGAAGCAATTCTACTTTGAAGATTATAATCAGAATTAAACCAACCATATCCACTGTTAGCTGGAAACAGGTCTTCACCTCTTAAATCTGAGTACAAATGAACTGCAGTTTCACCAAACTTATCATGGTTATAGGCACCTGTTTCTGTTAATTTGGTATCATACATTTGTCTGTAAATACCGTTCATTGCAATCGAACCTCCTTCAGGGGAACTCAGAACTTGCTCTTTTGTAATCGAATCAGTAGGTTGAACTTCTAAAAACTGTTCAGAACAACCAACTGATACTACTGTTGCTAAAGCAACAACAGATTTTAATATCGTTTTTTTCATTTGAAAGTCTATCTTTTATATGCTTAAATCAATACCGAAAGAAATTGTTCTCACCGGAACATAACCATAGCTTGTATTACCATTTCTTGCAGGATTAATAAATAATCCTTGACGCTCATTAGTATACCAAATGTTATCAGCAGTGACATAAGCTCTCAATGAACCAATCTTTAATTTAGATGCTAAGTTGTTTGAAAGAGTATAACCTAAAGTCATATTTCTGATACCAAAGTAAGTAGCATCTGTTAAGAATCTTGATGACGGTCTGTTTAGGTCGTTATTATTATGTTCTAAACGAGGTACATCTGTGATATCACCCTCTTGTCTCCAAGCTCTTTCATAAGCATCTCTATGAAGTGCACTACCTGGATCAAAGTTCATTAATCTTGCATAAGTAGCATCATAGATTTTTCCTCCTTTTGAGAAGATCATCAACATTGAGAAATCAAAACCTTTATAATAAAGTGAGTTTGTTATCGATCCTTGGAAGTCAGGAATAGAAGATTCCATTCTTTTTCTTGAATCTTTTTGTGCATCGTTATAAACAGATGTTGTGAAACGCTCTCCTGTTGGGTTACCTTCATCATCTAATTCATTTTGCCAATATAACTCGTCACCAGTACTAGGATCAACACCTGCACTTTCAACTAAATAAAAATCAAAGATTGAAGCTCCTTCCTCGATGTATTTATTACCCATTACGAAAGGCTCAATACCATTCAAGTTCGTAATTTCGTTGTTAACTTTACTCCAGATGAATCCTACATTCCAGTTAAAGTCAGCTTTCTTAATCACATCTACATTTAATGAAACCTCAATACCTTTGTTTGTTAATTCACCAATGTTAGTAGTAATAAAGTCATAACCTAATGAACCATTCAACGGTTTATCCATGATTAAGTCATCAGACTTTTTGACATAGTATTCAACTGTACCGTTAACTCTATTTAATAAAGTAAAGTCAACTGCTATATTTGAATTAATGTTCTTCTCCCATTGTAAATTTCTATTACCTAAGGCTTCTAAGTTACCTCCAGAGATAGCACCGTTAGCTTGACCAGACAAACTATATACTGACTGCCAAGGGTAGTAATTTTGAGTATTATCAGATTTTAGAATACTTTCATTACCTAAAACACCATGAGATCCTCTTAACTTCAATTCGTTAAGCCATGAGATATTTTTCATGAAATCTTCTTGAGAAATTCTCCATGAAGCACCTAAAGAATAGAATGTACCCCATCTAGATTCAGGAGCAAAACGAGAAGTTCCATCTCTTCTTAATGAACCAGAGATAAAGTACTTTTGATCGTAATTATACTCCACTCTACCAAAATACGACTGAATTGAGTGATCTAAAACATACGAGTTTAAATCTTCAGTATTACTTGCAGCACCTAATTCTAATAAACCACTAACAGGGAAACCAGTTCTTGTACCTGTCATGTAATCATAACTATATTTATATGCCTCGTGTCCTAGAGTAACGTTAATACTATGATTATCAAATGCTTTTTGGTAATTCAATACTTGGTTGAAAGTGTAAGAAGTATTTATTGCAGTACTCTTTGTTGATCTACCTCCAGATGTCACAGCATCTCCATACTCACTATTTTGATTTTCTAAACTTGACGCTGCATAAATATCAGTTGAAATGTTAGTCGTAAACTTAAAGTCTTTCAAAAATGTAATTTGAGCAAAACCTCTTGCACCAACACTATGTCTGTTTGTCTGATTGTAATCTAGATTTGTTGTTGCCACAATGTTAGAGTTAGGACCATATGGTCTTACAGCTCCATTATATTCACCAGCACCAAAATCAAATACTTTTGCACCATCTTCATAAACAATATTTCCATTGTCATCTCTCAAATATACAGGGTAGATAGGACCAATCATTCTACTAGAGAAGAATGGGTTTGAAGTCGCTGTACCAGTTGCACCCATGAACTTTGATTCAGTATATCCATAGTTTAGGTTAGCACCTAATTTGAACCAAGAAGATACATCAGAATTAACTTTCAAACGAGTTGTAATCTTTTCAAAACCTGAATTATCAACAATACCTTCTTCATTTAAGTAACCTAATGAAATAAAGTAATCTGATTTTTCATTCGCTCCACTAATCGCTAAGTTGTACTCATCTCTAGCTCCATTACCAAATAACTCATCTTGAAAATCATCATTATAAATCAATTGAGCATTAGGATTAATTTTTCCATCAATACCAACAACTTGATCAGATGGTACATTATAAGCATTGTAACCTCCTAAGATACCATTTCCTCCTGCACCGTCTTGTAAAGTATAATCATAAATTAGATTTCTACTTGCAAAAGCTCTAGCATCTTCGTCTGATTCTCCATTTGAGATTCTTGAGTTTTTCAATCCCTCAAACATTGCCTCATAATATTCTGGAGCGTTCACTCTGTCATATTCTTTAAATGCTCTTTGAGAAACACCTTTTCTTACAGACAAATCTACTTTAGGCTTAGATGATTTACCATTCTTCGTAGTAATCATGATTACACCGTTAGTTGCTCTTGAACCATAGATTGCAGTACCAGAAGCATCTTTTAATACAGAGTAAGATGCAATATCTTTAGGGTTGATAGCATTTAAATTACCATCATAAGGAGCTCCATCAACAATAATCAACGGGTCATTAGAGTGATTTAATGATGAGAAACCTCTAATATTGATTGAAGGATTAGAACCTGGTTGACCTGACACACCAGTCATCTGTAAACCAGGAACAGAACCTTCTAGTGCTGCTAATGGTGTAGATGTTTGGATATTTTCAATTTGTTCAGAATCAACAGTAGTCGCAGATCCCGTAAATGAAGTTTTTTCAGTTGTACCATAACCGATTACTACAACTTCACTCAACTGTTCTACATCTTCTTGTAATGTGATTGAGATTGCTGATTGAGTTCCTACTTGAACTTCTTGAGTTTTATAACCTACTAGTTTAAATACTAAAGTTGGGTTACTTACTGTTGTGATCAAACGGTAAGCTCCGTCCATGCCAGTTACAGTACCTTGAGTAGTACCTTTCACAACAACAGCTACACCTGGTAAAGTCTCCCCTGCAGGATCTTTTATTACACCAGACACTGTTCTCTCCTGTGCTAAAGCAGCAAAAACTACTGACAGCATAAGAGACACTAATAATAGTGCTTTTTTCATAATAAATTAATTGAATTGGAACTTAAAAATCAGTCCTAGACCTGATTGAGAGTCAAAAAAATGGACTGTTTATTTTCTTTTTGAAATAATGGAAATTGATTTTTAAAATTTACGGTTTTATCAGTTGAACAAATAAAAAAGTAAGTTTGATCATAGTATAAAATTAGTTATTAAATAAATTGAAATTGGAATGTAGATTAATTTGAAAATTAGGACATTTCCTAATTACTATGTCGCTAAGGTATAACAATAACTTTTTATTTCTAAATATATGTTATAAAAATATTTATGTTTTTTAACAAAACAATCTAATAACTCAAATTTATTTATAAGAATATTACAACAAATACATCTTAAATTAACAACATAGATAAAAATTATACAATTTTAATAAATAGATTATTTTATTGTTATTTTTTTTCAAAACAAAAAGAGGTGATCTCAAAATGAGACCACCTCGTTCAATTTATAAGGAAGAATCCACTTCCAATTTCAATTATTTTCGAATTATTGATTTACCGGAGTAGGAGTAAATACATCTACTACTTCTGGAGTATTAGGGTTTGTATTAATTTCTACTTGAGGGTAAATAAATCTTAGAGGAATTTGAGTTCCACTTGTTGGAGTAACATTCACTCTTACATCTGTTTCCTTGAAGGTTCTTCTCAAATCTGTGAAACCGTCAATTAAACCTACACTAGCAATGTATTTTTCTGCTAAAATCTCGCGAATGTATGCTCTATCTTCAGCGATATTATCAGTGTTTAATATACCTCCATTTTGGAAATCTGCTGCATCATAAGCATCATACTGCATACCAACTAGCACTGCATTTGCATCATCTTCATCTACTTCTTCACCTGTTACTGAACTAGCAAAATATGATTGGTAAGCACTTGATAAGTAACCACCTGATGCCATAAATGCTCTGTATTCATTAATAGCTGCTAAACTTGCTGGCAAATCACCTGTTCTAGCCGCTGACTCTGCTTTTATAAGAAGAGTTAAGTAGTACGTAGCAATAGGGAATTCTCTTGAAGCTCCAAAGAAACCACTAGTGTTCAAATTACCACCACTATATAAATAATCTTTAATGTGCTTATAATTTGTCTTAGCATTGTTCTTGTCGTCGATAAAGCCTAATGCAAATGCATCTGATGCACTCATATAACCCGCTCTATGAACTCTTTGGAAAGCATAATAAGTATTTTGATCTACATCTCTTGAAGTTCCATGCTGTAGTGCAATCTCTTCGTCAACAGAAGTAATACCTTCTTCTGCGAAATCTAATGCATCTTGATAGTTTTTCTGAGATAAAGCAATTCTTGCTTTAATAGAATAGATACCTTTTACATTGAAATTCAATAACTCTTCACCAATAAAACCTTGATTTGAATTAAGGTCCTCAATAGCCTCTGAAAGCATTTCCTGTGTCATTGTATACACATCAGCTTGAGCATCATATTTAGGGGTTGGGATATTTTCAAAATCTCCAACTTCTGTTGCAGGAACATCACCCCATAAGTCTGCAGAAAGACTTAAACCTAAAGCAATGATCACTTTACAGTGACCAGCTAAGATTCTGTTACCTGATTCTTCAGCATCTGCTAATACTAATTTCGCATTTGTAATAGCACTAGTATACAAGTTACCCCAAGGACTATCAAAATCAGCAGCAGTAGCATTGTAAAGACCTAAACCAATATACTGACGATCAGAACCTGTAAAGTAACCTGACCACATACCTGCTAAACGAGCCATTTCTCCTTCATGTACAAACCCAAGGGCTAATTGTGAAGATGGCATTACCAACTCTGAAGGAGCTTCCAAAGGGTCGTTTGGACTTACCGACTCTCCTTCAACTAAAGACTGACAAGAGAAAGTTCCTACTAAACTTGCCGCTATTAGAATATTTTTAAATATATTTTTCATATTAAAATATGATTTTTTCTTCTTAATTTTTTTAATGATATGGTCTAGTGACCACTACATTTAATTACCAGTTAAATGCAGCACTGAATACAAATGATCTTGTGTTAGGGTTATTGAAGTAATCTAAACCACGACCATTAGATACACCTGTTAAGTTAGTTTCAGGGTCAATTCCTGAGTAATCTGTCCAAAGGAATAAGTTACGTCCTGTTACTGCTAAATCAATTGATGATACCTTGATAGCTTTTTTCAATGCTGGCATTCTTAATGAATAGCTAAGTGTTAACTCTCTTAAACGAGTCCAAGTTGCATCCTCAACAAATTGCTCTCCTACTGGTCCAAAACCACCACCTGTAGAGGTATACCACTCTTCTGTTAAAGCAACTGGTCCTGCTCCAAAGTCTCTTACTAAACCTCTGAATGTTTCTCCTGAAGCAATAGATCCACCTCCAAAAGTTTTCAACTCAGATGGAGCTACGCTTTCAACTGCTGTTCTTGAAGAACGACCAAAGTGATCCAATACTCCATTTGTACCATTCCAGATATCGCCACCTTGTGAGTGCTCAAATAATGCATATAGTCTGAAACCTTTGTATGCTACAGTAAGGCCTAAACCACCTCTCCACTCTGGGTTAGGGTCACCAATGATACCTTCTTCTAATCCTTGTTGAGGGAAACCATTGTCGTCTAAGTCATAAGAACCATCTTCGTTTCTTGCAAACTTACCACCCCAAAGAACACCTAGAGGTTGTCCTTCAACTGCTCTTGACGAAGTACCTGTAAAACCATTTAATAGGATTGATTTTGTACCTTTCAAGTCTGTTACTTGGTTTCTGATTCTAGTCCAGTTTACATCTAATGCTACTCTCCAGTCTGCATTTCTGATGATGTCATAACCTAAATCAATCTCTAAACCTTTGTTTTCAATAGTAGCAGCATTACCATATTGCCCAGTGTAACCCGCTGCTGGAGAAAGTTCAGTTGCGAAAAGAACATCTTTCGTTTCGTTTTGGAAATACGTAACACCTAAACGACCTTTATCAGCTAAGAATCTTAAATCTGTACCAACTTCCCATTCTGTTTTAATCTCAGGCTTCAATGAAGTGCTACCACCTTCGTCATCTCTTACGTATCCTCCACCGTAACCAGACATGTTTACAATAGGTCCCCATGATTCATTAAACACAGCAGATTCATAGTAAGTTCTAGATCTGTAAGGTGATGG
The DNA here is from genome assembly GCF_014534745.1 of Flammeovirga sp. EKP202. GTDB lineage: Bacteria > Bacteroidota > Bacteroidia > Cytophagales > Flammeovirgaceae > Flammeovirga. The sequence goes on from NZ_JACVVP010000046.1 coordinate 38,381, forward strand.
CTGAACACCCACTTGGCCAATTGATGCTCTTAATTTTGCGAATGATAAAGCACCTGAAGCATCATTAACTAACTGATAAGCCACATCTGCAGAAGGATAGTAATATACTGAATTTGCATCAGCACCATAAGTCGAAGCAGCTTCACCTCTTAATGTACCATTTACAAATAACTTATCTTTGTAAGCAAAGTTAGCAGTACCATACATTGCCGCAATCTTAATAGTACGGTAGAAGTTGAAAGGCGTCTTATTTTCAGCAGTTGCATTATCAAAGTTTGGAGGAGCAGTAGGAATAATAAATGAATTCATTTCTGCTTCACGTCTTTGATAATCTCTTTGGTTATAGTTGAAACCTACAATACCAGTAAACATGATATCTTCAGTTAATTTTCTTTGAACTCTTGCAATTAAGTCAGTATTAAACTGCATCTCAGAGATATTATCCTCATAGTAGTATCCACTTAAGTAATTTGCAGAATTAGGAGGGAAATATGTAGATCTTTGATCACTGTAATAATCAATACCAGTTCTCCAAGTAATGTCGATCCAAGTTGCTGGTAATAATTGTGCTTCAACTGTACCAATAAAACGGTCTACTTGTGAAGGGTTCTTTTGATTATTTGTAGTCCAGTTAGGGTTGTTGTAAATTGGATCAAAACCATAGTTACTACCAGCCCATAATAACGGTCCGTATGGAGCTCTATATGCTCTATGAACATTTGAAATTGGAACTGCATTTGGATCGTAACCGTTATTTGTTACTTGACCAGGGTTATAATTGTAAATTGTTCCTTCATAAGCACTGTTATCAAAATCTGCTGGAGTTCTTAATAAACCTAACATTAAACCTGCTAAGTTTGATCCTTTTTGAACTCTTTCCGAAGCCGTTCTTGTATATGATAATGTATTTGTTAATTTAAATTTCTCGCCAAATCTCTTCATTGAGTTCAATCTAGCTGTAGTTCTGTCATAAGATGAATTTTTGATTACACCATTTTGACGCATATCTGATACTGAGAACATATAGCTACTATTTCTATCTCCACCAGAAATTGACAAGCTATTTTCCCAGTAAGAACCTGTTCCAAAAACTTGATCCCAGTTTGCATCATCATAAGTCGCTAATGAATTATTTTTATTGATAGGATAAATAGTTTGACCATCGTTAGATACAAAGTATACTTGATCTGTAATTAATTCATTTGCCTCACCTGATCTATCAGCAATTTTATCACCCCATGATCCTGCCGATGAAGCTGAGTTAGCGTAGGTTACACCAACACCACCTGATCCTTGACCATAAATTTGTTGTGTATCATGTCTTTTGTTGATTTGGTCAATTGAATAAGATGTTCTGTATTGAACATTTACTTTTTTACCTGAGTTAGATCCTTTTTTCGTTGTAATAACGATTACACCGTTCGCTGCTCTTGAACCCCATAAAGCTGCTGCAGAAGCACCTTTAAGAATTTGCATTGTTTCAATGTCGTTAGGGTTAATATCATTCATACGTGATTGCTGAGATACACCGTCTACACCATCACCTACACTTGAGTTGTTAATTGGCATACCATCCACTACTACAAGTGGCTGTAAGTTACCTGATATAGTAGATTGTCCACGAATCTGGATGTATGAACCGGCACCAGGATCACCAGAAGATCTAACGATATTCACACCAGAAGCTTTACCTGCCATACTGTTAATCAAGCTTGACTCTCCTGATTCAACTAAACTCTCAGCAGCAATTTTTGATGGTGCTGATCCAAGTTGATCTCTGTTTTCTTCAAAACCTAATGCAGAAACAACAACTTCGTCTAATTGCTTCAAATCTTCTTGCATTGAAATTGAAATCTCTGATTCAGTACCTACAGCTTGTTCAACTTCTTCAAAGCCTACTAGTTTGAATACTAAGACTGCATTAGCACCTGAAACTGCTAATCTATACTGACCTTGAACATTAGAAACAGTACCTGTAGATGTACCTTTAAGAATTACAGCAACCCCAGGAAGAGGTTCACCGTTAGCGTCATTGATAACGCCCGATACAGTTCTCTCTTGAGCAAGCGTAGCAAAAGCCATACTCATTAAGAGAGAAAGAAGCATAATTGCTTTTTTCATAGTTAAAATAAATTGAATTGGAACTTAAAGTTTAAATATGGTCAGGTTTAGTCCAAAAACCCTCCCTAAAAAATTCTGCTGTTAATTATAATTGGTAGCAAAAAATATATCTTTTTTTTGTATTAAAATTTAATCCTTATAAAATAAATCGGTAGCAATATTTTGATTGCATCATATCATAGTTACACCTCAAATGTAATAGAAAGATTTTTAATTTGTAAATATTCACTATTAAAATTTTAACTTTTATTTTCATTTAATCGAAAACAAGTTCTACCTCTTCTTAGTTACATGCAATTAAGACATGACAAATCAACACATTAACTAAAAATAAATCAATTACATATTTTTTTTGTTAACGTTAAAATATTAACAGTGTGAAATGAAAAAGTTTAGATAAATCTATTGACTATGTAGTGCTCTGCATAATATTTCATATACAAAATAAGCCCAATGGAAAACAATTCCATTGGGCTTATTCTTTTATTTAGACCTAAATTATAGTTCCAACCTTTTAGGTTGTGCTCTATGTTTTAGACATAAGCTTAACGCGAACCACCGGCCCACCATACTTTCTCTGTAAATACAAATTGACCGTCTCCTTGTGCCTCACTTACGTTTGGATTATTACTAACATCACCAACACCATAAGTATAGCGTAATGGGAACATTCCAGGAGCTGGGTGCTGTAAATTAATGTATGATGTTTCACCCATTGCTTCAAGACGTCTCATGTCGTTATAAGCCTCTAAAGATTCAGCTTGATAGAATGCTAAATATTTCTCTTTCATGATACGGTCGATATCGAAATTAGAAATAGATGTAATATAGTCTTCTACATCATCTGTTTTTGAAGCTTTAAATGCTGCTCTGATAGCATCTTTAGCCGCTTCTTCACCACTTCCTGCAGCCATTCTTTCTTTAGCTTCAGCCTCTAAGAATTTCACTTCATGATAACTTAACATGTATGAAGGCTGAGTTGCATCAAGGAAATAAGATGACACTCCGTATTTATTATAAGCTGGAGTTGCATCAGTCATTCCATTAGGTGCAAAATATAATTTACCATATTCAGGACTTGAACTAGGAACGTATACATTTGGAATAAAGAATTGAGCAATTCTAGGATCATTATCATCCATATTATCTCTTAAACTTTGAGATGCACCATAATATGCTCTTACGTTTAAGAATAAAAAGTTAGGATTATGTGATGTTGACCCATTGTATTCAAACCTAGCCTCTTCATTAGCACTTGTGAATGATAATGCTACCTCATCTAATACATCTTGATATGAATGCTCTGAAGGATTAATAAATGACAACCTCATATGAGCTCTAGCCTTTAACCCGTGAGCTAACTTGATCCATGCATCAATAGATGCTTCTGGATTAGCTCTAGAATTTAAACGGTCATATAATACATCTTGTGAACCAGGAGCTGAAGCTTGACCTTCAAATGTATTATCCTTGTTAAGATTAACAATTGCTTCATCTAAGATATTGAAGATATCATCATAGATTTGAGCTTGCTTATCTAACTTTGGAGTCATATAATTCTTGTAATCAGATGCTTCTGTAAATGGCACATCTCCACATACATCTGTCAATACAGAAATATAGTATGCTCTCATTACTAAAGCTCTACCTAACATATGGTAGTTACCTGCTTCTCTTCCTCCTTCAGAACAGTGCTCAATAATATCAGCAATATCTCTCAAGCCTGTGTAAGCATGTACCCATGCATTGTTATAAGTAGATGTTTGAGTGATTTGTCCTACTCTTGTCTCTGCATTATAGAATTGACCATCAATACCTACTTGATGCTCTACGTATAATGCTGCGTACATACCAAAGTCACCACTAGATACAGAAGACGCTGCTCTACTAATTACATCTGTCAATACAAAAGAAGTTGGTACCTCAGTTGGATTGTTGGGGTTCTTATTGATCTCATCCATAATCTTGTCACTACAAGATGTCATAGATGAGAAAGCCAATGAACCTACTGCTATATATTTTAAATACTTTTTGATCATGTTAATAAAATTAGAAAGTTAAATCTACACCGAAACCGAAACTAGATGTGTTAGGCATTGAGAATCTTTCAAATGCACCACCCATGTTGTTGTTACCTTGAGAAGATTCAGGGTCAAAGTTTGGTAATTCAGTCCACAATAAGATATTTCTAGCAAATGCTGATAAGCGAACATCTGTAGTACCTTTGATTAATTTCTTAGGGAATCTATATCCTAAAGAAAGTTCTCTTAATTTTAAGAAAGAGTTATTGTAAATCGCAGCTTCATCGATATTACCTTCTGCTCCATAATATCTATCAAAGTAAGCGTTTGGATCATCTACACCACCTCTTTGAATATCATTTGGAGTACCATCTTCCTTAAAGCCAGGCATAACAAATGGTGTTTCTCTATCTTCCGTTTCTGCACTTACACCGTAAAGGTTTAACAAGTTGTTTGTACCATGATACATTTGGCCACCATTTTTCCAATCAAATACTGCTGCTAAATTCCAGTTTTTATAACGTAAATTCGTATTGAAACCTAAGATAAAGTCAGGTGTGATATCACCAATGATACCATCAGGTCCTTGCATTGGCATACCATACTGAGAGTTCTTGTTACCATTAATAAATTCTCTTTCATCAACAAGAATTCTACCTTGGTCATCTCTAGCATAAGTAGAACCGAAGATTACTGGGTATGCATAACCAATACCTGCTCTAACTTGAGGAGTTACGAAACCACCTAAGAAAATAGACTCTACACCTGGTGCTAACTCATCAACAACAGAAGTAACCTTAGAGAAGTTCACCATTACATCCCAAGTAAAATCCTTTGTTTGAACTGGTACTAATGTTAATGTTAATTCGTGTGCATCTGTATGTAATTTACCACCGTTAGTAAGTAAACTATTGTAACCTGTAGATGCTGCCAATGGAACTGGGAAGATCTGATCTGTTACATTTTGACGTGAATATGTATAGCTTAAGCTAATACGGTCATTGAAGAACCCTACATCTGCACCAAGCTCATATGACACTGTATTTTGAGGCTTCAAGTTTTCATCATAAATTCTTGAGTTTCTAGTATAAGCATTTACTCCACCCATTGGATAATTGATTGGGTAAGTTCCTGACCACCAACCTCCAGAATACGTAGGCTTTGAATAGAAATCTTCGTAGTAATCTCCTGCTTGACCTACTTGTGCAAATGAACCTCTTAACTTCAACAATGATAAGTGATCAGATGATTTAAGGAAATCCATTTCGCTTAACACCCAGCTAAGAGATACTGATGGGTAGAAGAAAGATCTTGCACCTGAAGGCATTGTTGATACATAATCATTACGACCTGTAACAGTAGCAAAAAGGTAATCGTCATACGATAATGAAGCACTACCAAAAAAACCAACAGTTCTTGTATTTCTTTGATTCTCATTTGCAGTTTGAACAATTGAGTTGTCAATATGCTTCCATCCACCAAAGTTAAAACCTACACCAACTTGGTCATATGTTTTTCTTCTTGTGTCGTTGATCTCATTACCTAAAATTGCCGAGAATTTCACTTTATCAGAAATATCCCATGAGTAATTTACTGTTAATAATGAGTTGATCGTATTATTTGTAATACCATAGTTATTAATTCTACCAGCATCATTTTTACTACCTAGTTCAAAAACATCTTGATAATGCGTAGTATAAGAATCAACACCTAATTGGTATTTTACTCTAACATTCATATTATCTCTTAAACTCTCTTCATACTGTAGGTAAGTATTACCGTAGAAACGTTGTGTCTTCTCATTAAACACGTTATTTTCCATTGCCCAATATGGGTTATCGAAAGTTAAACTTCTATAGTAAATCTGAGAATAAGGATCAGAAGGTAAGCTAGATGGAATACCTTTCAAGTCATAAGAAGTTGGAGCTGCATATACACCTGCTAAAGCGGCATCGTTACCTGCTGATAATTTATCAATTTCACTTTGTACAAAGTTTGCTGAAACACCAGTACTAAAGTTATCATTGATTGTACCATCAAATCTACCTTTAACATTCCAACGATCCATACCTGTAGAAGGTGCAATACCTTGCTGAGTAGTGTTTGATAAACCAATGCTATAGTTAGCAGATTCAGTAGCTTGACTGATATTTGCACTAGTATTTACTGTATGACCTGTTTGGAAATAATCACCAAAGTTATCATAAGCTTGAGGTGTAACCCATGGATCTAAACCTGCTTGTGCTCTTTGAGGTACATAGTATTTACCTGGGTGACCTTGGTGGTTACCTCCATAACCTGTTCCGTTTGGACCAGTAGGCTTATCAGGGTTATTATTAATATCATTTGGTAAGTCTGAAATCTTTGGACCCCATCCTAACGAAGTACCTGGATCAAATGCTCCTCCTGCACCTTGAGCGTATGTATTTTGGTACTGAGGCTTTCTTGATACTGTTTCAAAACTTGTGAAGTTTGAAACTTTAACAACTGGCTTTCCTTTATTTCCTTTACCACTTTTTGTAGTAATAATGATTACACCATTTGATGCTCTAATACCATATAAGGCTGCCGCTGCTTGACCTTTCAAGATGTTGATTGACTCTATATCATTAGGGTCAATATCCACTGCTCTGTTTGCAATGTCTGCACCTGTAACTGAATTACCAGTCGAGAAATCAGGGTTAGATGAAATTGGCATACCATCAATTACATATAATGGAGCGTTATTTCCTGTAAATGATCTAGCACCACGAATGTTAATTTGAGCTGACGCACCTGGAGCACCTGATGAAGGTTTGATATCAACACCTGTAACTTTACCTTGTAATGCACCTGCTAAACCAGGATTACCTGTTTGCTGTAAAGTTTCTGTTTGTACTTCTTGGAAAGCATAACCTAAAGATTTTTTGTCAGATTCTTGGCCTAAAGCAGTTACAACTACCTCGTCCAATTGCTCAGCATCTTGCTCTAGCGCAATGTCAACAACTGATTGTTGTCCAACTGCTACTTCTTGAGTAGAATAACCTACAAAACTAAAAACTAAAGTCGCATCGTCTCCAATGGTGATGTGGTACTTACCATCTAGGTCTGTGATAGTACCTTTAGTTGTGCCTTTTAATAATACTGTAACACCCGGAAGTGGTTCACCTCCTTCAGTAACCACACCTGAAACGGTACGGTCCTGTGCAAAAGTACTTACAATTGTCATCAACGTAAGTACTATCAATGATAGAAGTCGTTTGTTCATAAATAAATTAATAAAATTAAGCTTAAGGTTAGTAGTATCCGTTTTAAACAGATTAATAATTGAAATGGAAGTCTAAAAAACGTTTAATACTAAGTTTTGATTGATTTTTAAATACCTCTTTGGTCTAGTCTTAAAAAAGGGTAATATTTAAAAATTTAACCTTTGTTTGTATTGCAATATCTAATTTTTAACTCTTCTGTTTTTAATATTTTCAGTTAATGCTTTCAAATATTAAATTAATTGATATTTAAAAATCTGAAATTCAATTAATTAAAAATTAACAAAATCACCTATAACGTATTATTTATACAATTTCATAACATTGATTAATAGATACTATTTTATAGCATAATAACACTGTTTATTCTATGTTATATTTAGCAATTCACGTAATAGAAATATTTTATCCTGTACAAATGTTATTTCACTACTTTTTTAATCTGAAATACCATTTTATGATTTACTTGTCATACATTAAACTATAAGCCTCTTCTATTGTCTAAATATTAGAGGAGGGATGAAATAGGAAATGACAAAAAAATAAGCCCAACAGAAAACATCTGTTAGACTTATTTTTATTGTTTTTGTTCTACTGTTTGAGATTAGCGACTACCACCAGCCCACCATACATTTTCTGAATAAACGTATTGACCATCACCTAGGGCATCTCTTACATTTTGATTATTATTTACATCATCAGCACCGTAAGTCATTCTTAAAGGAAATTTTGCTGGCTGAGGATTTAAGAAAGTAACATACGCCGGAACAGTACCTCCATTCATTGCTTTCAATCTTCTGTAATCATTATAGGCTTCTAATGATTCTGAGATATACTGAGAAATGTACTTCTCTTTCATCACATAATCGATATCAAACGTTTTATTCCCCTCAATATATGTGATGTAAGTATCAATATCTGCTTGAGCAATACTTGCTGACGCTAATGCCGCTCTTACTGCTGCAACAGTAGCTGTTTGAATTTCAGCAGCACTTCCATTATTTCTAGCGGTTGCTTCTGCAATCAAGAACAGCAACTCATGATAACTCATAATAAAAGTATTTTCTGTTCTATTATTAAAATAACTTGATATGCCATATACGCCTTGTATTTGATCAATATCGCCATTTGGAGCGAACTCAAGTCTTTCATCTGCGGGGTCATTTTTCGGATAAGGAATAAAGTAATTGGCAATTCTAGGGTCATTATCATCCATATTATTACGCATACTTTGACTAGATCCATAATAATCCCTTTGAGTATACATTAGATAATAAGGGTTATAAGATGTTGAACCATTATAGGTAGACTTTGCTTCTTCGTCTGCAGATGTGAAAGATTTGGCAGCATGAGCAAGGACATCAGCATAATTTGGTGTTTTATGAGATAAACGCATCGTAAATCGTGCTTTTAATCCCCAAGCTAGTTTTACCCAAGCCTGTCTCCATGAAACTTGATCATTTCCATTTGATGAGGTTGGTCTAAGGCTACCATAAATCATATCATGAACTCCTATTGCATCATAATTACCATCATTGTCCTTCTCAAGATTAGCAATACCTTCATCCAATAATGAAAAGATATCCGTATAAATTGCTTCTTGCTTGTCTAATTCTGGTCTTAGGAAATTAACAGGATCGAGAGCTTGTGACCAAGGTATATCACCACACATATCTGTCACAACAGATAGGTTGTAAGCCATTAAAATCTGAGCTACACCTAGTGTATGATTATTTCCTACCTCTACACCTCCTTCTGAACATTTAGTAATTACATCTTTTAAGTTTCTCATGGCCTGATAAGACCCCACCCAAGCGGAGTTGTAAGTTGTAGCTTGAGTTAGAGATGCATCCAATCTAATTTCTGCTTGATGGAACTGATTAAAAACACCTACTTGATGCTCGATAAAAAGAGAAGCATAAAAAGCATAATCACCATTGGCTACTCTCACTAGAGAAGCGTTCATTGCATCAGTTATTACAAACTGCGAAGGCGTATCGAGAGGGTTATTGGGATTTCTATTTATTTCATCCAACACATCTTCTGAACAAGATGCCAAGGAGATCATTACTCCAATCAGGAGCAATTTTATATATTTAAATTTTTCCATTTTTCTTGTTAAGATTTTAGATTAGAAAGTGATATCAACACCGAAACCAAAACTGTTTGTATTTGGCATAGAGAATCTTTCAAAAGATCCACCCATATTGTTATTACCTTGAGATGATTCAGGGTCAAAGTTTGGTAATTCCGTCCATAGTAAAATATTTCTAGCAAATACAGACAAACCAATACTAGTTGTACCTTTGATGATTTTATTAGGGAATTTATAACCTAACGAAAGCTCTCTTAGTTTCACGAAAGAGTTGTCATAGATATAAGCCTCATCAATATTACCTTCAACATTATCCCATCTTCTTTGGTAAGCACCTGTATCAGACTCACCACCTCTTTGAATGTCATTTGGTGAACCATCTGCTTTTTCACCTGGATATACAAATGGATTCGTTCTATCAGCAGTAACTTCACTTACACCGTAAAGATTGATCAGACCGTTTGAACCAGAATACATTTGACCTCCTTGTTTCCATTCAAAAGTGGCACCCAAAGACCATGTTTTGTAATTCAAGTTGGTACCAAAACCAAGAATAAAGTCTGGAGTTACATCACCGATAATTTTTGCAGGTCCAGCCATTGGTAAACCATAATCAGCAGAATTTGGATCTTCATTGACTAAGATTCCTCCGTTTGGCCCTCTTTGGAAACTACTACCATAAATTACAGGGAAAGCGTACCCTGCCGCTGCTCTTACTTGTGGTGTAGTGAAACCACCTAAGAAGATACTTTCTACACCGTCGGCTAACTCGTCTACCTTACTGATGATTCTTGAATAATTGACATTCACCGACCAAGTCCAATCTTGCGTTTGTACAGGGATTACATTTAAAGTAACCTCATGTGCGTTGGTTGTAATTTTACCACCATTGGTCTCTAACTCTTCAAAACCAGTAGAAGCTGTAAGAGGCACCGCAAAAATCTGATCGGTTACATTTTGTCTCGAATAAGTATATGAAAGAGTAATTCTATCATTAAAGAAACCTAAGTCAGCACCCAACTCATAAGAGGCTGTATTTTGTGGTTTCAGATTTGGGTCAAATAATTTAGCATTCTGAGTATAAGAGTTTACGTTGGCTCCATTGATCGCTAAAGGATAACTGATAGGGAATGGACCTGAACCAAACCATCCACCACCATAGGTTGGCAAAGCATAAAAGTTTTCAAAATACTCGCCTGCTTGTCCTACTTGTGCCCATGATGCTCTCAGTTTTAATAATGATACTTTATCAGCACTATCCATAAAGTCCATTTCACTTAATACCAAACTACCCGATATAGAAGGATAGAAGAAGTTTCTGTTGTTTCTAGGCATTGTAGAAACATAATCTGTACGTCCTGTAGCTGTCAGATAAAGTAGACTCTTGTAAGAGTAAGAAACACTTGCAAAGAAACCTACTGTACGTGTTCTTCTTTGTTCTTCTTGTGCAGTGATCACTTTAGTGTTTTCAATATGTCTCCATCCTCCGAAGTTGAACTGCTGACCATCTTGAGTATACGTTTTCTTTCTTGTATCATTGACTTCATTACCAATAATGGCCGTCAAGTTATTGTCTGTATTGATTTTCCAATTCAAATTCACTGTTGTCAATGAATTCAAAATGTTGTTGGTAACACCTCTATTGGTAATTTTACCTTCAGCACCTCTATGACCATATTCAAATATATCTTGGAAGTGCGTAGTATAGGTATCCACACCCAATTGGTATTTTACTCTGATATCTAAATCTTCTGTAATATCAGTTTCATACTGTACGTAAGCATTACCAAAGAAACGGTCCGTTCTATCATTAAACACATTGTTATTAGCAGCCCAATAGGGGTTATCAAATGTCTGAGAACGGTAATAAATTTGTTGATAAGGATTGTCAGGGTTTGCAAATGGAATACCTTTCAAATCATAAGAAGTTGGTGCTGCATAAACACCTGCAAGTGCCGCATCGTTACCTGCTGATAATTTATCAATATCTGTATTCACATAATTGGCCGAAACCCCTACTGAGAAGTAGTTGTTGACTGTTGCATCAAACTTACCTTTTGCATTCCATCTGTTCATACCTGTAGATGGTGCTACACCGTTTTGAGTTGTATTACCCAAACCAATACTGTAGTTCGCATTTTCTGTAGACTGGCTTACGCTAATTGACGTATTTACTGTAGAACCAGTTCGGAAATAATCTCCAAAATTATCATACGTATTAGGCTCTACCCAAGGATCCAAACCAGCAGCTTCTCTTTGTGCTACAAAATATTTCCCTGGCTGCCCTTGATTGTTACCTCCTACATTTGGATCATCAGGTAATTCAGACATTGGAATACCCCAAGCTTGCGAACTATTCGAAACGTAGTTTCCACCAGTACCTTGTGAGTAAGCTGTTTGGTATTCGGGTTTACGAGAAACGGTCTCCCAGCTGGTAAAATTGTTTATTCTCACTACCGGCTTACCCATTTTATTGCCCTTACCACTTTTGGTTTTGATGATAATTACACCATTCGATGCTCTAATACCATAAAGTGCCGCTGCTGCTTGTCCTTTCAAAATATTGATACTCTCAATATCGTTAGGATCAATATCAACAGCTCTATTTGAGATATCACTACCTGTTACGGAACTACCTGTACTGAAATCGGGGTTTGAACTAATAGGCATACCATCAATTACATATAGAGGTGCGTTATTACCTGTAAAAGATCTTGCACCCCTAATGTTGATTTGAGTTGAAGCTCCAGGCATACCTGAAGAGGGTTTAATATCTACACCTGAGATTTTACCTTGCATTGATCCAGCTAATCCAGGGTTACCTGTTCTTTGCAGATCTTCTGTTGCAACTTCCTGTACAGCATAACCAAGTGATTTTTTATCTTGTGTTTGCCCCATTGCAGTGACTACAACTTCATCTAATTCTTCGGCATCTACTTCCAGAGGCACATCAATTACTGATTGAGTACCAACTGCTATTTCTTGTGAAGAGTAGCCTATGAAACTAAAGATTAAGACATCGTCATTACCAACGTCAAGGGTGAATTTTCCATCAAGGTTAGTGATTGTACCTTTCGAGGTTCCTTTTACCACTACTGTTACACCTGGTAAAGGTTCTCCTCCGTCAGAAACAGTACCCGTCACGGTACGCTCTTGACCGTATGCTCCTACAAAACTAATTGTAATCGCTACTAAGAGTAAAAGTATTTTTTTCATAAAAATTTAGAAGAAATAATTGAGCTTTGAGTGGAGTAAAATGAAATAGCATTTAACTAATTAACTTGAACAAATGAAAACGGGGTATTTTAGGTTATTATTTTAATCCAAGGTAATGCATCATTCTGCGGCATCACCACGATTAAGAGATAGATATCTAACGCGAATAGGATTGAAAAGAAAAGATTTAACCCCAATCATACTTGTCTTTCTACTTCAAGATTGAGAGGAAAGTACCACGACAAGCTATTGAACGGATAATTTCAGCCTACTTCAGAAACAGGAGCGAATGATTGTTGATATATTCTGAGTGCATTTTCATATTTAATTTAAATACTCGATCAGATTTGTCTTAGTATCTAAACATAAGCTTCAATAAGAACTCCACTTCGTTCATTTTTGGATTTTTGTTTACTTCATATGACCTGTAACTCATGAATTAAGAGGAGTCAAAGAAGAAGTAGAAAAACTGTTGCTTCAAGGCAGTGTATCATTTAATGTTAGACTTAATATATTGGTCAAAAATGACGTTCATCTTCGACTTACATAAATTTAATCAATTCATTAACAGCTAAATAAACATTAACATCAATACTTATTGAAATACAATACTACATTGATTTAATACAAGTTATTTATTCTCATAACAATGAATACTTACATAAGAATGTTAATTTTATTGATTTTTAAGCCGTAAAAAAACCTTACTTATAACATTAAACAATCGCTTTTCTTCGTCGGCCGAGTGGGACCAATTATACATGATGTAGCCCAGAACTATTGGTTTTAATTTAGAAATAAACATGATAATGAGATTAGATAAAACTTCATGCTATAGGCACTGATTGTTGTTAAAGTATTTGGGTTTCAATTTTTAGCATCAGTGCCTATAATTTTAGTAAAATTAGCATAAGTACGATTTCGTTATAAACGATAATAACATTAAGCACTGTAAATGTCTAACAATCACAAAAAAAAGAGGTAGTAATCTTAATGTTATCACCTCTTTTATTAGAATAGTATAAAATGTCTCAGAAGAAAAGTTTAAACTAATACTGTTTCAATTTCTTCATTTTTAAAGTCAAAATTCAAGTTTTCATCCAATGATTTCACTTTTGTACTATTCAAAACTAAAGCTACACTTTCTCCCAATAATAATTTAAGTACAAAAACAGGAACGTTTGGTAATATTAAAGGACGATGGTAAAACTTGGCTACTCTTTTTGTCATTTCCTTATTGGTCAGAGGGGTTGAAGTAACCGCATTGTAAGTTCCTTTCATTTGATCGTTTTCAATTGAAAAAATAATTAAACGTACAATGTCTTCCAGACTAATCCATGACATCCATTGATCACCACTTCCTAAAGCTGCTCCAACTCCCATTTTAATAGGTTGAATTATCTTTGAAAGTGCACCTCCTTGATTTGATAAAACAACTCCTAACCTTAATTTCACTAATCTGCTTACAGATAAAATATCCATTGCCTCTTCCCACTGTCTTACGACATCAGCTAAAAAATCTGTTCCCGCACTTGCCCCTTCATCTACTAACTCATCAGCTCTATCTCCATAATAACCAATAGCAGAAGCACATATTACCGTTTTGGGAGGGTGCTCTAAAGCGTTAATTGTTTCCATTAATAATGTAGTGGCTACTACCCTACTGTTTAAGATTTCCTCTTTTGCTTTAGGTGTCCACCTTCCCTCTCCTACATTTTTACCTGCTAAATGAACCACTACATCTACCCCTTCAAATGCTTTTTTATCTATAATTTTTTTAGTTAAATCCCATTTGTAACGAGGAATAGATTTCGATAAATCTTCTTTTCGAGAGAGCCAACTTACTTTGTGCCCACCTCTAATTAATTTTTTAGAGAGTTCCTTACCTACAAGTCCTGAACCTCCTGTTATAAGTATTTTCATGAATAGTTATTTTAATATTAATATAACCAATTAAATAATGATCTTGTTTTGCTTTGTTTTCAATACTGATTAAGTTAGTAGTTCAATATAACACAACCTCCAATTCAATTAAATATAACTTCAATATGATTAAACTCAACACAATAGGTGTTGTCCTATTCTTGATCTATTCTTGTTTCAATACTTACGCACAAGAAACATTTACGATCAATGGTGTACGTGACGACAGAAGTAATTATTATGCTATTACTAATGCTACTGTTCACATCTCTCCTTCCGAAAAATTAGAAAATGCTACTTTGGTCATCAAAGAAGGCAAAATTATCAGTGTCAACAAAAGTACTTCTGTACCCAAAGGGGCCGCTGAGATTAATGCTGAAGGAAAACATATCTATGCTTCTTTTATTGACGCGAACTCGCACTACGGAATGCCGGGTGTAAAAAAAGGAAGTTTTTGGTCGTGGAGCAAACCTGAAAATATAGGTCCTCAAAACCCTAAAGCATACAATGCTAATGATGCCATTAGAGCGAATAATAATGCTGCTGAGTTATTTAAAAGTGACTCAAAACAAGCTGAAGCAATGCGAAAAATTGGCTTCGGAAGTGCTTTAACTTACTTACCTGATGGTGTAGCGAGAGGTACTTCTGCTTTAGTGACATTTGGTAAAGGAAGAGCAAATACAATTATTCTTGAAAACCAAGTGGGTGCTCATTATGCCTTTGACAAGGGATCTTCTGCTCAAATGTATCCTGTATCTACAATGGGCTATGTGGCATTACTTCGACAAACCTATTATGATGCACAATGGTATGCTGAAGGCGGGAAAGAGAAGTTTACAGACTTAACGTTAGAAGCATTTAATGCTACGCAGTCTTACCCTCAATTTTTTGATACCAAAGATATTTTTGACTTAGAAAGAGCAGCCAAAGTAGCAAAAGAATTCAACAAGCGTTATATCTATGTTGGTAACGGTGATGAGTACCAAGACTTGGTCACTTTAAAACAATTTCAACCCTCTCTCATTGTACCTATCAGTTATCCTCAAGCACTTAATGTTACAGACCCTATCGACGCAATGAATGCTCCTTTCTCAGAAATGAAACACTGGGAATTGGCTCCGTCTAACTTAGCAATGTTAGAAAAAGAAGGATTCTCATTTGCCATTACTGCGTCAAAACTTCCTTCAAAATCCGTATTTTTAAAGAATCTACGCTTAGCTGTAGAAAGAGGTCTTTCAGAAGAAAAAGCACTAGAAGCATTGACTGTAACTCCTGCGTTCTACATGAATGCTTCTTCTCGGTTAGGTACATTAGAACCAGGTAAAATTGCCAACTTTATTATCACTTCAGATAATATTTTTTCTAAGGATGGAAAGGTTTTAGAAAATTGGGTTAGAGGCCATCAGTACATTATTGAAAAATGGTCTAATGATGACTTACTTGGCAATTATGCTTTGAAAGTCAATAATGATACCTTCACGCTCAAAACTTCTGGAGAAAATCCTTCTTCCCCGAAATGGGAGGTTTCTGTCAATGATTCCACAAAACTGGAATCCAAAGCCACATTCCATCAAGGGATGATTACACTTTCATTTGCGAGTGACACCACTAAAAATGCTCGAACAATTCGTCTTTCGGGATGGAAAGATAAGAATGGTAATTTTAGTGGAGAAGGAAAAGATACCAAAGGTGAATGGATAAGTTGGACTGCCGTAAAAGCAGTAACGACAAACGATAAAGTCGAAACTACAAAGAAAGAAAAAGCTGAAAGTGCCAATGAATTAGGTGAGGTAATCTACCCTTTTAGTGCTTACGGTAGTACAAGAATTGCTCAACAAGAAGACATTTTAATTACAAATACTACCGTTTGGACGAACGAAAACGATGGTATATTAGAAAATACGGATGTCTTGATTAAAGAAGGAAAGATCATCAAAATTGGTCAAGGTTTAAAAGCCAATAAAAAGACTAGAGTAATAGATGGAAAAGGCAAACACCTTACTGCTGGAATTATTGACGAGCACTCACATATTGCATTATTTAGTGTTAATGACGTTGCAGTCATGTCATCAATGGTGAGAATGGAAGATGTTGTGAATCCAAATGATGTTGATATTTACCGTCAATTAGCCGGTGGCGTTACTTCTGCTCAGTTATTACATGGTTCTGCCAATCCAATTGGTGGTCAATCAGCTATCATCAAGATGAAGTGGGGACATACTAACCCAGAGGAATTGCTATTCCCCAATGCAAAACCATTTATCAAATTCGCTTTAGGTGAAAATGTGAAACGTTCTAGCTGGCCAATGTCTCATCGTTTTCCACAAACAAGAATGGGAGTTGAAGCCGTTTATAACGATGGTTTTGCTAGAGCTAAAGCCTATGACAAAGCTCAGAAGGAATACGCAGGTCAAGGACCTAAACCAAGAAAAGATCTTCAGTTAGAAGCATTAGCTCAAATCTTAAATGATGAACGCTTTATCTCATGTCACTCCTATGTTCAGTCAGAAATCAACATGTTGATGAAAGTAGCAGAGAGTTTTGACTTCAGAGTAAATACCTTCACTCATATTTTAGAAGGGTATAAAGTGGCTGACAAAATGAAAAAACACGGAGCTGGAGCCTCTACTTTCTCTGATTGGTGGGCTTATAAGTTTGAAGTGTATGAAGCTATTCCTCAAAACGCTGCATTAATGGCTGACCAAGGTGTTACTGTTGCCATTAATTCTGATGATTCAGAAATGGGGCGAAGACTAAATCAAGAAGCAGCCAAGAGTGTAAAATACGCTAATATGTCAGAGGAAGAAGCTCTAAAAATGGTAACGCTGAACCCTGCCAAATTACTTCGAATTGATGATCAGGTCGGGTCTATTAAAGTTGGAAAGTCTGCTGATGTAGTACTTTGGACAGATCACCCGCTTTCTATCTATGCAAAGCCTGATTATACTATGGTTGATGGTACGGTTTATTTCTCTTTAGAAAAAGATGAGCAACTGAGAAAAGAAATGACAGTTGAACGTGCACGTTTAGTTACTAAAATGCAAGAAGCCATTAAAAATGGTGCAAAGGCAAAAGATGTTGCTCCAAAAATAAATCACCATATGCATTGTGATCACCTGCATTTAGATTAGAAATAGACGCTATGGTCTATCATTTTCGACGTTCCATATTAACGTCACTAATCTTTGAGTCAAAAAGTCATTTAACATGAAAAAAACATATTATATATTCTCTGTCATTTGCGGTTTATTATTAACTATTACTGCATCTGCACAGGTCCCATCTCCTGCCAAAGCCCAAAACAAAGGAATTATTCTAAAAGGGGGCGAAATTCATGATGGAAATGGAAACGTTTTTCCAAATGCTACCATTGCATTTAATGAAGGAAAAATCACATTCATTGGTAACAACTTCTCTGATGACAGCTATGAAGTAATTGATATTTCAGGACAAAAGGTATACCCTGGTTTTGTATTACCTACCTCAGAATTGGGCTTGGTTGAAATTGAAGCAGTAAGTGCTTCCAACGACAATTATGAAACAGGGAAAATTAACCCCGAAGTACGTTCTGTCATTGCATTCAATACCGACTCCCATGTCATTCCAACCGTAAGAAGTAATGGGGTCTTAGTGGAGCAAGTAATGCCCAAAGGTGGTATTTTCTCTGGTCGATCTTCCATTGTTCAATTAGATGCTTGGAACTGGGAAGATGCTCTCATTAAAGAAAATGATGGTCAGCATCTACACTGGCCTAGCAAATACTACAGTCACTCATGGACAAGTCCTGAAAAAGGATTAATTATATCGAAAAGTTATCATCAGCAAGTGGCTTTGATTGAGAAAACTTTAATGGATGCGGAAGCATATAGTCAAGGCAAACCTACTGCCGTTCCTGATTTTCCATTGGAAGCAATGAGAGGGCTTTTCTCAGGTGAAGAACAATTATTCATCCATGTAGATGAAGCTAAAAGTATTGTAGAAGCTATACAGTTAGTTCAGAAGTACAATATCAAAAAAGTAGTCATTGTAGGAGGTGCCGACGCTTGGCTTGTAACAGATTTCTTAAAATCGAACAACATTTCTATCCTGATGACTGACGTACATCGCTTACCAGTCCGTGAACAAGATGATGTTGATTTACCCTACAAAAGAGCAAAAATGCTACAAGATGCGGGCTTGACTATAGGACTTACACATTCTAGTCCATCCAATTCCAGAAACTTACCTTTCTACGCAGGAACTGTAGTCGCTTATGGTGTAGACAAGGAAGATGCATTGAAAATGATTACTTCCAACACTGCCCAAATTCTTGGTATTGATGATCAATACGGAAGCCTTCAAGTAGGTAAATCGGCCACTCTTATTGTCAGTCAAGGTGATGTATTGGACATGAGAACAAGTAAAATCATCCATGCATTTATCGATGGAAGACAACTTGACTTAAACAACAAACACAGTATGTTGTATAAGAAGTTTAAAGAAAAATATGATGAATAACATTGGTTTATTCTGTTATTCATGAGCACACATTAGTGATTGAATATAAAGGCACCATCATCAATGCTTGAAAAGGTATTTTTGATGGTGTTTCTCTAAAAAACACATACCGTTGCCGATTATATCATAGATATTCCTATGAAATTTATTATCATGTGAGATAGAATACTATATTTCATACTATATTTTATTCTAATAAAGGACAAAAGATAACCAAGCATAAAAATTGATGAAAGATAACTTATAATATATGGAATGAATGTAAAGCGAAGTTGATTATCAGAAAGGTTATTTAAATGCATAAATGCAAATATTATCAGAGATGCTTTAAAAATATATTCCTTATTAAAAGTCACATCTAAAGGAATTAGTTTATCAAATAGGATAAACAAAAGAATGGAGACTGAAACTAATAAAAGTAACTTTATCAATAAATTAATTTCGAAATTACTACTTCCTATAATTATTATTAAATAAGAGATAAATAACGCCAAGGACAATATAATATTAGACCTTTTAAAACTTAAACAATATCTAAAAATAAACTCTTCAATGACTGGGATAAGTGTCATGCCTAAAACCTTTTGAGTTAAAGTCATATCTCCTCTCATTACATTTTCTGATAAATCTCCCTGAAGAATATAACTTATACCATTTGTAATAGCATTCAAACAAAATATAGCAATTACTATATAAACTATTGTTAATGGTAAGTATTGTTTTTCTAATGAATCAATTTGAGAATATTTAAGCCCTTTAATCATTTTTTATAAGTATGAATTTGAATATGATGAAAACGACAATACTATTTCAAACTACTTTGATATTCCTACATAGCTATCTATAAGAAATATATTTAAAGCAAGACTTCTCCTTTCAAATATAAAGAAGAAGAAAAATAAAGTTTTAGCAATCTTTCATTTAACTATGTTTTATTTAGTAGCTTTTTCTGTCTTTAATTCTGAGGTGGAATTTCCAATGAATATTGTATTATCACTATTCCATAATCTTGATGTTGAGATTCCAATTTGTATGAGGTAATCTGAAAAGGCAAAGTCTCCCTTTGAAAAAGAATAATTACAAACTAATACAGGAATAGTAAAAAAGTATAATTCGATATTGTGATATTTTATTGCAAAGAATATACATACTAAACTAATTAGAATAAAAGGTAACATTGAAATGAATAAATATTCGTACCCATTTAGTTTGCTTGCCCGTGTTGTAACATAAAAAATCATTTGTTTTTCTACTTTTCCAAAATACACATCTCGTCTTCCTAGTATTAAATAACCTAAGTAATGTATCACCTCATGAATAAAAATAAGTATAGAAAATGAAAAAAAAATGGACACTCCAAATAAAAATAAAGGTAAATACTTTTGATGATAACAATTTAGAAGCACATTAATAATGATAAAAATTAGCAGGAATAGCTGAATATATTCCACAAATAAATAAATTTTCAGAAGCACTCCTTTTTTCTTAAGTTGGTCATTGATAAAAGAATGAACCTCTGAATGTCTTATTTCACGCATATACATTTCAATATTTACTAAGAATAAAAAAAACAGGTAAAACTATATTATATTGTCAAGTTTTACCTGTTTGTTTAATTAATAAAAAGCTTTGTATAACAAATAAAAACCTCCTACAACAGCAAAACCTATAGCTGCACTTCCTAGTGCTATTCCACTAAGGGCCATTAATCCCAATACAAGCTCTCCTCCATTTGTATTCTGAAGTTCATTTAAATCTAAGTCTTTCATGATAATTTCAAGTTTAATAATAATATGCAATTCCTCCCGCCATTCCAAGAATAAAACCAGAAGACGCTGTGATAGCAACAATTTCAGCTGAAATGTAAAGTGTTCCTATCAATATCGGTACAAATCCACCATTGACTTGTACCATTTCATTAGTCGTTAAATCAATCATTTGTTATTGAAAAAAGTACTTGTAACCAATACCCATACCTGTTAAAAGTCCTCCAGTTATTACTGAACCAACAACAGCTTCTGAAATAAATAAGCCACCGACAATTATAGGCACGAAGCCCCCGTTAGTTTCACGAACTTCATCAAGTTCTAATTCCTGAAATTTCATAATAATTAGTTTTCAGTTTATACCTACTCTAAAAATATTGTTCCACTTTTAATTTTCGGCATCCTTAAAAGCAGATCATCAAATAGTTAGCTAGCTTTATTTTGATATTGTAAAAGTATTGACTACCACGGAAAAAAAACTTCCGTGAGAAAATTATTTTAATATTTCTCCAGAAATTTTTAATAAACGTACTTGTGATAAAATCAATTCATATTGTGCAGTGAAATAATTTAGAGAAGCATTCATATAGCTGTTTTGTACTTGACGGAAATCAAAAACTGATATACTCCCTAAATCCAATTGCTCTTTTGACAATTGAAGATTTTCTTCCGCTGACTTTTGACTGAGATAGCCAATTCTTACTTTTTCTTGGTTATAATGATAATTAGAGAAAAGCTGATGAAATTCTTTTTTTAACTCTAGCTTTTTCTTCTTCTGCTCTAATTGCTTTTTATGGAATTGGATTTTCGAAGATTGTATCTTTCTCTCATTTTGGCCTCCATTAAAAACAGGTACAGTAACATTGATTCCTATAAAACCTCCATATAAATACCCCTTATTCGTTTGAGTGATTAGTTCTCCTTCAATAGTGGGGTAATCTGCTGTCAACCAATTAAGATTGCCTTGATAAGCTGATTCCAATGAAACGGTAGGTATTTTATTGGTCTTACTTAATTGTACATTAACTTGTTGCTGCTTCAATTGTGTATTAATAACCCCCAATTGATTGTTTTGAGTATTGACCTTGTCAAAAACACTAGAAGCTGATAATTCTAAAGTTGGAACTTCTAAACTATCGGTAAGTTGATAGGGAGTGTTTATATCCTCTTCCCCTAAGATATAATTTAGTTGTTGGAGATCACTTTCAACCTTTAGCTTCTGATCTACTAGGTTTATAGAATCTGTAAAATATGTGGTCTTTTCTCTCGTTAATTCAAACTTTGAGTTTTCACCAAGTTGAACACCTTTCTCTATGAAGCTATTTAAAAATAGATCTTAATATTTCGTATTGCATTTAGAAATAAAAGTCTGAAAGGAGATATTTAATTA
>NZ_JACVVP010000047.1 GCF_014534745.1 Flammeovirga sp. EKP202
GAAGTGATCCCGCTGGGGCTCGAACCCAGGACCCTCTCCTTAAAAGGGAGATGCTCTACCAACTGAGCTACGGAATCGTCGTTTTTCAACGAGTTTTATTTTAGAAGTGATCCCGCTGGGGCTCGAACCCAGGACCCTCTCCTTAAAAGGGAGATGCTCTACCAACTGAGCTACGGAATCATCGTTTTTCAACGAATTTATTTTTATGAAAATAACAAGTGCTCACGATTGGATTCGAACCAACACGGGATTGCTCCCACCACCCCCTCAAGATGGCGTGTCTACCAATTTCACCACGTGAGCTTGATATTTGTTATTATCAAGTGTGATCCCGCTGGGGCTCGAACCCAGGACCCTCTCCTTAAAAGGGAGATGCTCTACCAACTGAGCTACGGAATCATAATTTTTCTAAAAGATTAGACTTAAATATTATTATATTCGAATTCCTCTCTTAAATTTGAAAACTCGTTTAGTTTCCTTTTTTGCGAGTGCAAATGTAGAATGATTTTCAATATCAAGCAAATAATGAGATTTTTTTTATTCTTAATAAGTTTTTACGCGCTGATTTTCAATCAAATATCCTTTGCAAATTCTTCGGTTGAATCTGAAATTGATAAGGCAGATGAGTATTTTGAGGCAAAACAGTACATCGATGCCTTCTCAATTTATGATAAATTATTGGAGGAGGAGCGTGTTTTTTCTTCAAAAATGTTGTTGAGAATGGCTTTCATTCAAGAAGGGCAAGGGAATTATGCTTCGGCTTTGTATTATTTAAACCTACAATATGGCTTAACAGCCGATCGAGGTACACTAAATAAAATGTCAAAGATTGCAGAAGACCATAATCTTTTAGGCTACCAATATTCAGATAAAGAATATTTGACGTCTCTTTTCAATAAAATGAAAGGTGAAATCGGGGGCGTTATTATTTTTCTTTTGATTGTATGTCTAGTGTTGATGTACATCAGAAGAAAGGAACAGCACTCTATTACCACGCTGACGTTTGCTGTGGTGGTTATAAGTGTTTTCTCCCTTTGGGCATTCAATGGTGGTATGAAGAGAGAATTAGGCATTGTGAAGGGGTCTGGAGCCTTGTTGATGCAAGGGCCTTCAGCAGGGAGTAAGAATATCTCTAACCTTTCTTCAGGAGAACGCCTTAAGCTAATTGATCAAGATGATATTTGGTACAAGGTAGAGTTGCCAAATGATTCTGAAGGATACGTTAGAAAAGGGAAGGTATTTGAAGTGAAATAAGTCAGTTTTCTCTTCGGAGAAATAATTGAAAAGGGTTGCTCAGTCAAAAATAACTGAACAACCCTTTTTTTATGTAAGATAGAAATTTTGATTACTTACCCATAATTTTGAAGACCCACTTGTCTGTTTCTTCCAAATATAGCTTTTGAATAGTCACTAAAACTTGAATTATTTCTCCTTCATTTTTTCGGACTGAAGTAGTTAATTCAGATTGAACCACTTTCCAGTCTTCGTTTTCAGCATAGGCCGGGAATAATTGTCCTATTTCAAACTGTAATAACTCTTCTGAATCATAGTCTAAGAAATCAGTAAATGAGTGACTGCCGAACCAAATAGAACCATCTTGTTCTGCAATGACCAATCGGCCGCCTGTGATGTCTACAACTTCGTTTAGAAGCTTTTTTGACTTCTCTGTTTCTCTTCTTTCTCTCACTAGGAGCTCCTGCGTAGCTTGAAGTTCCTCCATATTCTGCTTCATTTCCTCCTCACTGGTTCTTAATTCGTCTGTGAGTCTTTTACTGTCATTATACAATTTGCTTACGTTAGACGTGTTCTCAGAGGTTACTACGGAAGTGGCTATTGCTCCACCTATTTCTTCAAGTAGTTGGAATGATTTCTTTTCGAAAGGTTTGAAAGAAGCGATTTCCAAGATCACCTCAACATTACCATGAGATTTAAAAGGGTAGATGATCAACGAAGATGGCCCCGCATCACCTAAACCTGAACGTATTTTGATATAATCTTCAGGAATTTCTGTAAGGTAAATGTATTCAGCCTCCTGCCAAATCTCACCGATAAGTCCTTCACCGATCTGAACTTTTTGTTTATCTACTTCTTTGAGGAAATCAAAAGCATATAAAGCAGATAATTCCATATATTCTTCACCTGTAATTGGATCTCTCTTATGGATATAAAATGAAGCGTGAGAGCATTCCATAAATCTTGAAATCTCTTTTACGAGTGCTTTTCCTAGTTCATCAGCATCATTGCTATGTACACGTATTAATTTATTGAGAATAGCTGAGCCTTCACTGACCCATTCACGTTCGTTTCTTTCTTTGGAGTTTTGTTCTAATCGGTTTTTAGTATCAATCAAGGAGTGGATGAAAGGGTCATCTTTGAATTGCTCCTCATTTATTTTATCAAACTCAATATTAAAATTACCCTTACTAAATTCCATTACGTACTCAGAAATGTCTTCTAATTTTTCTTTCATGAAGAGTAAAGAGTTTCGCATAGTATTCATTTCTTGAGTACCGGCGGAATTAAAATGGACATTTAAGTTACCCGAAGCGATTTTATTACTCTTTTGCGCAAGTTCTTTCAATGGGGTAATTAAAGCTCTTCTCAATACAAAAATATTGATCATTCCTAAGGCTAAAATCAAGAATGTTGCAATGAAAATAAACCTTGTGATTTGATATTCAATCTCTACAGCATCATTCACATAAGCTTTGACTAGGTCTTGATTGACCTTAAGCATATCTTCGGATGTCTTTTCTAAGTAAGTAAGGCTATTTCTGATGGTTACATTTTCTTCATCTACTTTGGATAAAAGTTCCACACTATCTAGCATGGCAGTATCCAAAGGAATATTCATATTGAAGGTGTAATTAGAGGTGGTCAGAGGTTCTTCTAGAATAATTCTAAGGTGATTTCTAAAAGGTTTCCAAACTTCTTCAACTCTTTCAATATAATCATCTACACGGTCACTGGCAGGACGGATTCTCTTTCCATCAAAACCAGGTACAGTACCACCATGTTTCATGGCCAATAAAGAACCATCATAAAGGTCTAAAGCTTCTTTTAGACTATTAAGATTTTCTTTTTCTCCAGTATTAACATAAATATTTGATAGCAATACCATCCTTTGCGAAAGCATAGCATTTCTTGAAGAAATATCTACTTCCAAACTTTCATTCTGATATAAACCCAATAAGGTCAAAACAGTAAAAAGCATGGTGGCAGTGAGAATACCCCCAATCCAAAAAATGATTTGTTTGATAGTGAATTGCTTTAAATATTTGTCTATCATTACTTTATATTGTTAGATCTTTTGACTGTCTTTTGAAGATGCACTAGGAATAAAAAGTGTGGTTAATTTTCCTGTGATTAAAAATACTAGAATAAATCAATTCTTTTACCGTGTATTTCTTTCAAACTCTATGTAATAACGCTTTAATAGCTGAAAATGTATAAAGAGTTGAACTGAATGAAGCGAAAATTATGTGCCAAATTTTGAAAGAAGTGGTTCAAGAGGAAAATGTACTGTGGTATAGATATGAAAAAAGCCACCCCAATTGCTTGAAGTGACCCTTTGATGAGTAATGATACGTTATATCATCTCAAAAATATATTATGCTTTCTTTTGATCGGAAACAAGAGACACACAAAAAGCTCCCAAAATTAATATTGCACCTGCCATTGTTAAAAGGCCAACTGTGTTTCCTTCGAAAAATGTTGAAGAGATAAATCCTCCTGATAAACCAGCGATAATTTGCGGTCCTGCAATTGTAATATTGAATATACCCATATATACTCCCATCTTTTCAGCAGGAAGGTTTTCAGAAAGAATACTGAAAGGCATCGCAAGAATTGCTGTCCAAGCAATTCCAACTCCAACCATCGGTATCAATAATAGGTATTGATCATTAATGTAGCTTATGCTTATGAGGCCTATACCACCACATACTAGTGCTCCAGCATAGACAATTTTTCTACTTGTTAACTTGATTAGGCTAGGCATAATAACAGAGAATAAAGCTGCAGATAAGCTGTATGCTGCGAACATCATACCGACCCAATCACCCGCTTGGTTATATTCCTCAGATTTAGTGTCAACAGTATTCCAGATATGTTGAGCAATTGCAGGTGTAGAATAAACCCACATAAAGTAGAATGCTACCCATGAGCAAAGCTGTACGGCTGCTAATTGAATCATCACTTTTGGTGATGAAAGAAGAGTTTTAATAAACGAATCTTCATTTTTACTCTCCTCTTTAGCTTCCAAATCTATGTTATTATACTTTGCATACTCTTTTGGAGGATATTCTTTTGTCCTAAATGCTGTCCATAAAACTGCAATCATTAGTGTTGCGCCACCAATATAAAAAGACCAAACAACATTGTCAGAAACTTTTTGACCATCTGCAAGTTTTTGTGATAGACCGAGTACATTGGCTAAGAAAAATGGTAAAGCAGATCCTACTACTTGACCTGTATTGATTAAGAAACTTTGAACAGAATATCCAAGGTCACGTTGTTTGTCATTTACCATATCACCTACCAAAGCCCTAAAAGGCTGGAAAGTGACGTTAAAAGAGGCATCCATGAATAAAAGCATTATACCACCAAAAATCATTGGAGGTATAAGAGAAATAAAGATTTCTGCTTTTGGCATCAAAAACATAGCTAAAGTAGCACAGATTGCACCTCCTATTATATAAGGTATTCTTCGGCCAAGTTTATTCCATGTAAAATCAGAAGCACCACCAATAATAGGTTGTATGATGATACCAGCAATAGGAGCAGCTAACCAGAAATATCCTAAATGATGGACATCAGCACCTAAATTTTGTAGAATTCTACTAACATTGCCATTTTGTAAGGCAAACCCCATTTGAACACCTAAGAAACCAAAACTTAGATTCCATATTTGCCAAAAGGATAAATCAGGTTTAAGGGATTTATTTGACATAGATTATTTATTGATATTAATTTTTTTCATTCTCTAATAGACAAATATAGAAATGTAAACATAACAATTAACTGATAATCGTTAGGTCAATGAAGTTTTTTCATACTTTTTTTTCTGCAATCGGTTGTAGATGGAAAACAAAAAAAGCCATCACTTGAAAAAGTAATGGCTTCATCTATTTTTTGTAAAAGGAATCTTTATGCAGACTGCTTTTTGTTTTTACATTGGCTAGGATCATTTCCACAGAAACTACAAGTTTTACCTTCTGGATTAAGGAATGGGCTTTGTGAAGCACAAGTTCCTTCAAACTTACCGTCTTTCTTAAAAATTAATTTTACGGACATTAAAATGAAAAATGCACCTAGAATACCAACGGTTAATAATACGATTTCCATAATGAACTTTATGTTATGAGCCTTATAGTAAGGCAATGATCTTCTGTAAAAAGGTCAATATCAGTTTTTTTAATATCGACTGTTTATTTTTTGTTGTGACAAAGATAAATAAACTTTGCGTGTTTTTGTGTTAAATGAAAAATGAAAGTACACTTTACTTTAAACTTTCAAACAAATTAACAAATGTTCATATGTCTGCTGCATTTATTTTCTATAGGTACTGAAGTTTGATCTTGACTATAGCGTCATTATCTTTTTCAAGAGTAAAGGCATATTCTTCAAAATCAGGTTCTTTCATTTTAACCGTTTTATCCCATGAGTAGCCAAACCCTTCCTTTGGGATACCGATCCAATTACTAGTCATTTCATCGTTATTGTCTTCATCATGACAGATTCTGATACCATAAATACCAGGTTTGATATCAGGAATAGAAATTTCGACAACATCTTCTATCACTTTCTCTTTTAATTCAACAATAGATGATAAGTCTTTATCAACCACTTGAATAAGAATATGTCCCTTGGTGTTTCTCAGTCCTTCTACTTTCAACTCAATTTTTGAAGGAGCTTGAGCAAATAATGAATTGAAGGTTAAAAATAATAGTGTTCCTAAGATGATACTTTTCATGATTATGGTTTTGTCCTACTTAAATTTTCTACACGAATGGTTGTGATGTTTATTTACTATTAACAATATAAAGAGAATTTTGTTATTCAAATAGTTGGAATGAAAGTATACAGATTAAATCTTAGGAAGACCAATTTTATATTTTATGGCTAATAGGCGAATACCAATAACAGTTCCAATACAACTCCAAGTACAGATGATGCTACTGATGCCAAAGAAGGAAAATCCAATAAATACCAAGCATCCAACAATACAGGCCGTAGCATAAATTTCATCCCTGAAAATAAGTGGTACCTCATTACAGAGTGTATCTCTAATGATACCTCCCAATACTGCCGTAAAAGTTCCCATAATGACACCAATAGCAGGTGAAATATCGTGTAAGAGAGCCTTTTCTAGACCAATAAAAGTAAACACACCTAGTCCCATAGTGTCAAACAGAAAAAGTGTTTTTCTTAATCGAGCAACTCTTTCTTTGAATACAAATGTGAAACCTACTGCCATTGAAATAACGAGCAGGTAATTGGTGTCTGTCACCCAAAAAACTGGGGTCGCACCCAACATCATATCCCTTGTTGTACCTCCTCCAACTGCAGTGACACTTGCAACGAATAATGCCCCGAAAATATCAAAGCGTTTTTCAGAAGCAGCAAGTGCTCCAGAAATGGCAAATACAAAGGTCCCTATTAGATCAAGAATGTTTATTAAAGTCATAATTAGTCTCTATCTATAGCGTCTACAACTTTTTTGTAGACCATTTCAGGAGTAATACCTTCTAAACAAGCATAGTCTTCTCTTATGCAAGGTTTATTACCGAATACCGAACAAGGGCGGCAGTCCAATTCCTTCACTGAGATCTCGGCGATATTTTCAGTAGACTGACCATAACCTAGGAAGCCAGCGTAATGATGTGTAGCACCCCAAACAGAAACACACTCAGTACCTACTAGTGAAGCCATGTGCATATTGGCAGAGTCCATACTGACCATGACATCAAGATGGGCAATAATCTCTAGTTCCTCTTTCAATTTTACATTTCCTGCCAAATTGATGCTGTTAGGAACTTCTTTTACACATTCATCTAAAATTTCAGCTTCCTTACCAGGTCCACCAAAGAAAATTACTTTTACATTTTTCTTTTCAGCTAAAAGCTTACCCAGTGCTACTGCTTTTTGCTCTCCCCAAATTTTACCTTTATGTTGAGCAAAAGGAGCAATACCAACCCATGAAGTGGTTTTAGTTCCAAGAAGCTTGATATTTTCCTCACACATATCACCTTCTTTTTTTGTTGGCAATTGATGAGATAAAGAAGCATTGAAGCCTAGTTTACGGAAGACATCAGCATATCTTTCCACAGTTAGTTTGAGAGGCTTTAATGCTTTTGAACCTGATGCTACTAATGCCTTTTTTTCTTTTCTACTCTTATCAATTCTGATGACTTTATGACCAGATAATTGAAATAAACCACCAATGATAAAAGTTCTAAGTACAGAATGTAAATCTGCAACAGCATCAAAAGGACCAAGATTTTTGAGGTCTTTGACTAATGCTCTTAATCCTTTAAAACCTTTGTATTTATTGTTTAAATCAGCTCCAAAGAAGGTTAATCTTGGAATATCATCAAAGAAGGGTTTCAAAAAGGGGCGAGAAACCATAACGATTTCTAAATCCTCATTTTGAGCTAAAATTTCTTTTAAAACAGGTGCTGTCATTGCCACATCACCCATCGCAGAAAATCGTAAGGATAGAATTTTTTTAGACATATTTGATTCTTAGTACTTACAAAAAGAAGTTGTTCTTTTTCCAGTAAAAGTAAAGGAAATAGAACAACTTCTTATGTTATGATAGAAAGGAATTACTTTCCTTCTTTGTATAATACAGGGTTCAATGAAGGATCATTGTACATTTTCATTTGCTTGTACACCTTCATGTATTTTTTACCTGCCGCAATATCATTGATTAATTCTTCGATAGCTGTAGATAAATCTACTCTTTGCTCTAGAAGAATATTCAATTTAGTTTGGCAAGCTGCTTTGTGTTCAGGAGTAGCACTCTCACGATCTACTTCTTCTTGCATATGATAGATTTTCAATGCTAAGATCGACAATCTGTCAATTGCCCAAGCAGGGCTTTCAGTATTGATGCTTGCACCTTCTACAGGCTGAACATCCTTATATTTTTCTAAGAACCAGCTATCAATAAACTCAACAACGTCTGTACGTTCTTGGTTCGAAGCATCGATTCTTCTTTTAATCTTTAAAGCTTCATCTGGATTGATATTAGGGTCACGAATGATGTCCTCTAAGTGCCATTGTACGGTGTCAATCCAGTTTTTTAAGTATAAAAGATGTTGAATATCTTCCTTTTCGAAAGGGTTTTCGATAGGCGTATCCACGTGATCTTTAATATGGTATTTCTCAATACTTTGTGAGAAAATAGAATTACAATTTTCTGTAAATTGCATACTATGTTTTTTTATAGTTTATAATTTGACTGCAAAGATAAGAAAAACTCTTACTGTGCCATCATTCTTTGTCTGTTTGCCTCAAAAATGATAATTCCAGCTGCAACACCCACATTTAATGAACTTACTTTACCTGTCATTGGGATTTTAGCCAATTTGTCGGCCATATGAATAATGTCAGCAGAGATACCGTCTTCTTCAGAACCCATTACAATAGCGGTAGGAATCTCCATGTCTACGTAATAAACATCTTTAGAACCTTTTTCAGTACAGCACACTACTTGTAGTCCACTGCCTTGTAAATCTAAAATGGCAGATTGTAAGTCATCTACTCTTGCTACAGGAATATGGTTTAGTGCACCCGCTGAAGTTCTAACCGCATCACTACCAATTTGAGCCGAGCCTTTTTTAGGGATGACAATCAGGTCTACCCCTGCACATTCAGCAGTTCTGGCAATAGCACCAAAGTTTCTAACGTCAGTCACTCTGTCCAATACCAAAACTAAAGGTGTTTTACCTTCTTCAAAAGTTGAAGCAATAACATTTTGCGGATCTACATAATCGATAGCAGGAACGAAACCAATTACGCCTTGGTGGTTTTTAGAAGTAATTCTTTGAAGTTTCTCTACAGGAACTCTTGAAACAACAATCCCTGCTTTAGTGGCCATTTTGTGAATCTCAGCAATCGATTCGTTGTGAGAGTCTCTTGTGATAAAAAGCTTTTCAAATTGCTTTCCAGCCTCTAATGCCTCCACGATGGGTTGAATACCATACATGATATCTGCAGCATTAGGCTTTGGTCTTTTGTTATATCTTGAAAAGTTTTTTTTCTTTTTATCGTCGTACATAATCTTAATTCTATCTTATAAACGAACCAAGCACATACGATTGCACCAGGTCCAACTTTTTGCAAAGTTAACGAACCTTATTCATAAGAGAGCCTTCATTTTGTAAACTTCTATTAATCATGCCATAAAAAGTTTAATAATCTTCTATTTGTAAGGCATTTGTGAAGTCGATAATAAGTTTGTAGGCACCTTTGAAGCCTGATAAAGGGAGTGGAGGTTTATCATATACATCATGATAGTGTGTCCAGGAACTTCCCATCAAATAGAAAAAGAAACTTGGAACACCACTTTCTGAGAAGAAATAGTGATCTGAATTTGCTGCTTTTCCTCTTTGAGCTACTTTGGAGAGGTAGCCATTTTCATTATTTATTTTTTCTAAAAGCTGAAATTCTTTTTTGAAGACACTTCCATTGACTGCCATCATTCCATCCTCGCCACTACCAAAGAGGTCTAGGTTGACCACAAAACGTATCTGTTCTAACGGAAAAAAAGGATGCTCAACATAGTATTTAGATCCCACTAATCCGGCCTCTTCACTTCCAAAACCAATAAATACAATGGAGTTGCTCGGTGGATTCTTTGTGTAATATTTAGCAATTTCAATCATCATACTTACACCTGAGGCGTTGTCGTTAGCTCCAGGGAAAATGCACTTTTTGCCAATGCTTCCCAAATGATCATAGTGAGCAGAAATGATAATATATTTTTCAGGATTTTCTTTTCCTTGAATGTATCCAATAACATTTTGAGAGATATAATGCTCATGCATTTCTGTTTCGGACTCGAATGAAATAGAATGCACTTTTTCATTGAAATGCTCTTTTTTGATGTAAAACCGTGGTTTAGGAAGCTGCCATCGGCCTACACTGTGATTAAACTTGTTTTTATAAAGCACTACGATTCCATCTGCTTGAAGCATTTTCTCTAGAATAACTCGATTCCAGGTAAAGCGTTGCTGTTCATATTCTTCATTATATATTACAACCTTTCCCTTGAGGTTGATTTTTAAGAAATCCTTAAGGATAGCATCATTATGAAAGATTTGCTCATCGATATAAAAAGGAGTTGCGTCTTTGATTTGACCACTTCCGGCATCAGCAGCAGGAATGTAATCTACTCCCAATTCCATTTTTTTTTGATTAATACTTAATGAGAATTTTCCTGGAAAAGTATTAACAGGTAGAGTATAAGGTTGATAATAAGAACTTTGATTTGGGAAAGATGTGATTCCTATTTTTTTGAATTGCTGAGTAATAAATTGAGCCGCTTTTTTGTCTCCTTCAAAAGTATAGCCTCTGCCTTTGAATTGTTTTGAACATAATGTGTTGATATTGGACTTTACGGCTTTCATGTCTTGACCGAAACTTGAAATAGTCCAATTGATAAGAATGATAAAAAAATACTTGGGAATATGTTGGAAAAAATACACTTATAAATTGATTAAAGGTTTAATTTTTCATAGCTTATACAAAAGAATACTTAAAACTACTATTCTTAGTATTTAAAACACAGTATATAAACAATATATTTTAATACCACTGATGCATAATCTTTCCTTATTGATTGTAAGGGATTTGCATCCAATAAACCTTACTAACCACATACACATAAAAACAAACACTATGGTACAAGAAAGTTTAGACACCCAAAAAATGGTCGCTGACTCTGTGCAGCGTTTCGGCGAAAAACATATCGCTCCACACAGAGATCAATGGGATGATGATGAGCATTTCCCTGTAGAGGTTTTCCATAAATTGGGAGAACTAGGACTGATGGGAATTTTGGTTCCAGAAGAATACGGAGGAACAGGTCTTGGTTACAATGAGTACGTGACAGCAATTTCTGAACTAGCGTATTTTGATCCAGGAATTGCATTGTCATTAGCAGCTCACAATTCTTTATGTACCAATCATATTTTGATGTTTGGTAGTGAAGAGCAAAAAACAAAATGGCTACCGAAGTTAGCATCTGGCGAATGGATTGGTGCATGGGGCTTGACAGAACCGAATACGGGTTCAGATGCAGGTAATATGATGACCGTAGCCAAAAAAGATGGGGATGAATGGGTACTTAATGGATCCAAAAACTTTATCACACATGGTAAATCGGGTCATATCGCTGTTGTAATGGCTCGTACGGGTGAGAGAGGTGATAAACATGCTATGACAGCATTTGTTGTAGAAAGAGGTACTAAAGGCTTTTCTGGAGGTAGAAAGGAAAGAAAGCTTGGGATGCGAACTTCTGAGACTACTGAAATGATTTTCGAGGATTGTAGAATACCTACTTCAAATGTATTAGGTGAAGTTGGAGAAGGCTTTGTACAAGCTTTAAAAATATTAGATGGAGGAAGAATATCCATTGCTGCTTTAGGCTTAGGAATCGCAAATGGTGCATTGAGATGTGCAATTCAATATTCTAAGGAAAGAAAACAGTTTGGAAAGTCTATTGCTTCTTTCCAAGGAATCTCTTTTAAGTTATCTGATATGGCTACTCAAGTAGAAGCAGCTAGGTTGCTCATTAAAGAAGCGATCATCAAGAAACAAAGAGGAGAGAATATCAATAAAGCGTCAGCCATGGCGAAGTATTATGCATCAGAAGTAGCAGTGAAGTGTGCAGATGAAGCAGTTCAGATTTTTGGGGGATATGGTTTTACCAAAGATTATCCTGTAGAGAAATATTATCGAGATGCAAAACTTTGCACTATTGGAGAGGGAACCTCTAATATTCAAAAATTAGTCATCAGTAGATGTCTTCTTGATGAATAAGTCGTAAAATATTTAAACAAAAAAAGAGATGAATTCTGGTGAGGAATTCATCTCTTTCTATTTATAATCAACTTCAATTAATTTTAATAGAAGTAGGTATCGTCTTTAGGCATAATGAAAGCCATCACTAAATAGACTAAGCCTGGTGAGCCTAATCCGAAAAACATACTGGCTACAAAACCGATACGAATTACTGTTGGATCAATATTAAAATATTTACCAAGACCACCGCAGACACCGGCGAAAACTGAATTTGATGTGGATTTTACTAATTTCTTTGACATAGTTGATATTGTTATTTCTTTTTACTTGACACTTATTTACATATACGGTTTTCCTTTAAAAAAGATGCATGAAAAGGAGAGATTTTTTTATGGAAGAGTGATGATGATAAAATAGTGTCAGTAGGGTTTTCAAGTAATGTCAAAATACAGAAAATAGTAGACATAAAAAAAACCTTCAGAACGAATTCTGAAGGTTTTACTTGCAGAGAGTGAGGGATTCGAACCCCCGGTACCTCGCGGTACAATGGTTTTCAAGACCACCGCATTCGACCACTCTGCCAACTCTCTGTGTCATTGGACGGGTGCAAATATGCACGGTCAATTTGAATAATCCAATCTTTTTTGAAATAAAAAATCTAAATAAAATTAAATTTTTATATAAAGTCCTCAGGCTCATTATTCTTAGCCCAAAGTTGAGCTTCCTCAATTGTGGTATTAATTTGAAAGCCTATTAGAAGAATCATTGCTATTGTGTAAATCCACCCCATCATTCCCATGATAGCACCCAATGATCCATATAAAATATCATAGGAGTTAAATGTATCAAGGTATAATCCAAATAGTAAGGAAACGGCTATGGATAAAGTGGTAGCCACAACAGATCCTGGGTTGAATATTCTCTTTTTCATAACTTCACTTGGAGCATATTTGAAAATCAAAGTGATGTTCAGGAAGAAGATGAAGATTATTAGAAATAAGCGTAGGGTTAATAAAGAATAGAGCGTAAACTGATTATTCAAAAAACCGATGTCATGTAGATGTTCTAAGAAATGTTTGCCTGAGATCAATAAAAAAGAGGAAAGAAATAATGTCATCAAGAATAGAATAGTGAGATTAAGAGCTACTCTAAACTGTTCAAACATGGATCTTTTGTCTTCGAGGTGATAGCAACTATTGAATGCATTCATCAAAGTTCGCATACCAGTAGTGGCCACGTAGGTGGCCCCTAAGAAACCAAAAGATAGTAATCCACCCCTTGATCTACCTGTTAGGTCTTGAATGGGGCCTTCTATGGCTTGATAAACATATTGTGGTAACATTTCTTCTCTAAAGATCTTGAACATCATGTCTACCTGATTACTTGGTACGTAGGACAAGAGTGTAGAGAAAAACAAGATAAAAGGAAGCATGGCAAGACTGAAGCTAAATGCTATCGCTTGACCTCTTTGCAAAAGATCATTCTGCTCTATCCTTAGCATAAGTGCCTTAATAAAAGTATAAAAAGATACTTTTGTATGCGGTACTCTTGTGCTTGTAAGATAGTGAAAGATTTTTTGATAAAAATCCTGTTCCTTTATTTTATTTTTTAAGTCTTTCTTCGTCAAAATATTCTAATTTTCTGAAAAGAAAGGAGCAATACATTCTAAAAATCGTTGTGGTGCTCTGCATGGGCGGTAAGTAGACTTACTCATGAAGGCGAGTTTTGTCCACCCTTTATGGAGTAATTCACCTTCTTCATTTGTGATCTCATATTCAAATTGGAGTTTCACAGTAGGTTTTTCCACTAATTTGGTGGTAATGGTTAAAAGGTCGTCGTACTTAGCCGGTTTGATGTATTTAGAGTAGTTCTCCAATACAGGGAGCATTACACCGTCTGCTTCCATTTCTTTGTAACTCATCCCTAAACTTCTTAATGCTTCTGTTCTTCCTATCTCAAAGAACTTGGCATAATGACCGTAATAAACAAAGCCCATTTGGTCAGTGTCAGCATAATTAATGCGTATTTGTGTTTGACGAGTTAACATTTGAAATTCACTTTTACTTTTAATTGTGCAAATATAATCATCAGAATGATCAAAACCGGTAATTTAGATCTCCATTTTCTTTAATCTAATGAAGGATTTGACCGCTGACTTTCTACTATTTGCCATAAATTTTTATTGGAGTTATTAAGAGGGAAGGTGAAAAAAAATCACTTCAATGTGCAAGACAATGAAGTGATTTTTAATATAACTATCCATCTAAATGGAGTTGTTTTAACGCCTATTGAGCAAAGAAATCTTTCATTCTTGAGAAGAAATTCTTACGTTTTTCTTGCTTGTGCTCTTTTGTCGGGCTAAAGTTTTTGTGATCCTTCAGTTTCTTCAAAATATCTTTTTCTTCTGAAGAAAGTTTGATCGGAGTGAAAACTGAAACATGAATCAATTGATCACCAACACCATAACCGTTGATATCACGAATACCTTTGCCTCTTAATCGAAGTACTTTACCACTTTGAGTACCAGCATCGATTGGCACTTTTACAGAACCTGTTAATGTAGGGATCTCAACTGTAGTACCTAAAGCTGCGTCCATAAAGCTGATGTGTAATTCAAAGTGAATATTTTCGCCGTCTCTATGTAACTGCTCGTCTTCAATTGCTTCGATTACAATAAGAAGGTCACCAGCAACACCACCACCTTTAGGCATGTTACCTTTTCCTCTCATTGAAAGTTGCATTCCATCATCAACCCCTGGAGGGATGTTGATTGCCACTTCTTCTTCCGTATAAACACGTCCTTCTCCATCACAGTGCTCACACTTGTTTTTGATGATTTTACCTTCACCATTACAAGTAGGACAAGTCGTTTGAGACACCATTTGTCCCAACATAGTATTCACTACTTTTTGAACCTGTCCTGTACCATGACATGTATGACATGTTTCTAGGTCAGTACCATTTTTAGCACCTGTACCATTACAGTGTTCACATGAAGTATAGCGTTTGATTCTCACTTTTTTCTCAACGCCTTTCGCCATCTCCTGAAGAGTAAGCTTAAGTTTGATTCTTAAGTTAGAACCTTTTCTTTGACGACGACCACCGCCTCCGCCACCTCCGAAGAAGTCACCGAACGGGCTACCGCCACCACCAAAGATATCGCCGAAGTGAGAGAATATGTCGTCCATATTCATTCCTCCTCCGCCACCTCCGAAGCCACCTGAACCATCAAAAGCTTGGTGTCCGAAACGGTCATATTGAGCACGTTTTTGATCATCACTCAATATTTCATAAGCTTCAGCTGCTTCCTTGAATTTTTCCTCAGCTGCTGAGTCACCTGGATTTTTATCCGGGTGATACTTTATTGCTACTTTTCTGTATGCTTTCTTTATCTCACCACTCGAAGCGTCTTTGCTGACACCAAGAACTTCGTAATAATCTGCCTTTGCCATAAAGAGGTTTTATTAATTATTGACCGACTACTACCTTCGCGTAGCGGATTACTTTATCGTTTAACGTGTAGCCTTTTTCTACAACGTCAACAATTTTGTCTTTAAACTCTTCCGTTGGAGCAGGGATTTGAGTGATAGCATCATGGAAGTCAGTATTTAACTCTTTTCCTGTTGCATCCTCAATTTGCTTTAATCCTTGTCCTTCTAAAGTTTTAAGCATTTTATCTTTAATCATCACAACGCCGTCAAGTACAGGCTTCACTTCATCGCTGTCTGATTTTGTATTTGCAATTGCTCTTTCTAAATCATCAATAGTAGGGATGATCGCAGAAAGTACTTTCTCACTAGCAGTTTTAGTAAGGTCGATTTTCTCTTTCGCAGTACGTCTACGGAAGTTATCGAACTCTGAGTATAAACGAAGGTATTTGTCCTTCATCTCTGCTAACTCCTGAGCTAGTTTGTCAGTTTCAGAAACTTCTTCTTGAGTTTCTTCAGTTTGTTCTTCAGTATTTTCAGAACTAGTTTCTTCTACTTGTTCTTCTTTGTTTTCGATATTTTCTTTTTCTTTATTTTCTGCCATTTCGGTATTTTTTCTAGTCTAAAATATACATCACGTAGCTTTTCAACAATATTGCCAAGGCTGATATTCAAGTCAAACTGTCCTGAAATCACTGACAACAGTGCTAATACATTGACATTCTGTCTTTTTTTCAGTCAAGAAGATCTATGTGATTTCAAACAAAAACCTTGTACAATGCGCAATTATACAAGGTTTTCAAAAGTGATCGTATTTTTAATGTAATTTATTAAGCAAATAAGTAGGAGGTTAGAGGGAAGAATGAAGGGGTAAAAGGTGGTCTGCTTTGACACTACCGTGATACCACAATTTTTAATTATTCATTCTTAAATTAAAAATCCTTATCCTTTGAAATTCAATTCATTCAAAGCTAACCAGGCCATCAACCCAACACCAATTTCTAATGCATCTTCGTCAATGTCAAAAGTAGGTGTATGCACCGATGATACGATTCCTTTTTCCTCATTTCTTGTTCCTAAACGATAAAAACAAGAATCCATTTCTTGCGAATAATAAGAGAAATCTTCTGCGGCTAACCAGATGTCTAAATCCACTACGTTTTCTTCTCCTAAGAATTCAATCGCAGCCGCTTTGTTTCTTCTCGTTAATTCAGGTTCGTTGACCAAGAAAGGATATCCTTTTTGAATGTCCATGTCTACAGTAGCACCCATACCTTCAGCAATACCTTTGGCAATGCTAGTGATACGTTCGTGTGCTTCCATTCTCCATTCTTCATTCATTGTACGGAAAGTACCTTTCACTTTCACTTCATTAGGAATCACGTTAGTGGCACCAAATGCTCTCACATCACCAAAAGATAGCACAGAAGGGATTTTTGGAGCAGCATATCTACTCACAATTTGTTGTAAGGCTACAATAATGTGAGAAGTGATTACAATAGGGTCAATATTTTTTTCAGGCATAGCTCCATGACCGCCTTTACCTTTTACAGTAAAATAGATCTCATCAGCACTTGCCATATACATTCCTTCTCTGAAACCCACTTTACCGCAGTCAATAAATGGCATTACATGTTGACCAATCATTTTAGAAGGAGTTGGATTTTTAAGTGCTCCATCTTTGATCATCAGTGAAGCTCCTCCAGGTAATTTCTCTTCACCAGGCTGAAAAATTAGTTTAATTGTTCCTTCAAAATCGCTGCTCATTGATTGTAAAATCTGAGCTGCACCTAAAAGAGAAGTGGTGTGTACATCATGACCACAAGCATGCATTACCCCTTCATTTTTAGATTTGTAAGGAACATCATTTTCTTCAATAATAGGAAGAGCATCCATGTCACCTCTTAATGCAATCACTTTAGAATCAGGATTGTTACCTTTGATTAAACCAACTACTCCTGTTTCTGCTACGCCTTCTTGCACTTCAATACCATAACTTCTAAGCTTTTCAGCTACATATTTAGCTGTTTCAAATTCCTGATATGATAATTCAGGGTTCGCATGAAGATGTCTTCTATTGGCAACAATCTCATCAAGGTTCTCTTTTACAGAACTTTTGATTTTTTCAATTAAACTCATCCTATATTTTATTTTAATATTTGAATCTTAAAACTTACAACTTACAACAGTTGCTATCTACCTGCGTTTTTCATCGCATTTTTGGCAGGAATAATTGAAGCAAAGACCGTGATAGTAGTGACTGTTAGGCAAATGATTAGAAAGTCAATCCATCTGGTTTCAACAGGGTAAGCATCTAAAATACCATTGTTAGCTCCTGTACTTATCCATTTGAATTTTTCTTGAGAAAAACAGAAGACATATCCTGAAAGCAAACCAAAAATGGCACCTGACAAGGCGACTAGCCCACCTTCAAATAGGAAAATTTTACCAATCATCTTATTCGTGGCTCCCATTGATTTCAAGATGCTCATGTCATGTGCTTTCTCAATAGATAGCATTGCTAAAGCGAAGAAAACATTGAAAGAGGCGATACCTAAAATCAACGCAAATGTTCCATAAGTAAAAAACTTCTCAATTTTTAAAGCCCTTAATACTTGAGCTTGTTGTTCAGGTCTAGTTTTAATGATAAAGTCATCTCCCAATACTTTTTGAAGGTTACTTTTGACTTTATCCGCTGTATATTCGTCTGTTGTTTTAATTTCTAATCCAGTTCTTAGGTTACCATAATTCAAAAGAGAATTAGCAAATTCTAAAGAAACAATAACGGTAGCCTGATCAAATTGAGGTTCAGCTACAAACACTCCCCCTGCTTGAATTATCTTTTTATTAAATGCTTTTCCAGGGTCTAGAGATGCTTTTCCTTTTCTTTTTGGATACCAAAATTGAAGCGGGTACATACTGTCTCTTAGTCGAAGCCCTAGCTCCTGATATACTCCAGAACCTACCAAAACATATCTTGTGTCATTACTAAAAAGTTTGTTTGTTCCTAAAACAACGGTAGTATCAATTTGAGTTTGAAGTGCAAAGTTTTCACTTACCCCTTTCATCGTTACTACTTTCTGTTTGTTGTTGTAAAGGATCAGAACTTTATCTTCAATTACTTCAGTTATGGCTTTTATTCCTTCCACGTTTTCTATTTCATTACGAAACGACCAAGTGTAAGGAAATGACTTCCCTTCGGCAGGAATGATTTTTAACTCAGGGTTGTGTCTATTGAACATACCCGTCAACGTTTGTTCCATTCCATTAAATAATGAAAGTACAATAACTAGTGCAGCAGTACCAAAACCCACACCAATCATCGCAATATTAGATAACGTTTGTATGAAGTTTTGTTTAATAAATCGTTCTGCTAATCCTTTATACGTCCTACGAATCCGTTTTGGGGAGAATGTAAAAAGTACTCCTATGGCCTTTCCTAAAAAGATAATTAACCCAAAAGACATTTGAACCACTAATACAATGAGCATTAGAGGGATGCTTTTGATATTTCTTTGAGATAGGAAATATCTTTTTGCTACAAAGAAAGGTAGTCCTGATTTCGACATTTACTTTTTTATTAACTTCGTCACAAAGTTAAGCGTAGAGTTTAATTCTTAACAACATTGTAGTAATAACTTCACTTGAAAGTTGAAAGTTTGTAATTATTGTAAAGAATAATAGAGTTTTCAAATTAATTTGTTCGATGTAGGGGGGCTTAAGCTTAGAGGTAAGCATTTTTAACGCTGATCTTCGGAGAGTAGATACAATATGCCTAGTACTATTTTGTGATAATGACAGATTAAATTGAAGAAACAGACATCATTATTATTCCATTTTTTTGTATTGTAATTACAAAAAACAAAATGGGATTATCTATTAATTACTTTTGACTTAGTACTTACTCGTAGAATATCTTAACTTTGGGGCTATAAATAGGTACGGGGTAACGGATAGTAATAACGAAATATTATTATCGAACAATTTAAACTAAATAGCAATCAGACAAATCTTGGATAAAGTATCACCTTATTTAGGAATTAGAAAGATGAAATTTTACTTTCTACTGCTACTTTTTTGTGCTTGCACTAATACGCTTTTTGCTCAAAATGTAAAATCATTTTGGAAGCTATTGGAAAAAGAGGAGTATATCAAAATTGAAAAAAAAATACAAAAGGTAAGAAATGCTGAAGTGACAGATGCTGTTTTGCAATCTTACTTAGGGCTTTATTTCTTTTATGTTCCCAAGGTCTCTAACTTAGACTCAGCTTACTATTATTTTCAAAGTGCTGACACCTTATGGAATGCGGCATCTGAAGATCAGATCAATTCTTGGTCTAAAAGCTATGTGACTGAAGATTCTATTAAAAATTGGATTCAGAATGTAGAAAAAACGGGTTTTGATCAAACTTTAGATAGTATGACAGAACTAGGTTTTGCTGCTTATATTCAAAAATTCCCACATGCCTTATACATCCCTAGAGCTATTGAACTTAGAGACAGCCTTGGTTTTGAAAATGCTAAAAAAGAACATAGTTATAATGCTTATGAGGCTTTTGTAAGAACCTACCCTGAAGCAAAACAGGCGGAAGAAGCACAGCATCAATATGAGCTATTGGTTTATCATTCTAAAACAAAAGATGCGGATGAAAAGGTTTTAGCTCAATTCTTATTAGAGCATCCTAATAATAAATACAGAGAAAAGGTAGAAGGTCAACTTTATAAATTAAGAACTGAGAATAGATCTAGAAGTGACTATGAACAGTTTATCCGAGACTACCCCCAAAGTATTTATGCAGATTCAGCAATTGCCCACTTGTGGTATTTTTCAACTGTAAAAGATAGTATTTTAACCAATTACCCCACTTGGTCTGAAAAAGAATACTATGGATCTGTTTTAAATGAAAAGGAAAGAGTATTTCCTGTTTGTAGAGACGAGGAGATTATTTTTATCGATGCAAATGGTCATGCTTATCTTGAAGGAGACTTTGTAAGTGCATCATCAGATTATAATTGTCATGGTACAGCAAATACCTACTTTGAGGTGACAAAAGAATCTGGAATGGGTTGGGTAGACCGAAAAGGTAAAGTAGTTGTAGTGTGTCAGTATGAAGAAATAATACCATTAGAAGAAGGGTTGGTGAGTGTGAAAAAGAATAATCAATATGGTATTTATGCTCTAAATGAGGGGGAATGGATGCCTACTATTTATGATCAAGTATTGAGAGTAAGTAATAGGTTATTTGGTGTAAGAAAGAAGTCGCGTTGGGGAGTGATTTCATTAGAAGGCGAAATTAAATTTCCTGTTGAAGCGGGGCAATTGATTCATATTTCTGATAATATGGTATTGGTGATGAAAAAAGGACGATGGGCCAGTTATACAGAATCAGATATTTTTGAAAATAATATTTCTACTGCGGACTCTATATTCAAGTTTGAAAGCTATAAATTATTGAAAGACCAATGGTATGCACTCTCAGAGGCCGGTAAGTGGTCTATTTATTCTCCTAATGGAAAAAAATGGAGTAAGGGAGTGACTTTTGATGAAATCAGAGATACATCGAATGAAGAAGGTTGGCTGGTAAGAAATGACTCTTTATGGCAACTGATCAATTATGACATGAAAATCAAAATTGATTCAATGCTTCAGCCTGTCTTGGTTCAAGATAAAGGTGTGATATCAAAATGGAAGGGTAAGTGGAATGCTTATCAATGGGATGGCTCAAAAATAGGAGAGCATGATTCAGACACTCTTTCTTTTTTGAATCAGGAGTTAGATTTATTGATAGAGAAAGAAAAAAAATATTGGGTAAAGTTTTTTCAATCAGAAAAGACCTTGTCGCTTCAGAAATATAAGGACTGGAACATTACACATATCCAACAAGACTCATTAAACCCTGCTTTTTTATCCGTTAAAAGTAAAAGGAATAATAAATATGCTTTATTGAATGAAAATGGGTCTCAGATCATGACACCCCAATTCAGTAAACTAAATGTATATCAAGAGGGAGTGGTGACGGCAAAATATGGTTCTTTAGAATATCTTTATTCTGTAAAAGGAAAAAAGATTTATAATGAGGGATATTCGTCCATAAAATATGACAATGGCGTATTTCACTTAAAATCTAAAGGGAAATATGGTTTATTTGTGCCTGATTCTTCTTTTAGGATTCCTCCAATTTTTGATGAACCTTTGCAGAAAACGCACTTGAAAAAGGAAGGAGAACAATTATGGATGGGTAAAAAAGCTGGAAAATATGGTTTACTTTCTCTATCAAATGCCAAAACAGCAAGGCTCTACTATGAAAAGATGAAACCTATCAATAACGGATTAGCTTTTGT
This sequence comes from Flammeovirga sp. EKP202, assembly GCF_014534745.1. Taxonomy (GTDB): domain Bacteria; phylum Bacteroidota; class Bacteroidia; order Cytophagales; family Flammeovirgaceae; genus Flammeovirga. The sequence goes on from NZ_JACVVP010000047.1 coordinate 21,804, forward strand.
ATGGGAAGATGAGAAATGGAAGTTACTAGACGTTGTAAACAATACTATAGCTTTAGAGTGTGAAAGTTATGAATTATTTGCACTAAGTGATGACCAATTTTGGATCCGATACGTAAAGGAAAATAAGTTTGGAGTTTACACTTCAAAGTTTGGAGATGTAATATTCCCTGAGTTTGAATCTATAGAAAATATGGGGGATATTCAACGCCCTTTATTTATTGGTAAACAATATATACATCAGGCAAAATTAAACATACTACTTTATATGGATTTGCAGGGTAAAGTTGTATTTCAAACAATATTAAACGAAAATCAATACAGTAAAATAAAATGTGAGTAATTATCTACGATTAACGTTTCAGATCTAAAAAGAGGTTAAAGAATTGTTAAAACTATCTTAATGAACTCTCTTAAATAGATTTATTGAATTTTATCATTGTTTTGAGTTCTCTAAATTTTCTAAAATAGCATTGCAGTTACAGAGGATAAATATTAAAAGAATACGAGAATTTCAACTTATGCGATTGGCGTTCAAGTAAATACTAATTAAAAACAACAATCTTTCTAGTTGCATCAAGCATCAAGTACGATATAATACACAATTATGAAAAAGAAATTATTACTTCTACTTTTGTCGATTGGAGTAGGTATGACAGTAGGAGTAGCTCCAGCCCTAGCAAGTGGAGGAGGTCATCCAGAGGCTGCTGCCTGGTCAGTTATTCCGTTTGCAACATTATTGACGATGATTGCTACAGGACCACTTTTTTACGAAAAATTTTGGCATCATAACTATCCAAAAGTAGCGGTAGGTCTAGCATCGGTTGTAGTGCTGTATTACATTTTTGGTTTACACAATACTCACGCACCAATCCATGCATTTTTTGAGTATTTCCAATTTATTGCCTTGCTATCAGGTTTGTATATCGCTTCAGGTGGTATCATGATTAAAGTAGATAGAAAAGGTACACCAATGGTCAATACTATTTTACTGGTATTTGGAGCGGTAATATCAAATATCATTGGTACAACAGGAGCTTCAATGCTATTGATTAGACCATTTATGCGTCTAAACCAACAAAGACTTCAACCTTATCACATTGTATTCTTCATCTTCATTGTGAGTAATGTAGGTGGAGCATTAACACCAATTGGTGATCCTCCATTATTCTTAGGTTTCTTAAAAGGTGTGCCTTTTGAGTGGACATTAGTACACAGTTTACCAATGTGGGCTTTCGCTATTGCAGTTTTAGCATTGGTTTTCTATTTCTTTGATAAGCGTTTCATCAACAAAAGAAACTTGTTGCATGTTGGAGAAGAAGAAAAAGAGTATACAAACAAGGTCAATATTACTGGTTCTAAAAACTTTGCATGGTTAGCTGTTTTAGTAGGTGCAGTATTTTTAGATCCTTCTAAAATTGGTTGGTTACCAGGTATTCTTCAAACACATGATGGTTTTTCTATTGGATTCCTTGCGGACTTAGAACATCATGAAGGAGCGACACTATTTTCTTTCATTAGAGAAGTAATCATGTTAACAGTAGGCTTCTTATCTTTCAAGTTAGCAGATAAGGAGGCAATCAATGGTAACGAATTTAACTTTGAGCCAATTCGTGAAGTAGCCTTTATCTTCATTGGTATTTTCGGTACAATGATGCCAGCACTTGAGTTAGTTGCCAACTTTGCGAAGTCTCCAGAAGGTGCAGCATTGATCACACACAATTCATTGTATTGGGCAACAGGTGCTTTATCAGGAATCTTGGATAATGCTCCAACATACCTGAACTTCTTTACTGCTGCAATGGCCTCTAAGGGTGCTGATATTGGTGTAGTGAAAGACGTGATTGACTTTACAAATGGTATTGTACAAGGATCTCCAAACGCTGAAGCTATATTAGAGCTTACAGCGATCTCAGTGGCAGCGGTATTCTTCGGTGCAATGACTTATATTGGTAACGGACCTAACTTTATGGTGAAATCAATTGCTGAACAATCAGGTGTAGAAATGCCTTCATTCTTCGGTTATATTGTACGTTACTCATTACCTATCTTACTAAGCGTATTAATCGTTGTTTGGTTAGTATTCTTTGCTTTTGCAGGATAATATGCTTCTGAATTTTTATTCAGAACTTTAAAATATGTAAGCGTTATCATGGTTTTCCGTGGTAGCGCTTTTTCTTTTTTAGAGGAAATAATAAATCCTATTCACTACTTTTCTCTTTGTACTTGTTTATATTTGACCGCTAAATTAATAAATCAAACGGATCGGATTTTTTATGAGAAATATGTATTCCCATTTTTTAGTAGGAGTGTTGCTGTTATTGACTTTTGTAAGTTGTAATAATGATACTGAAAAGGAAGTTCCTGATGTATCAGATATTGAAGTCAATGTAGAAGTAAGGAGGCTGGAACAGGAAATTTTTGCTTTGAAAAGCAAGGATGAGATTGTAAAGTATTTGATTGAAAATCCTGAAATAGAACATAAGTATTTCCTACAAGCGGGACTTTATCCTTCAAGAGCCTATTTGGTCGATGCACTTTGGGATTTTAGACAAAAGGTAGAAAATGATACTTTGAAATTAGATGCAGATAGAATTTTCGGAGATTTCGAGAAGCAAAAGAAAGAGTTTGAACAAGCATTTAAATATATAAAATACCACTTCCCTGATTTTGTGCCACCCAAAATTTATACTTCAGTTTCAGGCTTTGCCAATTGGGGTTTCGGTGGTGACGTCATTGACTTTGGTGATTTTATCGTGATAGGTCTGGATTACTTTGAAGGTGAAACGGCAACTTATAGAGTACCTGAGGTACCTAATTATATTCTAAAGCGTTATTCTCCGAACTATTTAGTTCCTTTTACTATTCAAATCCTTTCGAACCGCTTTAATAAGGTGAATGCGAATGATAGAACTGTCTTGTCACATATGATTGCGTGGGGAAAGGCTTATGAGTTTGTAGATGAAGTATTACCTTATGTTCCAGATACTATCAAAGTAGCGTATACTGAGCAGCAATTGGTAGAAGTCAATTACAATGAAGGATATATATGGTCTCACTTTGTTGAAAATGAGCTCCTGTACAAGTCTGAGCGTATGGCAGTGAAGCGTTACGTTGATGATAGACCCACAACATCAGAAATATCAGGAGAGAGCCCAGGAAGAATTGGAAGGTGGTTAGGTTGGAGAATTGTTGGCAGCTATATGAAAGCGAATCCAAAAATTACTCTCTCTGAATTAATGGCAGACGATAATGCGAACAAGATCTTAAGACAATCAAAGTATAAACCACTGAGTAGAAAATAGTCTCGCTAATTTTTTGATTTTGAACCTAATATTACCCTTTTAAGCAAAGAAATATTAGATTACTCTAAACAATCTTAAAGGATTAGTATGTGTCTGTAATAATATTTAGTATTGGTAAACGAGGAATATTCAGCGTTTTATCCTCGCCTTATTGAAGTACTTTAATGCTATTTTGATAAGGTGAGCACCAAAGAGCTTATTTTGGTGGACATTTGATTTATGTCAATGTTGAAAAAATTATTTATATCCTCGTTTACTGAGCCTCCCCTATTGTTTTGCAGTATGTGGAGGTTTTTTAGTTTGTAATATGTTTTAAACTGCAAAATAAAAAAGGCAGTCCATCTTACAATGAACTGCCCTTTAGCATCTTTTTATATTGAACTTTTAGCCTCGTTTTCTACAAATGAGGTGGTTTGAGCTTAAGCTCCTGATTTATCTAAAAGTTTTTCTTTATATTTTTTTACTTGGCGGCGTAAAGATTCAGTTGCCTCATCTGTTGCGGCTTCAAAAGATACACCATGCTTCTTAGCAACTAGAATATCTCCTGGAAGATGTAACTTGATTTCAACTACCTTGTTATCTCGACTGTTGTCACCATTTTTTTCTACCCTTAGGAATACTTCTCCTCCTGTAAAACGGTCATAAAAAGTTTCCAATTTATTAATTTTAATCTCAATAAAATCGATTAATTTCTGATCTGCTGTGAAATGTATTGATTGGATGTCGAGTTTCATATTCTTACAGTTTTATGTGTTATGAAAAATTTTAACTGTGAAAAGATGCTGTACAATTTTCTCATTTGTACAAAACAATGTGTCGTATAACACCCTGCTAAAAGTATTAATTTTACCGTTTATCTTATAATCTATATTACGGCTTTTTTCCAACTTGGTTGTATGAATTTACAACATTTTTTCAGTATTCAAACCCTTTTTTTCTTTGCTCTAGGGTGGGCTTGTGCATGTACTTTTTTCATTCTTTGGAGCGAAGAATGTGTATATATCTGAGTGGCAGAAAGATTGGCATGTCCAAGTAGTTCTTTTACGTCATTTAAGGCTGCTCCTTTTTCTAAAATATTTGTTGCAAAAGAATGTCTTAAAATATGTGGACTTTTTTTTCCTGCTGTTGTATTCACCTCCAAATAGTGCTTTACAATGCTGTAAAGTTGGCTGTACTTCAAGGTGGCACCATCTTGTAGTAGGAATAGATCGGGGTTTTGATGTTCTTTTCTATTGCTAAGGTAAGTTTTAAGTTGTTGTACTAATACTGCGTGTAGAGGAACGATACGCTCCTTATCACGTTTTCCTAAGACTTTTACAGTATTTTTATAAAAGTCTAGATCTTTGACTTGTATGCTTAATAACTCATTTGCTCTTAATCCAGTTCCATAAAGGAACTCAAAAATTAGTTTATCCCTTATTCCATCAAAAGAGTCGTCAAAAACTTCTCCATTGAGCATATTATCCATTTCTTGTGGTTTAACATACTGAGGGATTCTTTTCGAGGTTTTTAATACATGTAAAGTCTTGGCAGGGTCAATGTCTATGATACCACACTGTTTTAAGTACTTGTAGAAGCTTTTTAGAGAAGTGCTTTTCCGATTAATACTTCTTGGGCTTAAATCTGCTTCCATTAATGAAGCTACCCAAATTCTAACTTCCGCTTTTGTTGCTTTTTCGAGTGACGCATTTCCATCTTCTTCTTTCAAAAAAGCTTGGAACTGTTCTAAGTCAATTCTATAGGCGGTGAGGGTATGGGAACTTACTTTCTTTTCAAATTCTAGATAAGTTAAAAAAGATTGGAGTATTGTCATATAAATATACCTGCTGTTCGTACTCGTCGAAAACTCTATTCATTTTAATTTATGAATCTCAAAATACTAATTTATTATTACTCAATACACAATTATATTCCGAAGAGTACTTGCGTCTAAATTACACTTAAAATTTAGAATTTGAAAATTTTTTAAAGCAAAAAGCCTATCAATTCTAAAATTGATAGGCTTTCGTTGAGAACTCAAAAAAGAGATTAAGCACCTTGCTCAGTTCTCATTTTGATTTTGTAAGCTGTTTTGATAGCTTTTTTACGGTCAGCTACTGATTGCTTCTCATAGTAAGCACGTGCACGTAATTGACGTAATACTTTTGTTCTCTCAAATTTCTTTTTGAAACGCTTAAGAGCACGGTCGATAGACTCGTTATCTTTTACTTTAATTTCGATCATTATATTTTCCTTTTAATAAGGTTTTTTCAAATTCAATTCATGATTTCGGATCGCAAATATAATCAAGTTTTATAAAAAAGGAAAATGATTTGCAAAAATAATCAAGAAGATTTCTAAATGATTCTTATTGATTGTCAATCTTGTAGTACAAGAATTTCCCTTTCAATCTCCTTCCAAGAGAAGTTGGAATAGGTCGCAATCGACAGCATATCCCCCTTATTGAGTACAGTATCAGGGTTTGGACAGGCATCTGTCTTGCCATTTTGTATTAAAGCGATAACATTACATTGCTGATTTAGTATCACGCTGGCCTTCATAATTTTTAATTGAAGATCCATCCATTTTATCCCATCTAGGCTATTAATTTCCACCGTGACAGGGTTGGCTCCTTTGGTATTATATAATAAATCTTCAACGACCATGGCCGAATAAGGGTCTTGACACTCTTGTACAATGGCTAAAACTGAAAGGTCGGCATTAATATAAGTCGCATCATTATCATCGAACATCCAAGTATTGGCTTTTTCAACCAATACAAATAAAATTCTTGTACCATCAGTGACAAAACGTTCCAATAAATCAACCGTTGTTTTCGTTGCTCCATCAGCAGAGGAAACATTGGTAGCATTGGGAAACACAATGATCGTTTTATTTTGATTGATGTTTGCGTTCAAATAAGTGCTTTTTTGTAAAGGACAGCCTTTAACAAAGTGTATGTTAGGTATTTCTTGAATTTCTAGGGGTAATGATTCGATATTATTATCGACAAAACATATCCCAACATCTTTTTCAATAGCTCTTAACTCTTCAATAAAATTTTTAGCGATGGCAGTGGCTGGGAAGTTAAAGATTACATACCCATCTTTAAATGGATTTTTCATATAGCCTAATTTCTTTTGTGTTTTGTGATATTCTTTATAATCAAATACAGCACTGAACATTGCTCCAACAAATGCAATACTAACAGTACTTAGAATCATTGTAATAATTCGTCCAAATAATGTTTCCGCAGGGCGATTACCGTAACCAACAGTGGTGGCGGTTTGCCAGGTTTGCCAGATGGCTTCATTCCATGAAACTGCTTCAACATATTTAAATAAAATAGCGAAAGCAGCATTTATCAGTAAAGTATATATAATAATCCGCTTTACTCTACCGTACTCTTCACTACCTCTATGGAGTCTAAACTTCCGAAATAAGTTGAAAATCATATCAAAATTTGATTGTCGTTTGACTTTATATATTAAAGTGGTGTGTTATACACCTTTTAATCATCTACTTATTTTAAAATAAAAACCTTCATCTAAAAAATATAAGTAGGGTACCTAAATATAAGGTACAAGATTGAGGAATGAATACTTAATCTATTCCTAAATAGGTAGCTTAACTCTATTTAGGAAATAACATTATTAGCGTTGACTGTCTTCCTTTTCTTTATAGTTATACTTGAAACCTTTGTTTTCTAAGTTTCTATAACCTTCAAATGAAAAATCATCTTCTACTTCCAATGTTTTTTTTCTTGAAAACTCCGTTTCCACATGTCTGTAATAGTAAGCAAGTACACAACCTACAATGAAACCTGATAGGTGAGACTCCCAAGAAATACCTTCTTCATTAGGAACTAGACCTACAAGCATACCGTGGTTGAGGACGGCAATACAAAGTGAAATAATAAGAGACCCAGGATTTTTCTGAAAAATGCCTATGAAAAAAAGGAAGGAGGCAATACCATAGATCACACCACTTGCACCAATATGAAAGGACGGTCTAGCAAAGAGCCAAACCATAATGCCTGTATATAAGGTAAGCTGTCTTAAGACTTTTGAAGCAATTTTTGGGATAAAGAAATACAGTGAAAAACAGAGGATGGCAAATGAAACAGTGTTAGAAAAAAGATGTTTGAAGCCACCGTGAATAAAAGGATGGAAAAAAATCCCAAAGATCCCTAATCGGTTACGGGGATAAATTCCAAAATGAAAGAGATCGACTCCTAAAGACCATTCAATACTCTTTAGGAGCCATGCTACAGCTATTAATAATAAAGTAATTTTAGCTCCTTTATTTATTGTCATTCTTAGCACTCTCTTTTTCTTCTTTCTTTCTATCTTCCACTTTTTTGTAAGCAGAAATAATACTTTTTACTAATCTATGTCTTACAACATCTTTTTGGGTAAGGTGCATTACTTTAATGCCTGGCACATTAGAAAGTATTCTTGATGCTGTTACTAACCCTGATCGCTGTCTTGGAGGTAAATCAATCTGAGATTCATCACCCGTAATGACCATTTTTGAGTCCGGTCCCAAACGAGTAAGCAACATTTTCATTTGCATCTCCGTTGTGTTTTGTGCTTCATCTAACAATACAAACGCGTTAGAGAGCGTTCTACCTCTCATGTAGGCTAATGGTGCAATTTCAATGACTCTATTTTCCATATAGAACTTTAATTTTTCTGATGGAATCATATCATCGAGTGCATCATAAATAGGTCTTAAGTAAGGATCAACTTTATCTTTTAAGTCACCTGGTAAAAAACCAAGGCTTTCACCTGCCTCAACAGCAGGACGAGAAATGATAATACGTTTTACTTGCTTATTTTTTAATGCTTTTACTGCTAAGGCAGTAGCCACATACGTTTTACCTGTACCTGCTGGCCCAAGAGCAAAAACGAGATCATTTTTCTTTATGGCATTGACTAGCTTTTGCTGATTGCTTGTTTTAGGTCGGATTGCAATTCCTTTTGCTCCGTAAAGTAATATTTCATCTTTAATGTCCTCATCATGTAGATCTGCATTCATTTCTACATAATCTAAAACATTATCTACAGTCACCTTTCCAAACTTTTTATAATGAATAAGTAATTCATTAATGGCTTTGTGTACCTTGATAATTTCAGCACTCGTACCCTGTATACGAATCTCATTTCCCCTTGCTATGATTTTACTATGAGGGAAAGCTGTTGATAATTCTTTGATATTACTGTTGTCAACTCCTAAGAAATCAACCAAAGTAACATCTTCTAATGGAATTACTTTTTCTATCAAATGTTTATGTATTTAATTTTTGTGATTTTGCTATTTAATCGACTTTGAATTAGTTACAAATAAATAGTTTATACTAACTTGTTTCAAATGTCAAATTTACCGAGAATTTGCGAGATAAACGAAGTAAACATGAATACTAATCTAATTAAATCATCCTTTCTCACAGTCAGTAAGATATTATTTTTTAATCTAATTCTCCAATTTTTGTTTTCACAAGCTATAGCCCAAACTAAAAATAAAATTTTGGAGGAGGAATTTCAGAAGTTTTTGGCTCATGAATGGATGAAAGGAGCTTCTGTTTCTTTCCATGTAAAATCAATTAAAGGCAATGATTTTGAATTTAAATATGATGAAGACAGAGCTTTGACTCCTGCTTCAATCACCAAATTATTTACAACTTCAGCAGGATTATTTCAGTTAGGAAAGGACTTTCAATTTGTAACAGGAATCAGTTATACAGGCGATTTTAAAGACGGAATTTTAGATGGAAATTTAATTATTCATGGGGGAGGAGATCCTACACTTACATTAATAGCGTTAGACAGTGCAGTGAAAGCATCTTTACCGGCATTGAAAGAAATTAAAGGTGAAATTATAGCTGATGCCTCATTGTACGGTACAAGAACTACACCTCCCAATTGGGTTTGGGAAGATTTGGGTAACTACTATGGAGTAGGGGCCGCTTCTTTAAATCTAAATGATAATATGTTTAAGCTTTATCTTAAAACGGGTGCAACAGGTACGGTGGCTACGATCAATAAAGTAGAGCCTCACCCTCCTTACCTTAATATTACTTCTGAAGTAACTGCTGGCGAAAAAGGAACAGGAGATAATTCTTTTTTATTTTCATCACCTTATTCCAACAGTCATATTATTCGAGGAACATTACCACCTTACCGGTCTAACTTTAGAGTGAAAGGGGGAGTGACAGACCCTGATTATCATGCTATCTGGATGCTAGCAGATACACTTAGCAGTCAGGGAGTTATTGTTAGTAAAGAACGTTTGAGAGTGGAATATAGTAAACAAAAATTATCTTCATCAGAAAGAGTTGGTGAGGTGAAATCAAAACCACTTTCTTGGATAATTGATAAAACAAATAAAAAAAGTATCAATCTATATGCGGAATCCGTTGCAAAGTACGTTAGTAATGAGAAGACAAAGTCAATTGTAGCAGATAGTATTACTTATTCTATCTTGAATAAATTAGATTCTATTGGTGTCATAACCTCAGGAATCTACTTGGAAGATGGAAGTGGACTCTCTCCGTTTGATGCTTTTTCAGCTTCAAATATGACTTCTGCTTTAGAGAAGATTTACAGTACTCCTCAGTATGCAACTTTTTACAACTCCTTAGCGGTGACAGGAGTTTCGGGGACTTTGAAATATTTTTGCCGTTATAATCAGGCGAAAGGAAAGGTATACGGTAAAAGTGGTTCTATGAGGAGAGTGAGAAGTTATGCAGGCTATATCAATACGAATAGTGGCGATATATTAGCATTTACGATAATAGTAAATAACTTCTCATGTAAAAGCAAGGTAGTGAGAAAAGCGATGGAGCCGATACTAGAAATATTGGTAAAATAGCATTATTCTAATATTTTATTGAATTAACGTGTAATATTTACAAATAAAATTTAAGCAAAAGCTTTGTACATAGCCTTGATGTTATGTACATTTAAGAATATTCATAAAACCGCCTTTATTTTTAAGTAGATCACCGCTATTGGTTTTTTATATATAGGTATTATCAAGAAGATTTAGACTAGCAAGGTTTATGTTAACAAAAAAATTAGCTCGTTTAATTTTAGTACTTTTTGGATTTCTGTTCATCTCTACTCAGTCTTACTCACAAGACATCAATGAGTTGAAGTCCCAAATATCGACGCTTCCTAACGGAAGGACTAAAGTTGATAAATTAATCCAGTTAGCCCATTTAGAATTAGACAAAAGTAATTTCACATCAATGCAAGAGAGCATTGATAAAGCTTTAAAGATTTCCGACGAGGTAAATTACAATCTTGGTAGAGCCAAGGCATTGATGATGTATTCAACAATGCACAAGCTCAGAAGAGATTTTGATGTTGCGATAGATTATGGTTTAAAAGCCATTAAAATCTTTGAGCAAGAAGATCAAGATATACCTTTGTACGACGCCTACGGCGAGATGTGTTTCTTGTATCAAGATTGGGGTATTTACGAAAATGCCATCGATTATGAGAAGAAAGCATTGAGAGTAGCCGAGCGTATGAACGACCTAGAGCGTCAGACTGAGATATGGTACCTTTTAGGTAACTCTTATCTTTTGCTGAGAAACTATGATGAAGCTTTAGTGTACTTCCGCAAAGGTGCTGAATACTACAAAGGGCAATACGCTCTCAATAACAGAAAAGAAGATCTTCAATCTTATAATAACGCTTTATCCAAAATTGCTTCAATAGAGATGAGAAGAGGCAATTATGAAATTGCTAAAGACGTAAACTTTGAAATTCTTTCCCATAAACAAACCCTAGGTGATGAAGAAGGTACGCACGTACCACTTAACGATATTGGTTACTGCTTCCAGAAATTAGGAAAGAGTGAAAAAGCTCTTAAGTATTTCCAGGATGCATTAGCCGTGAATAAAAAGTTTGGTAAACCTGACGTTCAGAATACTACCCTACTGATTAATATTGGTACTTTATCCAACCAAAACCTTCGTCATAATGATGCCTTAAAGGCCTACGATGAGGTATTGAATATCAGAATCAAACAAGGTCAACCTGGTCCAATTGCACAAGCTTATTCGTATAAAGCAACTGTATATCAAGGACGTGGTAGTTTTGCTGAAGCACGTAAATACTTTAATAAATCTTCGGAGTATGCACGTATGGCAGGTGATTATGAGCAATTGGAAAAGAACTACAAGAAAATTGCGAATAACTACGTAAGAACAAATGACTACAAGAAAGCCTTTCAAGCAATCAGTAGCTTGAATGTCTTAAAAGATAGTATCATTGGTGCAGAGAGAAGACGTTTGAATGAAATTACTGAAGCCAGAATCGCTGCAGAACAAAAGGAAAAAGAGATTGACCTTTTGATCATGGACCAGAAAGTGACGGAAGCTCAAATGAAAAAGTTAGCAGAGGAAAATGCCCGTAAAGCAAAAGACCTTGAGCTTTTACAACAAGAGCAGTCATTGAAAGAGTTTCAGTTGAAACAAAATGAATTAGAGAAAGATAAAAAAGCACAGGAATTACTAATTACTTTGAATGCGCTTGAGGCAGAGAAGAAATCAAAAGAGATTGATCAATTAGTAAAAACCAAGAAGCTGAATGAATTAAGACTTCAAGAAAATGAAATCCGTACTCGCCAAAGAGAGCAAGAATTAGAGCTTTTGGAGCGTGATAAAGAATTACAGGAGAGTAAGATCAAAGAGGCTGAAACAATGCGTAAGGTTTACATCATCATGATGGTGTTACTCTTTGTGGTAATTGGTGTAATTGTAACGGGCTACATTCAAAACAGAAGTAAAAACAAGAAGCTTGCAAATAAAAACGATGAGATTTTAGGTCAGAAGATGGAGATCGAAAAACAAAGAGATGCTCTTGAATCTGCTAAAACTCAAATCGAGAAAGCGTACGATAACATTCAAGTCTTATCAGAATTTGGTCAGAAAATTACTGCGATTCTAGATTTAGAATCTATTAACTGGACGGCTTATGCTTATGTAAATACTTTAATGGATGCTGCTGTATTCGGTATTGGTATTTACAGAGAGAAATATGATAAGATTGAATATATCAACTTCCTTGAAAATGGATTGAGCTTACCATTGTTCAGTTATGACATGGATAAGAAGAACAGCCTTTCGGTATTATGTTATAAATCAAGTGAGGAAATTGTAATCAATGATTATGATAATGAGGTAGAAAATTTCTTAAGAGAAACTCCTGATTTTAAAACATCGGAAGTTCCTAAATCATTAGTTTACCTACCATTGATCACTGAAAAATCACTTGGTGTATTAACAGTTCAAAGTTACGATAGGAATGCATATTCAAGAAATGAGTTGAACATCTTAAGAACACTAGCTTCCTATGTTGCTATTGCCTTAACGAATGCGAATGCTTATCAAGAAATTGAAAACCAGAACAAGCACATTACAGATAGTATTCGTTATGCTCAAACTATTCAAAGAGCCATTCTACCATCGAATGCTAAGATGCAAACAGGTTTATTAGAGAACTTTATTTTCTTTAAGCCTAAAGATATTGTATCAGGTGACTTCTATTGGTTCTCTAAAATTGATGAAAGAAAAGAAAATTTAGCATCAGTCAATTTCTCTAAAAACGACGTTGCTGAAAGAATATTTGTTGCTGCACTAGACTGTACAGGTCATGGTGTACCAGGTGGTTTCATGTCAATGATTGGTAACACATTATTAAATGAAATCATTAATCAGAAACAGGTTTACGATCCAGCAAAAATTCTTGACATGTTGAATGAAGGTGTAATCGACGCCCTTCATCAAGAAAACAAGAGTAATGATGACGGTATGGATGTTTGTTTGTGTATGATTGAAAGAACATTGACAGGAGAAGATCGTATCGTATTCTCTGGTGCCAAGAGACCTCTTTATATTATGGAACCTGGAAGTACTGAAATGTTAGAGTACAAAGGTGACAATAAATCAATTGGTGGTGTGCATAAGAGAAAGTCATCTAAGATCAGTTTCTCAAACACTGTAATTGATGTAGTGAAAGGGTCTTCTATTTATCTTACAACGGATGGTTTACAAGATCAAAATAACAAACACGGTAAGAAGTTTGGTAAGATTAAATTAATCGAAATGCTTCAACAAAATGCTGACAAGCCAATGCTTGAACAAAAATCAGCTTTAGAAAAAGCATTAGACGAACATATGGGCGTTATTCCTCAACGTGATGATATTACTATTTTAGGTTTACGATTATAATAAGCCTTTTATAGGAGGAAATAGAAAAAGTACCTTATTTTTAAAAATGAGGTACTTTTTTTATACAATTTTTTGAATGGTATTAATCCAAGAAAAGAAGGTTTCTAGTCACTTTTTTCGTTCATAGGTATTTTGTTGATAGTCAGATCATCAAATAGAATGGGTTGTTCCCTCATTTTATCTTTTTCTGGAATATCGTATAGTTTTTCATGCCAGTAAACATTCTTCTCACGACGACTAATTAAGAATACCTTTACAGGCGATGTGTTATTTATAGGTTTAAATTTTAATCGAAAACCTCCCCATTTTTCATCCATATAAGTAAAATACCCTCTAAGGCTTTCTTGTGCTAAAACTTGATGACCTTGTTCAATTTGAAGCGAATTCAAGTAGAGACTATCCATTTGATAATGTTTCACCCAAATGCCAAGGTTATAGTGAAAGGAAGTATCAAGTTGCAGTTGGTTTTGTTCATAAAGTAACACCTTTCCGTGAGTATTACCGATTTTCACACCATGACTTAGAAAACCTTCATCATTATTTTCATGTTCAAAACTTTCATAAATAAGAGCTTTACTGATTATAGAGTCATAATTCACCTCACTATTAAAAAAATCTTTGGTGTACCCCTTGTAAAGTTTTATTTGATCTAATTCTCCAATTTCTACTAAAGGTATATTATTTGGAAGTTGCACATTCTCTTTGGCCTTTATAATTAGAAGAGAATCATTCTCATTAAAATATTGTTTAAGAATGTTTTTGTGATGAGGGCTTGGTAAGGTAAAGAGTTGCTTTAAGTTTTCTTCAACATAACTTAATCTAGACAGGTAAGCATTGATTGAAGGAATACCTGTAGTGTAGACTAAATGATATTGTTCAATAGTCATTTGATCTATTTCAGCATTAGTCACATCGGCTTTGAAGTGAAAAGGTACAGCTAATATTGAAGAGTATTTCTCTTTTAATGAAGTATAGTTTTGTAATGGAGATCGGTATTGAAAAGGGTTTGAGAGGGCATCAATGTTCTCTACTATTTTTTTGTTATACTGAATACCTTCAAATATACCAACACTAAGTAAGGGTATTACTAATAGTGCAGAGTAGTATTTATTCTGATAAATAATAAATGGAAAAGAAATGCACAAGTAGGCTACCCATCCAAAACGTTGAAGATCCCGGAGTTGTTCCAATTGTGGAATTGATGTTAGAACAACTTGAAATTTTAATGGAATGGAAGTGCCATAAAAAATATAAGCAAGCCCAAGGAGTAAAAATATATTATATTCTATTCGTATGAACTTTCTTAATGGTTTACGGTTTTTTAGCATTGCAAGAATGACAAGAATGCAACTTACCCAAAACCAATAATTGAACTGTAGAGATTCATGTATTACAATGTCCTTTTGTAGAATGTTACCAAAAAAATGGTTCAATGTGATTTTAAAGTCAAATAGTGCTAAAGGGTGTTTTGTTCTCCAAAGGTGATTGTCTATGATAGAAACACTTAAAGAATAAATAATTGTGGGAAGTGTTGAAAGTATAAAACCTTGAAATGCTAGCTTTTTTTGTTCTTTTAAAAGTAATGTAATTAAGAAATAGGCGATGATAATACCACTCCAAATAGCTCCGGTGTACCCATGAATATAATATCCGAAAAGGAGGAAGAGAAGTAACTTTATTTTTTTTGAAAATGAATTATTGAATGTGACAGTTTGGTAGAGGAGAATAGGAAAGAGAATAATAAAAAATAACCCAAAGTGAAGAAGAATTCGACTATTACTAGGGCAGTTTAAGGTGATCAGCAATGCTCCTAAAGAGGCTATCCAATGATTTACTTCATAATGCTTGAAGACTTTATAGAGGTAAAAAAGACAAATAGGAAATAGTAATAGCATACTCAAATGAAGTATACCAATACTGTATTCTGAAATGAAAGGAAATAGTTTATTCAGATAGAATAACGATAAGCTGAAAATAGGCATACTATCGGTATACAGTATTGTCTCACCGAAAGGGTAGTTTGTGCCAGTATATCCAGATAGACTTCCATACTTCGCAACCCAAGCAAATAAAAAGTAATTTTTTAGTCCGTCACCATTTTTTTGCATTAAAAAAGAATTGGGAGAAAAAAGTAGATCTTGGTAAACCCAGGCTATAATGATGATTAAAATGAATAAAGATAAGAATAAAGGAATGTTTGTTGCGTTGAATTTTATCTTCAAAATAAACTATTTTAGATGTTTCTTGATCAACAAAATAAATGAATAATTTTCGGAAAATAGTTTTTCAGGCTCGTAATTATTGGATTGGTTTCCTATTATTTTCGGTTTACTCTTTCTTAAGTCTAAGGAATGGTTTATCTCTTTCTCCAGATTCATGTCATTATTTGGCTTCAGCAGAAAGTTGGAAAATACATGGGGAATTTTTAGATGCATTCGGTAATCCTAATCTCTTATGGCCTCCTTTATATTCTATATTAATTGCTATTGTAGGCTTGAAAGAAAAATCCCTTTTGGTAATCAATTATAGTTCATTACTATTTTCAATTTTTATTTGGATAAAGCTTTTTGAAAGCAAAGTATCCAGCCAATTCTTTCAAATATTTTTTACAGTACTAGTCGCATCTTCTACATCATTTATTCTTTGTGAAAAGTACATTTGGTCAGAAAGCTTTTTCATTTTATTAGTGTCACTTTATATTTTTTTTCTGACCAAATTAAAAGAACCATCCTTGAGTATACAATGGCTACTGCTAACTCTTGTAGGCTGTATGATTCCATTACAAAGGGTGGCAGGGTTGTATGTCTTAATGTTTCTTTGGATTGGAATAGCTTTAGTTTACGGAAGAACTCAAAAGCAGTATAGGAAATTATTTTTTCTACATGTGATAGTAGTTATACTTCCATTTCTATTATGGTTTTCTCAGGGTTTTGCAGGGTTAAATGTAAGAGAAGAAGCTCAATTTGATCTTGTTTTTTTGAGGAATATAATCCATGACTTTAGTGAGGTAACTAGTAGGTATTTTATCCCGACGTCTAGTAGTTTACCTTATTTATTCTTGTTTTTGCCTTTCTTACTATTAGGTCTAATCATCTTATTATTCTCTTCAAAAGATAAGAGAATAAGAGTGTCTGTTTTTGTCTATTTAGGGTATATTCTTAGTTATGTTGTAACCATATTTATAAAAAAGGCAGGAGCAGGTCCGCAGGAAGTAGAGCGTTTTTTAGCTCCTCTATATCCAATTTTTTGTTTCATTTTATGCTTTCAATTGAATATGTTTTACTTGAAGCTAAAAATAAAATGGCAAAGAAAAACCCTAGCTATTCTGTTATGTATCTGGTTGATTTATCCAATAGCTAGGGTTTCTAAAAATAGTTGGAATTATGGCCAATTGTCGAAGTATTCAGGGGTTACAATTCCTTGTGATTATCTTAATAAATAAAGCTTTCCAATATTGTGTTTGAACATGTGGTCAGATGAAGTACTGTTGTGTTTAAAATCCCCATTGTTCTTCTGTGGAATAATAACCCTGTACAAATAGACTCCATTGGCCAATTGATCGCCAAATTCGTCTTTTCCATCCCAAGCATATTCGGTGATATTATTACCTACGCGAATAGGACCTAATTCATCTTTAAAAATCTCACGTACCACTCTTCCTGTTACTGTCATGATTTGAATCTTCATTTCATTAGGAACCTCAACTCCTGTTACTTGAAACACAAACCTTACTTTATCAGAAAAAGGATTTGGATAAGGGTAAAAATTGGTAATACTAGCTTCCTTGTTGATTTCAAAGTGTATAGTAAGTCTTGGTGCCTTTCCATCAGTACTTCCATATCCAGAGTTATTTCCTGAAGGGTCTTTGGCGTTTACTTCCAATAAGTACCTGCCTGAAGAAAGCATGCCATCACTATCCAATAATTCTAGAGGAACAGATTCACTGATGCTAAAGTTGGTAATGATATGATTCTGATTATTGATACTCTCAGTTGTTGAAGAGGCGAGGTTGACTGGTACCGTTGCACCATCTTGAGGAGTAATAAAAGCTGTGATAATCGTATCATTGTTTGAAATGAGATTGTCTTCCAATGAAATGAAAGGGTTTTCGTCAATCAAACTAATATTTACATTTGCACTTGGAGAGATAATATCTCCATCAATGATACGTGTGCCATCAAAAAGTACTTCAATTAATGGATTGATAGAATCTGACGTGATATAGATATTATTAGTTCTAGAGTTATTATTGTTGTAGAAAATTTCTAATTGATTCTTATCAGAATTGGCTACTGCACTAATATTAGTTGACCCAAACAATCGTTTACTCGGGTCGTTTTTACTCCATGAATCGGTCGTGATATCTATATTTTGAGAAGTGTTAGGAGGAAGTGGAGGAAGGTAAATCGAATCCACGAAACTACTAAAAGAATTATCAACAGAGAGATAATTGACTTCAACCAATACACTATCAGAAAACGCTTGGGAGGAAATATTATGGAATTCATATTCATAAGTGGTATTCTGACCTTGCTGAAGTTTTTCTGGATTATCTGTTTCTTTTGAAATCATAACCCCTTCTGGTACGGTTGTATACGCTACTCTCCAATTGTATAATTGAGGAATCAGGCGTTGTGAACTTGTATCCATTAGATAAGTTCTCAGTGAAATGAAATCATAATTTTTGAGTTCTTTCAGAGAGTCCAAATCAATTCCATTACTTCCAGAAATACCTTTAAATGTAGAGATGGAATCAGGAGTTGAAATAGTTCCATTTTCGTCTTGAACCACACCAAAAAGAGTTGTTTCAACTTGACTGAATGGTCCCGGTAAATCGGCATTAATCCACATTCGTGAAAACTGTTTTGATGGACCAATCGGAGGAGTGGTGACAGAAGCTGTTTTTACATCTCTTTGGATGGTAAATGTTTGGTCTAATAACTCACCAGTTGAATTAGCATAGAAAACACGAGAATTACTTGGACTCATTTGGAATCTACTCCAACCTATAAAAGCTAAACCTCTTTGCGTTAAATTGGCTTGCATATCCAAAGTGTCTAAACCAATTTCGGCAAAACCTTCTAAATGTTTATGGTAGGCATCAAGTCTTGACTGATCAGTAGGTAAGTCTCCTTGGAAATCAAAGTTTCCACTCATAATCGTCAGTACATAATCACCTGGGACTATAGATTGGAATTTATAAGTAGGGTCGATAAATAATGAGTACGGACCATTTCTAGTTTTCGGAGAACTTCCGACTACATTTCCTCCTCGAATATCATTGGAATTAAACATAACTGCTACAGGAGGAAAGCCTTCTCCACATTGTAGGGGTTCCCAATCAAAAGATTGTGCTCCCTTAAAACTGCCATTTTCTTGGTCAAAAACTAAGAACAATAATTTATCTCCACTATCACCACTTCTCACACAAACTCCATCATCAAGGTAGGTTTGACCGTCTAATTGTACTTGATAAAAGTGACCATTGGTGTATGAAGCACCACCTGATTTCACATTAATAATAGCATCATCTATCGGGAAATCCCATCTTAGACTATTTTCATTACCAGTGAGGAGTGCACCATCAATTGTATTTTGCTGCATTTGGTAAATGGTGCTTTGGTTCCAACCATTACCAGATGTTTTTTTGATCTTAGTAAATGAAATCGTATGCCAATTGGGGTTAGAAACATTTTCAAGTCTTGTTCTTAAGTAATACACTGTGGTGTCAGCTGGAGTAATTTCCAACAAAGGGACATTCCATCTGAAAAGTTGTTCTTGATTATCTATTGTTTCTGTTAGAATAACGTTACTGAAAGCACTATCTGTTGCCAATTGAAATAACACGTCTTTTTGTGACTTCTCAATACTATAATCATATGCATAAATTGAAATTTGATCGTCATGAACAACAGCATTATTTTGAGGGAAAATAATAGCGACATTTTCACTAAAGAAGTTTACATTCACTGTAGCAGAATTATTGAGAAGGTTTAATTCATCGATTGTTGTTATCACTTGCCCACTAGGAGTAAGTGTATCTCCAATCTTTACAGTGATTAAGTTAGAACCATTACCGCTTTGTTGATCTTCAGGAGTATTGACTACAGAAATTAAAGTGTCTATAGTGTAATAAGGAGCACTTATAGAATCTATATAAGTATTTCTTGAAGAAACTCCCGTTCCATATTGTCGATTGACTTGAATATAGAGTTTATTATTATAATAGGTATGCCCAAAGTTGTCAATTGTAATTTTTAGTTTATAAAAATCATCAGTGGCGTTGATACTATTTCCATTTTGACCAATAGCAATAATTTGATCTGATTTAACAGAAAAGTCAACTTTACTTGGTGAGATTTTGATGTATGGATCACTTTGTAATCCCGTTTGTTCTACAATAGCCTGCCTTACAATAGAAGTGCTTGTCAACATTAACTTTTGAGCTTCTAAGAGGTGGTAGCCTAAAGGTAGTCCTACTTGATTTTGGAAGAAAGCTTCATAAAAGTCGTATCCATACCTTCGGAGGTCATCTTCATTACCCAAGCCAGATTTAGCCATAAAACCAATTGCCCCTTTATCAGGTGTTTCAATCCAATCTTCACCCCATGATTTTGAAGTCGTAAAGAGGTTTCCTCCTCCACATCCTATCATGTTGATAAATGGATAGCGTCCTTTGTTTTGATACCCTTTGGATGGATCACTTGCCTCTCCAATATCTATATCAGCGGATTGAGCAGAAGAGTGACCTAAGAAAGTCATTAATGAGACCCCTTCATTGATAATTTCAGAAACATCAATGAATTCAACCGCTCCCTCATTTTCTCTACTTTGCGTTTGAACATCTCCACCTTGTAAAGTATCAATAAAAATATCTTTATAATCGTCGATTGTATTTTTAAAACTTAATTGCTGTCTAGCATCTGCTCCTCCACTAAGGTGAAGTGCATTTTTACGCCATAATGCATCAAAGGAAATACTTTCATGTTCTTGCACCTTGAAGAGGTAATTTTCGATGACTTGAGGTGTGTGTGCTGCAATTCTACCTACAGGAATTATCCCTTCCTCTTTTCCATCAAATCCCATAGTATAGGCATTATCCGCACCAGGGTATCCGTAAGTAGGGACATAATGAAAAGCCCTCGAACCCGAAAGTGTTTTTTCATAGGGATCAGCATCAAGGTCTATTCCTTTACCAAGAATAAGAATGTATTCTAGTGATTGATTTCTCAATAAATCAATACAGTTTCTAACAGCAAGAGGCGTTTGCTCTCCCCAAGAAAAAGTATTGTATAGTTTTAAAATATCTGCAACATAAACATTATTTGCTCCTCCTTGTGTACGTCGATAATCCGCATAGGCTGCAACAGGATCGCTGTAAGTAGCACTAGGTTGCATCAAGGCAGGGTGAGATATGATTAGATAATTGTAATCAAGGTTATTGGTACCAAACTCAAATTCTGCAAGTGAAAGGTTAGTAACTGCTTTTGTTGAGGAACTATAATATAAATTGACCCTTTGACCATTGGTGTTGTTTACAATTGATTGATCGCTAGATCCAATTCTATTTTTCTGCAGTAAGACAGGTCTTTCAATAGAAGTGATATCGTAGAAGTTACCACCATTATTTTCGGGTGCTGCAATGACTTTTTTTGTATCTGGGAAAAGGAAGAAAGAGAGGTCGCTTGTCGTAGAAATTGCAGAATGATTTTGAGGGTAAGTAAGGTTAAAATAAAGGACACCAATCTGATTATTATCTGATCCAGTACCATTATTTTGGTCCACCAAAAGCACGTGTGTACTGCTATTTTGAAAGTCAGAATTACTTAAAGCGATCTCAAGATTATTACTTGTTTCGTATTTAGAAATACTAATGTTATCAAGCTTTGGTACAGTAGAGTTGGATGTGTTTCCAATTTCAAAACGAATATTAGCTCCTGACCTTCTTGCTGAAAAGTTCATGAGTTTACTTTCTAATTTAAAATTGGCATCGTTCGTTAATGAAGTATAGAGGTTATTGATCCTTAATTGAAAACTGAGTTCCGATATATTTTGATTCTTATTTCTAGTGTTATAGGTGGTCCAAGAACGAGGACCTCTAAAAGCTGAACTGAATGACGTTCTATCTGACTCTCTAAAGCTAGGATTGGCCGAAGCTCCTTGACTAAAAGAGGTTCTGAAGTTAAAACTTTTTTCAGTTGGAGTATCTCTGTATGTTTCGGTATGCCAATGAAAATCTGTAGAGGTAGCGCCACTACTACTCACATTACTGGTTTGAATACGCAATGGAGAGCTTCCTGACAATGTAGAGGAGCTTAGAAAATAAACAGCTGTTTTAGAGTAAACAGGCTCATATGGGTTTACAAAATCATTTGTATTCCTAAAAAGGTGTCTGTCTGTTTCTCCATCATTAGGCTGTCCATAGAATTCTAGATAATCACCATTATCAAAACGATTGTTACCATTGTTATCTTGAATATTGATCGCTACTTCTTCTCCTCTTCGGAACATTCTTATTTCAGAAAGAAGGGCTGAGCCGACAGGATAATTAGCTCCTAGTAGATCGGTGTATGTAATTCTGTAGATGCCATATTCTCTCACTTCCATTTTGTAGAAAGTGGTATTTCTAGTTTTATCTCTCCAAGCATTAATATCAGCAACTGGAGTTTGGGAAAAAACAGAAAGGAGATTTAGAAAAAATAGAGTTACGATGAGTAATAATCGCATTGTAAACGGCAGAATAATAAATTAATAAAAAAGCGTTTTTTAAAATTAAACATTCTCACAATAATCTACTAATTTCGAACTGTTGTCTGTCAATAATTTTAAGGAAACCTAGACGAAGCAAGTGAATAATATCTTTGATACAAAAATTGAATACCTTAAAGGAGTAGGTAGTGTAAGAGCAGAAATGCTCAATAAGGAGTTAGGGGTGTACACTTTTGGTGATTTATTAGAACAATATCCTTTTCGACACGAGGATAGAACAAGGTTTTATAAAATCGGTGAAGTGATCAATGATAATGCTTATGTTCAGGTAATTGGCAGACTTTCTTTCATGAATTCAGTGGGAGAAGGTAGGTCAAAAAGACTAGTGGGTTCTTTCTCTGATGAAACGGGAGAGATTGAGTTGGTATGGTTTAGAGGGGCGAAGTGGATTGAGAAGAAATTAGCAGTAGGGAAGTGGTATGTATTATATGGAAAACCCCAACGTTATGGTGCTAAAATGTCTTTTTCTCATCCGGAATTAGATGAATTTGATCCTGCTACACCAAGAAATCAAAAAGGAGGGTTGGTGCCGGTCTATCATACTACTGAAAAGATGAAAAACAAAGGTATGGATAGTCGTGCCTTAGCTAAACTCACCAGAACATTACTTGAAAATGTCTATCGATCTATTTCAGAAACTTTACCCGAATACCTAATAAAAGAGAATGACCTTATCTCAAAAGGGTTAGCTGTAGCTTGGACACACTTTCCAAAATCACCAGAAACTTTGGCTCAAGCTCAACATCGATTGAAGTTTGAAGAATTATTCTTCCTTCAATTAAAAATCATTGCC
The DNA here is from genome assembly GCF_014534745.1 of Flammeovirga sp. EKP202. Taxonomy (GTDB): domain Bacteria; phylum Bacteroidota; class Bacteroidia; order Cytophagales; family Flammeovirgaceae; genus Flammeovirga. The sequence goes on from NZ_JACVVP010000047.1 coordinate 44,890, forward strand.
TCCAAGGCGGGGAAAAGAACCGATAAATTTAGAGGGCAGGTTTTTGAGAAAATTCCAACATTCAACTTTTTTTATAAAGAACAATTACCTTTTGATCTCACAGGAGCACAAAAAAGGGTGGTAAGAGAGATTTATAATGATATGCGAAGTGGCTATCAGATGAACCGTTTACTACAAGGTGATGTGGGTAGTGGTAAAACCATTGTGGCATTTATGTGTATGTTGATGGCTTTGGATAATGATGCTCAATCTGCATTGATGGCACCCACAGAAATTTTATCCCAACAACATTATAATGGGTTAAAACCTTTTGCGGATGAAATGGGGGTGACGATTGCTTTGCTGACAGGTTCTTCAAAAACCAAAGAGAGAAGAGTGATTGATGAAACGCTGAGAGATGGTTCTTTAAAAATCATTGTAGGTACGCATGCTTTAATTGAAGATAAAGTTGATTTTTATAATCTTGGCCTTTGTGTGATTGATGAACAACATCGTTTTGGAGTAGCCCAAAGAGCAGCACTTTGGAAAAAGAAAAGTAAAGCCAAGCCTCATATGTTGGTCATGACGGCCACTCCAATTCCAAGAACGTTGGCTATGACCGTTTATGGTGATTTGGAGGTGTCTATTATTGATGAATTACCGGCAGGGCGTAAACCGATTATCACTTGGCATAAGTTTGAAAAAGGGAGACTGAGAGTATTTGGTTTTATGAAAGAGCAAATAGAATTAGGTCGTCAGGCGTATATCGTTTACCCATTAATAGAAGAATCAGAAACCTTAGATTATAAGAATCTGGAAGAAGGTTATGAAGCGGTATCAAGAGCATTTCCTGATTATAAAGTTAGCATTGTACATGGCCGTATGAAACCAGCGGACAAAGATGCAGAAATGCAACGATTTGCTGAAGGTAAAACACATATCATGGTAGCAACAACCGTAATTGAGGTAGGCGTAAACGTACCCAATGCGTCTATTATGATCATTGAAAATGCAGAAAAGTTTGGACTGGCACAATTGCATCAATTGAGAGGTCGTGTTGGTAGAGGAGCAGAGCAATCCTATTGTGTTTTGATGACTGGAGATAAACTTTCAAAAGATGGAAAAGTCCGTATTCAAACGATGGTAGACACCACTGATGGTTTTAAAATTGCCGATGCCGATTTAAAATTAAGGGGTCCTGGAGATATAGAAGGGACTCAACAAAGTGGTGTTTTGGATTTACGCCACGCAGATATAGGTCAAGACGCTGCCTTGTTACAATATGTAAGAGGTATTGCAGAAAAATTGATTGATGAGGACCCTGATTTGGAAAAAGAAGAGTATGGTATTATAAAACACCAACAATCTTTATTAGTGAAAAAATCAGTGACAAACTGGAGTAGAATCAGCTAATACCGATCAATCACATTGGATAGGTTTTCTTCTCTTTCGAGTTGAAGTTTTTTTCGTATTCTATATCTTGAAGTATTCACGCCATTGATAGAAATATTGAGTAATTGTGCCATTTCTTTAGCCGAAAAATGAAGTTTAATTAAAGCACAATGTTTGAGCTCAGTAGAAGTCAAGTTGGGGAAGTTTTCTTTTAAATTTGTATAAAAATCTTTATTGACATCAATAAATCGTTTATCAAACTCCTTCCATAGATGTACCCTATGAGTGGTATTTTGTTTTACGATTTTCAATAATGATTTATTCTCAGGAGCATACTTTTTTATCCCTTTTATCAAATCATTGAGGAGCGTTTCCTTATCAATCAATTGTAAGGTAAATGACGTTAATTCTTTATTTTTGATCTCAAATAATTCCTTATTTTTCTCTTCTTGATGAATCACTTTAAGACGCTGTTGTTGCTTTTCACTCCTAAACATCTCTTGTTTTTGTTGTAGATAAACAACTAGGAAAATGATAATACAAGCAGCGAGAAGAATGATAAGTAAAATATGATTTTGAAGGTTTTTTGCTTTCTGATTAATGAGCTCATTATCCTTCTGAAGTAGAAGTTGATTTCTTTCTTTTAGTTCTTCCCTGTATTTATTCCGTATCGCTAATAAGCCTGCATTCTGATCACTTTTTGTGCTAAATAGTTCATCATTTACCTTTTTAGATTCCTTCATTACTTGATAAGCCTCCTCAAATTTTAATTGTTTATTTAGTGTGAAGGCTAATCCACTCAAACATTCTGATTTGGTATCGTAATGTGTATTTCGGATTTCAATATTTCTTAATGCTTTTCTAAAATAATCTTCAGCTGTAGGCCAATCTTTAATTTTGATATAGGTATTTCCGAGGTAATAATAAATGATGGTAAGGTAAAAAGGATTAAACTTTTCATAGTGCTTTTGAGCTTTTAGCAATATTGGAAGTGCTTCCTCTAATCTTCCCTGAAGCATAAAAATATAGCCTTTCTCTGTATTCAAATAAACTTTTTGCTTTTCAGTATAATTCAGTTGATCTGCTAAGGTATAGCAGGTGTCTAAATAGTTTAGTGCCTTTTGATAATTTTCTTGTTTACGGTAATGAAGTATAAAGTTGTAATAGGAGGAAACAATGGATTTTGGAGGAAGTCCCTTTTTTTGAATGGCTAATTGGGCGTATTTGAGTACTTGTTGTTCATGAAAAAATGCATCCTTTTCCTTGTCAAAAACATTATAAAGCCTACCAATATGTTTATGTACTTCATAAAGAAGAGTGTAATGATTGTATTGTTCAGCGATCGCCAATGCCTCCCATACTTGATTAAAACTTTCATTGTAATTTCCTTGTCTCGCATAGTGATCCGATAACCCCAATAACGATTTTATAGTCCATGTTGAGTCTGATTGACGGTTAAAAAAATGATAGCATGCACTTAGTTCTTCAATTTTTGAAGATTCATGCTTTATTACTGTTTTGTATAATTGAATGTATTGATTGGTACTGTCATTTTTTGCAAATGAAGAGGTGCTAAATAATAAGATTAGATAAAAATACACCCCTTTTTGTTTGATTAATTCATTCATTTTCAACGCTAAATGCTAGTGGTTAATTCATCATTTCTATCAAAATAAAAAGAAGTGACCGTATAGAGGTATACAAAAATTTTATGTCGTTGTATAATTTTTGAATGACCCTGTTTTTTGAATAAAAAAGTCTTACAGAGGATCTTTAGCTTGAGAATTATTACTTAAAAAAAAGAACCGATAACCATGAGATTACTTTTTTATTTTTTCATCTATTTTTTGATAAACTTTTCAGTAAGTGCTCAAAATTTAGTTTCGAACCAATTTCATTCTTCGGCATTCCCTTTAATAGAAAAAGGAAAAGTGCCTCAAATTCTTTTTGATAAAGAAGATCATCAAGCAATTCATACGGCCCTCAATCATTTTAGAGAAGACTATAATTTAGTGAGTGGAAAGCAACCTATATCGACATCTTCAAAACAGCTTAAGGGAAATATTATTATTGTGGGTTCCCTAGAGAAAAGTAGTATCCTTTCAGACTTAGCTACTCAACAATTGATTGATACAGTTGGTATGACCAAGGCATGGGAAAAATACAGCTATCAAGTAATCGCAAACCCTTGGGATAGTAAGAAGAAAGCATTGGTGATTTTGGGAAGTGATCGAAGAGGAACCGCTTATGGAATTTATGAGTTATCAAAACAAATGGGAGTTTCTCCTTGGTATTGGTGGGCGGATGTTCCTGTCGAAAGAAAGAAATCATTGTACCTTACTCATGAAGTTTTCAAAAGCAAATCACCGGATGTGAAGTATAGGGGAATTTTCATTAATGATGAAGATTGGGGATTGCATCCGTGGAGTGCTAAAAATTTTGAAAAGGAGTTGGGTGATATTGGCCCTAAAACTTATGCGAAAGTATGTGAGCTGTTAATGCGATTGAAAGCCAATTACCTCTGGCCTGCAATGCATGAGTGTACCGGTGCCTTTAATAAATATACCGACAATAAAGTAGTGGCTGATCAATACGGTATTGTAATGGGGTCTTCACATTGTGAACCTGTCTTATTTAATAACGCTACAGAATGGGATAAAAAGACCATGGGAGAGTGGAATTATGCCACCAACCGAAAAGGAATTTGTAAGATATTGGACCAAAGAGTTTCGGAAAATGCACCTTATGAAAATCTGTACACAATTGGTATCAGAGGTATTCATGATCATGCTATGGAAGGAGGTTTTTCAGTGGAAAGAAAAATTGAATTAGTAGAAGAAGCGATTCAAGATCAAAGAACAATTTTGGAGAAACATACAGGAAAATCAGCAGAAGAAGTTCCTCAGATATTTGTGCCTTATGCCGAAGTGCTTCACCTCTATAATAATGGATTGAAAGTACCAGATGACATTACGCTGATGTGGGTGGATGACAACTATGGTTATATCCGTAGATTGAGTGACCCTTTAGAGCAAAAAAGGTCTGGAGGAAGTGGTGTCTATTATCATATCGCTTACTTAGGAAATCCACATGAATACACTTGGTTGAGTACTACCAATCCCGCATTGATTTATCAAGAAATGAAAAAAGCGTATGATTATAAAGCGGATAGAGTATGGATGGTGAATGTAGGTGATATCAAACCAACGGAATACAACACGCAGTTTTTCCTTGATTTAGCTTGGGATGTCAACTCCATACAAAGAGAGACGGTTTTTGATCATATGTACCAATGGTATCAAGATATTTTTGGGGATGAATTAGGAAAACAATGTGCCGACTTGATGTATGATTATTACCAAATCAATTTTACGAGAAAACCTGAATTTATGGGTTGGGGAGAAGAGTTTTCAAGTTCAAGATGGAGAGAAAGAATTGAAGATGCCGATATCAGTTTTATCAATTATAGAGAAGCAGAATCAAGACTTTCTGAATTTAAAGCCTTAAGTCATCGTGCCAATAAGCTGAGAAGTTTAATGCCGGGAAAAGATCATGAAGCCTTTTTTGAGTTGGTTTATTATCCTGTACGTGGAGCACATTTTATGAATCATAAATTACTTTTAGCCCATAAAAACAGATGGTATGCTTCTTTACAGCATTCGGGGACAAATGAACTGATAGCAGAAGTCAAAGCCTATCACGATAGCACAAAATGGCTAACAGATGAATATGGAGCACTATTAGATGGAAAATGGAAAGGGATTATCTCAGAGATTCAATCTCAGGGAGCAACTTTTGCGAAGCTACCTCCAACAACTAAAATTGATATTCCTCAGAAGGCAGGGTTAGGAGTAATGGTAGAAGAGAATGAACCTTCCATCGGAATAAATAATCTTTTGTGCCTGCCTGCATTTACCTCACATTATCAAGAAACTTATTATATCGATGTTTTTAATAAAGGAAATACACCTCTAAAGTGGTCTGCTGAAGTAAGTGAAGATTGGATTCATCTGAGTAAAGCTTCAGGAACTACGGCGGTAGAGGAACGTATTTTAGTGAAGGTAGATTGGACTAAACTAAAATCTAATTCAACGGGAAGTATTCGTATCACAAGCGGAGAGGAAGAGGAAATTATTTATGTAAAGGCATTTGATACTAAAATTGATGAGGACAGCCTTCAAGGTGTATTTGTTGAGAAAAATGGTGTGATTTCGATTCCATTGGAGAAATACCATCATAAAGTAAATAAGGAAGATATCAATTGGGTAGTCAATCAAGGACTAGGAATGACAGGAGCGTCATTGACCATTGATAATAATCACGCTAAAACCGCTGGTCATTGGGCTAGAAATGATAAATACGCTCATGTGGAGTACGAATTCTACACGTTCAATTCATGCCGATTTGACATCTCAACTTACGTATTACCGACTTACCCTATTAATGGTTTCCAATTGCATCGATTTGCTATTTCTGTAGATGATGAATCCCCAAAAACTATTTATGTAGGAGCAGAAATTGACAGTGATCGATGGAGAAATAATGTAAGGAGAAATTCATCTATTCACACTTCCTCTCACTATATCACAAAGCCAGGAAAACATACATTGAAGATTTACTATTTAGATCCGGGAGTGGTGCTAGATAAAGCGGTCATGGATTTTGGAGGTTTGAAGAAGTCGTATTTGGGACCTAGAGAGACAAGGTTGGGTGATTTAAATATAAAATAATAGTTGGTTGATTCTTTACGAAGATAGAGGCTGTCCTTATTTTGAACAGCCTCTTATTTTATTTTTAGAATTGCATATTCAACCCTCCATAAACTTGGAAAGTAGGTTGACCTGCACCTTCTACTAAAATACTTGGTTGTGGTTCAACAAAGAAGTTTAAAACCGTTTTATCTAATTTCACAACTTTACCTACACCTAAACCAAGTGGAACAGCGTAGTTGCCAGTTTCCATATCAAAAGTCATGATAGGTGCACCTCTGAAATACAATCCTTTTCCTAATTGCCAGAAGTAGAAAGGTTGTATAGCTAATAAGTTCACACCATCACGGCTAGGATCACCACCGATGTCTGTTCTCCAAGTTAATAGTCCACCATATTGAAATTTAGGGCTTGCAATCGCATAAACAACAGCAGCAGCACCTAAAGTGTTTTTTCCACTTCCCAATGCGGCATCACTTGCAGTATTGAAACTTGCTGAAGGACCAAATCCAAAAGTGATTTTTGGTTTCATTACACCTAAGTAGAAAGCCGTTAAATCAATATCACCTAGACCTGACTTACTGAAATTAGTGGTTTCATTATTGATAAATCGAGTTTCCAGAGGAGCCGATACCCTCCATAATACACGACCTGTAGGCATGGCAAAACGCATCCAAGTAGTATTAGCAGACCCACCAGTATTTTCGTTTAATGCTGGACGGGCATAATGTTGAATATTGAAAGCAACTAAATCAGCTAAAGGATTATTGGCTTTTGCTAATTCTTCTGCTGAAGGTCCTTTTTTATCCTGAGCATATAAGGACGTTAAACTTAAAAGTAAAATAGCAATTGAAGTGATGAACTTTTTCATTTTTTTAGAATTTAGATTGATAAATGAGATTGTTTAATTATCTATTACAAAGGTGGTTATATCTCCGTTTCTATCCTTTAGGGAAAGGTTAGATCTAAAAAATTAGGGTTTCCCTTAGTTTTTAAATCGATAGTATTGAACGTAAAAAAGCCCTCCGAAGAGGGCTCAAAAGCATAGTCTACGAATGATCGTAGTTCTCTCTAAAAATTGATATGAAAATTATTATTTTTCAAAATTAATACGTTTGGCACTGAAGAATCCACCAAGGATTAAATCCCCATCTTCAAGGAAGTACCCGATACCACCCCAGTTGTTGTAGTAAGCACTTTCTGTTGGCATTTTCCAACGACCTACCATTTCACCAGTGTTCCAATCCAAACCAGTGTATTCGTAGTTCAAGCCTACCTTGTTGGCAAAGTAAATGACATTCGATTTGGCAGATACGTGAGGCACCATTGTGTCCGTATTATCAATCGTCATATTAGTCCATGACTTCTCGAATTTGTTTTCCTCTGTATTCCAAACAAACTGTTGGATACCTCTTGGTGCATGACGAGTGACACCTGATGTCATCGCATTACCAAAAATATCTCCTCTAGTTTCTGAAGGTTCTGGGAATGTACAGTTAATTACTACAACTCTATTTCCCATCACAACAGGAGAAGGTTCGATAGTAAGATCACTGACATCTACTCTGATTTGATCCGCAATTCTACGTGATTTTGTTCCTTCTTTTTGTTTAAAGTTGGAAGGGATCTGATCTCGCCAGAAAGCGACTAGTTTTGTTCCGTTTTCATCAGCATCAGCGATAAGAACCAATTTGTCTTCATCACCACCGAAGCCCATCAAAGTAGGAGTTGTACCACTACCACGTGATAACGCACCCATCGCTACTGCTTTTTCACCGTCCATGGTATCATAAGGTGCTTTCCAGCCACCATCTTTTTCATCATAAGATAGTTTATCACCTGTCCATACTACCTTGTACATATTTTCAGAAGTCACCACGTAAATACCTGTTTCGTCGAAAGCGATACTGTTATCTACAATTTCACCAGGGAACGTGATATAACCTTTTAGATCTAAATCACGAGAATATAAACCTACCATTCCTGGAGCGGCAACCGCCAAGTGTCCATCGTAAGTCATACCAAAACCAACGGCTCTTGTTACATTTTTTGCAAGATCAGCAGGAAGGCCGTCAGTGATATTGGCTGTTTTTACCAATTGCTGAGGTGCATTTACATTATTATTATCAGTTGATTTCATAATGTTTACACCGCTATACATGGAGTAGTGGTAGCCCTCATTATCAAACAAGTTATATACACCATTGGCTACTGTTTTAAAGGTAAAACCAAGCTCTGCCATACTTTTTGATTCTGCTAAAATGGCTTTATCATCATGAGCAAAACGTGCTTTGTCCATACGATCAACTACTTCCATTATTTCATCTGGATTAGCACCATCTAAACCTGGGTAAGGTAAGAAAGAAACCTGCTCGAACTGATCGCCAGTAGCAAGCACTTTTCTTACTCCATTTACACCACTAATCATGATAATTCTATCTTTACCGATATGTTTCGTAGTAGGATTAGAGTTGAAAACGGCAGGAATAGTTTTAACTTGATCTTTATTTAATTGCATACTAAATGCTGGACCTGCAATAGGTGATACATCCGTTTGTGCTGGGTTATGATGTGAGGTAGGATAAACACTTTCAGTTAACCAAGGGTTCGTTTGTGGTAAAGCATTCATCTTACTATTGGGGTGATCTGTTTGTGCTAATGCCTGAAAACTAGATGCTACCATAAGACTTGCAATTACCGCTTTTTTTGAATTTAAATTAATCATTTTCTTATTGTTTAGATTGATAAATGAGATTGTTTAATTATCTATTACAAAGGTGGTTATATCTCCTTTTCTATCCTTTAGGGAAAGGTTAGATCTAAAAAATTAGGGTTTCCCTTAGTTTTTGATATTTAAAATTTTGGCACAAAAAAGCCCTCCGAAGAGGGCTTAATAGCATCATGAAATTTAGGTGTATTTTATATTTTTAATATGACTTTTTCTCAATATCAGGCAGTATCCAAGTACGGTCTACAACTTCTTTTCCAGGAGAATAGAATCTGAAGTAAGGGAACCACGCACGACCTTCTTCTGTCTGAATCCAATTGCTTTCAAATCCTTTTGGAGCTTTTGGACCAAAGTAAAGGTCAATAGAACCGTTCATATTTACTTTTAAATGCTGTCTTGAAGATAGATCTGCTTTTTGCATTTCATTTTGTAGAAGTGTACGGGTGTTGACTTCATAGAGAGTGATGGACCAAAAGGCCTTTGCAGGAGGGTTACTAGGTAGGCGTAAACGATAATTCTGGCCACCGTCTAACCAATCTCCATCTGCATCTTTGTAAGAGGTAAGATAAACCTGTCCAAATCCTCCATTTTTCATGCCATGCATAGCGATATCATTGGTTACAGCTTCATAAAACCAAGCGGCTCTTCCATCTAGTGCATCGCTATTTTCTCTTCTTTGATCTGGAGGTGAAGTTGTTGCAATTTCCCAAGCCGAACCTTCAGAATAAAAAGCATCTACTAACCTGTCGGTTCCATCAAAATCGATGGCTTTTGTCATTGCTTCTCCTACATAGGCAGCTTCGGTTAGAATTTCTTTTTGATAAAGTGATGGATTAAAATCTTTTCCTCTTTCTATGCCTAGAGGTTTCAGCATAGCCATAAAGAAACGATCTCTTTCATGAATAGGACCATTATTATTAATACCTTCTGCAAGGCGTTCAAAATATTCTAAGCCTCTAGGAGCGGCCGCCATCCAAGGTTTTTCATTCGTTTCAATATATCCTCTAGGGTGTGGATTTTCACGTTCTGAATAAGGGTAGATGTTATAATTGTCCAAAACCTTCATTCGTTCTGCTTTATCAGGTGACATTAATCGAAGACCTGTCATCACGGAATTGGTATTTGATCGTACAATTTTATATTCTGATAAATCTCCTTCAGGAAGTTTTGTCTCTGGCCCTAAAATTAGAAACTTAGTAGCTTCAGTGAAACTAGCAAGCCCAATTTGCCACATATTTGACATTGATCCTCTTACTCCTCCTTCGGGAACTTCCATGATCCATGGGTCTTCATTGACTTCAATAAATGTAAGAGCATATGGCGTTGTTGCATTATAAGTCAAACCACCAACTCTATCTTTATATGATTCATGTAATATGATCTGTCCATTTTCTAAACCTAGATCGTGGTGAAAAGAATATTGCCATTGAAGAAATGAAACATAAGGTGTGGCCCAAATATAAGCTTGTGTAGCACGTTGGAAATCCATTTCGTTAAACAATAAATGAACAGTTTCATCTGTAGGATATCCATTTTCAAAGTCATGAGTAAAATGTAGTTCTCCAATTCTTGTTTCCAGACCTTTCGAAGGTTTCTCTATTTTCTTATCTGTTTTTTGTTGTACACTACAGCTTGAAAATAACAATGAGGCTAAAGCAACTTTGGTGAGAATATTATTTTTCATTTTCTAAAAATTTAGATTGATAATGAGAATTTTTTAGAGTGTTCTTTAATTATTGAACATTACAAAGCTACGGTGGTGGGGGTGCGAATACTATGGGGAATCTTTAGACTTTAAAAAATTAGGGTTTCCCTTAGTGAGACGAGATAGGAATGGAAGAGCCTTTTAGGAATTAAAATGATTTAATAGTATTTTGGGTAGAGTTGCTACTGATAAAAATAGAAAGTATGATAAATGTATTTTTGGTAGATGATCACGAAATGATCAGAGTAGGTTTGAAGCAATATCTTGAAAAAACAACAGATGTTGAATGTGTTGGTGAAGCAGAAAATGGAGTAGACTGTTTGGAGAAGCTAAAAAAATTTCAACCTCACATTGTAGTCACTGATCTGAATATGCCAGAAATGGATGGAATTGAATTAGCGAAAGAGATTGTTAAAGGTTATCCTGGAGTTAAAGTGTTAGGGCTAACGATGATGGATGATCACCGATATGTGAAGCAATTTTTAGCTGAAGGTGCAAGCGGTTATTTATTGAAAGACTGTAAACAGGAAGAGTTATTATTGGCCATCCGAACAGTAAACTCAGGAGGAACGTTTTTTTCTCCCAAAGTAACCGAAATAATCATTAATAGCATTCAAAAAACAAAACCACATGCGAAAAGAATGGTAACAGAAGTCAAACTTTCCAGAAGAGAAAAGGAAGTATTAGACTTGATTTTGAAAGAATATAGTAATTCAGAAATTGCTGAGGCCTTATTTGTAAGTATGAAAACTGTAGAAGCACACAAACGCAATCTGTTGGTGAAAACAGGAAGTAAGAATATCGCAGGTTTGATTTTGTATGCGATAGGAGCCAACCTTACCGATTTTTAGGGTTTATATGGATTTTGATATTTCTACTATGATAGTGGTACCTTGCCCTTCTTGACTATCTACCTCCAAAGAGCCATTAATAGCATCCAATCTATTTTTGATATTCTGAAAACCAAGCCCTTTTTTGGATTCTAAAATTTTAGTATCAAAACCTACCCCATTATCTTCAACAGTAAGAGTATATACATTTTCATAATCATAAAGTTGGATGTTTACCTCAGTCGCCTTTGCATATTTGATGATATTATTAAGACACTCTTGAAGTATTCTGTACAATGTGATTTCGATTTGTTGATTTGGAAGTCTTTCTGAAATAAGATTGTGATGAAAATCAAATTGAATCTCATTGATGGATTTGTTCATGTCATCAATCAACATATTACAAGCGGATAACACACCATAATCAACAATAGACTTCGGCATAAGACGATGGGCAACTTCCCTAGATTCTTCAACAGAACGTTCTAAATAGCTCCAACCAAGATCAAATGTTTCTTTCTCTTTTCCTTCGGAAATTTTCATTTTCTTTTTGAAATGTCGAAAGTTCATAAAACTGATAATAAGCGTTTGTTGAAGACCATCATGAATTTCCTTTGAAATTCTGCTTCTTTCAGCATCTTCCGTTCTTAAAATTGCTTCTAGCATTTCTTTATTTCTAAGTTTGCTAGCGGTAATATTAGTGTGAGTACCTACTATTCTTATTGCAGCTTCATTTTTGTCTTTTTCAACAATTTTACCTTTAATTTGAACCCAAATTACCTTTCCATTTTTCCCTATAAGACGATACTCTTCTTCTAAGTAACCTTGATTCTTTTGGGGAATAAATAAATTTTCAATTTTTCTATCGTCTAATTTTTTTTCATCAGAATGTAAGAGGTTATAAATACCTTCTCTTGTTTCAGGAAACTCATAAGGTTGAAAGCCTAGCATTGTAAAAATGGCAGGGCTGAAAGAAATAATATCGTCTTTTACATCATAATCCCAAATACCATCATTTGAAGCATCTAAGGCATAGCCGTACCTTTCATCACTTTCCTTCAGTTCTTTATTCACTTTGGTCAGTTCAGCCGTTCTTTCTTCTACTTTATGTTCAAGGTTTTCATTTAACCCTTTTAGATCATCTGTCAACTGAGTAAGTGAACTGTTTTGTTTTTCAATAGTGATGTTTTGTTTTTTGATCAATGTATTTCTTCTGTAAAGGATAATTATAAATAGAAGAATTACGCCCACAATCACCAATAAGAACCGCTGTTGTGTGGTACTTTTTTCAAGTTTTGTTTTTTGGATTTCTTTTTGAGTTTCAAAAGAAAGACTATCAGCAAGGGCTTTTTTCTCATAAGTGTATTTGTATTCTTGTCGAATAAATTCTTTTTGATTTTCTTCATTTTGGATGCTGTCTCTAAATACAATGTACTTTTGATAGGCTTCCAATGCCAATCCATTTTTTTCTTGCTTTTTATAGAGTTTATATAAGTCTTCAGAAAAGTCTTTACTAATCTTAATATCTGCTTCTTCAGCTATTTCAAGCCCTTTTTTAAAATGGTACTCAGCCTTATTATTATCACCAATTGCTTCATAGTATTTACCAAACCCTCTGTGAGCTCTTGAAATACCATATATTTCTTGTAATTGAGTAAAAATGGCAAAGCTTTGTTTCACATAATCTAAAGCGATTTTATATTTCTGGGTTTCGATGTAGATAAAGCCACTGTTTAATTTAATATTGGCGATATTATTTTTGTCTTCAGTCTCTATAGCTAATTTCAGAGCATCTTTAAAATATCGAAGTGCCTTTTCATGCTCGTGGTATTCAGAGTAGATAACTCCTAGATATGTCAAACTAGCAGTGATCCCCCTTTTATCTTTCAGTTCCCTTCTTAAGACTAAGCTTTTATTTAGGTATTTAAAAAAATTGGTACTGTCATTCATATTATAATACAGAGTTCCAACATTGTAATAGATAGAGGCTATATTTCGTTTGTCATTCAATTCTTCATTTATAGCAAGGCTTTTCATGTAAAGTGCTATTGCTCCCGCATAATCCCCTTGTCTTCTTTTAAGAATAGCATAATTTATCATTGCTGCGTTAGCTTTTTTGGGAAGGTTAATCTCACTGTATAGTTGTATACTTTTTTCAAAATTTTGATTTGCTTCAATATATTTTTTTCGGATAATATGGATTATTCCAATGTTGACGTTAAGGTCTGCTTCACCTTTTTTGTCACCTAGACTTTTCATTAAAGTTATACTTCTCTTGTAGTAGTCATAAGCGATGTCATATTCCGTCTTCCTGAAATAAACAACTCCAATTTTATTTAAAACTTTCGCAACAGCACTACTATCGCCATTATTTCTACTTAGTATTAATGCTTCATTAAAATAATCAATAGCTTGTTCGTATTTGGAATTCCTGTAGTAGATGAACCCTACCGTCATGGTATTTTCTTGGTCTATCAGATCATTTGATTGGATGTATTGATATAAAATATCAGCGAAATGCAACGCACTATCTTCATTGATTTTTAAATAGGCATTAGAATACTCTTCAAGGGCTTTTGCTTTTGAGTCAACAGTTTGTCCTTTATCAATCCATATATTCCATAAAGAATCCATTTTTTTTTCTTGAGCAGAACAACTATTTGAAATAGAAATTGAAAGAAAGAGTAATGGAATGAACAGGAAATGATATTTCATTTTGATTGAGCTAGAGTAAAAAGAGAAATAGTGGACTTTATGAAAGCCTTATACAAATTAATGATTAGGTTTTAGAATGATAGAAGTAAGAATTAGTTTTTATCAGAAAAATGAAAATTAAGCATAAAAAAAGCATCAAATCGTATGATTTGATGCTTTATCGTTTGCAGAGAGTGAGGGATTCGAACCCCCGGTACCTCGCGGTACAATGGTTTTCAAGACCACCGCATTCGACCACTCTGCCAACTCTCTATGTGCTATCTTCGTGTGATAGCGGGTGCAAATATGTAGGATAATTTTTAATCAGGCAAGTGTTTGTGAAATATTTTTCCGCTGTTGAGTTTAAAGTATTGTAGTATAGTGATTTAAATTTTAAAATAGTTTCACTGGGAAGTATTTAGAAGTAATTTTTAGACACAAAAAAAGCCTATCCGAAAGGATAAGCTTTGTATTTGTGGTGATGGGCGGATTCGAACCGCCGACACACGGATTTTCAGTCCGATGCTCTACCAACTGAGCTACATCACCG
>NZ_JACVVP010000048.1 GCF_014534745.1 Flammeovirga sp. EKP202
TAAAAATGAAGAGTATTTGGAATTTTTGATGGTTTTGCGACAGCCCCCGCGAACCATAATACACTACCATTTATTCTATATTCTTCATTAAGAAGCATCCCATTTCTTCTGCCCTATTAATTAATAATATCCAGACCAAAAGAAAACCCCCTGAGGTAAAAATGATACCTCAGGGAGTTTTTTGATGTTTTAATCGATTTGTTTTGTGGTTCGTCGGGCGGTCACATAGGACCCGCCCCTACGTGGGGATTATTCATACACCCTTTTTATATGCACATCCGTCTTCCTCATCATTTCCTCTGGCGTATCCTCATTGTATTCTTTCTGAAGCACTACTAATCTATTTTTCAGGTCTTCCGTCAATTTTTCATACCCCATTTTCCCATATAGATTATTCAACTCATTAGGATCTTTTTCTAGATCAAATAACTCCCAATTATCTTGAAACTCCCCCTTCTTTTTTTCAGGATTGTAATAAAAATGAATCAACTTATAACGCTCCGTTCTGATTCCGTAATGAGGTTGGACATGATGCCAATAAGGAAATTCGTAATAATGATAATAAATAGCGTCTCTCCAATTTGCCACTTTTTTTCCTTCTAAAATAGGTTTGATGGATTGCCCTTGAATTTCCTCTGGAATGTCTGCCCCTGCAAAGTCCAAGAGAGTAGGAGCTACATCAATATTCATAGATAATTTATTTGAAACTTTTCCTGAAGGGACATGATTAGGATAGCGAATAATAAACGGCATTCTCAATGATTCTTCATACATCATGCGCTTATCAAACCACCCATGTTCGCCTAAATAGAAACCTTGATCAGAAGAATAAATCACAATCGTATTCTCAGCCAATCCATTTTCATCAAGGTAGTCCAATAACTCACCAATGTAGTGATCAACACCTTTCACACAACGTAAATAATCTTTGATATATCGCTGATACTTCCACTTTTTCAACTGTTGAGCATCCATTTTTACCTCTGTATTTGGAGCCCAAACCACTTCATTATTATTTCCTTCAGTATACCATTTTTTTAGTTCCTTTTTCGTGAAATTATTTGGGATTTCAGGGTGTACCTTAAGATCTCTTCTATTGAGGTTTTTCTCAATCGTTTGCCAAGTATCAGAGGCTGCTATTCTACCTTCATAAGTATCATTAAAAGTTTCAGGCTCGGCAATTTCAATGTCATTAAACTCATTCTCAAATTCAGGAGCAGGATCCCAAGGTCGATGAGGAGCCTTAAACTGATACATCAACATAAATGGTTTTGACTTATCTCTTTTTTGATCCAACCAAGCGTGAGCATCCTCCCACACCTGTCTCGTCGAATGGAATTTTGTTTCAGTCAAAGTATCCCTTCCGTTTTCTAAAAATACGGTACTAAAATAAGTCCCTTGACCACCATGATTGATCATCACTTTCGAATAATCAAAACCCGTAGGTTTCGTCCCTAAATGCCATTTTCCTACAACTGCAGTTTGATACCCTTCCTTTTGCAAAAGCTTCGGAAACGTCACCTGAGAACCATCAAAATCGCCGCCATGTTCATTCTTAAAAAAGCCATTTATATGAGAGAACTTTCCCGTCAAAACTGCCGCTCGTGAAGGTCCACAAATCGCATTTGTACAGAACGTATTATTCATGATCATTCCCTCTTTCGCTAATCGGTCGATGTTAGGAGTAAGGTCTGGAAATTGTTTCGCTAGAATTCCACTTTGATAAGCACTGATTGCCTTCGTAGAGTGATCATCACTAAAAATGTAGATGATATTAGGTGGATCCTTTTCAGCAGTTGAAGGGGTTAATTTTGAACAACTCCACAAAAAAATAAAGATAGAAGTTGTAGTTTTAAAAAGATGTTTCATGTTTATTCAGAATTGAAATATAAAATCGGATTCAGAAACTTTAATTTCTAACTATAATACAATTTTGATATTCTCGATTAATTCAGAAAGTGATCGAACTGCTTTTAAAGTGTTTGGTTTGCCAACCCCTTTAAAATGGAACGGAATTCCCCTTTGAGGTAAATGAATTACTACTCCTGCATAATGATATAAACCCATTAATATTTTTAATAAATTGTTTTAGAAGTCAGAGACTTCTTTTGATCAGTCAAGCACAAATGACGCTTACGCTTAACATTTGCGCTATGGAAAATCAAAACCACTGGCGCGGATGTTAAGCGATAGCGACATCCGTACCCAATGATCACTAGAAATCTCCTGATTTCTAATTATTATAAATAAAAAAGTGAGAGGGAGATTTGTCCTGCTTTCTAATCAAATACCACCCTACTTCCCACCAATCAAGGATTTGGTACAATAATCCCCTTGTTTTTCTACCCAATTCCCCCTACGAAAACGTACAGACAAACTAGTATTGTGATATCAAATTTTGTGGTATTTTAATCTTAATGAAATGATGAAAACTTTTTTATATACCTTATTTATTATCTCCATTTTTGGTTGCTCTTCACCCCATACAAAAACACAAGTGAAAAGCATTCAGCCCAATATTGTCATGATTTATGTGGATGATATGGAGCTCAATCAGATGAGTGCTTTTGGTTGTGATATGCCTACTCCCCATATGGATAGGATTGTAAACGATGGGGCTAAGCTCAACTTAAATTATGTATCTGCGCCGGTTTGTACACCATCAAGGTATGGACAATTGACGGGTAGATATGCATCAAGATGTAATAGTTACTTAAAAGAATTTCCAACAGATAATCCTATTTTCATTCGTTGGAATGGAGACCTTGAAGAGCATGGTTCTGAAAAAACAGTAGCTCATTTATTAAAAGAAAATGGATATGCTACGGGTTTTGTGGGGAAATGGCACAATGGCCAACCTGAAGTGGAAGGGAGATATGAGGATTTGAATTTAGACAAAAAAATAACTGATCCTGATGTAGCAAAACAGCTTAAAGAACTTTATGCAAAGCAAGTCAATTACATTAAAAAAGCAAGTGGTTTTGAATATGTCGAAAGCGTTTATGGTAATAACCTTCATGCATTAGCTTTACCAAAAGAAGCACAAGTTCACAATCAAGAATGGATCACTAAAGGAGGTTTAGATTTTATCGACCAAAACAAAGACAAGCCTTTCTTCTTATCTTTTAATACCACTATTCCACACGTTCCAAGCCCTTATCATTCTATGGAGGCAGATTCTAGAATTACACCTCACGGATTATTGGAGGAAAGTATTGATGGAAAATATATGCCAAAGAGAGCCGATTTAATCCAACAAACTTTAGATGAGGGATTTTCTATAGATTATGCTGTAATCAAATGGTTGGATGAAGGAATTGGGGCTATTTACAAGAAACTGGATGAGCTAAACTTGACAGAAAATACCATCATTGTTTTTGCAAGCGATCATGGTGTAACCGGAAAAATGACTTGCTATACTTCTGCCGCTTTGGTACCTGCAGGAATTTCATGGCCAAGTAAAATCAAAAAAGCCCAGCAAATTAATGAGTTAACTTCTCAGGTTGATTTTGTGCCTACTGTACTTTCGGCCGCAGGCATTACTTTACCAAAAGATTATCATGCGGATGGTATTGACTTATTGCCTCATTTGATGGAAGGAAAAACATTGGGAAGAGATTATTTATATTCTGAAGTAGTCTATCAAAGAGCTATCATTACAAAAGATTTTCAATATTTAGCAACTCGTTTTCCTAATGATGTTCAAGCTAAAATTACCAAGGAGAATAGAAAAGAATTTACGATTGAAGGGAAACAAGAAAACGACAGATACAATGGTCAGGCGAAGTTCCCAGGGTATTATGATGATGATCAGTTGTATGATCTAAAAGCAGATCCTAAAGAACAAAATAATCTTGCATATGATCCAGCTTATCAAGCTAAATTAGAAGAGATGAAAGGGTATATGAAAGAAGTGGTTTCTACTTTCCCCCATGCTTTTGGGGAGTTTGGGAAACAAGTGAAATAAATTATTGTGTTTTGCGGTGACGTTGTGCTCCAACGTCACCTGACCTCCTCACAAACCATAAAAAAACATAGCATTCAAAATATGAACATAAAAACAATAATAGGCACCTTTGTTTTTTTCTGTATAGGAATACTTAATCTAGAAGCACAAATTGATGAGAAAGCCACAAAAGAAACAAAAAGACTTTATCAAAACCTTCAATCTTTTAAGGATAATCGATTTATTTTTGGGCATCATTTTACAGAACTAGCAGGTTGTTATCCAGAACCGTGGGTGGATCATAAAGATGTCAAAAATAGGTCTGATGTAAAGTCAGGTTATGGTACTTATCCTATGTTGTTTGGTTATGATTTTGGACCCAATAATTTCCATAAATATGAAGGCATTATTAAAAAAGCCTACAAAATGGGAGGGATCATCACTGTAAGTTGGCATGCGAAAAATCCCGTGACAGGTGGAAGAGTTTATGATACAGAAGGAAATGCCATGGTGGAAATTATGCCAGGAGGATCGGCCCATAAAGTGTATACCGAGTGGTTAGATAAGATTGCTGATTTTGCTCATAATGTAAAAGTTCCCGTGATCTTTAGACCTTTCCATGAGAACACCGGAAATTGGTTTTGGTGGGGAAATGAATCATGTACTCCAGAAGAGTACGTTTCAGTATGGAGATATACAGTCGATTACCTCAAAGCTAAAAAAGTACACAATTTTCTCTACGCCTATTCTCCTTCAAAAGGACAATATGACGATAGATATCCCGGAGATGATTATGTCGATATTTGTGGTGTAGATTTCTATGGAGGTGTAGAAGAATTTCCAGATAATTTCATCACTGCTATCAAAAAAACAGTAGAATTTGCCAATGCTCACAACAAGATTCCTGCGCTAACAGAATTTGGCTACAGAAATGGAATTCAGAATTGTGACAATCCAAAATTCTATACAGAGATGATTTTAAAACCGATTATTAATGACCCCATAGCCTCACAAATTACATTTGCCCTCACATGGCGAAACAATTCCAAAGAAAGAGGCTATTGGGTGCCGATCAAAGGAGATATTTATTACGATGATTTCGTCGAATTTCACAAAAGTCCCTCTACCATTTTTATCGACAACAAGATCAACATTTATAAAAAGCCATAACCACGTAGGGGCGGTACTATGCGACAACCCACCGAACCGCAAGAAAAATAAATTGTGTTAGAAATTGGGAGATCTATAAGAAACGGGACGGATCACCTAGCGCAAGAGTTAAGCGTCAGCGTCTCTTGTGTTTTAAAGATCACAAGAGGTCTCTAACTTCTAAAAAAATAACAATAAATAGGGTGACTACTTATAGACGGACAGCAAAGAGAGAAGCATAAATTTGCTTCTCTTTTTCATCAAAAAATCCTAAATCCCCCATCCCTAACCCTCATTTTATTAAATTGAACCATTAGGACAGAAACCCTTAAATATGCGGAAATTACTACTCGTAATATCATTTTTTATCATCAATTTCAGCTACGGGAAAAGCATTATACAGCTTGACCAATTAGAGCAAGTGGAGAACTCCCCTTTTTCTACCATCAATAGTATTGTAGAAGATCAAAGAGGGTTTATTTGGTTTGCCTCATGGAAAGGATTGTATAGATATGATGGGGAGGAAGTGGTTTCATTTAGGCAGTTGAACAAAGCATTTTTAGCTTTAAAAATTAATGACCTTTATCTGTTTGATAATGACCTATGGGTATCCACGAACAACAATGGGATTTTCAGAATCAACCTCAATGATTACAGTTATGATAATTGGAGTAAATCAAGGGACAATTTTATTACTGATTACTCCTTATGCATTTCTTTTGATCAAGAAGAAAATCAAGTTTGGGTAGGAACACAAAATGACGGGCTAGCACAACTCAACCTTGATAACAATACGATAAAAGTTTATGATCAAAAATCAGAAAAAGTTTTCACCAATAATACGATTACATGCCTTCTCGAATCAAACTCCAAAGGCATTTATTTAGGGACTAGAAACGGCATACTATTTAAAGCAGAAGGAGAACAACATTTTTCAAAGGTCTTTGAAGGCATTAACCAATATGTCTACTCAATGCTTAAAGACCCTTCGGGGAGGATTTGGGTTTCAGAACGAGATGGTGTTTATGTGACATCAAATCAGAAAAATAAATACACCAAAGTGTATGAAGCTTCAGCTTATCAATTGACTTTATCGAAGAACAAAGAAAACGTATTATTGAGTACCAATGATGGATTAAAAAGCATCAATATATTTACCCAAGAAGTCACTTCTATCGAACCCAAAAATGAGACAATAGGAATGCCGATATCATGTGCTTTGGAAACCAAAAATTTGATATGGTTAGGGTCACGAAGAAAAGGATTACATCAATTATTCAATGTTCAAAACTTGGTTAAAAAAGAGGAATCAGCATTAAACCAACTTTCATTTGCGGTATCCAACCTTTGTCCATTAGAAAATGGGGATCTTCTCTTTCATCGTTGGGCGGATGGCATTTATTATTATCAAAAATCAAAAGACCATTACTTTAAACTAAAAACAAAGAAATTCGATCATGCCACGCTCAATACGCTAACAATAGACAAATACAATAAAGTTTGGCTCTCCAAAAAAGGAAATGGAGGAGTGTACACCTTTGACCTTGATGACATTGATTTGGAGCATCAGACAATCAAAAAGATTAGGCACTTGAAGAACCCTTTTGGTAAGGGAAAGACACCATTGATCACAACGATTACAAGTGATAAAATTGGCAATGTATATTTCGGAACCTATACTGGAGATGTCTACAAATACATTGCTCATACCGATCAGTTTGTATCGATATTATTTATCAATCAGCCTTTTTGTAAAGGAAAACCGATTCACTCCATTTTAGTAGAAGAGAAGCAAATTTGGATTTCTACCAGTGGAGCAGGGATTTTTAAGGCAGTTTTGGATCAAGACAATACAGTGCTCAACTTGAAAAATTATACGGTAGAAGATGGCTTGTCCAGTAATTTTTGTGTAACCCTTTTCCGAGGAAAAAATGCTTTACTTTGGATTGGGGCAGATGATGGATTGACGGTTTATGATAATCAAAGCTTCAGACAGTATTTTAATACAGATGATACTTTCTTTAGTGTAGAATCTATCACGGAAGACCGAAAAGGACATATTTGGTTGGGTACCTCAAAAGGGTTGGTCAACATTAATCCTCAATTCGAAAATAAGAACTCTCGCATTTTTACTACAAATGACGGTTTAGAGAATAAAGAATTTTTCAGCAATGCGGTGGGGATTACAGCCGAAGGACAATTGATGTTTGGGGGTACAGAAGGCATTGATTTATTTTCTCCAAATCAGTTAGACACTCAAAAAAATCACGGCATTCCAACTGTCAAAACGGTGTGGATTGGAGGTGAGAAGGTATTTTATCATTCCAATGAATATATAAAATCAGCATTAGAAAATAAGGCAAAAATGGAGTTGCCTTATGCCAAAAATTCCATCGCTTTTGGATTCAGTAACCTGGAATATTTGAATCAAGATAAAATCCAATACGTTTACAAAGTGTCGGGATTAAATAAGAAGTGGCATACATTGCCTGATGGGGTGAGTTATTTGGAATTGAATAACCTTGCCTCAGGGGAATATAATATTCAAGTCAAATCGACCAATGGGGAAGGTATTTGGTCTGAAAATACTTTGGATCTTCAAGTGGTCATTGCCGTTCCTTTGTGGAGACATCCGGTAGCGATTGTTTTGTATATCTGCTTGGTATTGGGGTTGATTTACCTTTTCACTCAAAGGAAGTTGGTCAAGGCTCATCATTTACATCAGTTGGAAATTGACCGATTGGATTTGCAAAAGAAAAATGAATTGGATGATTTGAGAACGAAACTGTATATCAATATCTCTCATGAATTCAAAACACCCCTTACTTTGATTCTTGGTCCATTAGCGTCTTTGATTCAGCAGAAAAAGGAAAATGATCCTTTTTTCGAGCAACATTTGATCATGTATAATAATGCAGATCGATTGCTGAAACTGGTCAATAGAGTGATCAATATTGGGAATTCTGAGCAAACTAAACAGCACCTTAATGTTGAAAAAAGAGATTTCAATGTCTTTATCGAAGAGGTGCGAAATGCTTTTGTTTATGAAGCCAACCGAAGAGAGATTCAGCTAGAACTGGAACAAGCGACAGTTCCTTTGGAGTGTTATTTTGATAAAGCTATTGTAGAGGATATTCTGTTTAATTTACTGTCAAATGCTTTAAAATATACCCCAACTTCAGGGACCATAAAATTAAAAGTAGAGACGGAAAAAGAATGGCTTACTATTCATGTCATTGATCAAGGAAAAGGAATTAATCCTATTGCCATTGATAAAATATTTGATCGTTATTATGGAGATAAAAACAGGTCTTATTCGACAGGAATTGGGCTGAATTACTCTAAGCGTTTAGCACTTCTGCACAAAGGGAATTTAGAAGTCAAAAACAATAAAAACCAAAATGGAGCTACTTTTATACTATCGTTACCACTTCATGACGTGTATAAAGCTGACGAAAAAGTAATCAAAGACCTTAGTAGTCAAGACACCGTAGGCATCTACAAAAATGATGTAGTCCTCCAGCAAATTGATACTTTGACTTCTGAAAACCTGGATCCCAAGGATGAAAACATCGCTTTGGTGATTGATGATAACCCTGATATCAGAACGTTTGTGAAATCGGTATTAAATGGTCAATTCAAAGTGATAGAAGCCACCAACGGTAAGGAAGGCTATGATAAAGCCGTGGAGTGTATTCCTGATATCATTATCTCTGATGTGATGATGCCCGAAATGGACGGTTTTACTTTTTGTGATTTGATCAAAAAAGACGAAATAACGGACCATATTCCTGTCATTCTCACCACCGTTCTCTCGGAACATGAAGACCGCTTGAAAGGTTTAAAAGTAGGTGCCGATTCATATATCCCAAAACCATTAAATCCGGAACACCTCTTGGTACGTGTAGAGAAGCTTTTGAACTCTCGCAAAAAACTCATCGCAAAATATTCTTCATCAGAGAAAAACAAGGTTGAAACTTCTCCATCTGAAGAACATCCACTTCTTGTTCGTGCAAGGGAAGTCATCTTACAAAACGTCACTAACGAGGATTACGATGTAGATAAATTCGCAATAGACCTCGGATTCAGCAGAACACAATTGTACCGAAAATTCAAGGTAGTTTCTGACCTTTCTGTTAGTAAATTTATCAGAAAAATAAAGCTAGAAAAAGCCAGTGAATTACTTCTTGAGGGGGAACTCAATATCAAACAAGTCACTTATGAAGTGGGCTTTAACGATCTGAAATACTTTAGAAAATGCTTTCAGGATCAGTTTGGTGTGACGCCTTCAGTTTATATTAAGGAGAATGGGGAGGGGTGATGTTTGAAATAGAACGGTAATTCTTTATTTAAACTTAAAATCTTGTAAAGGAAAGTGTTAGATTTGTTTCATAGCCAGAATTAAAGCTCTATTATAATGACAAATCAAACTTCAATCTTTTCCTACGATAAAATAATTGAACATTCACTAATCAATAAAAAGTTATATTATCCACAAATAAAAGAGATTATTGAGAATAAAGACCAAACTTTAAAAGGAATGGAAATCAGTACCTCTTTTATTGTAACGGTATTGGCATTTCATTTAGAGATGAAAAATGAAATTATCAAGAATGAAAATATATCCTTCTCGGATTTAGATGCTCTTAAGTTTGTAATTGATTATTTAAATAAAACTGTCTTTCAAATCCTGATACCCCAAGTTCAGCTGTTTTATTTATGCGAACTATATAAATCAGAATCAAGCTCCTTTTTTAACTATTTTGAAGAGTTTTTAGATACTAACTCTGTCTTTATTCGATTAGAAGATAAAGAAATATTTATTAGACAATTTGTTATTGGTACAGGAATTAATTTAACAACAGACGTTTCAGCAAGCTTATACGAAATATTCCTACTTAATTCATATAGAGATCATTTCTCAAATATTATTTCAGATGAAATCAATTCATTGATTCTAGAGAAAAATGATGTCCAAGAATTTTGTGTCTTCATACGGGATAATATGGATAAATATCCAAATGTATTTTTTTTAATAAGTAAAATAGTAGTAAATGAGAATTATTATGATATCAAAAATGATATTGTTGATGCCTTACCTAAAAGTAAGGACCCAAAAGTTTTGATAGAGTCTTATATAAAATTACCCAATTTATTGGATATTGACTTTATGAATATCAAATCTACAGTTGAAAATAAACTCGATCACGGATTGTTAGTTGATTATTTACCTTACTTTTATTTATTCTTATATTCAAAAATCACATCTGATAATCATTTAACCATCGTCAGAGAGCGACTATTCGAATTAACTAAAAAAAGTGAATTTGGTAATTCAGTCTTTGAAGCTTTGCTAAATTATTGTGATGATAAAGATTTACAATATGAACTACTTTGTAGTTTAGAATTGAAGGTTTCGAACTTTAATGTACAAATGAGAGTTGTCTTGGAATCTTTTACAGTAGATAGAAAAATAGAGATATTAAAGAACCTATTTGAATCTATTAATTTGGGGGTAACTAACAATCATAATTTTATCCAATTTTTATTATCCTTAAGCGAAGAAGTACGATTTAAAAATCTTTTGATTGATACTTTATTAGGTAATATTGGTCAGACAAGATTTAGATCTTTCCTTTTATTGAAAAGTATTCATGATTTGGATAAAGAGTTTATAATTGATGTTGAAGAACTGACCACTCAAAATAAGATAAGGTTTATATTATGTATTTCAAATTTTAGTTGTTATTTGAATTACCTTGAAGGTTTTGATTTATTATTACCATTATTCAAATGTAATGACGATAAAGTGAAATTATTTCTAGAAACTAAGTTTTTAGAATCAATCACTTTTTATGGGGTTTCTTTATTTGATAAACTTAATCGATATCTAGATGAAGAAAAAATAACGTTATCTTTTCTTAATGAGTTAGAAGAGGAATCTAAAATGTTTCAAAACTTAGAAAATAAAAAACATAAAATTAAAGAATTTTCATCCTATTCATTATTTCCTCAGTTGCACAAAAAATTTGAAGAGAAGAATAACGAGAGACTAAATAATGATATGAGAGGTTATCAAAAAGATAATGAAAAAAATAGTTTAGCAAAAATTATTCAAACTGTTCAGATAGGAAGAGGTTCATATTGGAAGTCAGAAAGAAATGAACAAGTATCAAAACCGGGTAAAATAAGTTCATCAATATCCATTTCTATGGAATTATTGAATATGCCTCTTGTAGATTATTATTTGTCATACTTTATAAATGAAGACTGGACTAATGAACAATTTTAATAGAAACATTGTAAGAGATTATTTAGGCTCTCTAAAAGAAGACAAAGAATTAGATGCAATTTTCCCTTTGTTACTATCAACTATGGGGTTTAGAATAATTGCGACAGCTGAGGATTCTAAAGGGATGCCACAATATGGTAAAGATATAATTGCTGTTAAGGATAATAGAAAGTATTATTTTGAATTAAAGGGTTATAGTGATAGAGATATCACATCGTCTTCTTTTAACAAGAATGATGGAATAAGAGAGTCAATTTATGAGGCAATAGATACTCCTTTTGTAAATGGAAGCTTTGGGGGTTTCTCAGATATGAATACATCAATTATTATTGTTCACAACGGAGAAGTTAAAAGAAATTTTAAACCCCAGTTTGAAGGGTTCATTGATGAAATGATGAAAAAAAACCCAGGCATTGAAATTACAAATTGGGATATACACCATTTGACTGATTTATTTACAGATTATTTGTTTAATGAATATCTATTATCTGATTCAGAGAGTATTCGGCTGTTTAAGAGAGTATTGGTTCTTCTGGATTTGGGAGAGGGTTACTATGAACATTTTGAGAAATTAATATATCATCAAATAGATAAGTTTTCATCTACAGATGGAAGAAAACTTAAGAAATTCCTGGCAACTCAATTATTGTTAGCTAATATCATTTTCAGTTATTCAAGAGAGAACAATAATTTAGAAACTGGGAAAAAATGTATCTCATTTCAAGTTTTACAACTTTGGTCATGGGTATTGAAAAAAAATCTTCAGAGAAAAGAAGCAATTCTAAATAGTTTTGAAATCCTCTATCAATTATTTAATAGTGTGTTAAATGAATATTTCTCGAAGTCATTAGATTTGGCAAAAGAAAAGAGAGGACTTTTTCTTGGGAGAACTGGCCAATTTGAAAAATTAGGATATTCACTAAGATTAATTAGTTATGTTAACCATCTATGTATTTACTTTAGAAATAACCTTTCAAATTCAATTGGAGATCCAAAAGATTACTGCGAAATACTTAACGAGATTATTGATAATAACGAAGATGGATTGATATTATTAAAAGATAATCAATCAATTTTTTTAGTTAATGTTGCTACCTTTTTCATTGAAAATAAATCTACGGAATATGCTCTTAATTTTCTTAAAATAATCATTGAGAACTTATTATTTATCAAAGCAAATTATTCGGTATTACCCGAATACTCTAACAATGAAGATAACCTTATAGATCTTTTAGTTAATCATTACCGACCTGAAAATTATTGTGATTCATCAACTTGTTTATTATATATCTTACTTGAGTTTTCAGTGTTGCTAAAGAGAGAGGATTATTATCAAATAATTAAAGAAAAATTGCTTGACAAGGATACAAACCTTCAATTGTTTACACCATACATAAGTGAATATCCTAACTTTGAAATAACTCTTTTTGAAAAAGAGATTAAAGAAGGTTTGATGATAACAAATATTCAAATAGAAGACGATTTTTCTGATTTTTCCAATAAAGTTCTCACTGAGAGTATTGAATCTTTAGAATATAAAACACCATTTGAACGCTTTAGATCATTAAAAATATTGGCTCATGTTTATTATGATACCCCTTTTTTTCAAGAAGATTGGTTACTAAAATTATAAATCTTTTGATTCAAGTTAAATTGGTTTTGTGTGTTATTTTATAATTTTTTGTCTAGAAGTCAACAGACTTCTTCCATATTCAGTTCCAAGTGACGCCTATCGGCTTAACACTTGAAACAGGGAGAAGAAAACCCATTGTATCACACAAGAGAAACAAAAAAAGCAGTCCACTCAATTGAGCAGACTGCTTTTTTTGTGTCGGTTAGAATCTTATTTCAATTCTCTATTTTTTTATTATTCGTATACTGCTTCTGATTTTTTGTAGAGCGTGTATTCAAAATTATCCACAAGCCAAGGGTTTTTGGCAGGGGCTCCAGCGTAGAGGTTGAAACGGATCATGATATTGATACGGCCACTTCTCATGCTATCAGCAGATAATGCCCCTTTAACGTTATTGAGTGTAGCTGACCCCCATCCTGCAACAGTGGAGAAGTTGGTACCGTTTGTGAATGGAATTGTTGTCCAGCCTGTTTCTATGATTTCGGCATCGATATCTTGATCGTAGTTATACGTCAATGTTTTTTCAGTTTGCCCTGCATTGCTCTCGTTGTAGCCATACATCTCATCAAAACTTATGGCAAGTCCTCTTACATCAGCGTCAATATCAATGGATTTTACTAATGCAGTTGATGCGTAGGCTTGTCCTGCAGGGATCTTAGAACCTTCGACTGTTCCTTGGGCACCTTTTATTCCTTTTTGTGTTCTAATTTGCCAGTACGGAACAGCTGTAAAGGCTTTATCTCCGAATTCTGCATTTTGGAAACCATTTGTATCAACTTCAAGTTTGTGGTTGTTTGGATACGTAGTGTCATCCATAAAGTCTTCCATCACTACCTCAGCAATTCCTGCTTCAAGAGAAGAGACGACATTGAATACGTTTTCGTAGTTCATCACTTCATTCAAGCCGTGGTCTTTTACCAAAATGCTGATATTCATAGGGTAAGTCCCTTCCGGAATATTGCTATCTTCAGCTACTGTAATCACACCTGTTGAGGCATCGATTGAGATACCCGTGAATTGATTATCCAAGAATGAGAATTCTAAGTCTGTACCAATTGTAGCAATGTCAACATTGATAGAAGCACTCATGCCTGACCATGGTGAAAGGGTAGCCTTAGTTAATGTTGTTCCGCTTTGCGTGGCACCTGAGTACGTTAAATCAGGTCTTTCGCCAACGGTTACGGTCATTACATCCGCAAATATTTTATCTCCGATTGGTGTTTGTACCGTTACTGTCAATTGATGTGTAGCAGGAGGTGTATTGTAGTTCGTTTTCGAAATAACACCTGTGTTCTCATCAATCACTAAACCTTCCACTGCATTACCGTCAGTACCTGTCATGGTATAAGTGAAATCATTGATGTCAAGTTTTTCAACAGTACTGATATTTGGTGTCGCAATTTCTCCAATATAGTTGAAATCAACTGATTTTGGAGCGTAAGTTAAATCAATATCCAATGGAAGAATGGTAGTAACATACACACTATCAAATCGTTTTACACCTTTGTCGGTAGTCATCACGACTTCAAAAGCATAATCGCCGTCAGGTGTGTCGTTATTTTCCTTGATGATTTTACCTTCGTTGTTGATAGAAATGCCTGGTACTTCTGGAAGTAATTCATAACCTTCTACCGTAAGATCTTGCAAATCTGTGATGGTTGGAGATGCCATAACACCTTGATGAGTGAAATTGAAAGAAGTTGGTTGCCCTTCATAATTGATGGCGAAAGGAAGCTCAACAATCTCAATCATAGAAGCACTGTCGTGAGTGACTAAACCGCCTGAGTAATAGACTTTCACACCAAAGTAATAAGTACCTACCAACTCAATCGGAGTTTTATCTGCTACTGTAATCATACCTGTAGCATTGTCAATTGATACAAGTTGAGAGAAAGCATACAGGTTGAAGTCTTCATCACTAGATGTAATCGTATCGATTTCAAACTTCACATTTGTAGTACCATCCCAAGTTGGTAATTCAGTTTGGATAGTGTCCAAAAAGCCTGCTGATGTTTCACTGTACACCAAATTGACAGGAGGGTTCATTACGTTGTCTTCCAAGTGGCCCGGAATTTTTTCCTTTTCACAACTCAATGCAAAGAAGGCCAAGATGAATACTACTAAGGAATTAAATATATATCGTTTCATGTTGTTGCTCTTTTTAGTTTTTTATAAGGCACCGTATCCTTCGTTTTGATCACTACCAGAAACCGCCTGATTGGTGTTGATTTCCACTTGAGGAATAGGTAAGCGTAACGCTTTTGCATTATCAGGGAAAGCAGGATCTAAGTTGGTATTTCCATTTTCACCCATTCTAAATGCATTTTGAGGATCAATGACGTTCGTCTTGAAGAATTGATAACCTCTTCTTCTGGTATCCATCCAGTCTTGCCCTTCACCAAGCAATTCTGCTCTTCTTTGGGTAAATAATTTCAGTCTCATTTCTTCCATAGACATCATGTCCCAGTTGGCAGGTTCAGCCGATCCTTCATTGCTGTTTCTCGCTCTATCAAGTACTAGATTGACATATTGTAAGGCATCCGCTCCCAAACCTCTTTCGTTTTGGATTTCCGCCAACATCAACAATAAATCTGCATATCTGTACACAATCCAGTTTTTATTGCTGGTGATAGTCGTAGAATATTGGTTCTTCTCCATCAGTTTTAAGAGTGGTGTAAAGCCATTTGTTCTGTTGGTTCTAACCGGAGATTCTGGATAACACTTAGTTATGTAAGGGTTTTCAGTTATATTTCCACCTTGATCTCTAAAACCAACAAACGAAGTTACAAAAGTTGATTTCAGACGAGGATCGTTAGGAGAGTCATTGTAGATAAGATCGTAAGCGGCAGGGTTGGTTAATACTCTACCACTATGGCTAAATCCTTGTGTATAGACTTTTGGAGTATAGAAAAACGTGAATGTTTTATTAACTGCCGTAATGTTGAATTGTAATTCAAAGATCGACTCGTCTGTATTGTTTCCCGATTGTTCATGCCAAAGGTCCTCATAGTTAGGCACTAAGGAGTATTGATTCTCAACAATTTTTGCTTCATCATAAGCCATCAACCAATAATCATCACCGCTGTTGGTATACCCTTCAATTTTCAATGCCTCATCACCTGCATTTGTACAAGAAGCGATGTAAACATAGACTTTTGAAAGTAAGAAGTTAGCGGCATAGCTTTTAGGATAACCCAATGTTTGAGTATCATTGGCCATTAATGTTTTAGCAAAATTCAAATCTTCAATGATCTGATCAAAAATTAATTGCTTGTCAGTTCTTCCTACATGTACCGTATTTTCATTGGTAGGCTCAACTCTTAATGGTACTTCGCCCCACATCTGCACGGCATTGAAGTAAGAGAATGCTCTTACAAAATATGCTTGACCAAGGTAGTTTTTAGTATCATCTGACATCACATCAACATTGTTATCATAGACTTTGTTCACGTTGTAAATAAAGTCGTTAGCACTGTTGATCGTTCCGTAAGTACCTTGCCAAATACTTTCTACGTAATCATTGTCTGAAAACGGATTTAAAGCGGCAATACCAAAGTTATCTGATTCTCTTCCTGAGTAAAAAAGACCTGAATGTAAGTTTAATGCTTGCATTTGGTTGGCATAGGCATGAAAACTAATCATGGTACCGTACATACCGTTCAAAGCGGCAAACTGCCCTGAGGGTGTACTGTAGGTCGATTCAGTATCTAGAAAGGGCGGGCGAAACTCATTGGAACAGCTCAAACTAAAGGCTGTTAGAATCAATAAGGCAATTTTATTTATAATCGTTTTTTTCATTGGTTCGTTGATTAGAATGTAACATTAATACCCATCAAGTAAGTTCTCAAGTTGGCATAAGCGCCCCAATCTGTTCCCATGATTGTACCATCATAAAGGAATGAAGTCACCTCTGGGTCATAACCTGAGTAATTGGTAATTGTGATAGGGTTTCTTACTGTACAGTAGATACTGATAGCACCTATACTTTGCCATTTATCTGTAGGAAGATCTACTGTAAATGTCACATTAGATAATCTTAGGTAACTTCCATCCTCAATCATTCGGTCTGTAATATGACTACCCATTGAGTTGCCATAACCGTATCCGATTCTTGGAGTGTCCGTATTGGTATTTTGAGGAGTCCACGCATTGTAATACGTCTCAGGTCTTACATTCCAGCTATTGTAAACCGGTGAAGGGTAACCTGTCCAAACCAAGTCTGCATTCAAGACATCATTGCCGTAAACACCATTCCATAGCATACTCAATCTGAAAATTTTATATCTGAATTCCATATTAATGGAGTACATGAAGTCAGGGTTAGGATCACCAATTATCGTTTTATCATCTGAAGTGATATTTCCGTCACCGTTTTGATCTACAAAAATGACATCTCCCGCTTGGTTAGCGTTACCATTAAAAGTAGGACCACTTTTAGCAGCTTCTTCAGTAGCATAAATTCCATTGGTTTTGTATCCATAGAAAACACCTACTGGCATTCCTTTGACAAAGATATTGGCAGGGCCATTTAGAGTACCACCACTTGATACTTCGTTGCCTAAATATCCTTGTACTTGCTGAGGTTGACCATCGATATAAATAGTTGACTCTGGAATACCTAACTCTCCAATCTCCGTGATGTTTTTGGTCAATGAACCACCAATATTTACACCCCATGTATCATTATCTACAATCACCGTATTCAAGTTGAGTTCAACACCTCGGTTGTACATTTCACCTCTGTTGATATAGTAGTTTTTAAAACCTGTAGAAGTAGGAGCTTGAAGTCTTTGAAGCAGGTCCATAGTATGTTTAGAGTACAAATCTACCGTACCTGTAATTCTTGATTTCAAGAACCCAAAATCTAAACCAACGTTGATCTGATCTGTAGTTTCCCACGTTAGGTTGGTGTTGGCCAAGTTACCAGGAATTAAGCCCACTTGGTTACCATTATTGCCATCAGGATAAAGGTTGTTGGTATAGTTGGATAATGTTTGGAAAGGTTGAATGGCTTGGTTACCTGTACGTCCCCATCCTGCTCTCAATTTTAAGTCCGATAGACTGCTTGAGGTTTTTAAGAAATCTTCCTCTGAAATATACCAAGCGACTGAAGCAGAAGGGAAGAAGCCCCACTGTTTTCCTTCCTCAAATTTGGATGATTTATCCGCTCTGAAGTTGGCTGTCATTATATATTTGTTGTTGAAAGTATAATTTACTCTTCCCAAGTAAGAGAAGATAGATTCTTCGTAAGTCAGTGTTCTTTGAGGAGATAAAATGTCTTGTCCGTACTGAGGAGCTTCACCTCTGAAGCTATGATCAATAAAGTTGCTGACCGCATAAGTAGTGTTTTGCGAATTGATATAATCATACGTCACTACAGCCGTAGCACCCACTCTATGTTTTCTATTGAAAGTTCTGTTGAAGTTTACAATACCATCAATATTGTAAGAGCTTCTTTTTTGTTGAATTGTGTTTAAGTATCCATTCAATTGGTTACCTTGGAAGGTACCAGGACCAAACCAAATGCTTCGGTCTTGATTTCTTAGATCGGCTCCCGTTCTAAGGGTAGCTTTAAGTCCTTTGACGATTTTATATTCCAATTTACCTCCAATGATCGTTCTGAATTGTTTAGTCAAATCATCATTATTTTTCATGAAGTCCCAAGGTGTCAATTCAACAGCATCACCATCATCTTCACCATCTATGTTCAACCCCGTAAGTGGCAATTTACCAACCATTTGATTAATCAACGAACGGCTACCACCTGCTCTTTCACCCGTCTGAGCATAAGAACCATCCAAGATGTTTAAAGTAGTTTTTGCTTCAAAACGCAATTTCTCAGAAATCTTTTGACCTAAATTAATTCTTAAGTCACCACTTTGAGAGAATGAATTCGGGATCACACCTTGCTTGTTGTTGTATCCCATCGAAATGTAATAGTCTGTCGTTTCATTGGCACCACTGATAGAAGCACCTGCATTATAAGAAACGCCCGTTCTGTAGATCTCGTCTTGCCAATTGTGTTGCTGTAATAGGTTTCCACTTGCCAATTGATACACCTCTCTAGTTTCAGGGTTTAATTGATAAAGAGGAACTTGATTGTTGGATAAGTTCACATCATTGATAAACTGAGCGTATTCAAATCCATCCAACACATCAATTGTTTTTGAAGGTTCTGAGATAGAAGTATTGGCAAAGAAATTCACCTTGGCGGCACCCTTTGTTCCTTTTTTAGTAGTGATTAAAACCACACCGTTGGCACCTCTTGAACCGTAAATCGCAGTGGCAGAAGCATCTTTTAATACTTCAATGTCCTCAATATCTTTTGGATTGATACCTGCTAAACCGTTTTGAGCACTAGGGGCAGAGTTACCACCTTGCACATTGACTGGAGTATCACCAGCTGAACTAATGATAATACCATCGACTACATAAAGCGGTTCGTTATTCCCTCTCAGTGAGTTGACCCCTCTGATCTTTACAGAAACAGCACCACCCTGGGCACCCTCATTACCGATCACTTGAACACCAGAAACTCTACCTTGCAACATTTGGTCAAGGTCATTGTATTGTCTTACAACGTTTTCATCTTCTTTTACTTTACTAATAGAACCTGTTAAGTCACGTTTTTGAACTGTCCCATAACCCACTACCACTACATCATCTAACATAGCGGCATCCGCTCTTAAATAGAAATCATGTTTGCTTGCACCATTGTAAGTCCATGTTTGTGTTTCCATACCTAAATATGAAATGACCAATTCTTGGCCTTTTTCAACCTGTATAGAATAAGCACCATCCAAATCTGTAACTGTACCTTTGGTAGTACCTTTAATTTTAATGGAAGCGACAGGTAATGGAAAATTGTCTTCTTCATTCATTACAACCCCTGTCAATATAGTTTGTTCTTGGGCGAACGTTATTGTGGTAATTGTTTGAAGAAGAAAAATAACTAATCCCACAAAGCGGGATAACGGATAAGAAGTAATTTTTCTCATACTCAAAATATTTTAAAAAATAATTTTAGAGGAACAGAGGTATTGTTCATTTCACTTTCAAATACTAATGCTCCAGAAGTACTCGACTACGCTGAAGTAATAATTATCATTTCTGTTTTATAAATACGGTTTCTTGAAGTAAATCCGTCATAGTCAAATCTGAATTTTCTGAACATTGAAGTAATAATGTTTTAGATGATTATTCCATTTCATTATGCTTATTTCACTTCAATAAGTTTAGCCTTGTAATAATGAATGACTACAGTGTCGAAGTACATTACAAATGTAGGGTGGACACTAATTGATGGTATGCAGATTTTATTCATTTGACTGCTTTATATGATTTATGATGCTCAATTTCAGATTTCAAAAAGGTGAAAAAAATTACTTTCGTGATGAAAAAGTCCACTCCTCAAGAGTCTTCTCACTTGTGGAGTAAATCTTCATGATTTACGCTTTAGGCAATGATAATAAATCTTTAGTTTTTAAGTAATGATTTTTGATGTTCTGACCACATTAATGAGGAAATATGTAATAAATAAGTCTATTTTTTCGATTAATTATTCATTCTTTTAAAGAATGGAATGTAAAAAAATGTAACGGTAAAACTGCATTTTTAATATCAAGGAGGCTTATTTTGATAAAAAAGTAACTAAATGAAAAATTGCAAAGAACTTCACCTTTTAGTATTGGTTCTATTTTAAAGAGAAAACTCCATATCTGTAAGCTGTATCCTAAAGTACTTTTGTATCAACAACATCGGAAAGTGAAATGAAAAGTACTTTGTCATGAAAAGAAATTACGTTCATATAGTATCAATTTTATTACTCTTATTACAAACAAGGTGCTCCTCTGTCAAAGGAGGTTCAGGTGACCTTGTGGAGGTGAAGCCAAGAGTGATTATTACAACCGATATTTATAATGCGGACTTTTCAATGAAAGACGAACAGGCTCTAACGTACCTGATGTGGTACTTAAATAAGATGACTGTTCAAGGAGTAGTTTTAGACCGATACAATGCCTTTGGTGTAAATAAAGTAAAGGAGATTTTTCAGTGTTATGAGAAAGACTTTTTAAATGACTCTTTTTCTTTTAGTCAACACCAATTCCAATTGCCGGACAGTCTAAAAGTAAGTCTTCAGAAAGACAGAAAAGCAGGTGTCCAAAAAATTATAACAGAAGCAAGAAGCCAAAATGATTCTCCTTTGTATGTTTTAATACTTGGTACAATGGAAGTGGTGAATGAGGCTTTAATGTTGGCACCAGACATCTCCGAAAACATCAGATTGATCTCCATAGGATCAGGTGTAAAACCTCCAGATGAAGATGTATGTGGAAATCTGAATTGGAATGGATGGGGCAGAACGGAAGTATTTGAACGTTTCACTAATCTTTGGTGGATCGAGAATGACTGGGCTTATAAAGGTTTATCCGAAGGAGATAAACCTCAAGAAATATACAATGGAGTAATTCAGTATGGTGAGTTAGGTGATTTTATATCAAAGAGCGAAAAAACGCGTTTCGACCTAGAAGGAGCCATTCCCATCATGTTTTTGGTGGACCCACAAATCAAACCTAATTATCCAGAGTTTGGAGGTTGGACAGGAAACTATATCAAACCCTTTCCTGTAGAGCGACCACACTATTGGGTAGACAGAGCAGATACAAAGCAATGGGATTATCAATACCCTTGCAAGTCGTGGGATTTGGCATTTCAGGTATTAAACGAAAGAAAGAATAACGTATTAATACGACGTGATCAAATGTATTCCTCTTTGATGGATCAGCTAAATCAACTTTACTCTATGGCACTGTAAACAGAGCTTTCGATGGTGGTTATTAGAAATCAGGAGATTTCTGTTGATCTGCAAAGCACGAATGACGCTTACGCTTAACATTCGCGCTAGTGGATAGATGATTACAACCTAGTTTCAGTGTATTTATAGGAACAATTAATTTTTTAAATAACAAGGTAATGAGAAAGACTATAATAGTTTCTTTTATAACTTTTTTCTTTTCTATCGGTTCTAGTGTAGCTCAAGATAGTGTGAAATTGAATGATAAAAAGGCAACTAAACCAACCAAGGCATTATACCAGCAATTACATGAGGTGTCAAATAAAAATCAAACCATTTTTGGACATCAAGATGACTTGGCTTACGGTTATCATTGGTGGGGTGACAATTCAGATGTAAAGCAAGTAGCAGGTGATTACCCAGGCCTTTACGGTTGGGATATTGGAGAAATCGGAAACGAGAAAAACTTAGACGGTATTCCTTTTGCCGACATCAAAAGATACATTAAAGAAGCACATGGCAGAGGCGGTATCACGACTTTAAGCTGGCACATGGTCAATCTCAAAACAAAGACAAGTGCTTGGGATAAAACAAGCGTGGTACATGAGATGTTGAAAGGCGGGAAATATCATGAAGAGTTCATCCAAAAGCTAGATTTAGTAGCTGACTTTTTAAATGATCTTGAAGTAGATGGAGAGAAAATACCAGTGCTATTCAGACCTTGGCACGAACACAACGGATCATGGTTCTGGTGGGGCGGAAAAAATGTTTCCAAAGAAGATTACATCAAGTTATGGCAGTTTACGGTGAAGTATTTAAGAGACAAGAAGAAAATTCACCATGTCGTTTATGTGTATTCTACAGACTCTTTTGAAACGGAAGAAATGTATTTAGATCGTTATCCTGGAGATGAATATGTAGATATTTTAGGATTTGATGATTACGGTGCTTTCAGAAAAAATGCGGATGATGCGAGAGAAAAATGGATCATCAACGAGCTGGAAATCATCGCAAAATTAGCAGATCAAAAAGGAAAAGTTTGTGCTTTTACAGAAACAGGAATTGAAGCCATGGTAGATGATCACTTTTTCACAAAGAAACTTTTACCAATGCTAAACCATAATGAATGGACTAGAAAAGCAGCATATGTAATGGTTTGGAGAAACGCTAACTACGAAAAGGAACAAAGAGATCATTTCTACGCACCTTATAAAGGGCACTCTTCAGCACCTGACTTTAAGAAGTTTACGGAAGATGAAAGCATTCTTTTAGAGTCAGACTTGAATAATAAGAAATCAAAATAACCGGTAGGGGGGATTATGCAATTAGAAACTATTGATTTAGTAATCATCGGGCTGTACTTATTGTCTACAGTCGTGATTGGAATTTACCTGAAGAAACAGGCTTCCAAAAATATGGAGTCTTATTTCTTGGGAGGAAATTCATTACCGTGGTACTTACTCGGTTTATCCAATGCGTCAGGAATGTTTGACATTTCAGGAACAATGTGGATGGTGTACTTGTGCTTTGTCTACGGGATGAAAAGTGTCTGGATTCCATGGTTATGGCCAGCATTCAACCAAATTTTTATGATGATTTACTTATCGATTTGGTTACGTAGGTCCAATGTATTGACAGGAGCAGAATGGATCAGAACCCGTTTTGGTGATGGTCCTGGAGGAAAACTTTCGCATATGGTAGTCGTGTTCTTTGCATTACTAAGCTGTTTAGGATTTCTATCTTACGGATTTATTGGAATAGGTAAGTTCATCGAAATTTTCATTCCATGGTCGTATGTCGGTCAATTTATTCCATTGGACTTAACGGCAGAGCAGGTGCCTTATGCTTACGGTATTTTATTCACAACAATCGCCACTTTTTATGTAGTAATGGGCGGAATGTTGTCGATCGTATGGACTGACGTTTTGCAGTTTGGAATCATGACGGTTTCAGCAATTGTGATTGCAGGCATTGCGATGTATCAAGTCAACTCAGATACACTAATTGGAATGGTGCCCGAAGGCTGGAATTCTCCTTTCTTCAATTTTGATTTACAAATGGATTGGTCAGCGTATATACCATCCGTAAACAGCAAAATAGAAAGTGATGGATTCTCACCTTTCTCCATCTTCTTTATGATGATGTTGTTCAAAGGATTCTTTGCTTCAATGGCAGGGCCAGCACCCAATTTTGATATGCAGAAAGTGCTATCGACTAAATCACCAAAAGACGCAGCTAAAATGAGTGGTTTTGTTTCCGCAGTAATGTTCTTGCCAAGATATTTGATGATTGGTGGATTCACGATTTTGGCAGTAGTTTATTTCAGCGGTGATATCAATCAGGCAGGTAGTGGTTTTGATTTTGAAAACATCTTACCAATGGCTATTAAAGAGTTTGTGCCATCTGGCTTAATGGGATTATTATTGGCCGGTTTATTAGCCGCATTTATGTCTACTTTTGCTTCGACAGTCAACGCTGCACCAGCTTACTTGGTCAATGATATTTACCTTAGATATATTAATCCAAATGCAAGTAGTAAACTACAAATGAGAGCGAGTTATATTATCTCTGCAGCCGTAGTGATTATTAGTACTATCATTGGTTTATATGTTGAAAATATCAACTCGGTATTACAATGGATCGTATCCGCATTATACGGTGGATATATCGCAGCCAACTTCTTAAAATGGCACTGGTGGAGATTCAATGGTCATGGTTTCTTCTGGGGAATGGCAGCAGGTATTGCCGCTTCAATGATCTTCCCGATTGTGTTTAAAGAAACCTTGGAGCTTTATTACTTCCCTGTACTTTTTGCAGTATCATTAATCGGTTCAGTAGCCGGTACATTATTGACAAAACCTACAGAAGAGGAAACGTTAATCAACTTCTATAAGTCGGTAAAACCTTGGGGATACTGGGGGCCAATCAAAGAAAAGGTGATTGCTAAAGATCCAAATTTCCAAGTCAATAAGGATTTCAAAAAAGATATGTTCAATGTAGTCACTGGTATCGTTTGGCAGTCAATGCTAACATTACTTCCACTTTATATCGTCATCAAGGAAGAAATGGGAATTTTGTCAACGGCTGCCATCTTGATCATCACCACATTGATCTTGAAGAAAAACTGGTACGATAAGCTTCCAGAAGATCATCAAGAAGTACCTGAATCTATTGAAGATAAAGAATTCGCAGAAGCGAATTAGGTATTACCTCATAAGCCCATGACTTCAGTCATGGGTTGAAAATCCATGTTTCAAGTGTTAAGCGACAGCGTCACTTGGAACAGATTATAGGCGAAGTCTCCTGACTTCGAAATACATATTGGTTTGTTGGTTCGAAGTCGGGAGACTTCGCCAAAGACTAATCACAAGTGACGCCTAACGGCTTAACACTTGCGATATGAAAGAATTAGGTGAACTACAAACTGGCAACGTAGACCCATGACTGAAGTCATGGGCTGGAAATATCTACTCCATCAACACTGAAGTGTTGACTACGTTGCCAAACTTCAAGACTTCAGTCTTGAATGTTTGGTTTATCACTTGCCCATAGTTTTAACTATGGTGCACGTACCAACAATTAAATGATTAAAAAAAAGAAATAAAGAAAATAATACAATGAATTTTAGAGAGCAAGTAATCGGATTGATTGAAAAACAGGAAGCATTATTAAGCCAAGAAAATAAACCAACAGCAGCTTATAATGGCATTTTTACAAAATATGAAAATCCAATTTTAACGGCAACTCATACACCAATTGCATGGAGATTTGATTTAAATGAAGAAACAAATCCTTTCCTTCAAGAGCGTATCGGTATGAATGCTACTTTTAATGCCGGAGCCATTCGTTTTAATGGCAAATATGTATTGATGGTAAGAGTAGAAGGTGTGGATAGAAAGTCATTTTTTGCAGTAGCAGAAAGCGATAATGGTATTGACAACTTCCGTTTTTGGGATAAGCCTGTATTAATGCCGGAAACAGAGGAGCCTGATACAAACGTATATGACATGCGTCTAACACAACATGAAGACGGTTGGATCTACGGTATTTTCTGTACAGAAAGAAAAGATCCTAATGCGCCAGCAAATGATACTTCTTCAGCTGTAGCGGCGGCAGGAATTGTTCGTACCAAAGATTTAGTGAATTTCGAACGCCTTCCTGATTTGATTTCTTATTCAGGTCAACAAAGAAACGTGGTATTGCACCCAGAATTTGTAGACGGAAAATATGCTTTATATACAAGACCACAAGACGGGTTTATCGATACAGGTTCTGGCGGAGGAATCGCTTGGGGATTGACGGACTCAATGGAGAAAGCAGAAGTGAAAGAGGAGAGAGTGATCGAGCCAAAAATTTACCATACGATCAAAGAGGTGAAAAACGGTCAAGGTCCAGCACCAATCAAAACTTCTGAGGGTTGGTTGCACTTAGCTCACGGTGTAAGAAATACAGCGGCAGGTCTCCGTTATGTATTGTATATGTTCATGACTTCACTAGAAGATCCAACAAAAGTAACACATCGTCCAGCAGGTCATTTCATTGCTCCACTAGGTGACGAAAGAGTAGGTGACGTTTCTAACGTAGCTTTTGCCAATGGATGGATTGCCGATGAAAACGGTGAAGTGAAAATTTACTATGCATCATCAGATACAAGAATGCACGTAGCGACATCAACAATTGATCAATTGGTAGATTACTGCAAAAACACACCAGAAGACGGTTACCGTTCAGTAACATCAGTTCAAACTATCCATGATATGGTAGACAGAAATGAGAAGGTGTTGGATGAGGTAAAAGGTATGATGGAAGAAGTAAGAGGATAGGTTGTTTTACCAATTTTGGATATCCTGAAAGGACGTTGCATTGCGACGTCCTCGGGAACCAAAAGACATCAAATAAAAGGTTTATAGTATAGTTTAGAATTAAGAGAGTGAGAAAGGGGGAAATTTATTTTCCTCTCACTTCTCTTTAAAATAAGGCAACTCCCATGAATATAGAGGCATTCAAAATATCACTAGAAAAAGAACTAAAAGAAGGAATACTTAACTATTGGTTGGAAAACACAAAAGACCTTAATCACGGTGGATTCTTCGGGCAGATCTCTTACGACAATCAAGTCAATGAAAAAGCGGATAAGGGATCAATTATGCACGCTAGAATCTTATGGACTTTTGCTTCTGCTTATAACCAAAGTAAAGAAAAGCATTACTTAGAGATGTGTGACTACGCTTATGATTATATCATCAAGCATTTTATCGACCATAAAAATGGTGGTGTTTATTGGATGTTGGACTACTTAGGAAATAAAGTGGATGGGAAAAAGCAGGTTTATGCCATAGCATTTATGATTTATGCCTTTTCAGAATATGCCTTGGCAAAAGATTCAAAGGAGGCGTTAGAATTAGCGTTAACGTTATTTGATTCTATTGAAAAACATGCTTTTGATCACGAATTAAACGGATATTTTGAAGCCTTTTCTGAGGAATGGGAATTGATGGAAGACCTCAGGTTGAGCGATAAAGACAAAAATGAGAAAAAGACGAATAATACTCATCTGCATATTTTGGAAGCCTATACAACTTTGTATAGCGCTTCTAAAAGTGCTAAAGTCGGTCAACAATTACGAAACTTGATTATCATCTTTTTAGATAAAATCTTAGACCAAGATACTTATCACTTCAAGCTGTTTTTTGATGAAAATTGGCAACTGAAATCCGATGAAATCAGCTACGGTCATGATATAGAAGGAGCATGGTTGATGCAGGAAGCGGCAGTTGCTTTAGGGGATGAAGCATTATTGGAAAAAGTAAAAGCAGTAGCTGTAAAAATTGCGGATGTAACTTTAGCTGAAGGTATTGCCGATGATGGAGCGATTGTCAATGAAGGAGATCCTTCGGGCATTACAGATACAGACAGACATTGGTGGCCACAAGTGGAGGCGATGGTAGGCTTTATCAATGCTTATGAAAATACGCAGGACGAAAAATACCTCAAAGTAGCACATGGACTATGGCAGTACACTCAAGAGCACATCATCAATAAGGAACATGGTGAATGGTGGTGGAGAGTGGATGAGAACAACATTCCAAACCTAGAGGAAGATAAAGTAGGCCCTTGGAAAGCACCTTATCATAATGGTAGAGCGTGTATTGAGGGGGTGAAACGATTTGAGAAAATAACTCCTCAAATACCCACGACTTAAGTCGTGGGCTTTTGAGAAGCTATTAAAATCAAGATATTATCGCTTAACACTTGAAACAGTGGAAATCTATAAACGCATAGAAAAGAAATGAAAAAACGAAATATATTATTACTGTTCCTCTTCCTTGTTGGAGCTTCATGCGTGAAGCAAACCAAGGAACAAGGGAATTCCACATTAAATGATTTTGTGACTATCCAAAATGGGGCTTTGGTGTTGAACGAAAGTCCCTACTATTTCATGGGTGCCAACTATTGGTACGGCATGAACATAGGAATGGAAAAGGAAGGTAACCGTCAACGTTTGATCAACGAATTAGATCAAATGAAAGCGATGGGAATTACGAATCTTAGAATTTTAGCTTCATCAGAAGGAGACGAAAATCAATCATTCCAAGTGCATCCTACCATGCAAAGTGCCCCTGGAAAATACAATGAAGAAGTATTTGAAGGACTTGACTTTCTTCTTACTGAAATGAAAAAAAGAGAGATGAAAGCGGTGATGGTATTAAACAATTTCTGGACATGGTCGGGAGGAATGCCACAATACCTTCAATGGGCCGGAAAGGGCGAAGTTCCATACCCTCAGATATCAAAAGAGTGGGAGAAATTTACCGATTTTACTACTCAATTTTATACCAATGAGGAGGCCAACCAAATGTTTGAAGCCCATTTGAAAGTTTTGATTGGTAGGACTAACAGCATTTCAGGTGTACCCTATAAAGAAGATCCCACAATCATGTCTTGGCAGTTGAGTAACGAGCCAAGAGGATATAAGAAAGTGAATGAATATAGACAATGGATCAGCAGAACAGCGAAATATATTAAAGCCTTAGATACAAACCATTTAGTTTCCTTGGGATCTGAAGGAGATTCTCCAGGACCTAATGCGGGGATTAATCTTTTGGGAGATAATGACATCAAAGAAATCGATTATTTGACCGTTCATATTTGGGCTCAGAACTGGCGTTGGTACAATCCTGATGAGCCAGAAAAAACGATTGAGGATACAAAGATGAAAGTCAAAAAATACCTTGATAAACATATCAAAGATGCACAAAGATTAGGGAAACCGGCCATCTTAGAGGAGTTTGGTATTGCAAGAGATAATAATGATTATTCTCCAGAGGCGACTACAGTTTGGAGAGACAAATATTATCAATATGTGTTTGATTTGGTGTATCAATATGCCGAGAAAAAAGCACCAATTTATGGAATGAACTTTTGGGCTTATTCAGGTGAAGGAAGACCTGCTCGACCGAAAGAATATTGGAAAAAAGGAGATGATTTTATCGGTGACCCTCCACATGAACCTCAAGGTTGGTACGGAGTGTATGACAAAGATGTAAGTACTCAAGCAGTGATCAAAGAGTACGCGAAGAAAATGAATGGATTGACCACAGTTCAAGTAGCTGAAACACTACAGTAATGATGAATAGAAGAATAATTAGCGTACTTACGGTTTATCTTTTTGCAGTAACTTCTTTTGTTTTTGCTCAAGAAAATAGACCTCCAAATGTAATCTTAATTTTGACTGATGATCAAGGTTGGGGCGATTTCTCACATACAGGAAACGAGTATTTATCTACACCTCAGTTTGATCAAATGGCGAGTGAAAGTGCAGTTTTGAATCGCTTTTATGTCAGTCCCGTTTGTGCTCCAACACGTGCGAGTGTATTGACAGGAAGGTATCATCTCAGAACCGGCGTTTCATTTGTGACAAGAGGCAGAGAAAACATGAGGTCGGAGGAAGTGACGATTGCAGAAGCTTTCAAAACGGCAGGATATATGACGGGTTGTTTTGGCAAATGGCACAATGGAGCACATTACCCAGAAAATCCACAAGGGCAGGGCTTTGATACTTTCCTTGGTTTTACATCAGGGCATTGGAGTAACTACTTTGATACGGAATTGGAATACAATGGTGAAATGATTCCAACAGAAGGATACATCACAGATGTTTTGACGGATGCGACATTAGATTTTATCGAGAAAAATAAAGACAAACCTTTCTTCGCTTTTGTCCCTTTCAATGCTCCCCACACTCCCTATCAGGTGCCAGACAAATACTACGATATGTACAAGGACA
This sequence comes from Flammeovirga sp. EKP202, assembly GCF_014534745.1. Classification (GTDB taxonomy): domain Bacteria; phylum Bacteroidota; class Bacteroidia; order Cytophagales; family Flammeovirgaceae; genus Flammeovirga. Next base: position 30,102 of record NZ_JACVVP010000048.1, read on the forward strand.
TTGATTTTGGCTATGGTGAAAAGCAAAATAAAAAGATCGCTACCATCTACGGAATGTGTAAAAATGTAGATGATAATCTAGGCAGAATTCGTCAATACCTTAAAGAAAGTGATCTAGAAGAAAATACCATTCTATTGTTCTTAACAGACAACGGCCCTCAAGGTGAACGTTACAATGGACCTTGGAGAGGTGGTAAAGCTTCCATCCATGAAGGTGGTTCGTTGGTACCTTGTACTATTCAGTGGAAAGGAAAAATCCCAACGGATAAAAAACAAGCCTTAACCGCTCATATCGATTTGATGCCAACACTTTTAGGATTGACAGGTATCGAAAAACCAAAAGCAGTGGAGTTTGATGGTGTGGATTTGAGTGATTATTTATTGGAAAATAAAACACCTGCATCAAGAAAGTTGTACACTCATATGACGGGCTTTGAAATCACCGCTGACAGAGGAGCTGTAAGAGAAGGTGATTTTAGATATACGAAGGAATATGATGAAACGGGTTTATATAATCTAAAAGATGATCCATCACAAAAGCACGATTTACAATCGCAACTACCAGAGAAAGCTAAGGAAATGAAAGAGGCTTTTGAGGCATGGTATACTGATGTGACTTCTGCAGGATTTTCTGACTTAAGAATCCCGATGGGATATAAAGAAAGCCCTAGAGTAGTTTTAGCCGTTCATGAAAGCTCAGGTGAGGGAGACTTAAAATTTAAGGCCAATAAAAATGGATGGGCGCATGATTGGTATTTAATCAATGGTGATGCAACGATCCAATGGCCTATCGAGGTACAAACAACTTCTACCTTCAAACTGTCATTAAAATATGCAGGAGAAGCAGTAAAAGGAGATATTATTGAAATCAAGTTTGGGGATCAAGTAATCAAGAAAAAGATCAAAAAGAACTTTATCCCAACGGCTCTTCCTACTCCCGATAGAGTCATGAGAGAACAAGAAGCGAAGGAACAAACTTGGGGAATGTTGGACTTAGGAAAAGTGCAACTCCAAAAAGGTGAAGCTTCTACTTGTATTCTAAAGGTCTACAAAAAAGGGAAGGGAGTTTTAGAAGTAAAAGAGATTATCACAAGGTTAGAAAAGACTTTATAAATAAATTTTACCAAAATCACTTGTAAAATGTAGTATAGAATGAAACTCCTAATTCACTAATCTTATCCTTGCACTACATCTACGGTGGCATTGAATGGAAAAGCGTTAAGAATTTTATGTAATAAGCCGTTTAAAAATCTTCCCTTGTTTGAGCGAAGCGAGTTTTGAAGATTTTAGGCTTATGGAATAAAATTTAGCTTTTGCATTCACAGCCTAGATTTTTTTGCTTCGTTTTTTCATCAATGGAAAAAATGAAGAAGGCAATAGGTTGGAAGGATAAAGAAGGGGTTATGCGACATTTTATTTTGAAATTGGTATTACCTATAAATTGAAGAAATCATGTATAAATATTTAATTTTTCTTTTAATCGGAATCACAAGCTGTTTACCAGTAGAATCATCAGATGCTGACAAGGGAAAACAGAAGAATGAAGTTATTGTGGATGCGGTTACTCGCCCTGAATACAATACTTCAAAAGGCTTTTTTATCAAAGACGGAAAGCTATATGATGCCAATGGAGTAGAGTTTATTCCAAGAGGCGTCAATAACAGCCACTTTTGGTTTGATAACAGAGATCGAAATTGGGCTTTGGGTGCATTAAGTGCAATCGCTGATCATCATTCCAATTCGGTAAGGTTAGTTTGGCAAACGAACTACGATCGTAAGAAATGGAATAATGTTGCGGAGAAAAAGCAATTAAAAACCATGATCAAAACTTGTTTGAATAACGGTATGATTCCTATGCTTGAGCTACATGATGCGACAGGCAATGAAGAGGCAGAGAAATTATTGTCATTGGCAAAGTTCTATATCAGACCTGAAATCAAAAAAGTGTTGATGGAATTTGAAGAGACATTGATAATCAATATCGCAAACGAATGGAGTGGAAAAAAGGAGGTTTACAGAGATGCTTATAAAGAAGCGATTGAGATCATGAGAGAAGCTGGATTAAACCATACGATTGTAATTGATGGAAACGGATGGGGACAAAATATAGATTCCATCTTTGAATATGGTCAAGAGATTTTGGATTCAGATCCTCAAAAAAACATCCTCTTTTCAGTGCACATGTACGAAATGTATAAGGAAAAGAAAATCATTACTGAGCGACTTGAAAAAGCGTCCAACATGAAATTACCATTGATCGTTGGTGAGTTTGGTTTTCAGCATGGCGAAGACGAAGAAAAGAAGCCTTACCCAATTCCTTTCAAACATATTTTATCTGAATGCGAACGTTTAGGGATCGGTTGGTATGCTTGGTCATGGAAAGGAAATTCAAAAGGAGTGGAATACTTAGACCTCTCTAAAGATTGGGAAGGAAAGCAATTATCGGAATGGGGAGATGCCATTGTCAATGATAAAAACGGACTTCGAAATACTTCAAAAAAGGCATCGGTGATGCAATAGAAATGTTTCGTGCACCATAGTTAAAACTATGGGCAAGTGATACACAACCTTATCAAGACTAAAGTCTTGAAGGTTGAAAACGAAAGCAACACTTTAGTGTTGGTGGAGTTTGTATCACCTGCCCATGACTTCAGTCATGGTGCACAAACTATATAAATAACTAGCACACATTTAAATATTGAAATGAAATACATATTAACAACACTTACATTACTATTTTTTACTTTTCACTCATTTGCACTAGAAAAAGAGTTTCATCATATCTCAGAATTATCAGGGCTAACCAACAAAGTGGTCAAAAATATTTACAGAGATAAGAAAGGCTTTTTGTGGCTCGGAACACAAAATGGCTTACACCGTTATGACGGGTACCAAATGAAAGTCTATCGTTCCAAATCAGATCACAATAATACCCTATCAAGCAATGACATTAACGTGATTTTTGAAGACGATCAAGAACATTTGTGGGTGGGGACAACAACGAACCTACACCGACTGAATGATGATGGAGAATCTTTTACAAGAGTCTTTTCAAAATCACCTTTAAACAATTCTAACTTTTCATTTGAAATCACATCTATTCTTCAAACCAAAGAAGGGCAAATTTGGGTAGGCACCAAAAGAGCAGGTCTGTTTGAATTGGATCGAAATGGCAACATCATTCAAAACATTTTAGGTTCAGAAGAAAACCCTTATTTGGGAACTATTACTGCATTAGTTAAAGATCACGATGGCAATCTTTGGATTGGGCATGATGACCTTCAATTGACCGTTTATAACAAAAAAGCAAACACATTCTCTAATGTTTACCTTGATAAAGAGGCTTCATTTTATGCAGGTAACAAGGCGAGTAATATCACAACATTAGCTTTGACTGAGAATAAAAAAATACTAGCAGGAACACTACATAACGGTTTGTTTTTGATCGACCCTAACAACAAAAAAGTCAATTATTTACTTCAGACCAACAAGGCTTTAAAACATCCAAGTGTAAAAGACATTGTGATTGATCATTTCCAAAATATTTGGGTGGCAACTTCTGACGGATTACACCTATTATCCTCTTTCAATTACCAAGTGATTAGTGTGTTTAGAAATAGTGATTTGAAAGAAACGAGCATCGCTTCCAATGGATTATTATCGTTGCATTATGATCAGCAAAATATTTTGTGGTGTGGATTTTATGGAGAAGGGGTCGATTATTTAGAACCGAATTATAAAAAGTTCAGAACCTTCAGAAGGGAGGTAATGAACTACAATAGTTTAAATCACGAAACGGTGCAATCTATCTTGGAAGATAGCAAGGGCAACATTTGGTTTGGAACAAGAGAGGGGAGTATTTCGAAATTGAATCAGAAAACAAACCGCTATGAACACTTCAAACCTGAAGATGGAAACCCTCATAAACTACAAAAGCGATCAGTTTTAGCTATCTCAGAAGATCATAAAGGTACAATCTGGATTGGATCCTACTTAGGTGGATTATCAAAATTGAACCCCAAAACAAAGACTGTAAAAACCTACAAAAACAACCCATTGGATAGTGAAAGTCTTCCTCATGATGATGTGCGATTTATTTTTGAAGACAGCAAAAAACAACTTTGGGTGGCCACAAATGGAGGTGGGTTAGCATTATTCGATAGAGAAAACGAGACGTTTCGTACTTTTACTAGAGAAAATACAAAAGGTAATAATCCATTGGCGAGTAATTGGGTGCTCAATGTTTTTGAAGACTCAAGAGGTTGGCTTTGGGTAGGAACTTATGGTGGGCTTTCAATTTATTACCCTGAGCAAAATAGCTGGGTAAGTTTTGTCAATCGAAAAAAAGATAAAAACTCATTAGCACATAACTGGATTTATTCCATCACCGAAAGTAGAGATGGGTCGATGTGGATTGGTTCTGCAGGAGGTTTAAATAAAATAGCAAAAGATAAATTGAAACATCCGATCACCAACTATTACGATGGTTTGATGAAGAGATATTCCGAAAAAGAAGGACTCGTGAGTAATGCGGTTCATGGTCTATTGGAAGATGAAAGTAATAACCTTTGGATCAGTTCTAATACCGGAATTTCGAAGTTTAATATTCAAGAAGAGACTTTCAAACACTTCACAAAAGAGGACGGTTTACAAGGAAATCAGTTTAATCCTATGGCCTATTGCAAAACGCGAGCGGGAGAATTGATCTTTGGGGGAACCAATGGAGCCAATGCCTTTTTTCCAAAAGAGATCAGAACCAACCTCTATAAGCCTAATGTGATTTTGACCAACTTTTCAATTTTTAACCGAGAAGTTCTCCCTGATTCAAGTGGCACAATCTTGAAAAAGAGCATCACCAATACTTCTGAAATTCTATTGGACTATTTTCAAAATGTCATCACTTTTAGTTTTGTGTCTTTGAACATGATCAACCCTGAAAAAAATGAATATGCTTATATCATGGAAGGTTTTGATAAAGATTGGAACTATGTAGGCAAAAAAAGGGAGGCTATCTATACCAACTTGGACCCTGGACAATATATTTTTAGGGTGAAAGGAACGAACAATGATGGCCTTTGGAATGAGAAAGGCCAAGAAGTCTTATTGATTATCCAACCTCCATTTTGGCAAACGTGGTGGTTTAGATTCCTCGTTTTGGTGATTCTTTTAATGACAATTGTTGTGGGATATCGATGGAAAGTACGCTCTTATAAAAGAGAACAACAAGCATTGGAAAAGATAGTGCAAGATCGAACGCATGAGTTGGCTGAAAAGAACAATGACCTTATTGAGATCAACAATGAAGTACACCAACAAGCTGAAAAGTTGGAAAAGCAGAGAGATGATTTGACAATGACCAATAAGGACTTGAAAGATAAGAATGATAAGATTTCAAATCTTGTAGACCAATTACAAAAGGCCAATGGAGAAATCGTATCAAAAAATAGACACATAACAGATTCTATCCGTTATGCCCAAACCATGCAAGAGGCAATTTTACCCATAAAAGAGTCGTATGATTTTTTCTTTCAAAATCACTTTATTATTTTCAAACCTAAGGATATTGTTTCAGGAGATTTTTATTGGGTCAGTACAAAAGACGATCAAAATAGACTTTTTGTAGCAGTGGTGGATTGTACAGGTCATGGTGTGCCGGGTGCATTTATGTCTATGATTGGCGTTTCTTTACTCAATAAAATTGTCAATGAATATAACATTGAAACTCCATCAGAAATCCTTCAATATTTAGATGAGGGAATTCGAAAGGCTTTGAAGCAAGAGCAATCCAAGAATACAGATGGAATGGACTTGAGCATTGTCAGAATTGATAAAAATGAAAAGAATGAATTATGTTTTGCATCAGCTAAAGGATCTATGTTTTTGTATAACACCTCTGATCAGAACTTGAAAAGGGTGATAGGAGATAAGAAATCGATTGGTGGAAAACAGAGGAAACAAAAGAAAGAATTTACGGATCAGTATTTTCAACTTCAAAAAGGAGATCGATTTTATATGTTGACCGATGGCTATATTGATCAATGTGATATCGACAGGAAAAAATTTGGAACGGTAAAATTTGAGAAGATTCTTTCACAAACGTCCATGATGTCTTTTGATAAACAGTACAAGTTGTTATTGGACGTATTAAGAATACATCAAGGAAAAGAAGAACAACGGGATGATATAACTATTTTGGGTTTTGAATTGTAAGTACTAGGAAAAAGGTTATGGAACTTTTTTAGGTAAGAGAAATGATTTCCCTAAAAAATATCCTTTTTCTTCTTTCCATGTACTAAAAGATTGTAAACTACGTTTTCGACTATTTATAAGATTTAGAAATCGGGAGATTTCTGCTGATCTTTAGGACACGAATGACGCTATCGCTTAACATTCGCGCCAGTAGAATTACTACTTTATTAGTTTGGCGGTGCCTTAGTGGCCTTGAAGGGAAAAGCGTTAAGAATTTCATGTATTGAGCCGTAAAAATGATTTTCCTGTTTGAGCTTTAGCGAGTTTAAAATCATTTAGGCGAGAGTAATGAAATTTAGCTTTTGACTTCTAAGCCTTGACTTTTTTGCTTCGTTTTTGTGTTAAGACAAAAATGAAGAAGAAGGAAGTTTGAAAGTTGACCCTATAAATGCTTGTAGAAAGCTTGAATGAAAGTTGACGAAATTTGGTTTGCAATGTACTTAACCTAAATTTTAGTTAGTTTTACAGTATTATTTTTAGAGAGTAAATAAGATTCGATGAAACTATTTTTTAAATTATTACTATTCGTTTGTATTCCATTTCAAATATGGTCCACTCCTTTAAAATTGCCCAATTTTGCAGGAGCAGTAACCAATATTATTCAGGATAAAGAAGGATACCTTTGGATATCTTCATGGGATGGATTGTACAAATATGATGGGTATGAAATAACTAGTTTCAGCGAAAGAAATTACCAACCGTTATTAGAAAAGAAAATATCTGCTCTATTGGAGCATTCCAACGGTCAAATATGGATTGGAACGGCTAATAATGGCATTTTTATTTATGATAAAAAGGAAGATAGTTTTACCCATTTAACCCAATTGTCTGAATCCGCAAGATCTCAAGATATCAGTCGAATTAACTCTTTTACAGAAGATGGCAATGGAAACGTTTGGATAGGCACCAAAGAAAATGGTTTAGTGCTTTATCACAAAAATGAAAAGATATTTACATCCTATAAAATCAAAGACTTAGGAGAAGAATTTGACTCGAAAATATACAAGCAAGACTTAGTTTTATCAGTTCACTATGATGATAGAGGTTTTATATGGTTTGGGACAATGCAGGGGCTTGGTCGTATGAATATCGCATCTAGAGAAGCTACAATCCTATCAGGCAAATCTTTCTCTGGTGTATATAGTATTGTTAAAACGGACAATAATGAAATATGGTGTTCGAATACTAAGGGTGTTTTTACTGTAAATAGTAATAAAAATAAACTTGAAGGAAAAATAATAGATCAGCTTACAAGTAATAATAAATCCTATCTCCAATATTCTCCATCTCATAAAAATAGATTGTGGTTTATGACCGCGAAAAAGATTTATTCTATTGACCTTTCGACTCAAAAAATTGAAACATTTGAAGGAAAAGGTTTTTCAGCAATTTATGAAGATAGAGCAGGAGTTTTATGGTTAGGCACCCATTATGGAGTTTATTTCTATGATCTATTTAAAAAGCCTATTCGTACTCTTTTGGATAATGACATTAACGCGGTCACTTCCGTAGAAAAAATTGAGGATAAGATATGGATAGGTACCATTACAGGTGATTTATATTATAATGCATCCATAGATTCAGATTCTTCAAATCGTTTTGTGCAACACAAAGATAAGTTTGGTCAAATCACTGGGATCGAAGAATATGAAGGGGTCACTTGGGTGAGTACGGCAGGGAAAGGCGTTTTTAAAATTGATAATTCCTCTACCAAGATTCAAGAGCAATACGAGCTTTGGAATCAAATCCCGAATAGACATGTCATGTCCATTGCCAATAACCCTCATGATAATAGTTTGTGGTTAGGTTTTTGGGAATCAGGCATAGGGTATTATGACAAAGCGAATAACAAATTTGTAGCTTTAAATAAGGGGAAAGGAAGAAAATTGTTAGAAACTCCTATTGTAAAAATCTACCCTGAAAATGACAGTGTACTTTGGATAGGAACAAGGGGAGAGGGACTTTGGAAAATGGTATACGACAAAAGTTTCTCCATTATTGAAATTGAACAATACAACGTTCAAACGCCTACGATGAACACCTCTTTAGTATCTGACATTATAGAAAAAGATGCCAATACCTTATTGATTTCTACCGAAAATGGTTTGTTTGAATTTATCAAAAACAAGCATCATTTCAGCCAGAAAAATATTCCCGAGAAACTGTTGAAAGTGATCATCACAAGTATCGTGAAAACCAAAGAAAATGAAATTTGGGGTACCACTTTGACCAACGTCTTTGAATGGAATGAAGATCGACTTTTGACCTATAGTATAGATGATGGATTGTCAAATAACAGGTATTACAATGCTTCCAAAAAACTCACTACAAAAGGCGATATATTATTGGGAGGTGATAAAGGAGTAGACTTTTTGGAGGTTTCTTCTTTCAAGAAAAACCCGAATGCATGGGCCCCTGTTATCACAAAATTTTATTTGAAAAAGAAGGAAATTCACTCCAAGGAAAAAGTCAATGCTAAAGTGATCTTAGATGATGTAATTCAAAATGTATCATCCATTGAATTGGCTCATGATCAGAATACATTTTCATTTTATTTATCCACTTTAAATTATTCCAAAGGGGATGGGAAAATATTTAGATACAAACTTGATGGTTTGGATAAAGATTGGATTGAAACAACGGACAATAATCATGTCGTCACTTATAATGGTTTGATGCCCGGCAACTACGAGTTTACATTAATGGCTTCAAACGTGGATGGGCAGTGGAGCGATCAGGTGAAGACATTGAAGATTAAGATCATTCCTGTTTGGTACAAATCTCCAATCGCCTTTCTCTTTTACTTATGCTTTTTTGTAGGAGTAACGGTGGTTATTATGAGATGGAGGAAAAAGAAAGACCTCAAAGCCAATCAAGAAAAATATGAGCACCTTAAAGTCTTGGAGGAGAAAATAGAATATGAAAGAAAAGTCAACTTCTTTACCAATCTTTCTCACGAGTTAAGAACTCCGCTTACTTTGGTGTTAGGTCCTATTGAGCAAATTGCCCAAAATTGTGTGGTAGAGGAAAAGTATCAAGGTACGCTAACAGTGGCGTATAGAAATGCACAAAGGTTATTAAGATTAACAGATCAGATTATGTTTTTGACCAAAAGTCAGCATGGTCAGTTGAAACTAAATATCAAAGAAGAGACAACGGAATTAGTGGTAAAAGAGATCACGGAAGCATTTAAACATACTGCAAAACGAAAAAAGGTCAGCTATAATATTTCTACGGATGATAAACTTCAGAAAAGTGTGTTTATCGATCGTTTTATGTTTGAGGCAGTGATGTATAACTTACTTTCAAATGCCTTCAAATATAATGTAGACAATGGAGGAGTTTGGGTAGATGTTTCCACCATTTCCCATGAGGATGTTCAGCAACAACTAATGAGCTATAAGGGCAAAGTGCCTCAGAAGAAATCAAAGCATTACTTAAAAGTCGAAGTGAAAGACTCAGGTGTTGGAATTAATAAAGAAGACCTTGAAATCATTTTTGACCGTTTTTATAAAATTCAAGGAAAGAAAGACACGGGTTCGGGTTTAGGTTTAGCCTTTACCAAATCAATTATAGAAGTAATGAACGGCATCATCGAAGTGGAAAGTACACCTTCTTTGGGTTCAAAATTCACGGTACTTATTCCATCTGATAATGATTATTACTCTTCGTCTGAGAAAGAGGAGAAAGAACAAGATGTCATCTCTAAACTGCTTTACTCTGAAACGGAAAAATTAAAGTTCCCTAAAACACAATCCTTCAATAAAGAAGATGATACAACAGATAAGGATGATTTGATTCTTATCGTTGAAAAGTCTAGAGAATTGCGTGAGTACCTAGGCAGTATTTTAGAGCAAGAATATAAAATCATTTTTGCAGAAAATGGCTTAGATGCCTATGAGAAAGTCTTGAAGTATTTCCCTTCATTGATCATCTCGGAAATGTATGTGGAGGGAATCGATGGATTACAACTTTCAGAAAAAATTAAATCCGGTGAACAAACCAAGCAAATTCCAATTGTCTTACTTTCACCAAATCCTGACACACAAGAGCGCATCAAAGCATTGGAGGCAGGGGCGGATTCCTTTATTGCGAAACCTTTTGCTCCAAAACATATAGAAGTGAGGGTCAATCAATTATTAAAAGCTCGAACAAGTCTATTAAACGTTGAGCCGAAAAAACCTTCCAAAAGGACATCAAAAGCCAACCTTTCTTTTGAAGATCAAGTCCGAAGAATTGTAGAAAAGAATATCACTGAAGTCGAATTTTCAGTACCAGAATTGGCCAAGGAAATGAACATGAGTAATATTCAATTCTACAGAAAAATAAAAACGGAAACGGGAATGCCTCCTGTTGAATTTGTAAGAAATATTCGCTTCCAAAGAGCTTTAGAACTTCTGAAAACCTCTGACTTAAACATCTCAGAAATTGCTTATGAGGTTGGATTCAATGACCCTCAATATTTCAGAAGATCATTCAAAAAACAATTTGGGCAGACGCCTTCGCAGTATAGGAAGCCGATTAAATGATCATAAGATTGTGTATCCAGTAGTGAAGTTTTACTAAAAAAATCCCCAATTATACGATTCTAAATCGCATAGTTGGGGATTAAAATTTTGGAGAGTAGTCTTTTAATTAAATGACAGCATTTAACCAAAGGATAGAGTTAATGATAAGTGCAATTGTACCTCCAAGACGTAAGTTGAAACCTCTTTTCTTATCATTTTCAATAAAGATGTTTCCGAGTGCGTATCCGACCATCAGAATACCAAGTGTCGATACAAGGAAACTAATACCGTATTCTGTTTCATTTAAGAATGGAGATTCTACATGTGGAGCAGAATAACCTTGAATAAACCCGATTAAAACGAGTGCAGCAGCCACCATATTGGCAGAAACTTTATTGAGGAAAAAGAGTAGAACTCCCGGTATGATTAATGACAAGATGATCAGTTGTTCAATGTATGGAACAAGAAACAAATGATCCAAGGAAACAAAATAACCACAGAAAACACTGACTAGAAATACAGCTGGTAGAAACCAAACTGCCCTACAGTTTTTCTTTGTAAAAATAATTCCTATTGTAGAGAAGAATAAGAAATGCGTAAAATCAATAATGTAATGATCAGCATCTATGTCATTTACATTGACACCACGTGCGTTCGCATTAATGATAAAAAACGGGGTGAAAATTAATAATAAGAATAAAATCTTCTTGAATAATTTATTGTTATACATAATTTTACATTTAAAATATTGCCCTTCTAGTGTAAAGAACAATTACCAAAATAGTAATAAGTAATAGAATAATTGATTGTTGACCTGTTTCAGGTTTTCTTAATAATGTGTAACTACATCTTTAATATTACAGCTAACCTTTTTCTTACTAAAAAAGTTCATTCATAATTTTGTGTCTCATTGACTTTTGAGCAGTTTAAAATAGCAAAATAGTATTTAAATATTGTTAACGTAAATGTAGTAATATTTTTATTATCAGTTGCTTGAATATTAGATATGTACAACTGTTTCATTAATATGTGAAAAATACGATTATTGTATTATTAGAAGAAAGTGAAAGTTTTTATTTTTTGTAAGTAATTGAATTGCAGTGCTTAATATATGTGATAAATCCATGTTTTACTGAAAAAAGTGAATTCTAGTATAAAAAGCATTGCAACCCAATTTGATGATATTTTGCTATTAAATTAAGATGCTGTTGAAAAGCGAATAGCACTTATACATTTTTAATTCTGACGATATTTTTAGGCCACGGATCTTCAAATGAAAATCCATTTTTCCAAAGTTCAATTTCTTTATCTGTAAGGAAACAAGATTTTAATGCATCAGTAAATCGATCCACTTGTGATTCATCGCCGATGACTGTAAGGTCACAATGACGGTCACCAAAACGTCCTGGTTCTTGGGCAACGATTTCTTTGAGCTTTACAATCTCTTCTTCTATAAGACCATTATCTGGATCTTCTAAAATCCCAGATCGCCAAGACCCAATGATTTCTAGACTAATTCCACCTGCAACCTGATTCCAAAGTAATGAATGTTTATCTCTGCTTGCTAACCAGAAAAAGCCTTTGCTTCTATAAATTCTTTGATCTAAGTATTCATGACAAATATTCCAAAGGCGTTGAGGATGAAAAGGGCGATCATCTTTGATCACTCTCGTTGCCATATTATAGGGACGATCATCTTTGGATTCGGCTTCCAAAACAGGTTTTAATTCTTGAACAAGCTGAGCCACTTTAAAGTAGTCGTATTCTGGAAGATCAAACAAAGCTTCAATTTCTAGCCTTCCAAAACTAAGTGAATGAGTAGAAGCATAAGGGTTGATTTGTTGAATATACGATGCAATATGTGGGAGTTTATCTTTCTCGATTCGATCACTTTTTGTTAAAAAAAGATGACTACAAAACATCACCTGTTCCACCAACAAATTAACAGTATCTCTCTTACCAGTACTTAAGTTTTGTTGAAGTCTAGGAATAAGTTGCTCTCCATAATTAAAATCATGACTGAGCATTAAACTATCAATTAGGGCAAATACTCCAATCAATTGTACCTCATTTTGCTCCTTAAAGTATTCCACAAGTGGCATTGGGTGACAACTACCTGATGTTTCAATGATAATTAACTTGGGTTGATGTTTTGCTAATAGCCTTTCGATGGCTTGATCTAATTTTTCAATCCCTTTATCACTACTCAATAAGCAGTTGTGGATAGACTCCATAATACTGCTATTTTCTTCTACAGCATCTGTAGTACCCAATAATTCACCATCAACATCCAGTTCGCTCATATCATTGACGATGGCACAAACAGGAATATCTTTCGTATTGGATTGACCTAATAAGTTTCTAAATAGGGTCGTTTTACCCGAACCCAAGAAACCATTAAGTATAACAGCAGGAATCTTTTTTGATGTCTCCATTTATAGTATTTTGGAATGATAGTTAATACTTCACTTATCAACTCTAACCCACCATTATCTTACCGTATTTATACATAAAAAATAATGATGAATTAAATTCCCAAAGATACTTTAATCTGTAGGAGGTTGCAAGTTTGTTAATTTGAATATAAGTATTTGAATCATTATTTAATACAATGTAAACTGAGCTATCTTTTCCTTTCAAGACCGAGGGGTTTACATCTGATTACAGATTAAATGAAAAGTGTTTGATAATAATCTTCTAAAGTGCAGTGCTGTAGGGTCGTTGCATTGCAACGACCTCGCGGACCACAATACATTACCATTTATTCTTCATAAAAAGAATTGCTGCAATTAACGGAAACTTAGTTGACGGTGTGTTTGAACTAGAAAGCTGTATCGATTAAAAGACCTTCAAATCATAATGAAAAGTCTTGTTACCATGTGCATCTTTTTCATAATCTACATCTATGGAAAAATCAACTCTGTATAGCTCAAGAAGTTGATCTAATTCTTTTTTCTTTCCTTTGAGGTCGTTTCTATCTCTTATATAGCGTAATAGAGGATTGAAAGAGTACCCTAATAAAATAGTACCTGCGACAAAAACAAGAAGAGGAAGTCTAAAAAGTACAAAATCATTATTGTAACTTCTCACAAAAAGGTAATAGGAATAATAGAATGCAGCTAAAGATAAAACGAAGAAAACAACAAAATTCAAGTACACTAAATTGGTTTGCAATTCATTTTTCTTGAGGTCGATATACAAATTCGAGATTGAGACTTTTAAGTTCTTTCCCCATTTAATGTCTTTACATTTATAATTGAAGTTCGGTTTCTTTTCAGTTAGTTTACATGTGGTACCTGTAAGTATATGCATATTTTTATGTTCGCATAACTGACAATGTTTGCTTTTCATTAGAGTGCTCACTTTAAGTTTACTTTATTAAAAAAAAATATTTTTTCTAATATCTAAATTGTACAGCAGAATTCAATACTTTCAAAAAAAAATGATGATAAAAGAAGAAGAAGGTAGTTTTAAAGTAGGTCCAAAAAAATCATTTAGAAAGATCGATTGGAAGTTACAAAAGCTTAGTTTATATGTATGAAGTATAAATGAAAAATTCCCTAGTCTTTTATTCAAAGCTTCGAGAGTTTTATACTTTTATAGTGTTTTCACAAAATCTTCAATAGAAAGCTGAGGTTTACCCAATAAATCCCAAGTTGGTTCAGAAACCTGTTCTTCTTTTAATTGCTCAACATAGGTGAGTAGATGTTCCATAAAGTCTTCATCTTCCTTACTTGGTAAACCAATATGTTGAATAATATCCATAGGGTATTCAGTGACTTTTATATTAGGGTTATAGGCATTTAAGAAACGTTGTGCTGCAACAGGAAAGCTTATTCCTTCTGTACCTTGAACGGTAAAAGATTGATTGTAGGTATTTTCATTGCCAATTGCATTAAAGATATTTTCAGACAAGTCTATGGTATTTGTGAAGAAAACAGGATATTGATGATGCCCAATAATAGCAAACTCTTCACCTTGAATAAATGTTGGGAAAGAGTCTAAGAAAACGGAACAATGGAAATAGGTATAATTCAGACCTGATTTTTTCAGGTGATCCATGGCCGGTTTTCGGATAAGGTTGGTTTTATAAATCATACCTGTAGTAGCAAATTCTGGGTTAGAAGAATCAATTCCTACAATTTGCATGATATGTTTCACACCTAATTCTGTACTCACATCCACGACATTGATGATGCCCTCTCGCTCCGGGTAGAAAGTGGCATTTTCATTCCAAGAAGTGGTGTTTAAATTCAAGTAAATGGTTTCTGTATCCGCTAATGCGGTTCTTAAGCTATCTTTGTCAGAAACATCTCCATAGACTATTTCCGCCTTTTCCGGTAAAAGTGATTTTGCTTTTTCCACATCTCTAGCAATGACTTTAACCTCGACTCCTTTTTTTATTAATTCCTTAGTAATAGATGAACCAAGAGCTCCTGTTGCCCCAATAATTGTGATATTTTTCATAGTAATAATTTTAGTGACTGAGTTTAATTCCTATTATTCCGATAACGATAAGTGAGAGAAAGAGAAGTTTACTCCAATTGAAGGGATTATCGAAGAAAAGAAAACCCATTAATATAGTTCCGCTAGCTCCAATTCCAGCCCATACAGCATAGGCGGTTCCCATCTCAATGCTTTGCATTGATTTTAGTAACAAGCCAAAACTTAGTGCTCCAAAAACGAAGAAACCTACTATACCTTTCCAATTGGAAAAACCTTCTGACATTTTCATGGAAGTTGTAAATGCAACTTCAAACAAACCGGATAATAATAAATAAATCCAACCCATAGTTTTGTGTTTTTTTGATGACAGAACAAAAGTAGGGGAGGTCAATGAGGATTCTTTTTACATATGTTAAATTGTAGGGGCAATCCTATGTGATTGCCCGAAGGATCACAAAAAATATGAAATGAATTCAGAGATGGTTTAAGGAAGCTATTTCTGTGCCCTAATACGGCTCAAAGTCACCTGAGTTATACCCAAATAAGAAGCAATTTGCCCTAGCTTCACCCTTTGAAGAATTTGAGGATGCTTTTCAATCAAAGAAAGGTACCTTGTCTTAGCATCCGTCACTTGATTCAAGAGTATTTGCTGTTCCATTTCCAGTAACCCTATTTCAGCAAGTTGTCTTCCGAAATTCGCTAATTCAATATTGGTATTATAAAGATCTAATAATTTACTTCGATCTATTTTCCATAGTTCAACATCTTCCAATAACTCTATGGTTTCAAGAGAAGGTTTGGACTCTACAAAGTTTCCCAATGAGGCGATGACGTCTCCTTCAAAACCAAACCAATAGGTGATTTCTTTTCCATCAGCATTAATATAGTAGCTTCTTACTGCTCCTTTTTTTATAAAATACACCGAATGATGAATTTCTCCTTTACTAATAATTTCTTCACCTTTTGATCTTGTCACCTCAGTGATATTCGAATAAAAAAGGTCAAAGTTTTCAGGAGATAAACCGTATCTATTGATAAAAAGTTCTTTAATGGAATTCATTTTCTTAATGGTCAACTATTGTAATGGGTGATAAAGATAAAAGGTACTTTTTTCTTAGTGAAGAATAGAAGGTTTTACTCCTTCATCCATTGTACCATCTCAGGAATAAAACGTTTACTAAATTCAATCGCTTCATGATAAATGGCTTGAGTTTTATGCACTTTACGTTCTATTCTACCTACATTCAACTCGTTTTGAGGATAAATAAGATAAGCTTTTCCTTGCTGTTCTAGTTCTTTAAGTTTTTTAATGGACTCATTATATTGATGTGCTCTATTGATCAAATTGGTATGCACTTTAGGGTGTTTTCTGTAATACCATTTTGAAAAGGAAGTGAATTTCATCTCTGGTTTTACATACCCTTCCGGTCTTGTGAGCACAACTACTATTTTGTCTGCACCATTTTCAAAAGCAACATCATATGGAATAGAATTCGTTAATCCACCATCCAAATATTCTTCCCCTTTATATTTTACAATTGGAGATACAAAAGGCAGGGAACCACTGGCTGTAAGGATACTGACGATATCCGGTTTGTCTAATTTATTAATGACAAAAAACTCAGACTTTCCGGTATTACAATTACTGACCCCAACATAAAAATCAGGCGAACAACGGAGTGTGTCATAATCATAAGGAAGCAGACGATGAGCAATATCTCCCATAATAAAATCCCACGAAAAGTAAGAACCATTGAGAAGTAAATGTTTGAATCCCCCATATCGCTTATCCTCAATATAAGTGTTCAAGTTTTTATTACGTTCAAATTGTTTGGAAGCAAAAGAAGCACCATATAATGCACCAGCAGAGATACCAAATATGGAATCGAAATTTATATTATTGATCAGAAATGATTCGAGGATTCCTGCGGTAAACATCCCTCTAGAACCACCTCCTTCAAGAACTAATGCTACTTTGTTTTTCATGGTTAGTTTTTTGATTACTATAGAAACCATAAATATACTTATGATTTACATTATTCTTAATGGGCTAATCTAAAGGTTTATGTTTAACCATTGTATTAATTGAAATGAAGGGAAACCTTTCAAAATTAAAATAATAAAGAGAGGTATTTTGTATTCAAAATACAGAAACAGTAGTTCCAATACAATATCATTTAACGACTAGAAAATTATTTTCTAGGATATGCTAATGCTCTATTTCTAAGAAATGACTTGTCCGTTAATGTTTTAAGAAAAGCCATAAGGCTCTTTTTATCCTTTTCAGTAAGATGAATGGATTTTATCTCTTTTGATAACGTAGGGTTATCTTCAATATAATAATCATAATGATGGATTGCCATATCCAAAGTGAGGTATCGACCATCATGCATGTATGGGAAAGTCACCTCCACATTTCTTAATGAGGGAACTTTGAACATCAATGAATCTTCACTTTGACCAGTAACAGTATACCTTCCGTAATCTTGTAATTTGGGTATAACACTTAAACCATTATTTCTGTAGCTAAAGTCAGTAAATAGAGGTTCTTTGTGACAACTTTCACATTGGTTTCTAAATACCTCTAAGCCCTGTTCCTCTTTTTTTGTAAACTTTGCACCTTTTTCACCTCTCATCACTTGATCATATTTTGAATTGTAAGAGTTAAATTGAAGCATAAATTGCGACATGGATTTTTGCATATTAGTTACAGTGATAGGATCTTCTGTCTGAAAGACTTTAGCAAATAAAGTTCTATATTCTGATGATGATTTAAGGTAAGTAATGATATTCTCCAAAGAATTATCCATTTCCGATTCATTTTGAAGCGGAGCTAAAGGTTGCATATCTAGGTGGTTGATACTTCCATCCCACATAAACGTTTTCTGCCAAGCAGGGTTTACAATAGTTTGAGTATTTCTGTAACCAATTCGTCCTTCAATGCCATGGCTAAGTAAATGATCAATATGTGTAAAACCTGTATACGACAAATGACAGCTTGCACAAGAGATCGTACTATCCCTAGACAATTTTTCATCATAAAAGAGTTTTCGCCCAAGATGAATACCAGTTTTTGTCAAAGGGTTTTTAGAAAAATCATAATGAGGAGCCGGCCAACCTTGAGGCACAAAGAATTGTACTTTTTCATCCTCTGGGTCATTTTCTTTTAAACTGAAAAGAAATAGCATAGGAATGATCAACAAGGTCGAAAATAATATTCTATTCATCTTTTTTGATTAGTTTGATACTATTGTATAACTCATTTTTTGCAAAATCAGAGGCTTCTTTTCCTGGAATAAGAATAGCATTAGTGGTTTTTAAATCTTTGCGTTTAAGAATAGTATTAAGATCAATGCCAATATTCAGTTTTGAATCATTTTTTAAAAGCGAAAACTCTTTTCGTTGTACTGTAGAGTAAGGGGGTAAAAAGCCACCAATGTGATAAGTGAAATCATTTTTTCCATGATCAGAACTTCCTATTTCTCCCTCAAGTTTAAAATTAATATAACCAGTGTTCCAAGCCCAATACATTCCGTTTACAGGGTCAAGATCTCCATCAAAGGCCGTACTTTCGTTGGTAATTCTATCAGTACCAATTAGAAAATGTAGATTTTTAACGGCCTTCTTCCCGATGTCTTCTAATCTTATTTTTGTTGTTAATTTATCCTCAAAATTTATCAAGTGATGAGTTGTCGGATCATCATAATAGGAGCCATCTTCAAACTCTATCTGAATATTTGAAACATAGATCTTGACGGTTTTGAAATGAATAGAATCTGAATGTTGTTGAGAATAATAGGGTTGATTTAGTGCTATTTTCTGTCGTTCAAAAAGAAGATTGAAATCAAGTTTTAGATCTTTACCATAAGAGGTAAGGGTGCTTAAATTTGCTATAAAAATAAATAAAATTAAGGACCTGATTTTTGTAAGGCTAATCATAGTTAGAATGTCTAATCTTTTATTATTTTTCACATTGTATGACAAAAAATAAGCCATTCAATAATGATTAAAGTTGAGGTAATGAATTATGTGAAATACTGAACTGTCTAAAGAGTGATTCAAACAGTTCAGTATCCATCTTTTGAAAATCTACTTTAACCCAAAATGATTAATCGGACCATTTCCTTTTCCTAGTACCTTATCTTTCCCTTCAGCAATGGCATTATTGACATAGCTACAGCCTTTCTTCACCGCATTTTCCAAGTCATCACCGAGACCTAAAAAAGTAGCAATACTTGATGATAAGCTACAGCCTGTACCGTGCGTATTATTTGTATCTACTCTCGGGTTTTTGATCACAGTTGTTTTTCCCGTTTTCAACTCGAATAGTACATCATGCATCTCAGAAGTTCCAAAATGACCTCCTTTCAGCAATACGGAAGTATTGAATTGTGAACCAATTTCTTTGGCTGTTGCTTCAACATTTTCCTGATTAATGGAGTGACCAATCAATAGTTCCGCTTCTTTATGATTTGGTGTAATGATGGCGACTTGAGGAAATAACTTCTTTAAACATTCAATAGCATCTTCTGTAATCAAAACATCACCAGAAGTGGCCACCATTACTGGATCAAGTACAATGTTTTTGGCATTATATTCTGAAAGTTTAGAGGCAATTGTTTCAATCACTTCGCAAGAATGAAGCATGCCGATTTTAATAGCACTAAAATCAATATCACTAAAGACTGCTTCCAATTGCTTTTCAAGGTGAGCAACCGGAAGAGCGTAAATATCTGTTACTCCTTGCGTATTTTGGGCCGTAGTTGCCGTAATCACACTTGCCGCATAAGCACCACAAGCAGAGATACTTTTAATATCAGCTTGAATACCTGCACAACCACCAGAATCACTTCCAGCAATAGTCAATACACTTTTATAAGTTGTTTTTATACTTTCCATCCTTCTTTGTTGTATGCACTGTCCCAAAACATCCATTCCAACTTCGATGCTTTTTCAAATGCTTCATTCATCTTTTCAATTCTTTCAGGAGAAGCTTCACTCGCCAATTTATTGGTAATATCCACTGCTTGTTTTACAGAGTTAGCAAAGTCCTCACCTCCATAAGTGTCAATCCAATCTTGATATGGATTCTCACCTTTGTTACTCTGATTAGCTAAAATATAATCACCCACTTCTTTATAAATCGTAAAACATGGAAGTACTGCTGCAAGAGCTTCTTCTAATGATTTGGTGTGTACAATTCGAGATAAATAGCTGATATAAAGCTCACACGTGGGAGAAGCAACGCTTGTTTTCTCTTCCCCTTTCAGAAAATTTTCATGCAAAGCATCTTCCACATGAATGATTCCTGTTGCTGAACCTAGAAAAAACTGAGTGTCTTGATCATCCTCACATCTAATCCCCGTTTCGGCTAAAATCTTTTTATATTCCGCTAAATAGATAGAGTCTTGATTGATATAAAAATTAAATACTTCCTTCGAAAGTGTACCTTCCATTAAATCTTTGATGAAAGGTTGTTTATATATCTCTTGTAAAATGTAATCAGTTTTTTCACTGATTGCTTCATACCAATTTGTCATAAGATGTTTTCAGTTTTGGTTGCTTGTTAGATCAGCCGTATTTGGCTTACAAAGAACAAATCTAAACAATTATTTAACAAAGGACTTTTACACAAAAAAATAATTAACTAGCGCAAGTCTTAAGCCGTAGGCGTGACTTGTGCTGGTATTTATGATAAGTCTGTAGACTTATAGGAACATCATAATGTGACTAAAAGTCTACAGACTTTTTTCAACGATAGGTCCAAGTCACGCTTTCAGCTTAAGACTTGAACCAGTTTATTTTTTTATATACAATTTCCCATTCACATATCTACATTTAAGAAGGAAAAGTGTTTTAAACTTAATGTGTGATTTTAGAAAATTTAAATCAATAATCCAGAAAACAGCAATACCTATCAACATTTTAAATTATTGATAGGCATTGATACTTTATTAAAGAAATACTAATTCATATTAGCAGTCTCAATATACTCTTTAGGACTCAAACCCGTTTTCTTCTTGAACAATCGAGAAAAATACTGTGGGTATTCAAACCCCAATTTATAGGCAGTTTCTGAAATGGAAGCATTTGGAGCAAGGAGTAAATTTTTCGCTTCCTCCACTAAATACAAATTGATTTGATCTACTGCCGTTTTTCCAGTTTCAGTTTTAATAGTATCACGCATATAGCGGTGACTTACTCCTAATTGATTGGCGATCCATTCGGCAGTTGGAATGCCATTTTCTTCTAACTGATTGGATTCGAAATAATCATCTAAAATGTCTTTAAAACGGGTAAACAATGCTTTATTGATTTCTTTCCGATTTAAGAACTGACGTTTGTAAAAACGGTCTGCGTAGCGAAGTAAAGCCTCCATATGAGTCAAAATGATGTCTTTACTGAACTCATCTTGATTATTTTGATACTCTGTTTCTATCGTTTTAAAAATGGTCTTTATGGTATTTTCTTCTTTCGGTGAAAGGTGAAGTGCCTCATTCACATTATAATTAAAGAAGTTGTAATTTTTGATGCGTTTTCGAATATCAGTACCTGCAATAAAATCCTCATGAAAGGCAATAAACCAAGATTCAGAACTGACGGTAATATCTTTTAGAGTATACGTTTGGTCAGGGGAAGAGAAAAACATCGTTCCTGTTTCTGAATCATATTTTGTTCTACCGTATAGCAATTCTCCTGAAACAATATTCTTTAGACTGATAATATAAAACCGGTTGGTAAAACTCATCTCAGTCTGGGAAGACACACAATTCTGAATTTCTTCCTCACTCAATACCTTACACCCCACCGTAAAAAGAGGGTTTTCAGGTGCAGGTAAATTTTGAGCTTTATTGAATTCTGTGATGTTATTAAAAACGATTTTTTCCATCTTATTCTTGATTAGAAGTATAGGAATCTAAGGTTACTTTATAGTTTTCCAACCTTGACTTAGCGTTACTATCAATCACCGTAAAGACAATCATAGTGGCCATTACCGCTATGCCTGTCGCTTGCCAAACTGGTTTTTGCATAAACATCACCATCAAAGCACCCAATATAGCAATGGCAGGGAATACTTTAAAAGCAGCAGTTTGATACGTAGCGATAGTTTTGTCTACACGTTCTATCTCTGATGCCACAAAAGAGGGAGCATCTTGTGTGTAAGCAGATTCAAAACCACCCACTCTTGCTTTATTGGAGAAAAATAAACCTAACCCCGATGCTAGAAGGAAAATTCCAGCAATGGAAACAGGGTAGATAAATGCTCTCGCAAATTCAGTTTTCCCTAATTGCCAAAACCCTATTCCAAAAATAATGAAGAGTACCCCAAAGAGGATGAAAAATGAAATTGAAAATGCTTCTGCACGTCCCCAATCTGTCGCTGCTTTTAATATATCCATTGTTTTATATTTTAATTCGTTTTTAACTTTCTAGAAGTTCCACTTACAATTTGTCTCTTTTTCCGATAAAGTTCATAGTTTGCTCATCACTTCTTTGTCCAATGCGTGAGGTTCCAATTTACATTCACCGACAGGACCCGTCCAGTAGATCCTTTTTAATTTTCTCTGGAGTCCATCCTTTTTTTCCAAATTGACTAGCCATGATAATTCCTATTTAGGTGATTCAAATGATTACAATACAAAGGTCGTTGATGAGTGGGCTTTATCGCTTATACATTTTGGCATCTAATGTGAACATTTTGGTAAGTCGTTAATTTAAAGGGTTTTACAAGTTAATAAATGGGCCGAAACACTGAATAGCATGAAATGTTTTGTGCTGAATTACAGAGCCAAAGTACCCACAAGTACAGTTTCGTCACAAATGAATCTGTAAAGTTGTTTTGAATAGGACATGTCAATACGTAAATGTTACCCATAGCTACAACTAAGAATAGTATTTCTAATAATTTGCAACATCAATTAAAATCATCAATCAATTTTTTTAGACTACTTATATAAATAAACCTTGTTATTGAAATGATTTGATGATTAATTTAAGAATGTTCCATTTGTTATGGACAAGAAAAAAGAAGTATGAAAAAAGTTATTCTATTACTACTAGTATTTTTGTCAGTATATAGTGTTCATGCACAATATACCGAAACGATGAACCCTAAAGGATTAACCAAAAATCTAGCAAAAGATTTTGGTGTAAAGCCTAATAAACCCGATTTAAATCAGAGTCAGTCTGTGCAAAATGCCATTGATGCATTAGCTGAACTGGGGGGTGGTAATTTGGTTATACCTAAAGGGGAATATCTTTTCGGAGATGTATACCTTAAGTCCAATATCCATATTTTGGTTGAGGCAGGGACGGTATTAAGACCCTATTGGCCAGAAGGAACAAAGGCGAGCTTATTTAATTTCACATCAAAATTCAGTGCTAAAAAACCGTCTGCTTATATAGAAAATGTAAGTATAAGAGGAGTAAAAGGTCGTTTTGTGGTAGATTATAGCAACCGTATACGCAAAAAAGGAGAAGGCTGTAGAGCAATCATAATTAGTATGGTTAAAAATTTCTTAGTTCAGGATATGGATGTGAAAGACAATTTTACTACTTATTGTGGAATGGTCATCAGTCCTGTAAAACAGCATAAGAAATTGACAGTTGAGGCTACGAAGTCTTGGAAAATTTCAAGAGCTACGAAAGGTACAGTTCGTAACTGTAGACATTTTAATGCTAGCCCTGGCTATGGTTTAGTACAGATTCATGGTGCGGATGGTGTACACTTCGAAAATCTATACTCATTGGGTGGTGTTACATTAAGATTAGAAACAGGGGCGAATAATCCTCACGTAGGGGTTTATAATATTACGGGGAAAAATATTTACAATGAAAACGGAAGAAGTGCTTTAATGATGGGACCTCACTCTGCTAAAAATGGAAAAGTTGTAGTGGATGGAGTAGTGAGTAAAAGTAGTACTTATGCAGTGAACATTGGACAAGCTGGTGTAAAACATGATGCGCCGGATCAAACACCAGGTCATTTCTCAAATGATTCGAAGGTGACAAACATTCACGCTATTTTTGGCAAAAATGCTCAAGTTAAAAATCAGTCTATTCATTATGTACCTGAGGAATATTATAATGATTTAAAGTTGTGGCCTGATAATAAATTCTTAACAGGCCCATCTATAAGTGCTGTAAACAATCATGCGGAGACGTATACTGTTACTGTTGAAAATGTAACGATGGAGGGTTTTAAATACAATAATGACAAAAAGATATTGACGGCAGAAAATGCTCCCTCAGGTGATAGATGGAAAGTATGGGCAAAATGGAAATCTGATTTTCTTGATGATGAACACCGTACAAAAAATGCTGCAGTAGTAATGGAATATGAAATTCCTAGGTCAACTTTAAATATTGAATAAGTAGAAAATGATGCTTATTTATTGCTAATGGAGCGAATGTTAAGCATTAGTGTCATTTGTGACCTACAGAACTGCATTTCTTTTTTTCTTCGTTTTTGTTTCAAGACAAAAATTAAGAAGAAGGAAGCTTGGAAATATATCCTATAGAGTCTAGTAAAATAGGAATTGAAAGCTAACGAAAACTTAGTTTACACCAGAATCATGGAAATAAAAATACCCCTCTTTATTATTGATCCTTATACCAATAGTAAAGAGGGGTAAGTCATTATAGAGATTAATCTATAGATCTTTTTTCTTTTTATTCCATTTTTTCAACTCTCTTCTTGAAAATTCTTTTGTGATAAGTTCTTCTGATTTTTGCGTAGTATAGTAATTTCCTCTGACCAAATGTTCATTACCGTTTTCAGTAAAGAAATAGGGATGAATATAAGCATACGGAGTAGTTTGATCTTTTAAGGTTTTGGCTTGAGGCATGATCTCAAATACCTCCCGGTAAAATACTGAAATTCTAAGTTGGTACCGATCGCTTCGATCATAGTGTGTCAAACGTCCTAGTTGATCATCAGGATTAACCATATCTCCGGGCTCGACATAAACCTCATCACCGTCAAAGCCTTTATAGTTCGCAAAGGTATCGTCTTCATGTTCGATCAGTATAGAATTGACTTCACTTTTATAAGAAAGAGATTTACTTCGGTCGGATTCATTATCTTTTTCTACTTTTACGACTATTCCTTTACGCATGCTGTAGACTACCTCTGCACTCTCACAATTAAAACTGTATGCCGTGAAATTCTTAGCCTCTTTTTGGTTGAAATATTTGGCACCAAGATGAGTAAGTGTCTGACATCTTACATTAAACCCTTTCTTAAACGGAAGCATATAAATAAAAGTAGTATCAGGTTTTGCATTTGGATTACCCATAAAATAACTGTAAGAATAGCTGCAATTCACCGATTTATTTTCATCAATAGGACGTAGTCTAACTAAAGTACCACTCATGCCTCTTACCACTTTGCCTGTAGGCGGGGTATTACAATTAGTATAGCTCTTGAAGTTTAGACTGATATAATAACTCCCAGGAACGTTTTTCTCAAAATTGATTTCAACACTATTATCATCATTTCTTTTAGTGTTGACAATGATGGCTTCATCTTGTGCAAAAAGAGTAAAATGATTAAATACTTTTTCATTAGAAATGAAGTTTTTTTTTGGTAAGTGGTATGACATTTTTTAATTTGATGTTTAATAACATTTAGAGCAATTCATTGAAAATAAAAGAGGAATGTTAGTTCAAGTTTTTCAACTCATCATCACATGTAGATGAAGTTTGCTTTAAATAAAATTATTAGAAAACTCAAAGATCGGATGACAGGTTTAAAAAACAAGTCTTTTCCCTCTTAGAATTCATGAACAAATAAGGAATTATTTCTTCCTCATTATAGAAAAAAATTAATGTATTTAGGGGTGAAATATAATCCCCACTGATTTCTTTCAAATCCTTTTCGTCGTAATAGTTTGCATCATTAATTTTTAATTAGAAATGAAAATTAAATCAATGATTTATAATTGTAGTCTAGTTTCATTGCTTTTTGAAAAAAATAGGATAAACATAATTGGGAGGAGTTGCTTTTCCCCTTCGATATATAACATCCCATTCTGGAATAGATTTAAGTACTCTTATGGCTTCAAGGTTGATGAGAGAATCAGTCCCATGAAGAATTTCCACTTCTTTGACCTTTCCCTCCTCTGAAACATCAGTGACTCTTACATAAACCTTTATCTTGGAAACTGAATCAAATACAGCCAAATTAATATTGTTGTAATCTATATTTTCATCAAAGAATTGATACAATAAGTTAAGCTGGGTAGTGTATTTACTTCTTTTTGATTTCGAATTATCATAGTCTTTTACTTCCAATAGGACACCTTCTTTAAAGAAAAATTCCTTTTCGTACTCACAGACCGTTGAATAACTGCTGTAATCATAAAATAATTGTTTCCCATAAGGTGCCAATATGGAAAAATTTACCCAGTCTGCAAGGATTATATCATTGTAACTCCAATCAGTAAAAACTGAAGATAAGTCTAACTCTCCCCCAATTTCATTTTCCAGTTTGATGAGATACAATTTGTCATCAATAATCTCCCAAAAAGCAATATAACCTCTCCAACATGCTGTAGACAAGAATTCAAATTCAGGCCTTTCTTTCCCTTCAAAATAACTTTCTAAAGGATGACAATGAATAGCAAATGTATCTTCTTGATAGATTAAATAATCTGGAAATTGAGGAGTTCCATAGCTTGTGTTTTGCGTAAATGATAGGAGGATGAGCGAGTATAGGAAGATATGTACATTTATTTTTTTGTGTTTGAAATGTAGTTTACTTGCCTCCATATTTTCTAAATGATATTATTGTTTGGTAGATTCCGTATCCAATGAAGATCCTAGACAAAAGAACAGTGATATTGGTTTGCCATGTGTTTGAGTTATCATCTAATCTTAATTTTGGAAAAGAGGTAATAAAGTTTGTAAAGTGATTTAACCCAATTAAAAAACCTTCTTTTGTCTCTTCAAATGAAAAGTCAAAACCCCAATAAAAATATTGAGGAGACAGTGTTGAATTGTAAATACAAAAAAATAAAAAGCTAATAATTAATGTAAAGGCTACTCCACGAATCCAGCTAATTCCATGGTTATTTGAGATGAAGTTAAGATACAATAATATCTTATCTGTACCGAAGTTAAGTTCTTTCCTGAGATAATACATTTCTTTAGCTTTAAATTGTAATGCTAAGTTTTTGTTTCCCTGTTTCTCCAAAGCAATTTTTAATTGTCGATATGTTTCTCTATAATATATGCTTTTATTGATATTTTCATGTTTTGCAATTGTAAAACCTAGTTTAGGACTTCTGGTTTCAGTTTGTATTGCAATTGGGAATGTAGAATTAGAAAGGAGAATATTACTTACATTACTTTTAGCAATTACAACTTCGCTAAATCTTTTTAAATCAACATTTATGAATTCAGTTGAATTTATGTTTGAATCACTTATTAGTAATAGGTTGTATTTTTGGTTTAGGATTATATTACTAATTGTTAAATAACCATGGTTTTGAAAGTTTTTCAAAAAGATAACTGAGCTATCGCTCTTTTAAAATTTTGAATTTTCATTTCTTTGACAGAAAGCCGATCTTTCTCCTATGAAAAG
>NZ_JACVVP010000049.1 GCF_014534745.1 Flammeovirga sp. EKP202
AGTGGATGCTCGTAATGGTGTGATTGAGCAGACAAGACGTCACACTTACATTGCTTCTTTATTGAAGATCAAGCACATCATTGTTGCTGTAAACAAGATGGACTTGGTGGATTACTCTGAAGAGCAATTCAATAAAATCAAGAAAGATTTCTTAGAAATGTCTTCAAAGATTGGAATTGAGGATATCCGTTTTATTCCAATTTCAGCATTGAAAGGAGATAACGTTGTGGATGATTCTGAGAGAACGCCTTGGTATACAGGTGGTGCTTTACTAAGCAACCTTGAATCAGTGGAAATCAGCAATGATCACGATTTAGAGAACGGTCGTTTCCCAATCCAAAGAGTCATTGAAGCGGAAGATTTCAAAGGATTTGGCGGTAGAGTTGATGGTGGTATCATCAAAGTTGGAGATGAAGTAGTCGCTTTACCTTCAGGTGAGACTACAACAATCAAGTCGATTGAAACAATGGATGGTAAGATTGAAGAAGCTTTCCCTCCAATGTCAGTAGTAGTCACTCTTAATGAGGATTTAGACCTTTCAAGAGGTGAACTTTTAGCGAAGGCTGACAATCAACCTAAAAGCGTTACTGAATTTACAGCTACTTTATGCTGGATGAACAAAAATGCATTAGTACCAAACAATAAATACATTTTAAGACATACTTCAAACGAAGTGAGTGCAGAGGTTGCTTCTATTGATGATAAACTAGACATCAATACAATGGAAAGCTTAAATGATGTAGAAGATCTTAAGATGAACGAAATTGGTAAGGTAACAATCAAAACTTCAGAACAAGTGATGATTGATGCTTATACTAAGAACAGGGCTACAGGAAGTTTGATTCTGATTGATGAAGAATCAAATGAAACGGTAGCTGCAGGGATGATCACTGCATAAGGAAATAAAAAAGCGGAACCTCAAAAATTGAAGTTCCGCTTTATTTTTACTATCTGATCGCTCTTTCTTTTGATAGAAAAGAGTTTGGAATTTTAATCAAATAACTGACTAAGAGAGAAAACACCCCCATATGGAAGTGTTTTCAATTATTTACTTTTCACCTATTTTTCCTCTACAAGACCTACGAATACGGTATCATCTTCTATCTTTATCGGAAATGTAGTGATAGAATCCTCGCATCCGTTCAGGTTTTCACCTGTCTCCAGAGAAAAAGTCTTTTTGTGATAAGGGCATGCCACTTTAGGTGTCTGTTCCTCACCTTGTGTACCAATGATTCCTCTAGCAAGAATCATTTGTTTTTTATGAGGACATAAATTTTGTGTAGCGAACCATTTATTAATGGTAGTGAAGTTAAAAACGGCTATTTGTTGATCTTTATAAAGTATAGATGAACCACCGTCTTCTGGAAAGTCACTTACATGTCCTGCTTTGACCCATGTAGTAACTTGATCTAATGTATTATGTTCGAATGTCATAGTATTCTATTTTTAAGGAATGGGAAATAGAAGTGCAGTATTTCAAAGAATAATGCACTTCTTTTGTTTTGTCAACTTACTTTACCAAGCAACTGGGAAACGTTGACCTCTTTCTCTCTTGAATTTTTGCGTTGGATCATGAGAATCATCGTTGCTGAAGTGAGTAAATCTCTTTCTCATCTCAGGATCATTGATTGCTGCTTTCCACTCACAAGTGTAATGAGCAATTAAGATCTTCATGTCATTTTCCAATTGTTCGCCAATTCCAAGAGAGTCTTCACAGATTACTTGTTTTAAGTAATCAATACCACCCTCTAATTTCTCTTGCCATGGAGCAGTTCTTTGTAATGGCTCAGCAGTTTTGATATAGAACATTAAGTATCTATCTAAGTACTTAATTACAGTTTCCTTATCAATGTCACCTGCTAATAGAACAGCGTGCTTAGGATTTGCACCACCGTTACCACCAACGTACAAGTTCCATCCTTTCTCCGTAGCGATGATACCAAAATCTTTACCTCTAGCTTCAGCACATTCACGGATACAACCAGAAACACCACCTTTCAATTTGTGAGGCGATCTTAAACCTTTGTATCTGTTTTCCACTTCAATAGCAAAACCTACTGAATCGTGAAGACCGAATCTACACCAAGTACTACCTACACAACTCTTTACAGTACGAAGTGATTTACCATAAGCATGGCCACTTTCGAAACCAGCGTCTACTAATCTTTCCCAGATTAATGGAAGGTCATTTAGGCGAGCACCGAATAAGTCAATTCTTTGACCACCAGTGATTTTAGTATATAAATCAAACTCTTTTGCAACTTCACCAATAACAATCAGTTTGTCTGGAGTGATCTCACCACCTGGAATACGAGGTACTACAGAGTAAGAACCACCTTTTTGGATATTTGCTAAGAATCTGTCGTTTGTATCTTGAATTGTTGACTCTTTTAAGATCAAGTCATTCCAAATACTTGCTAGAAGTGAACCAACTAAAGGCTTACAAGTTTCGCAACCTCCGCCGCTACCATACTTCTCTAATAGCTCAGTATAAGATTTGATTTCATTTACTTTGATCAAATCAAACATCTCTTGACGAGTGTAAGGGAAATGTTCACAAATTTCTTTACGAACTACAGTACCCATTGATGCAAGTGTATCTTCAAGGATATTGTTAACCATTGGTAAACAACCACCACAGCCAGTACCTGCTTTCGTAGCAGCTTTGATGCCGTTGATGTCTGTTACACCATCGTCTTTGATACTACAGCAGATGTCGCCTTTTGATACGTTTTCACAAGAACAAACCTGAGCTGTATCAGGAAGAGCATCAACACCCATTCCAGCGCCACCTTCTTCACCTGAAGATTTGATGATTAAATCTTGTGGATGTGGAGGTAAAGCCATTTCATTGATAAACATCTGGTGAAGCATGTTGTAATCATCAGCATCACCGATTAGAATACCACCTAATAGCTTTTTACCTTCTAAATCAACATTGATTCGCTTGTAGATACCGTTTTTCTTATCATTGATTGAGATTGGATAATGTGGGATATTATCACAGAACGGATCACCAAAGCTCGCTACATCTACACCAATTAATTTTAATTTGGTAGACATATCACATCCAGTAAATGTATATTCTTTATTATCATTGGCTATTTGCTCAGCTACAACCTCTGCCATGTCGTAGCCAGGAGCAACTAACCCATATATCATATTTTCATAAGAAGCACACTCTCCAACTGCAAAAATCTTTTCATCTGAAGTTTGCATTAATGAGTTCACTACGAAACCGCCTCTTTCGGCAACTTCCAAACCTGCTTCTTTTCCTAATTCATCTCTTGGTCTGATACCTGCTGAGATAATTAGCATATCAACATCTAAAGAAGTACCATCAGAGAATGCCATTCCCGTCATTTCTTCTTCTCCTTCAATATTACTAGTCGCTTTTCCTAATAAAATGTCGATACCAAGATCTTCCATTTTATTTTTTAGCAAAAGACCACCTTCTTCATCAATTTGTCTTGGCATTAAACGAGGAGCAAATTCTACTACTGAAGTTTTTAAGTTCATGTCAATAGCTGCTTTCGCTGCTTCCAAACCTAAAAGACCTCCACCAAGAACTGCTGCAGATGATGCTTTTTTACCATAAGCCATCATCATTTCTAAATCCTCAATAGTTCTATAAACAAAAACGCCTTTTTTCTCCACTCCTTTGATAGGAGGGACAAATGCTGAACTACCAGTTGCTAATACTAAGTAATCATATTCGTACTTTGCATTAGTGTGCGTAGTCACATATTGTTCTTCTCTATTGATTTGAGATACTTTTTCGCTAGTGATGAGATTGATACCATTTCCGTTGTACCAATCTTTAGGTGCCATAGTAAGTTTGTCTGCATTTTCGTCCTCGAAATAAGCACTTAAATGTACTCTGTCGTATGCCGGACGAGGTTCTTCGCCTATGACAGTAATGGATGCGGATGAATTTTTCTCAACAAGCTTTTCACATAGCTTATAACTAACCATACCGTTTCCTACAATAACTATTCTTGCCATAATTGATTCTGTTTAATATTGATTTTAAGTAAAACTACGTATAAATACTGAAAAATCAATATTACTTACTTAAAAAATTAATTTTAGGGTAAAAAAAGTCATTGTTTAGATTAATTCTAAGTATTTTCAAAGGGTTAGTACGTATTTTTGGTCTAGCGTTTAACTTGATTTTAGAGTTGAAATTTCCTTTTCCATTAATAAGGTATAAACTCTAAGTAAAATTACGATAAACAATACTGTTGAGTGATATCACGATTTTGCCCTTATTTAGAGAAATATAATTTTATTGTTTAATAAATGTGTCTGGTCATTGTTATATTTTAAGTTATTATTTAAATATACAATTATATAAGAGTCTTACTTTTTACCTAAAAATGAGTATAAGTTAGGTGGGTTACTTAAAAATTACGTAAAAATGTTGTAAAAATAAGTATATATACGTAGTTTTGTTAAACAATTCACCTAAACACTAGAATTATGACACCATCTTTTTACTTAATCGGAGCAGGTCCTGGAGACGTAGAACTACTTACTTTAAAAGCAGTACGTATTTTAAAAGAAAGTAAAGTAGTATTGTATGATGCATTGGTATCGGAAGATATCTTAGCACTTATTCCTGATCACGTAGATAAGGTTTACGTTGGGAAAAGGGCTGGTGCACATCACCTTAAGCAGGAAGAAACAAATGAACTGATTGTTGAGAAAGCATTTGAATATGGTTCTGTAACAAGACTTAAAGGTGGCGATTCTTTTGTGTTTGGTAGAGGTCAAGAAGAAATCGAACATGCACAACAATTTGGAATTGAATGTGAAGTAGTGCCTGGTATTTCTTCTTCATTGGCTGCACCTACATTAGCAGGTATTCCTGTTACGAAAAGAGGGATTAATGAAAGCTTTTGGGTGGTAACAGCTACAACTTGTTCAGGTGGACTTTCAAAGGACCTAACGCATGCGGCATCTTCTTCAGCCACTATCGTAATTTTGATGGGAGTAGGAAAATTGGAATTGATTTCTCAATTGTTTTCTATGTACCGCAAAGAAGATGAACCTATCGCTTTGGTACAAGATGCGTCATTGCCTACACAAAAAATTGTGACAGGTACTCTAGGTGATATTGTAGAGAAAGCGAATGAAAAAGGAGTGAGACCTCCAGCGGTTATCGTAATTGGTGAGGTAGTGAAGTTGGCAGAAAAACAATCATTAGTTTCAATGGTAAAGAACTCTATATAACTCTATTTAATAATGTGTTTAAAATAATATTCTATTTCTCTGGCAAAAAGAACTAGAACAGAAAAAGCTCCAATATTTGGGGCTTTTTTTATTTTAAGTTGAATGTTAAACAATGTTCACGATGATTCGTTTTATTTCATTGATTTGGAAATTACATTTGCATAAATGTTTAATAACCAACAAAAACTATTATGAACCTAAAACAGATTTATTTAGCGTTTTTTTCAATCACATTGTCAATCATTGCTTTAATGTATGGAGTACAGCCTAATTGGTTTGCTGTAATGTTCTTAGAAAATGCGAGTATCACAACGAATGCATCTCATGTCCTGAGAGCAGTAAGTGGTTTATACTTATCCTTATTGACCTTCTTTGTGTATGGAATTGTTAATCCAAAATATACGGATACTGCAATTGTCATCACCGCGATCTTTTGTCTAGGATTAGCAATGGGTAGGACGGTAAGCATTCTCTTTGATGGTTTACCTTCCCCAATATTACTCGTTTATGTGGGGATGGAATATGCAATTGTACCGATAGCTTATTTTTTATTGAAGAAAGATAAGTTACATCAAAAATTGAAGTTTGAAAATATATAATTCATTAAATTAATAAGGTTGAAAGGAAAATAGAGGTTTTACTTTCAACCTTTTTTTGTGTTTTGTAATTTTAGATTATCAAAAAATAACTAACCGACTATTACATGAAAAAGCATATTTTCATTTTTACTTTTCTACTCTTGATTTTAAACGCTTGTAATGATCCTGATGTGGATCCAAGTGCTTTTCAAGAGATTTTTTTGAGACAGGAAAATATAAATATTGATCTTCCTGATGTCACGAACGAAACAATTGATGTGCAAGTATTACTAAATGCCAGACCTAACGCAGAGCGACTAATTTTAATATTGAAAGGTAAAGGTGAAGTAAACGGTACAATACAAGATTTGATGGTGGAAGTGAATGCTCAGATTTCTAACTTATTTTTAAATCCAGATTTTTCTTATTCATTCATTATTGAAGAGTCAACACCGATTATCACGTTGGTGAATTGTGATAGCAACAACCCTTTTTCTGATATTGAAGAATTGACTTCTATTATTGAAAGTGTGGATACTTTTAAATGGGATCAGGAAAATCAGCAATATTACATGGATTTAAGTGATTTGAATGAAGTTCTACCAGCTCTTCAATTACCTTCTCAAACAATATATCAATCAAAAGGTATATTAGAAAGGGGGTGTAATTAAGTGTGTTTTAAGTAGATGCTTAATTATACTTTAGGTATTCTATATTTTTCGTTTTTTAAAAATACTACTAAACATCATGTGCATGTAAGCGTATTTTTTGCTTTCTGCTTGAAAAAAGCGACTCTCATGAATTAGTGTATGGTAATTGAAAAGTGTTGTATTTTGAAGGTTTACAGTAACTTTAAAAAACGAAACCATACTAAAATGAATTAACTTGTGTAGAGATCTTAAAGGGAAGCGTTCATGAATTCTGAAATCAGTAACAATCCACTT
This sequence comes from Flammeovirga sp. EKP202, assembly GCF_014534745.1. Taxonomy (GTDB): domain Bacteria; phylum Bacteroidota; class Bacteroidia; order Cytophagales; family Flammeovirgaceae; genus Flammeovirga. The sequence continues at coordinate 6,758 of NZ_JACVVP010000049.1, forward strand.
TCCATTATCATTAAGCAGTGAATAAATAAATGGAATAAAATTTTGAAACTGCTTTTCATTCAACAAGTCCACAAAAAAATTGGTAATGATCAGATCAAACCGACCATAGTCTTTGGCATTTTCAAAAGACGTATTGATAAATTTTACAGGAGTTTTAGTTTTGATTTTCTTGGCTAAAGCAGTCATTTTAGGTGATTTTTCGATGTAAATAACCTCTGAAGCAATACCTAATTCATCAATTTTTTTTAGAATTTTTCCAGATCCTCCACCAATGATCAATACTCTACTTTTCTTTTTTATTTTTGGAAGGTGTTTTAACTGAATTTCTTGAATTGCTTTGCCAAAAACAATGGCCGCAATAAAGTCATAAAACTTTGCTATATAGTCGAATTGATCTTTGTTCATTATAAAACCCATAACACCGGATAAAGGAAGACAAAGTCTCCTAAAATCCTAAAATAATCATCTTTTGAGAAGAAATCTGACTTAATATAAATTATAAATAGGGATAAACCCATTAAAAAGAAGATTATTTGTGGAATAATATAGTCTAATCGCAGCCAAATAAAACTAATCAGAAACAATAATAGGAAAAGTGCAAATAGTATTTTTAACCTGAGATTGATTCCATCATAACCCAATTTTAATGCTCCCGACATCATTTTATCCTTTTTGTCTGACTCGAAATCAAATAGAGAAAACTCTAATAAATTAATGGTAGCTAAAATAAAGATACTTACACTAAAAAAGTGAAGTGCAGGATGATAGGTATCACTCAAACTGTACACCGGCAATGCTACTCCAAGTGTGTAAATTAAAGCTACGGTAGTTTCTTTAAAGGTAGAAAAAGGAACAAATTTTAGATTAATGATCAAAAGGTAGGCACCTACAATGATCATCAAAACTATTCCATGATAGAAAACGGTGAGAGGGAGATAAGTTACAGTAATAATAAAACCCACAAAAGCCAATATGGAACAAGCTGTAGATAATGCTTTTTTATATTTCTGATGAAAAGCATGTCTAAAGGTATGTGCAGTATGTTGGATAGAGAAAGCATCCATCAAGTGATCTAATGTGTAAATCACCCAAACGGCAATTCCAAGGGAAAAATATATGGGAGTTGGGATTTCAGTATTATTGATCTTACCTAAAAACATAGAGCATACTATAGCTCCAAGTGCTACATCTATGCTCAAGGCTTGTATATAGTGATAAAGTTGCTTCAACGAAGAAAGGTTAAAGTTATGGGGTTAATAATTTTTTATATTGACTCGAACGAGTAGGATCTAATTCCAATAATATTCGCCCTACTTGATCAGCCATCTCTGTAGGCGCTTTTGCAAAAAGGTTGGCGATTTCAACTCCTTTTGCTGCAAAGAAAACATCCATAGTTACTGAAATTGGAATGTTTTTTCGAACAATCTTAAGGTTATTCAATCCCTCTAAAATATTGGTTCTTGCCTCTTCAGGGTTTTCTTCAAAAATATCCAATCCCTGACGGTGATAAGTGTATAAGAACTCTCTAAACTTTTCAAATTGAGGATCCATAAAATCTCTTGCCAAGTAATAGCGGTCTCTTTTGTCTCCAAAAGCACTCCATCCAGCTCTTCCGTTTTGTTCAGAATAATTGGCAATTTCTAGTGCTTTCTCAAAATAGGCAGAGCCACCTTTTGGGGAAAATGTATCATAGTCAATTCCTAAAACAATATACGCATAGTAGCTCATTAATGCCACAATTTCAGTGCTATAGATGCCTTGAGAGTAAACCATTCTATCTGAAGCATTGTAATTGAATTGCCATTTTGTATCTAGAAAATTTAAAGTTGTAGTTTCAAAAGATGCTCCGTAAACTGGACGAATACTTTGTATCTGTACATCCGCCGTATAATTTTGTGCAGCAATGTCAGTATTAGAACTTAATGTTACTAGGATATTCATTTTGATTTTTTCAGCATCTTCAAACTGATCGTCAGTCCATTCTTGACCATTAATAAACTGTTGCATATTATTTTGTAGGTCATCAAATAGTTGTGTCTCATTGGTTTGCACTCTTTCTCCATTTACTGCAATGGTAGCATTAAGTTCTTGTGCATAACTTTTCGAAATGATAAGTAAACCAAAAAAGAATATAAGAAGTTGTTTCATAATGGACTGCTTTATAAGCAACAATAGCTTATTGAAAAAATACTATTCACGAATATACAATTCCTAAATTTTTCTTCAACATCTAAACTAAAATATCATAGAATTAGTTTTATAAATTTTATTTCTTAAATTTACCGAACGAACGGTAAAATACTATGTCATATGAGACCTCAAAAAATTAATGACGACGAATTGATCAAGAGTATATTTCAAAGTATTCGTTCTAAAGGGTATGATGGTGTGAGTATTCGAGACCTAGAGCAATGTTCTGGTTTGAAGAAAGCAAGCCTATATCATCGTTTTCCGAACGGAAAAATTGAAATGACTCAAAAGGTCATAACCTATGTAAGAACATGGTTGGATCAAAATGTACTTTCTGTACTGAAAGATCAAAATAGGGCAGTAGAGGAGAGATTGGCGAAAACGTTAGAAAGTATTCGACTCTTTTATAATAATGGTGAGTATACTTGCTTGTTTAAAGCCCTTTCTTTGGAAAATAGCTATTCCATATTTGAGAAAGAACTTGAACAAGGGATGAATCACTGGTTAACTGCTTGGGAAATTTTTGGAAAGGATAAAGGATTTTCTCCTGACGTTTCAAAAGAAAAGGCTTTGCAGGTCATGATAAAGATACAAGGTGCCTTAACGGTGGCTAAAGTGATGAAGAAGAATGAAATTTTCATTCAAGCACTTAAAGAAATAGCACAATTATATGACTAATAATAGATTTAATGAGCTCTCCATGATATAAAACTTTAAATCATTTTATAAACCCTAAACTTTTCAATTATGGAACTATTTCACGAAAAAGAACGCTATTTACAGGAATTATTAGAGTCGAATATTAATTATGATTTGGCTCATAAATGGATTTCTGATCAAATTGATGAACGAGCTTCCCGTTTTATTCGAAGCTTGAATTATGCCTTTTTAAGTTACCAAGATCAGGAAGGTTATCCTCAAATAATACCTTTGATAGGGGAGGGAATTGTTCGAAACCCTTCACCGACGACTCTTATTCTAAATTTAGAACAGCACCCTTACTTGTTGGAGATTTTTAAGATTGACTTTACCACAATTGAGAAGGTGGGTTTATTGTTTATAGATTTATTATCTCGTAGACGGTTTAGGGTGAATGGAATAGTGAAGTATCATGCTTCACAAATTGAAATACAAATTGTACAAGCATATACAAATTGCCCAAAATATATACAATCAAGAACCCTTGAGTTTAATTATACTCCTCAAAACAATAAGATTCAAAAAGGAACAAATTTGACAAAAGAACAAGTTTCCATGATCCAAAATGCCGACACATTCTTTTTAGGAACGAGCAATGCTGATTACGACATGGACGCATCTCATAGAGGAGGTAATAAGGGTTTTGTAAAGGTAGATAACAACGTATTAGAGGTGCCGGATTATCAAGGAAATGGCCTATATAATTCTCTTGGAAATATGCTTGACTATCCTAAAGTGGGGTTAATGTTCTTGGATTTTGAAAATTCTCAGTTGTTGCAAATATCAGGTACAGTGACTGTAATTTTTAATCAGCAGAAAGATAAAATTACAGCATGGAAGTTAGCAGTAGAGCAGTGGACACAATATGATCACGTATTTGAGCTTCAGTCAATATTTTTTGATGCTTCAATTTATAACCTTTAAATAAAATCGATATGCTACTATTAAAAATTAACCCAACAAGAAAAGAGGATCTTTTGATCAAACAAAAACTAGACGAAATGTTTCTGGCTAAGAAGGTAGAAATTATAGACACATTAGAAGTACCGATCATTTTACAAGGTAAAGAAGAGTACAAAGGCAAAGAACGAATTCAACAGTTTTTTGAAGAACTCAAAGTACTTTATAATGGTTGGTATGAAGATCGTTGTGATAAATATGAGAAAGAAGATGGAACTCCAATGTTTTGATTACATCTTGGTTTCTCGAAAAAAACAGGATAGATATGTGTTTCTACCCTGTTTTTTTATGGAATTAGAATCTTTCAATGATATTTTGAACCACGGTTGTTGCTACCTCTTTTTTGGTCATTAAAGGTAAATCCGTAACACCTTCTTTGGCAACTAAAGATACCTTATTTGTATCATGACCAAAGCCAGCGCCTTTATCATTTAGGCTGTTTAATACAACAAAATCGACATTTTTTCTAATCAATTTTGCTTTTGCATTATCCAGTTCATTATCTGTTTCAAGGGCAAAACCAACGGTAACTTGTCCTTCTTTTTTCTTTTCACCCATTGTTTTAGCAATGTCGAAAGTCCTTTTCATATCAATTTGAAGGTTTCCTTCTTCTTTCTTGATTTTAGAATTAGAGACTTCTGCTGGTGTGTAATCTGCAACTGCGGCGGTGAAAATACTAATATCAGCGTTTTCAAAACGTTCTTCTACCGCTTCATACATTTCTTGAGCAGAAAGGACATTGACTACTTTTACGGCAGTGGGTGCAGGAAGTAAAACAGGACCTGAAACAATAGTGACATCAGCACCTTGATTTCTAAGTTCCTCTGCAATAGCGTAACCCATTTTCCCGGTTGATCCGTTGGTAATATATCTTACAGGGTCAATTCTTTCTCTTGTAGGTCCAGCAGTTACAATTGCTTTTTTACCATACAAAGGCAAATCTTCTTTAGGTTGGAAAAAATCTTGGACAGCATCAATAATGTGTTCTGGTTCGGCCATTCTACCTTTACCAACTAGTCCACTTGCCAACTCGCCTTCTTCTGCATCTACGATAATGTGACCGTAAGAAGTAAGTGTATTGATATTTCTTGTAGTTGAGGGGTGGATAAACATATCCAAATCCATTGCAGGAGCGATCATCACGGGGCAACGAGCAGAAAGGTAAGTAGCCATCAATAGATTGTCGCACATACCGTTGGCCATTTTTGCCATTGTATTAGCAGTGGCAGGAGCAATTATCATTAAGTCAGCCCATAAGCCAAGTTTTACATGACTGTTCCACTCTCCAGTTTCTTCATTTGCATAATGGGTCAATACGGGGTTTTCTGATAGTGTAGATAATGTAACAGGAGTGATGAATTGTTTTGCTGCTTCGGTCATGATTATTTGAACTTCCGCTTTTTGTTTTTTCAATAAGCGAGTCAATAATGCAATTTTATAAGCTGCAATTCCCCCTGTAACACCGATTAATATTTTTTTTCCTTTAAGAATGCTATCCATTTGTTATGTTGATTCAGTTATTTTTTTGAGCGATTATAGCTGTACTTTCCCAAAAATAGGTTTTAGGTTTTCCTTCGATACTGCTCTAAGCAGTAAAAATAAAAAAAAAGAACTTCCAATTCTACTTAAATGTAAACTTGGAAGTTCTTATATCTAATAATAGTGTCCGATCAATTAGTATGATCTGTCTTCTACATTAGTAAAAAAGATCTTATCCTCAATCAACTCCTCAACAGCAAGAGTCGTTGCTTTAGGCATACGCTCGTAGAAACGAGAAATTTCAATTTGCTCACGGTTTTCTTGAACTTCTTCAAGGTTATCAACAGTGGTAGCAAACTCTGACAATTTTGCTTGTAACTCATCTTTTAAACGAGATGAGATTTGTCTTGAACGTTTTCCCGCAATAACAATTGACTTATAGATGTTATCTGTCTCTTTCGTCAAATCCGTTAAATCACGAGTTATAAGTGATGCTTTAGGCATTGATATATATTATTTATAATCGAATACTACTTACAAGTTCGCTAAATTATTGTTTTTTTGTGATAATCCCAAAAAATGGTTTTGAATCTATAAAAAATAAAACTTAATATAAGTTGAAGTAATTTTTTTGAAATCACAATATCAGAGATTTAGCGTACTTCAATGCTTTTATAGCCTACTTCTTAGCCACTACAAAAAGTGATAAAGTGACGTAGTTCTTGGGAATTCGAAAATGTTGATGATAGATTGTTATAAGTGCTCTTGATATAGAGACCACCAACTAAACAATTTATATCTCTCAACTCCCACATTAATTTTATTAGTGTGGGTTTTATTTATGGTAAAATAAACCTTAACTTCTAATCGATCTTTCTACCAGCTTTTATAGGGTTTATAATGATCTTCTAAAGTGCAGTGCTGTAGGGGCGTTGCATTGCAACGACCTCACGAACCATAATACATCGCTATTTACTATTTATAATTTGTGGTAGTTTACGAAAACTTAGTTTGCAAATTATTTGCATTAAGCAAAAAAATAAAGCCACCTTTTCTAGAAAAAAGTGGCTTCATCAAAAGATCGATAGTTAAACTATGACCTAGTTAGGAAATAACTGATTGCGAATGTCGTTGATTCTTAGACGTAATTCAGTGTCAGCGTCAGCGTATTCATTTTTCAGTTGATTTGGTTCAGCATCTCTGCTAGGACCATAAATTCTTTTGCTGTTTAAATTTACACCTGGGTTAGGAGCGTGATTGTGCTGTCCAAAGCACGAAGTCAAGGTTGCTAGAATTGCAATTACGCTGCTATAAATAAAAAACTTTTTCATAAACTTCTCTATAGTGTTTGTTTGACTTAATGCGCATAGTCATCGCAAAATTAACCTTTCAAAGTAGAAACACAAGAAAATCTTTAAGGATTCCTTAAATAAAAGACAAGACAATGCAAACTTTTTAGTAGATTTGATTAACAGACGTTATATTTCGTCTTATAATATTCTTCGACCTCTTTATTTATGAATAAAAAACCGAATTTATCCGCAATTGAAATTTATGCTGAGAAGGTAGCTGATGCAATATGCGATGACTTTTTCTCAGAGAACGACTATATTACAGGTATCCAAATTACTAAGTTAAGCTCTATACAGAGTATTAATCTATTCATATTAAAAAGAATTTTTGAGAATTGGCAGAAAGAGGCCGTAAGGATTCAAAGTCCTTATTTTGATTATTCTGCTGAAAGCGTTAGGTCATCTTTAGAACAATTGATGAATGCTCTTTCAAAAAATATTCATATCTCAAGACTTCATTTCTTACCATTATTACAAAAAGCAATTAGAGATGTCTTAATTCTGACTTTTGCCCCTGAGATCTTTTACGAAGAATTTTTTGGGTTACAAGGTATTAAAATACCAATGAAGAATTATTTGGTTCCAATGTTTGCCTACATTAAAATTCATCCAAAATTAGCGGCAGAAATATTAACTGCTCTTGAAGATGAGGCTGGGGTCAATATCAAAAGAAATGAGGCCATTAATATTACCAATAACATTATAAATCATCATCAAGAATTACAAGATGATCCAAAGGAAATAATAGCACTTTTTAATGAGATAGTACCTGTTGGTATTTTTGAACTTCATCCTAATTACCTTGATGAACCACCTGTAGCGGAAGAGTCGTCTTTTGAACCAAAAGATGTAGCAGATATTGATATTGAAAAATTATCAAGTGATATCGTAGGTTTTGATGTAGAAGAAGAAACTGAAGAAGTCGCAGCACCGACTTCTGAGCCTGTTGAAGAAGAAGTAACCCCGGAATTAAAAACAGAAGAGGAACCGAAAGAAGAAGTAGAAGATAATTTTGGTTTTGAGACGATTGTAATTGAGGAGCCAACTTTTGATGACCCTGTTGTAGAAGATAATATAGATGATGTAGTTGAGAGCTCTTTAGAGAGTTTTAACTTAGATGAAATCAATAAAGAAGAACCGCAAGAGGAATCAGTGGTAGAAACTGAAGAAGAGCCTATTGCAGTGGTAGAAGAAGAAATAGTAGAGGAACCAAAAGAAGAAGAGGTTACTGTAGAAGAAATTGAGCCTACTACATTACAGGATTCTTTAAAATCTGATGCAGAGGAACAAGAGGGGGTAACTTTGTTGGATAAATTACAAGGAAATACATCGTCTTCTGAAAGTATAAGAAGTCAAATGAGTATCAATCAGAAATTCCTATTCCAAAAGGAATTATTCGGAGGAGATGCTGAAGTAATGGAAGATGCAATCAAGCTAATTGACGGAAGTAAAGATTATACAGAGGCGATCAGTTTTATAAAAACACATTACGCTCAACAGTATGATTGGGATTTTACCTCAGAAGCTGTAATGAATTTTATCTCTTTAGTTGATATGAAATTCTAAAAAAAATATTCATTTAATAAATAGGCGACCATGAAAATGGTCGCCTATTTTTTTACTTTTAGAAGTTGAACAACTGTTTATTCTGATGGTACAGAGTCATCTGTCGGTGACCCAGCATTTCCATAATCTTCTTTTACGTTTGAAACGATCCATTCGGAATCCGTAGCATTAGTTCCTCTTGAATCATCCCAATCTGTATTACCATGAGTTGTGCCTTGTTTTCTCCAAAGAACAAAATCTACAGTGGCGTGAGTCACCCCGGCTACATCCCATGCAGTATCAGGCCTGTCATCTTCACCAATATAATCAATTGGAGTACCGTTTTTAGAAAGACGAATTGCATCGTCACCATTAGCGGTTAAGTCAGTCCACTCATAATCAATGGTGATTTTACTTGGGTCAACACCTGAACGACCAATCACATATACTTCACCATCTGCAAGCGTGCCAGATAGTGCTTCTTCATCTGTCCAAGGATCGTTATTTGAACGATATGCAATTGAATAATCGGATAAGTCAATTGATGCTCCTGTGTTGTTATGAACTTCAAAATATGTATTTCTAAATCCGTCTACGGCGTTAGAAGAACAAGCATACTCTGAAATAAACAAATCTGGATCTTGAGGAGTTGGTCCTCCTCCGCCTTCATCCACAACATTTCTACCTTGAGATTCAGTACTTAGTGTAGACCAAATATGGGTTGGAATTGTAAATGTTGCTTCCGTTCCTGCTGGATTACTCTGAAGATCTAAATCAACTAATACTGATCCATCTCCAGTATCCCACCAAGTAATATCACCATCTTCTAATTGATTTCTATACAAATAAATGTCTTCCAACTTACTGTTGTTGGATAGATCGATGGTTTGAATACCACCACCATCAGTCCATGCACTACCGGAGTTGGTATGACGAACTCTTAAGACTTTTAACTCCGTATTGGCTGACAAATCAAGATTGTCAATTTTGCCTTGTTCAGCAATGAAATATTGTAAACCAGTAAGAGGGCTTAGATTAATAGTCGCTAAGCCTGTTTTATTCATAGATAATGAATCAAGACCAGAGGGGAATGTTATAGTAGTCACAGTACTAAAGCCTGAAGCTTGATCTAAATTTAGAGCGATAAGGTTTACAGAAGTGCTTAAGTCCAAAGTCTCAATTACATTATCTGCTAAGTTCAATCTTTCTAAAGCAGTGAAATACGACAACTCTTCAACATTAGCAATACCTTTATCAGAGATATCAAGAGATGTAACGCCTTCGACGTCTTTTGGTATTAAATAGTATTCTCCAGTTGAAAGAGGTCCTTCAGCATGTCCTAGTTCCTTTAAGGCCTCACCAAAATTGTTGTCTTGTATCAAAACTCCATCATCAGGTAATTCTCCACCTGCTTGTTGTCTAACAACGCCGTTTCGTACTGTAAGTTGATCATAAATTACAGAGTCTATTGTGATAGGGTCTCCAGTGTTTTCAGAAACATCGATTTCTCTTAAGTTGATATTCTTAGAGACGTCAAGACTGGTTAAATCATGTTTTTCAAGCTCAAAAACAATCAGGTTTATATTATTGGTCAGATTAATAGACGAAACAAGGCCAGGTGCTCTTGACGAAGCACTGAATTCTATTTCTTCCAATAATTGAAGAGAATCTAAGTTTAGGGAATCTAGCCAGTTGTTATTAATGTAGATCCCTTTCATATTGGTACATTTCGAAAAATCTAGAGCAGTAAACTCATTGGAGGTGGCTCTAAAAGTTTCTAATCCGGTGAAGTAAATCAATTCTTCAAATTCGGTTAATTTTTCAGGAGAAAGAATATCTACATTCGATCCTGAACTATTTTTGGCAACATCCAGTTCTCTTACCCTCGCTACTTCATTAGGAATGATATAATATACAGTGTCGGTACCATCGATTTCTCTATGTCCATAATTCAAAGCGTATAAGTCAAATCCAAGAGTAGGATTATCAAATAAGTAAATTTTCTGACCTCCACCAGAATTAGAGTCTTCACCAACTTGACTTTTACAGCCAAATACAGCAATTATAATGAGGAGGGAAGTGATTAATTTATGTTTCATGTTGTTTGAATTTTAGAAAATAATTTGAGCGACCACTTGTACTTCATATCTGTCGTTGGATAAAGTAGACTGATCAGTAGGATGAGTACTGTCTTTTCCATCTATATATGATCCCATTGCTTGTATTTTTAATGCGTCTTCCTTGAAATACTTTCCAACTCCAAGGGTATACCAGCTTTCTTTTTTCAGTATACTTTGATCATAATCTTCATATTCAGGCATCAAGGACGTATACCTGAAATTGACTCCCCATTGATTACTAAAAAGGTAGTCAATTTGTGTATTAAAAGCTGTTCCCAATACATACCTTGAACTTACTTCTTCACCAGTAAAACGTATCACAGCCTGTTGTGATGAATAGATATCTTTGTTTGAATAGGCAAAGCTATTGACGAAGTCAGCAGAGAACGAGATACCTTTATATTTTAATAATAAATCGATATAAAACTTTCCATAATTAGGGAATTTTTCATTTCCATCTTCATCAAAAAGTTCAAACTCTCCATGACCATCTCCGGTTTGTTCAGAAGCTCCTACATTATAGCTAAAAGAGCCATTGATGGCGAGTTTCAATTTTTCTTCTCTATGAAAATCAACCACATGTTTATGGCCCTCTTTGCCAGTAAATGCACCCAAAGGGAGTATCTCCAATCGTCCACCATATTTTAATCCTCCTTTATCAACATCTATGGAATTGTCACCAAAAGAATTCATTCCGTCACCAGAAGTAATCGCAACAAGTGGGTTGATAATGACATCACCAAATTGAAATGAAGATTCATAGAAAATACCGAACTCTCTACCATTACTAGTGAAGCTATTGGAGAGGGCACTTCGATTGACCATTGATAATTGTGATTCGTTGAGTGAGTAGGCTCTGTCATTGGTGAAAGTAAGTTTCTGCCCAACAGAGAGTTTCATTTTCTTGTTAATATGAAAGGCTACAAAAGCTTCAAGTAAAGTGAATGAAATGACAAAATCTGCTTCAATAAAGAAACTTACCTTTTCCTTTACTGCAATTCCTTCAAAATTTGCTCTTGCCGCTCCAATAAAGAAGTAGTTATTGGCAGCAGTGTCTAAATCGAAGTTTTCATAACCATATGATGGCCTAACCATTCCACTAATTTTAAAGGAATAATCACCTTGATTCATATTCAAGTTAAGTCCCTTCCCTAATTCAAAATGAGAATTATTTGTGTTTTCGAGTAGATCAACATCATTCGTTTGATCATCATCAATATCTTGAGCAAATAATAAGGTTGGCAACAACCCTATCAACGCTAGGAAAACTATTTTTTGTTTTATTTTTTTCATTGTTGTCTCTCTATATTTTTTGCTTTATCATATATCTATAAACTGGGAGCTCACTTCCTTCTTTGAAATTTCCATCGATGACTCTAAAGGTGAAAAATGAATTGTCATTTTCGGGTTCCAAAGCGGGAGGTAACACATTGGCGTGTTCTTGTGTGAGGTATACAACATAGGAGCCTTCGGGAAATTCTTTTGAAATTTTGGAAGTCTTTGTCTTCAATTTTCTTAGGTATATATTTTCCCATTTTACGATTGAAACTGTATTTCTTTCCACCTCATAAGATTCTACTTGAAGGGTTTTAGGAGTACTTAACTTCTCTACTTTACATCCTAAAACCTCTAATTTTTGAATTGCTTTTTCTTCATTTGGAAGCAGTATATAGGCAAAAGGTCTTTCCCTAGTACTTTTAGCTTTCATCTGTAAACCATCAGTCATCACAACTTGAATGGTCTTCTTTTCTTCGGTCGCTAAATCAATACATGTATAATCAGTCTTAATGGTCCCTTTTTCTTGTTTAATCACAACACTTTCCTCAAGATCTGCCGTTAATTGATTCGCTTTCTTTATAGCTTCTCTAATTTTATCACCATTTTCGTAAGCCGTTTTGAGGTAAGACATGCCCGCTAAATAAGTGGTTTGGACTCTTCGTTTAAATGAAATTCTTTCAAGATTTACACCCCTAATTTCCATGAGAACAGATAGACAATTGTTCAGTGCAAAATTCGTAGAAGTAGATCTGGCACTTGATCCTCCTTGATTAAAATGAATATGTCCTTTCTGCATTTTGGTACTAGAGTAATCCGATACATTCCTACCATTTTTACGAAGTGTCTTCTTAGCGTTAGCTACCAATAAATCTTTAGTTGTACTGCGTATCACTGAATTGACATTTAGATTATTGGAGTACAAAAAGAAAGCATCGTAGTAAGTAGTAATTCCTTTTTCTCCGAAATAAGAAAAGTGAGCCCTATAGGGATTGTATTCATGGAAATCGATAGCGACTTGGGGAGAAAATGTAGAAAAAGCCGTTCGAATTGCATTCGTTTCAGGAGTGGACAATTTCATGAAATCTCTATTTAGGTCAATACCATTAGCAGATAAACGGTTTTGTACATTGTAGCCATCAGCGTTTGCCATAGGAAGTATTATAATATCAAGCCGGTCTAATAGATGAATGTAATTTTGATCATTAATTAAAGTATGCAATAGGTATAGAACCCCTTCAGTACTCGCAGGCTCATTACCATGCAATCCACCCTGCATCCAAACTTTAATCTTTTTTTGATCGGAAGGTTTGTTTATTCTGATTCGTATGATCTTTTTACCTTTTTGACTTTCCCCAATGTGATCAATTGTGATGTAATCAATACCCTTCGTCAAATCGTTTACATATTTGACCATTTCCTTGTACTTCGTAAAACCTTTCCATTTTGCTTTTTGGAAAGCAGGAGTTGGAATCTCAATATTGGGTTCAGGGAAGAACTTTTCTTCCATAGCTCTAGACTGTCCAAGAGTCTGGTAAACAGTCATGATGCTTATAATAATATATACTATTGTCTTTTTCATGTACTGTTGGATTAAAAGGAAACTTGAAACATTAACCTACCGAATAGTTCGGCGTTGGCATCCATCACTTCCCCATCACTTCTTTTTGAGCCGGGAAGAGCATCCACATAAGTCATGGATACTTGAACCTTTGCAGCGTCGTTCATAAGGTAGCGTGAAAAGGCTAGGGTAATATATTTTTCTCTATTGTAGAATTGTTCATTATTTAGAAAAGAATTAGTGTCCGGATCCAAGTATGTAAATCGGCCATCAATGGAATAACCTTGTTTGAAAAGATACCCTCCTTGAATATTATATCCTCTTCCGACCATCATTCTAGCAGAAACGTAATCTACGATTGTAGAATTGTTTAAACCGTCATCAGATCTTAGATTAGCCGAAGTGCCATTGTTTCTTACTCTATAAAATATTTCAGGTGAATACACTCTGGAATATGCCCACGTAAACTCCCCAAGTACTGTCCAGCCTTGATACTTAAACATAAAATCACTGACAAGCTTACCGTAATCGGGTAAAGTTTCAGTAACTCCATCACTTCCAAGGTAGATGATGTCTCCACTTTTTCGCCCTCTTCTACTACTCATTCCTACATTGTAACTATAAGCAGCTCCGAAAACGAGTTTTGGAGTAAGCTGTCTTGCGTGGTCGACTTCAGAATATTCTCCCATGCCTCTAAACAGACCAAATGGAAGAAAGTCAATTCTACCACCATATTTCAATCCACCTCGATTTCTGAATGCGTTTTGTCCATCACCAGCTGAAATCGCCACTCCTGGTTTTACATACCAGCTCCCGATTCGTTGTTTTCCTTCAACAAAAAGCCCAAAATCTCTTACTGCAGCAAATGCAGAAGTGACCCTAGAACGTTCTACAAATTGCATGGCATCGGAAGGAATTCTCATTTCTCTATTGTCAGTCATAGTTGAACGCTGACCGAAAGTGACTTTCCAATTTTTATGAGGTTTATAAGTTACAAACGCATCCAAGAGGGTACCTGAATAAAGATCTTCTCCATCAGAGTTGTTTGGAATAGCAAAATCTACGCGTATACGATAACTGAATTTTTCTTTTGCTGATTTTCCTTCTATATCAAATCTAGCTCTACGAATACGGAAACGTGATTCTACTTCATCCCAATTGTCAGTAGTTCTCATCTCCATCGTCGATTGAACGTAGCTTCGTATTTTCATAAAGTACCCTCCATTGGGGCCATGAAAGCGTATTCCTTTCCCTAATTCATAATCTTGAATATAAAATGGGGGGGAGGAGGATTGTTGAGCTTTTAAGCTAATGGCAAAAAAGGTGAACAATAATGTTCCTACTATAATTTTACATGTCTTTCTCATTTAGAAGACGGATTTAATAATGAACATTGAAACCAATCCTGACAGAAGAGGTATAAGGTTTCTTTTAGCGAGGTCGAAAGATGAAATTCCAGCAAGTTCTGAAGTGGCAATGATTACTCCTGCAATAGGAGATGTAGCTCTGCCCATACTAGAAGCAAGTTGCATTGATAAGATCATTCCTATTTTATTTCCACCTAATTGTGCGGCAATGTGTGGTACCAAAGGACCAAAAGAGAAGAAGGAGGCATTACCACTTCCCATTAGCATAGAAGCAAAAAAGATCATTGTGGTCATCAAAATTGATATGCCTTCAAAACCTAAACCGGCACCTTGTGATGCGTTGACAAGATGTTCTATAAAACCTAATGAAATTAGACCTTTTGAAAACATTTGAGCACAGACAATTAGTGTTACTACACTTGCGAATACTTTTCCCATGCCTTCCCAGAATATTTTCATTGAGCTCATCATATCTTTCAGATCTCTTTTTCTAATCAATTCCAACACCATTCCCACTATAGTACAGGTTAACATGGCGGTTGTAGTATCTAAAGTGATAGGAGGTTCAAAAAGGTCAAAAGTTGGGGAAAAGATCATCAATAGCATTAATGGCATGACAGGTAATACTGCATAATACAAAGGTGCATTTACGGTAAATTCACCAGCATCTTGTTCGTTTTCCTTGTCAAGGTATCCTTCTTTTTTATCGTAGTATTTGTTGACAAAAAAGTAGACAGTCATCAATACAATGGTTAGAGGAATAGTAAGTGGTAACTGATGATGAAGAAAGTAGTCCACTGCTTCAAGTTCCACCTGATGGGAAGCTTGGGCTGTATTGGCAGAGGCAGGTCCCATATCAAACACTGTACAAGCAGTGATTACTGATACTACTGATACTCTACTGATTCCAAGTTTGGTGAGAACAGGGAAAATAGATGCCATTAATAATAGTCCAAGCCCTGTAGCTGATGGGGTAGACATAAACAAGAACTGGCCTATTGGGATAACACAAGAAGCCGCAAAGTAAGGTGTCTTTTTAAGAAAAGTAATGGGTTTTGTACATACATATACTAAAGCATCACTAGCACCAATATGCCGCATATAAGCTACAAAACCACCTATGGTCATAATCATTAACCCTACCTTTGAGCCTTTGTCAGATAGAATTTCAGTGATCATAGCAAATAAATCAAAAGCACCTAAACCCGTACTTTTTTTCATATCTGGTAGATCATAGCCCATCATCAATGCAATTCCCATCATGGTCAAACCACTAAAAAGAAGTACAGCTTGTGGATTGTATTTGTTGGTTAAAAGATAAGCTACAATACCGATCATTATCAATGTAATGATCACGCTTAGAATAGTCATTTAATTCGTATTTGGGTGTTTTGAATTAATTTAAGTTGACACTTAGCCAATTCATAAATTCAATAGAACGATAGATGCCTGTTGCATTATGGTCAATACCTTGAATTGTGAATAGCTGATGCTTGTGTTGATCACCATATAATGAGTCATAAAACATCTGCATATATTGAGCTCGTTTATGCCTTGAATTTTGACTGCTACTTGTAATGTCTGATCCGCCTCCTTGCCAATTGGCTTGACAACTATTGTCTGAATTGTCAAGATCTTCTGTACCGGTGACATATGTGACAAGACGATCAGTGTTTTGTGTGACTATTGTTGTAGAGTCAAGATCATTTCTGTAATCAGTAAAAGAGGTGATATCGGTAAGACCATATGCATAGTCATTGTATCCTTCACAATCTGTAGGGATTACAAATTGATTATCACTGTCAGAAAATCGTTTATTATTAATATATAAATAGGATGAGGGATCACTGACTACATACTTAAAAGTGTAGTTTTCATATTGTTGTTCAAGGTTGTTGAGTGCTGCGTACCTTTGAGTAAACTGTCCGCCAGCAGAGTGACCTATCAATACTATATTTTTGAGGTTAGGGAATTTATCAATAAATACGTAATCCTTTAAAAACTTCTCTAAAAGTAAATAAGAACTTTGTCCATCTTCAGAGTTGGCTCCTATTCTCCAAATAGCTCCAGACCAGAAAATGTTATTATCTGCAGCATTGTTGCTATAAAAAGGTGCTACGATGAGTGTTGAACCTATTTTACCTACATCAAAAACGCTATTGTACATGGATTGAAACTGATTTTGGTAATCATAATTGAGCCCGTGGACAACAAGTGTCATTGAAGTGATTTGTGGTAGAGTTGTATCGTCATTTAAATCAATGGAAGTGAAAAAAGTAGTCGTTCTCGTTGAATTGGAGTTTTCCAAGTTGACTTTCACAAATGTATCAAGGTTGGTGCCGTCTGATACTACATAATTTGGTGGTGCATCGGGCTTGTACTGACAGGAAGAGAGAAGAAATAAAAGAAAGCTTGTTAAAGCCAAAAATAGTATGCGGTTGTTCATAGTAAGAAAAGAGTGAATAATGAGTCATTATATATTAATTTAATAACGTGTATTGATTAGTAGTGAATTTGCTCTTTAGATTATATTTATTCTGACATAAAATCTAGATATAGTGCAATTGTATGTTTTTATTATTGCTTAAACTTGAGGAAATTGAAGATCTAAATTACCTATTTGTCAATCAGTTATTCTAATTATTTCTTATGGAGGTTATTTATGCTCGTCGACCCAAAAAAACGGGACAAGGCTATATTGAAAGAGAGGGAGAGAAAATTTACTATGAAAGTATTGGAGAGGGAACGGCTATTGTCTTTGGACATGGTTTAGGTGGAAGTCATGCTATCTTTTTTCAACAAGTACCGGCTTTAGCAAAGGATTATAGAGTCATTACGTTTGATCAACGTGGTTTTGGTAATTCTACTAATATTCACTTGAAACACTCACCACATACAGCCGCTGAAGATATGAAAGCTGTTCTTGATCATTTAGGCGTCGAGAAAGCTCATTTGGTAGGGCAGTCAATGGGAGGTTGGTGTATGCTTGACTTTGCAATGAATTACCCTGATAGGGTATTGTCGATTGTTTTTAGCAATTCATTGGCAGGGATTTATCAAGAAGATATCAAGCATTTTTATGCTATTCCTGCACCAAGACCACCTCTTTCAAGTCTACCTTTAGGAAAACATTTTGGGTTAGCAGATCAGTTTTATGAGAAGAAACCAGAGATCGCCTATTTATACCTTCAAATAGGATCAATGTGTCCGCCTGCACCTTCTGATATGAGAAAGTTAATCAGAGAAACTTTTTATGCTGTAGAAGAGGTCAATGCATTGAATCAAAAAATACCCATGTTATTTTGTACGGGTTCGGAAGATATTACTTTTCCTCCTGAGTGGATTAAAAAGCTCCATTCTTTAATCACTAATTCAGAACTTAAAGTTTTTCAAGGGACGGCACATTCTCCTTATTATGAATTACCAGAAGAATACAACGAAACGATAAGAGCTTTCTGTAAGTGAAAAATAAAGGGACTTTATTTTGAAGCCCCTTTTTCTCTTTCGATTCTATTTCTTAAAATATTTTGTTTAATCTTATTGAAATCTGCCGTTGGTATGGCATTGATGAGATTTTTAGTCGCCTCGGCTTTCGGGTTATTGTAAACCTCGTTGGCTAAATCCCACTCTTGAAGTTTTCCTTTTTCCATGACTAAAATTCGATCAGCAATAAATTTTACTACTGCCAAGTCATGGGAAATGAATATGTATGTAAGATTAAATTTCTCTTTTAGATCACATAATAGGTTGAGTACCATTGCTTGAACAGAAACATCCAAGGCAGATACTGATTCGTCACAGATAATAAACTTTGGTTTTGTTGCTAACGCTCTGGCAATACAAATTCTCTGTCTTTGTCCACCAGAAAACTCATGAGGATAACGGTTTAGATAGGAGCTGCTTAACCCTACTGTTTCAAGTAAACGGATGGCTTCCTTCTTTCTCGCTTTATCATCTGAAAGAATATTATGAACTTTCATAGGTTCAATAATAGATTGTCCTACAGTCGTTCGGGGATTGAGAGAAGTATATGGATTTTGAAAAATAATTTGAATATCTCTTCTCAGGTTGTTCATTTCTCTTTTAGGAATAGTCGCTAGATCTTTTCCTTCAAAATAAACATGCCCATCTTTAGGTTCTATCAGCCTGAGTATGCATCGTCCCAACGTAGTTTTGCCACAACCTGAGCGACCAACAAGCCCTAGTGTTTCCCCTTCATTTACTTGGAAGCTTATATCATCCACAGCTGTAAACGATTTAATTTCTTTGCCCCATATATTTTTCTTGATAGGGAAAGATGCTGTAAGATTTTTTACTTCTAAGATTGGAGGTTTATCAAGGATCTTCTTTTGCTTTTCATATACCTTGCTCTCATCTTGGGCATTAAGAATCAGTGCTTGCCCTACAGACATAAACTTCGCTTTTGATTTCCCAGTTTTTGAAACGTCTTCTAAGAAGTCATCCAGGGTAGGTAGCCTTTTTAAAGTGATATCAATTCTAGGTCTACAAGCTAAGAGTCCTTTTGTATAGGGGTGCTGAGGATTATTAAAAACATCAAACACAGTACCGTATTCAACAATAATACCCTTACGCATTACTATGATCTTATCAGCCATTTGTGCAACAGTAGATAAGTCATGGGATATAAACATGCAGGCCGTATTTCTTGTTTCTTTAAATTGATAAAATAGATCAAGAATACCTTTTTGTGAAGTGACATCCAATGCCGTTGTTGGTTCATCAGCAATTAAAAGACTAGGATTACAAGCCAATGCAATACTGATCAATACTCTTTGCTTCTGTCCTCCAGAAAGCTGATGGGGATAACTGTGAAATACTTTTTTTGGGTTTTTGAGCTGTGCTAAATCAAAAGCTTGAAGTGCTTTTTTTCTTGCAGCAGCGTGGCTGATCTTTTTCTCATGTATTTTAATGGTCTCAATTAATTGATAACCACAAGTAAGAACAGGGTTTAGTGAACTCATGGGGTCTTGAAAAATCATTCCGATTTCACTACCACGAATATCCCTTATTTCTTTTTTATTTAAAGCTAAAAGATTAAGCGTACCCTTTGTTTTACTATTAAATAGAATTTCTCCTGAGTTGATGGAGGCATTATCAGATAATAATTGGAGTAAGGATAGGGCAGTGACTGATTTACCTGAGCCTGATTCACCAACGATGCCCAAAGTCTCTCCAGATTTAAGAGCAAAGTTTATACTGTGTACGGCAGTGGAACTACCTCTTTCTTCATTATTAAAAGAAATTGATAGGTCTTTTACTTCTAAGAGAATGTCAGCCTTATTTTTCTCCATAAATTAGTATCTCAGATTAATTGAAGTCGTAAATTAGTAAGAGGAGCGTTTAAACAATAATTTTAAACAAAAAAATATTAAAAAATGGACAAACTCCTATTCTGAAAAGCTGAATTTTCATCAAAATAGAGGTTTGTAAAATGCTTTAAAGCTCTATGCCAAGTACTGTAATATCATCTCTTTGTGGAATGTTATTTTGATGTACATCTAAGGCCGCTTCAATTAAATCACCTAAATCTTCTAAAGGTTGATCAATATGCTTTCTGATATAGGTCTCAAAATATCTTCGACCAAACTTATCATTATTTTCGTTGTTTTGATCTAATATTCCATCGGTCAACATCAGTAAATAATCTCCTTCTTCAAACTCAATCTGCTGTGTTTCAAATTCTCTACCTACTTTTTGTTTACCTCCAATCGCTTTTTTACTTCCTCTGTGTCTTTCTAATAAACCATATTTTTTCCTTACGATATAAATATCACTTTTGGCTCCTGAGAAAAACATTTTAGGAACGCCATTGATGGTCTCGAATTTACAAAGAGCGATGTCCATGCCATCATTAATGGTATTTTCTTGTTGACGTAAATAAGTGATCACCCTTTGGTTTAACATTTCAAGAATGATAGAGGTGTCTTGAGTTAACTTTTTATCCACAACTTCTTGTAGGATAGTTTTTCCGATCATAGACATTAAAGCACCTGGTACACCATGGCCCGTACAGTCCACAACGGCAAAGAATTTTACAAGTGAGCCGTCCATTTTCTTGGTTTCACCATACCAATAAAAATCTCCACTAACAATGTCCTTTGGTCGATAAATAGAAAACAACTTCTTGAATTTACTTTCCAGTAAACCAATAGGAGGTAGGATTGCATATTGAATGGTTTGAGCGGCCCTAAGACTATTCGTAATTTTTATATTTTGATCGTTTACTTGTGTCATGGCGTCATCAAGTTCCTCTTTCACTAGTTCCACTTTTCTTTTTTGAAGATAAGCTCTTCGGATAATAACAATCAAACCGATGACAAGTAAAAGGAGGCCACACATTGCCAAGAAGTAAGTTAAAATCTCTTTTTGATGTTCAGCTTCAGAGATTTGATTTTCTTCTTTGAACTTCATCATTCGATCTTCCTTTTCTTGAAGCTTGTTTCTTAAAACACCAATCATTGCAAGAAGAGAACTGTCTTGTGAAGAGAAAATGGTATCTGTCTTGGCGGTTAATTTACTTTCGAGTCTACTTAATTCCGCATTCAGAGAGTCAATTTCATATTGAGCAATTAACTCTTTATTCTCTGCTTTTTCATAAACACTTAAAAAATCATTTCTTAAAGAAAGTTCTTCTCTTCTCTGCTCAATGGTTTTTTCTGTCGCTCCCTCACCTAAAACAGCAACCTCAATATTTTCAATCACTTCCTCTTCTTCTTCAATATTGACAGTGATTGTTAAAGTCTTTTGGATATTATCATAAAATCGATTGATGATTTCATGGGCGTGGATATGTACTAAGCTGATCGATCCTTCAAACTCAGAAGGAGTCATTTCTACTTTTAGGTCGGTATAACCTCTGCTGTTGGTTGAAGCAAATTTGCCATCAGCAAGAATTAGGGCATCACTTACAAAATTTCCATCTTGATCAATTACTCTAAAACCGATGTTAGAAATAGATTGTTCGTTTGAAACCTTCATTTTGATATACTGAGAGTATTCTCTTCTTTCTTGTGCAAACGAGCGCAAGCTTCTACCCGGAACCATAACCTCAAAGTTGGTCTTTAAACGAATACCAATAGGAAAGGTAATTGAGAATTCACCGTTTTGATCAGTAGAAGTAGAGAATAATCGATTATTTACAAAAATATGCAATGCTTTATTGGTAATAGGATTATTATCTTCATTGATTACTCTTCCTTCTAGTACATCTTGTAATTTATCTCTAAGTAAAATGATGATTTTATCATTTTCAATGAACCATGACTTGAGTTCCATGTCCTCTTTAGCCACCGTGACTACTCTTGGCGTACTGAAAAGCCCATCATTTATATTAATATGATAAGTAAATTCACCATTGCTGTCTGATTTAAAAGGTTTGTTATTGACAGTGATTTCAGCATTGCTTATTGGTAATCCTCTGTAGGAAACTTTCCCTTTCATCGTGGGTGCTTTTGTTTCCTTGATGGTCATTTCTATGCCTTGATTCGAACCAAGCATAGGGTTGATGTCAAAAGTGTTATGGACTTTAACAGGAATTACATTGGGAGGAGCACTTGCTAAAACAACACCATCTTCATTACTGTTTTCCTTAATAACATAAAAATGTTGTTCCTCTTCTTTTTCATTTCGAATTCCAATTTTGATAGAATAAGTACCTTCATGAAAAATGTTGGAATTTTTCTCCACTTTGATGTAAAAATTATTGTCAATATCAGCCAATAGAGAGTAGGCTCCTTTTTCATTGGTGACCGTTTCATAAAGCTGTTCTTTGGATTCTAAACGAACAGAAGCATTGACTAAAGGCTCTCCATCTTCTTTCTCAACGACACCATTGATACGAACTTTGTCAAAGAAAAATACTTGGAAAATATCTAATTGACCTATTGATTCTGCTCTAGCGGAGGAGAAGTACCCAATTTTCCCATACATACTGAAATACGTATCATCAGAAGTGGAATTAATAGGTACACCAAGGTTTTGAGGAGCTGTCCATTGGTCGGTCTGATCATCATAAACCGATCTAAAAATATCGTAACCTCCCATGGAATGATGTCCTTTTGAAGAGAAAAATAACTCACCTTCTGCATTGATAAAGGGGGAATCTTCATCTTGTGGGGTGTTCAGTTCAGTAAGCTCTTCAGGTTCATTCCATTGTCTTTTTCTTTTATTCCAAGTAGAATGAAAAAGGTCAAGGTCATCTGTATCATTGAACCCTCTAGAGGCGAAATATAAATGTTGTAGATCTTCAGTGATGAATGCATGTGTTTCTTGAGCAGGTGAATTGATGCCTTTTACAAGGTACTCACCTCCCCAGCTATCCCCGGTTTTTTCTCTTTGATAGATGTTTCCATCTCTGTAAAGCAGGGCTTTAGTGTCATTGTCAAAAAGTTGGATTGTGGCTGCATGACCGTCAGCAGAAAGTTCCTCAACTCTGGCAGGATTTGCCCATTCGTCATTGGCATCCATGTACGCATGGTAAATTTGCTCAAAACGACTGCCCTTAGAGCTTTTCTCATCTCCAAGTTTTGTTACTCTTGTAAATAGGAAGGATTGATGGTCTTTGGTAAGTGTTATGCTATGTTCATTGAATTTTGAATTGACCTTATCTCCTAAATGCCTAACGATTACTTTATTCTTATCTGAAAGAATCACTTTGGCATTTTCAATCTGTTGTTTTAGAATATCTACATCTTCTACTCCTTTTGAAAATAAAGTAGCTTGATAGATCGCATCTTCAGCAAGGTGAATCTTCCCAAGTGCTAAATATCCTTCAGCAATGTAATAATGAAAGTCTGCACTCTGAGCTGCTGAAGATTTTTTGATAGATTCCAATAGTTCAATACCCTCTTTAGGAAGGTTGGTTTTGATATAACAAACAGCCAAACTATAGATGTAGGATTCATTATTAGGGTACAGGTTAACAAGTGGCTCAATGTATTGTAGAGCCTCTGCATAATTATGTTGGGTATAAGCCTTACGTGCTTGTTTCTCTAATTGCTTGGAGTCTTGAGCAAACAGTTTAAAAGGGATAATTAGCAGTAGTAAAGTAATATATTTAAGCAAATTCTGCATAAATAGCTTTAGGTAGTAAAAGTTTAATCTAATAAAGTAAAGAGTTACGAAAAAAGTTACAAGTAATACATTATGAAATGAAATTAATACTTAAATTCTTTCTAGGATATTTTTGAGTAAATTCTATCATTACTAAAAATACAACATTTACATTTATTATAAAACTTTGGAAATTGAAATATTTGTTTAATACAGAGCAGTCAACGTTTGATTTATATACGTTGGAGATTGTAAGTGTATTGTTTTAGGCAGTTGACATTTTCTCCTATTCTTCTAAATTGATTGTTAATAATCACAATATCAGATAGTTTATTGATGTTTTCTGACTCTTTAATACCTAATTGTAGTTCTTTTTCTCGGATTTTTTCCAAATTTTCAGTCTCATTATCTATTGTAGTTAGAAATCTGTTAATGTCCTCATCCTCAAGGATGTTACTTTTGCCTTGAATGTATAATGCAAGGTGTTCTAATGTGTTACAAATACTATCAATAAAAAGTTCCAACTCAGAATATTGATATTTTTTCGAAAGACGTTCCACATTTGCAGAAAGTGTGGCGGTATGGGAAAAAATCATGCGTATAGTAGCAATAAATTCATAGAGGTCAGTGGAGGGTACTTGGTTGGATTTCGGGTCATTGAGCATAGTTTGAAAGCTCATTGCAAGGTTAGCATTTGAAAGTTGAGCTCGCTTTCTTGCAAGCTTATAGTTGTTGTGGTTCAGTGATTTAATTCCTGTAAAACCAATTGCTACCTCTCTAAAATAATCGCTATTAGCTCTAATAGATTCAACAATTCTTAATTTGATTTTATTCTTTTCGAATTCCGGCAAAATGGCGAAACTGATGACATAGGCAATAATTCCACCGAGTGCTGTATCAATAATTCTAGCAATAGCAATTTCAAAATTTGTAGGGGTATTAATCGCAATCAACAATAAAATAAAAGGAGTGAGAAGCGTCATCCCCAATCTGTAATCTTTCGCTAGTGTCCCGAATGTACCAATACCTAAAGGAATGAGGACAATGAGATACAAAAAAGGATTATCTGTCACCCACATAATAATAGAGGCAATGACGATTCCGAGTGAAGTTCCTACAATTCTTGCAATCATTCGTTGTTTAGTGATAGCAAACGAAGGTTTCATAATCACTGCTATTGAAAGCCAAATCCAATACCCTCTATCTAAGTCAAAGAAGAAGGCAGATGTGTAGCCCAACATCATTGCCATAGCAATTTTTATGGCGTGTCTGAAGTGACCTGAAGAGAGTGTTAAGTTATCTGATAAGTTACCTTGTTCCGGCTTAGTTAGAAAGTTAGGGAGTCTTAGACCATCTGTATGAGAACGGTCACTCATCTTTTTCCAATCTGTAAATTCTGCTACTTCAAAGGTAAGTCGGTCTATCCTTTTGAAATTTCTAAGAATATTTTTTACCTCTGCAAACCAAGAAATAGGTGTTTTACGGTTGTCTTGGTCTCTTAAGCTTTCAAATAATTGATTGACTTCATCAAAAGATTGATCTAAAGAAAGTAGTTGTTCAACCGCTTCTCTTTTTTGAATAGATCGAGCAAGAATAGACATATTTCCACCCAGTTGATAGAAAAGCTTTTCTAAATTGTAGGGGAGTAGTGTATTTTTAAATTCCTCATGTAGAGAAGAGTATTTGATGTGCGTTGCACTTGTTTTTTCAAAAATATCAATGGAAAATCGCATTATTAATATCAGGGAACGACCGTGAGGAGTTGCACCTTGTAATGCAGAACGCTGTGTCAGGAGAAGGTTTCTGATTTCTTCTTGTTTATGCTCTATTTGTGTTTGTATTGCAAATAGTTTTCTTTCATTTTCTTTAGAATTGGGATTAGTGAAAAGTCGGGCTTTTGTTCTCATGTATTCAGCCATCAATTCATAATTTTCACCAAGAAGTTTCTCTATTGTAGCATATGGTCTTACTTGCCATAGCAAAAGTGAATTAAAACTATACCAAAGTCCGCCTCCCAGCATGGCAATAAACGTTGGAATTAATTCACGATTATCCAAACCAAAGCCCAGCCCCAAACTTACAGAAATAAGAACACTATTTCCGATCATGGTAGATCGGTTTCCAAATATTGAGAGCAGTGCTGCTAGGAAAGAAACTGTACCAAGGTACACTAATCCCACTGAAGGCCATGTGATGGTAAAAGCCATGCCTAGTGCACAAATTGTATTCAGAAAAGCACCTCCAATTAACCCTTTTGCTTTTTCATTCCAATTTCCAGGTGAATCGGATAAGCCTACAGTTAGTGCTCCTATACTTACGGCTGTAGCTATTGAACTGGTATTGGTGAGAAGCCCCAATAGTAAAGGAAACAAGATAGACCACGTGAGTCTTAATCCATTTGAAAATTGGTTACTTCTAAAAAATGAGCTGATTTGATCCATTATGAAAGGATGAGGTGATAATGTGGCTTTGTTAATGACTATATACGATTGTCGCATATATGTGAATCAAAGCAAAATTATGAAGAATAAATATAAAAAGCTGTCATAATATCTGAACATCGCTAGATATTATTGCTTTTAATTTAAAAGATTTGCTACTTGCGACAGTATTGCACAAACACAACTAAAAATAATCATGAAAAAGAATTTTGTACTAATTTCACTATTATTAATCGGCTTATTTTCTTGTGACAACGACACTGATGAGCAAGGCCCACTACCAACAATCAGCAACTATACAGTTGAAGGTGAGCACGATCACGGTTCTCATGAAAGATCATTAGACGAAGGTGAAGAGACAGAGTTAGAGATGGGTGGCGAAGCTCATATTGATGCTGAGTTAGCAGGACAAAACCTAAAAACAGTTTTATTAGATATTCACTGGGGTGAAGGTCATACACACGACCGTGTTCAAAGTGTAGAAGATTCAGTACAATGGACAGAAAAAATTGAGTGGAACTTTGGTGTAGAAGGTGGTTTAACACCTGAAGGAATTTTCCCTAGCAATCACGATTTCCACCAACACATTGATGTTCCTTCTGAAATCGATGGCAAGCCAGTAAAAGAAGGTGAGTACCACTTTGTGTTGTTCTTATGGGATCAAGATGGTAACGAAACTCAACAAGCTTTAACAGTTCATGTTCACGCTCACGAAGAAGAAGAAGAACTTTAAGAAGTTGTCAAAATAGAAAAAAAGAGGCTGTCTCATAATTGAAAAAATGAGTCAGTCTTTTTTTGTATCTTAGAAGTATGGCAAACTCTGAGAAAACATTTAAGTCTTACGATCAACACCAAACGCTCTTATTTCCTACCAATCTTTCATCAATGATAGATCAATATCATCCCGTGCGTTTTGTGAGTGATATTATAGATAATTTAGATCTTTCCCTTTTAATCACCGATTACTCCTCCAATGGAGCTAGTGCTTATCATCCGAAAATGATGTTAAAAGTATGGATCTATGCTTACCTAAACAATATTTATTCAACAAGAAAATTAGAGACCTTTTTAAAGGAAAATATCCATGGAATGTGGCTTTCTGGTATGCAAACACCTGATCACAATACATTAAGCCGTTTTCGCAGTGGGAAATTGAAGCCACATATCAAAAAGGTATTTTTCAAAATTGTTAAATTTCTTATCGATCAAGATCAGCTTGATCTTACTGTTGCCTACACCGATGGGACAAAAATTGAAAGTGTTGCTAACAAATACACATTTGTATGGGCTAAAAAAGTCAAAAACGCCCAAATCAACATTTCAAAAGCACTAGAAAAAATCTGGGATTATGCCGAAGAATTGTCCACAGATGAGTTTAAAAACAAAAGACCAGACTCCTTGGTACCGATCTCAGGTGATCATATGCTAGACTTGTTAACTGACATAGAAGAAGAGTTAAAAGACAAAGAAGTATCTAAAGAGATCCAAAGAAAAATCACTTATGCAAAAACAACACAAGCACCGAAAATAGATCAATACAAAAAGCAAGAAGAGATTCTTGATGGAAGAAATAGCTACTCTAAAACAGATCATGATGCGACTTTCATGAAAATGAAAGATGATCCTATGAAGAATGGGCAGTTAAAACCTTCTTATAATACTCAAGTTTCAACTGAAAACGAATATGCGATAAATTATTCCATTCATCAAACAGCAGGAGATTCTACTACTTTTAAAGAGCATCATGATGAAATTAAAGAAGAGTTGGGTAAACATACAGAAATAGCCGTAGCAGACTCCGGGTATGGGTCTGAAGAGAATTACAACTATTTAGAAAAGAATGATATTGAGAATTTGGTAAAGTATGCAGGGCTTCATAGCGAACTGCGTACACGGAAAAAGGAAGCGTTTAAGTTTACTCCTAACTCATTTTATATTAATGAAGAACTCAATTTTGCTGTTTGTCCAATGGGACAGAAAATGGAGTTTATTGGGATAAAAGAACAAAAAAGTACGACAGGTTTCAAACAAGAAATTCATAGATATGCAGCAAGGAACTGTAAAAACTGCCCATTACAACCAAGATGTTTTAAAAGCAAATACAAAGACAAAAACAAGGTACTTTCAATCAACTTAAAAGTAATAAGGTACCGTAAAAAAGCGAAAGAAAACCTCACAAGTAAAGAGGGTGAAGAGCTAAGAAAAAGACGATGTGCAGAGGTTGAACAGTTTTTTGGACAAATGAAAGGCAATAAAAAGTTTAAGCGATTTCTGATGAAAGGAATTGATAAGGTGAGTATTGAATTAGGGTTACTATTCATCTCTATGAATATACAGAAATACGTCAGAAAGAAGCTGGCAGAGGCTAAAAGTGCCTTATTTTATGAGTCTGAAGCACTGATTTATTCAAATTACGGTTGTGTAGCATGAAAGAGTTACTTTTTAAGGCTAAAGAACTATTATTTCTGATTGCTTTAAAAAAAGGGAATAAAAAAGAGGCTGTAACCATAACTGTTGAGTTATGAGACAGCCTCTTTTTTTTTATACCTTGAATTTTAATTCAATTCCAAAAAAGAAGAATCCATCAGTGTCTCCAGAAAAGCAATTAAGTTCTCTCTTTCACTCATTTCAAAGTGAATACCATTAATTAATGCTGAATCAAGAGTAGGGGTAATTTGAATCTTCTTTTCGTAATGATCCAATACCTCGTTAATTGAATTAAAACGACCGTCATGCATATAAGGAACAGTTGCAAAAAGATTACGAAGTGTCGGTGTTTTATACTTCAAAATATCTTCTTCTACTCTCGTAATACGACCTCTTCCTTTATTTATTCCTTCATGTTGATCAGAATAAGTGGTGTCTAACCCATTATTATGATATTCAAAGTCGGTGAAAAAAGGCTCTTTGTGACAGCTGCTACATTTTTCTTGATAGACCTTATAACCTAAGCTTTCTTTTACAGAGAATTGATACTTTCCATTTAGATAAGAATCATATTTACTTTGGTTTGAAATCAGTGTCCTAACATATTGAGCCAATGCCCTCGCCAGATGTGCAGAATAAACTTTATCAACACCAAAAGCCTTTTTAAATTCTTCTTTATAATAAGTGGAGGTATTAATGTTTGATATTAGAAGTTTTAAGTCAGTCCCCATTTCATCTTCATGGGTCAAAGGCCCAAAGATGAGTGACTCAATATTTTTAGCTCCACCGTCCCAAAACCAACCACTTGCCCAAGCGATATTGATTAATGCAGGTGAGTTTCTCAATAATGGTTTATGACTTACACCTTGAGTAGATAGAGAAACGTTTTCACCAAACCCATACTGAGGTTGGTGACAATGTGCACAGGATACAGTTGAATCCTTTGATAAGTGTGGATCAAAAAAGAGTTTTCGGCCTAATTCAACTTTTAAAGGATCCATTTCATTATGCTCAGGAGCGGGTATATTTTGATATGAAATGACAGAAGCTTGTCTATTTTCTTCACATGAAAATAAACAAGCTCCTATAAATATCGTGATACCGATGAGTGGGACTATTTTGAGAAAATATCTTTCCATTCGAACATCTGAGCGTAATTGTCAGCGATTAGTTGAGTATTAGGTCCAAACATGGTGTCCTGATCAGTATCATTATTGAAATCGATGAAATTTGTCTTTCTTTGATCTTCAGGAACTAAAGCTTCTTTTTTGTCACCGAAGATGAAATCCACATGTACATCTAAAACGATTTCTTGTTTGCTGTTTTGATTTAGAAAGATTTCCTTCCCGCTAAATTTGACAGTTCTATAATTTGCATCACCCCCAATATGGTATACAAGTCCTTTCGAGTTGGTATCATCAATTAATCGAAGACCTTCCACTAACATAAACTTATAGCCAGTATCCCAATTCCAAGCCATTCCATTGGCAGGGTCTAAATCTCCAATTTGATCAGTATTGTAGTTTGCTGAGTTATCTACACCTACAGAAAATTCCAACTCAGAAAAAGCACGATTGGGAAGTCCTGTAAGGACAATACTTGTATCTGCTTGATCAATCATTTCAATCAAATGATAGCTTTCAGGAATTTTATAATAATTGGTGGCTGAGGTGTCTCTTAACACAACATTGGACAAGTAAAAACGAAAATCACTAATGGTATAACTTTGACTTAATGCATTAATATATTCTTTATTGTAAGTCAAAGAAGAATCATCGTGAATTAGGTTAAATTTGATTGTTAATTCTCCTGTTCCTGCGGCATCAAAAGTTTCTTTGTGAGAATCACACCCAATTAAAAAACAGGAAAATAAGAGTAATAAAAATATTTGCTTCATGCTAAAATTTGTTTTTATACATCATTGATTCAACAGGTTTCATAGTTCTATCGATGTATTTTGCATCTTTCTTAATATGGTAATAATTTGTGATATCTCCTTCAACTTTAAAATAAAATAACTGCCCAATAGGCATATTTTTATAAAGTCTAACTGGTTGTGCTACACTGATCTCCAAAGTCCATGTATTACAAAACCCTACATCACCAGCTCTGGAGTTTGCATTGATACTGATTCCTAGTCTACCAACACTCGAAAGTCCTTCTAAAAAAGCAACATGTTCAAGTGTTTCGGTATATTCTTTCGTCACACCTAAATAAATTTTTCCAGGGTGTAGGATGATACCTTCATCTGGAATTTCAAACGTTTCGATTTCGTTATGGGCTTTAGCATCCAAAACCTCGTTTTTATAAACAGCAAGATGTCTACCCAAATGAACGTCATAGGAGTTTGTTCCTAAACATTCTTTGTTGAAAGGCTCAATCAAGATGGAACCTTTCTCTATTTCTTCTAATATTTTAGTGTCTGATAGTATCATTTATTTCCAATGATAGGACTGTTGTTTTAAATTGGAAAATCTGTAATTTTTTTCACAAATGAGATGCCATGACGTGTCGAATGACTATCCTATGGCATTTTATTTTATGTAAAGAAAAATTTAGACTTACTCTACATAAAGAACTAATCCTTTAAGATATTCATTTTCAGGGTAAAATATATTAATTGGGTGGCAGTTTGGTTGTGTAGTTTGATGTAAAATTCTTACGTTCCTATGTGCCTCAGCCGCAGCTTGGAATACAATTTTTCTAAACAGCTCTTTGTCAATCTTCTGAGAACATGAGAATGTGAAAATAATACCACCTGGCTTAATTTTTCTCAATGCTTTTAAGTTAAGCTGTTTGTAACCTCTTGCCGCAGCAGTTACGGCTTTGGCAGATTTAGCGAAAGCAGGAGGGTCAAGAATGACTACGTCATAATCATCTCTTTCCATTTTTGTTAGATGCTCAAATACATCGGCACAATAACCTTTATGCTCACTATTGTCGAATCCATTCAATAGAGCATTTTCATCACAAAGATCAATGGCGCTTTGAGAGGCATCTACGGAGTGTACTAAAGTAGCACCAGCTTTGAGGGCATACATACTAAATCCACCACTATAGCTGAAAGTATTTAATACTTTAGCCCCTTTAGAATACTTTCCAACTAACGCTCTAGCATCTCTTTGATCCAAAAAGAAGCCTGTTTTTTGTCCAGTTTCAACGTTCACCCAAAACTTAACACCGTTTTCTAAGACCTCTACTTTTGGAGATCCTTGTTGCTCTGTTAACCAACCTTTAGGTGTTTCTACATTTTCAAGACGCTTAGAAATTTCTTTACTCTTGTTGTAAATTCTTTCAAAGCCTAATTCTTGAAATGCTTTTACAATCATAGGAGCGATACGGTCCACACCTTTGATCAGGATTTGAAGTGAAATCAAGTCATTGTAGACATCTGCAATTAAACCAGGGAAAAAGTCACCTTCTCCATGTATTAAACGGTAACAATTGGTTTCATCAGAAATTACATGAGCTTTTCTTAGAGCATAAGCTTTTGCAATTTTATCCGACCAATATTCTTGAGTATTTGGATCAAGTTCTTTCCTTGTATACTCAAAAACTCTACAAACAATTTGGTTACCTGGTGCATAAAAACCATAACCTAAACGTTTGTCATTGCTATGAACAATTTCAACGATGTCTCCATCGTTTAAACCTTCTGGCATTTTTGCTACAGCTCCAGAGTAAACCCACGGGTGTCTGTTTTCTAAGGCTTTTAGCTTATTCTTTTTTATATGTATTTTTTCCAATTTCTTCTATTTAACGTCAGCTCCTTTCATTATATTTTTTAACTTCATCAACTTTTCAAAAGCGAAGTTAGGTATAGTTTTCCTCAACAAGTTGACGTATTTTTCATACTTGATCAACGAAGTATAATACTCATCTACTTCAGGTGTATCCATTTTTTCTTTGACGATTTTCCAAGTCTCCATCTTAGAATCAATAGACCCTAAGTCAGACAACCCGCCTGCAGCAAATTTTGCTACGAAGATATCAACATGTTGAAACGGAGCACCTTCGTACCATCTGTTAAAGATAAAATGAAAATCTGCTGAAATATTCCATTTTTCCCACTCAAAAGGGAACTGAATTAAAAGGTCTCTTTTTACAAACAAAGCTTGGTGACTGCAAACCATACCTTTCCAAAGTTGGTTGGGCCCCACTGCTTTTTTGATTTTGGTTAGGTGTTCGTACACTACTTCATGATTACCATACAATAGTTGTATAGCAGGTTGTAACTGAGCAAACATTTGTGAGATGGTAGAATCCTCGTAGAAAATGTCTCCTGCATTCATATAAATGACCCAATCTCCGGAAGCTAATTGAGCTCCTTTGTTCATTGCATCATATATGCCTTTATCTTTTTCAGATACAGCTACATGAATGCTCTCTTTGTATTTTTCAATGATTTCAGGAGTCTTGTCTTTGGACGCTCCATCAACAACTATATACTCTAAATTGGGATAATCTTGTTGAATAACACTTTGTATGGTGTCTTCAATTTCATTTTCACAATTATAAGAAATAGTGATCACGCTTATTTTAACCATAAATACAAAGATAATAATCAAAGAATATCTTTCTGAAAAATTGTATTATAAATTAAGTGTTGTTGGGTAATTGGAGTGCTTAATGTAGTATTTTGATTCAATAAGATGACTTCAAAAAACGAAAAAAATACAACTATTAAGGATGTATCTTTTGACTTTTATCACAAAGGAGTAATTTTGCAGATCAATTTGCTTTTGAAAGCAATAAAAATCTTAATTAGAAAATGGAGCAACAAATTATAAATGGTATTGCCGAAGCAGTAAAGGCAATTTATGATGTAGAATTACCTACTTCCAGAATTGTATTACAACCTACAAAAAAAGAGTTTGAAGGTTCTTTGACTTTCGTGACTTTTTCATTGACAAAGCAATTGGGTAAAAACCCAGTACAAATTGGTGAGGAAATCGGAAAGTACTTAAAAGAAAATACGGAGGCAGTTGCCGATTATAATATTGTAAAAGGATTCTTAAACTTAGTCATCAGTAAAGGAGTTTGGGTAAATACTTTAGCGGAAATTGCTGAGGATAAAAATTATGGCCACTTACCAAGTAATGGTGAGAAGGTGATGGTAGAGTATTCTTCTCCAAATACAAATAAACCGCTTCACTTAGGTCACTTGAGAAATAACTTCTTGGGTCACTCAGTATCTTTAATTTTAGATGCAGCGGGTTATGATGTACAGAAAGTAAACCTTGTCAATGATAGAGGTATTCATATTTGTAAATCAATGTTGGCTTACACTAAGTTTGGAAAAGGTGAGGAACCTAGTGAAACTTTGAAGGGTGATAAATTGGTGGGTAACTACTATGTAGCTTTTGATAAGGCTTACAAAGAAGAAATAGCTCAATTAATTGAAGAACAGAAATCGGACTACCCTTCATTAAAAGGAGTTGAGGACTTAAAAGCATTGAAGAAGTCAATTGAGGCTAAAGGTGCTTCTAAGAAAAATAAAATTCCTTTAACAGACGAAGAGAAAGTTCAGATTAAAGATATCAAAGCATTATTTGAGTATGCAGAAAAAAATGCACCTCTTTTATTAGAGGCTCAAGAAATGTTGAGAAAGTGGGAAGCAGGAGACGAAGATACCGTTGCCCTATGGAAAAAAATGAACGATTGGGTATACGCAGGTTTCGCTCAGTCTTATGAAATGATGGGCGTTGAATTCGATAATGTATATTACGAATCTCAAACTTACCTTTTAGGTAAAGACATCGTTCAGGAAGGTTTAGATAAAGGTGTTTTCTTTAAGAAAGAAAATGATTCTGTTTGGATCGATCTCAAGGCTGAAAAACTAGATGAGAAGTTAGTACTTAGAGGTGACGGTACTGCCGTTTATATGACTCAAGATATGGGTACTGCTGATTTGAAGTACAAAGATTTTGGAATGAATAAGTCTGTTTATGTTGTGGGTAACGAGCAAGATTACCACTTCAAAGTATTACAGGCTATCATGAAAAAAATGGGTCGTTCTTATGCTGATGGAATTTACCATTTATCATATGGTATGGTAGAATTGCCAGAAGGTAAAATGAAATCTCGTGAGGGAACTGTAGTTGATGCAGATGATTTAATCCAAGAAATGATTGACACTGCTCAAGAAAGAACAGAAGAATCTGGTAAAATCGATGGTTTTACTCCTGAGGAAGCTAAAGTATTATTCAAACAATTAGCTCTTGGAGCATTGAAATATTACTTACTGAAAGTTGATCCTAAGAAAACAATGCTTTTCAATCCTAAGGAGTCAATTGATTTTCAAGGTGATACAGGTGTTTATATTCAATACAATCATGCTAAAATTCAAGCTTTATTGAGAAGAGCGGATAAGGATGGTATTGATTATTCTGTTGCAGCGTATAAAGGATTGACAGAAATTTCAGAAGCAGAAGCTGATTTAGTGGCATTATTATCAAAACTAAACGATAAGATTGTTGAATCTGCAGATGCATATGCTCCTTCAATTATTGCAAACTACGCTTTTGATGTGGCAAAACAATACTCTAAAGTTTACTCTGAATCACCAATTTTCAATGAAGAAGATGATCAGAAAAAGGCATTTAGAATTGCATTGTCAAAACAATCTTCTGATGCGATCAGAATTGCATTGAGCTTGATTGGTGTTCAATCTCCATCAAGAATGTAATCTCGACTATAGATAATTTAAAAGGCTACTTTTTCACTGAGGAAGTAGCCTTTTATAGTTTAAGTAGGTCTAAGAAACTTACGCAACAGTTGTTGGAATAGGCTTAGGCTTCTTATCGTCATCAATAGAAACATAGACAAAAGTCCCTTCTGTTACAAGGTAGTTATGAAGGTCTGTATGTCCTTTTAATAATGGTTTAGCCCATACTTCTAAATGAATTTTTAAAGAAGTTCTACCTGTTTTTACTACTTCACCATATACACATACAGCGTCTCCAACACTAACAGGTTTGTGAAATGTCATTCCATCTACGGCTACAGTTACTGTTCTACCAAGTGCTGTTTCCTTCGCTAAAATTCCCCCCGCAATATCCATTTGGGACATAATCCAGCCACCAAAAATATCTCCATTTGCATTGGTGTCAGCAGGCATAGCTAGTGTACGAAGTAATAGATCTCCCTTGGGAGTATTATTGTCCAACATAATTAAAAAGTTTAGGTGTATATCTGCGAATATATGAATATTTATTTTCTATTATCTTGAGTTTAAAAAATAAGATTTTAGTGTATTCTTTACAGGTGAAATATTATTATTTTAATGTGTTGTTTTTTGTGTCATTGTAAGGTGTTGAAAATCTGAGAATTACGTTGAATTCATTCTAAATAATAAATTAATATAGATTTTTTAATATTTTAATGCATACTTCTAATATTTTTGGCTACCTTGCATATATATGAGTTGAGTTTCTTATTTATAACTATTTAAAATACGGTAGTTTCCAGTTTTGGATCGTTTTTCACATTTGATATTTCATCTCAATATTTGTTTTTTTTATTACCATTTTTATTTGTTGAAGATGAATATCTTTGTAGCAAAATTAAATTACAATACTCAAGAAGAATCATTAAGAGTATTATTTGAAAACTTTGGGGAAGTTTCCTCTGCTAAAGTAGTATACGATCGTGAAACAGAGCGTTCTAAAGGATTTGGTTTCGTAGAGATGCCAAATGACGAAGAAGCAACAGCTGCTATCGAAAATTTGAATGAGTCAGAATTAGATGGCCGTACTATTGTAGTAAAACAAGCTCGTCCACGTGAAAACAACGGTGGAAACCGTGGTGGTGGATACGGAGGCGGTAACCGCGGTGGTGGTTACGGCGGAGGCGGTTACAATAGAGGTGGTGGAAGATACTAATTCCACAACATCTAAGTAATTATATCCAAAGGTCTAACAATTAAGGTTGTTAGACCTTTTTCTTTTGCCCAAAGAATTTACTATCTTATTATTTACCCTTAATTATTTAGTGATTAAGTACACGAATACCCAAAAACAGTCAAGA
Organism: Flammeovirga sp. EKP202; assembly: GCF_014534745.1. Classification (GTDB taxonomy): domain Bacteria; phylum Bacteroidota; class Bacteroidia; order Cytophagales; family Flammeovirgaceae; genus Flammeovirga. The sequence continues at coordinate 43,274 of NZ_JACVVP010000049.1, forward strand.
AATGAAATTTAAAAAGATCATTCTATTCGTCTTATCTTTTTTTACTCTAGCCCTAATATCCAATGCACAAAATACTACTATAGCAAAAGAGCAGTTACAAATGTATAAGGAAATTCAGAGCCTTATCGTAGCAGACTCCATTTACAGAGATTTTCTAAGACGTCAATTATCAAAGTTAGATTCACTTTCGAATAAAGGAGTCAAAAAGAAAGCAAAATTTCTAGTCAAAGGAAAGCCTGTAATTCCATTTGAAGATACCTTATTTTTTGTTCATAGAAGAAATAATATATCGGCACTTCAAAGAGCAACAACACTTTCTGATTCCATTGTGGAGATTGCCGAAAACACACTTTATTTAATTGATTCAGTTGAGTTGCAAATTTTCGATACAAATTATCAATTGGTTTATCAAGAGATTGTACTTCATACTATAGATTCTATTGATGCTTCTTTAAGTTCAATGTCTACAATTGAGTTAGCAAAATTTCGACAAGAAAAAATCAATCATGCATTAAGGGATAAGATAAATTATCAAGGGCAAGTATCAGGTATTATCGCTTTGATTGGATTAGTGATTTTAATGATTCTGATTGTAGTCATTAATAGAGTATATAAAGTGACTATGATTAAGGTAATCAGAGATGAAAAAGGTTGGTTTAGAAGCAAAACAGTCAAGAATGTAAGGATCTTAACGGAAGAAAACCAAATTCTGATTGCAAGATATATTTTAGCTGGAATCCGAATAGCTTTCATTGTAATTTTAGTGTCTTTATACCTTCCTATTGTTGGTCGTTTTTCACCTCCTTTACGTGATTTTTCAGATGAGGTTTTTGGCTATATCATAGATCCATTTGTTGAGATTATTTATGCTATAATTGCCTATACACCAAGCCTTTTAAAAATCATTGTTATTATTCTAGTTTTTCATTTTACGATCAGAATAATTAAAACATTTGCTAAAGCGATTGCAGAGGGACGATTAAAGATACATGGTTTTTATCCAGATTGGGTACCACCTACTTTGAAAATCATCAAGTTCGTTCTTTATACTTTTATGGTCATTATGATCTTTCCACTATTACCGGGTGCCGAATCTCAAGAGTTTAGAGGTATTTCTGTATTTGTAGGTGTTTTGCTCTCCATAGGCTCGACCTCAGTGATTACAAATGCTATAAGTGGAATTGTGATTACCTATATGCGAAGATTTAAGATTGGTGATTGGATTAAAATTAACGATGTAATGGGAGAGGTGGTAGAGCGTTCATTGTTTGTGACTCGTTTGAAATCTTCCAAAAATGAAATAATAACCATCCCTAATAGTAAGATATCAGAATCGAATACCATTAATTATTCTCAACCCATTAATCGATACAAATTAATAATTCATACTACTGTTACAATTGGTTATGATGTGCCATGGAGAAAAGTTCATGCTATGCTGAAAGAAGCAGCAGAAATGACTGAGGGATTGATCGCAGGTGAGATTCCTTATGTGTTACAAACCTCTTTAGATGATTATTATGTGAGCTATCAGCTTAATGCACATACTAGGCAACCTCAGAAAATTCCAAGAATATATTCGAAATTACATCAAAACATACAAGATATTTTTGCTAGAGAAAAAGTGGAAATAATGTCTCCACATTATAGAGCAAATCGGGAGGATAATGAAATCACTATACCTGACTATAAATTAATGAAAGATGAAGAGGTCCCTGAAACAAAAAATACTGAAAAAGACTCAGACAAGGACACTGATAAATAGAGAAGATTTGACATCATAATTGATGGTTTCAAAAACTTTTGTCATTTTCGCCTTATGAGTTTATGGCCTAAATTTTTCAAACTTCTTTATAAAGTGTTTTTTGTGGGTAGTGCCGTATTACACCAGAAATATTTTATAAAGAGACATTTAATCCCTCAATTAAAACCCTTTTTTGAGAATTCAGATCACACATTGACAGTAGTTGATTATAATAAAATAACGAGATACTACGGATTGATAGTACCTGCTATTTTAGGAGAATTAATATGCTTTCTGAGAGAAGAGAAAATGACTTTTGAAGAACGAAAATACAGTACTTATCAGTGTAGTTTGACAGGCTTGGTAGATGATTTTTTTGATGTTCAAGAATATACTTTAGATGAAGTTAGAAAAATGGTGTCTTTTGAAAAACCTCCCAATAATTCTTCTGAAAAGTTATCAGAATTTTTACACCGTGAAAGTTTCAAATTTTATAGTAATAGAAATGGGTTTCTTAAAAGTCTTGATGATGTATTGCTTGTTCAAGAAGACAGTAGGCAACAATTTCAGCAAGGATTGTTGAGTAGGGAACAATTACTGGACTTAACCATACGAAAAGGGGGAGATTCATTTCTGTATTTTATTCGACTTTACCTAAAAAAAATAACTCCTCAGGATGATGAATTCTTTTATTTACTAGGCGGAATAACCCAGTTTAGTAATGATATTTTTGACCTTTATGAAGACTTACAAGAAAATGTAGATACACTACTGACAACTTCAGCTTCCATCAAGGAAGTAAAAGATTTATATTATAGTTTAATTAGGCAACTTTTTGAGAAGTCAACTCAAACGTCGTTTCATAAAATAGAAACTTTCTTAGAGTTTTATAGTATAGGTGTTTTCAATAGATGTATTATTTGTTTGGATCAATATGAATCTTTACAAAGAGCGTCATCATCGGGTATATTCCAACCTGGTTTGTACAGCAGAGATGAATTGATATGCGATATGGAAAAGCCCTCTAATCTATTGAGATCGTTGATAATGGACATAAAAAAAGAGATCAATTATGCATCAATCTCTTCAAAGTAATTATATTTTCTGGATCAAGGTTAAATCTGTTTTTTAAGCAGTACTTAACTATTCTTAATCATAGGAATGGACAAAACAGTTACAGCTGAAACCATAACAGCAACAAGTGATGCCATAATAACACCAAGTTCAGTATTAGCATTAATGGCTGTTTGAATTACTCCAATATCTAAAATTAGAAAAACAGTAGGTACGATAAATAGCAAAAACTTTTTCATGATGATTGTTGTTTTAAGTGTGTGTTATTTAGTGTATTATGTAATTAAATACGTATTTGAAAGGCAGTTAGATAATGACATTAACATTTGATACAAATCTTTCACTTATTAAAAAAATAATCACTTGATTCTTGAATTTCCATATAATAAATTGTGAAAAATTTGAATAATCGATGTTAACAAGAAGACCACGCCGTAATAGAAAGTCAGCAGGAATTCGTCAAATGGTTCAAGAAACTTTATTGACAGTAGATGACTTCATTTTCCCTTTGTTTATGATTGAAGGAGAAAATAAAAAAGAAGAGATACCATCAATGCCTGGTATTTATAGATATACATTAGATCATTTAATGGTCGAAATAGGGGAGTGTTTAGATTTAGGTATCAAATCTTTCTGCCTTTTCCCTTCATTAGGAGAGGATAAGAAAGATAGTATGGCAACTGAAGGAAGCAATCCAGAAGGTTTGTATCAAGTTGCTTTATCTACAATCAAAGAAAAATATCCTGACGCTGTCTTAATGACAGATGTAGCAATGGACCCTTATAGTTCTGATGGTCATGATGGAATTGTTAGAGATGGCGAAATCATTAATGATGAAACTTTAGAGGTTTTAGGTAAAATGGCGTTGGCACAAGCAAAAGCAGGTGCAGATATCATTGGTCCTTCAGATATGATGGACGGTAGAATAGGATATATTCGTGAAGTATTAGATGATAATGGATATACGAATGTTTCTATCATGTCTTATTCTGCAAAATACGCTTCTGCTTTTTATGGCCCATTCCGAGATGCGTTAGATTCAGCACCTAAATTTGGTGATAAAAAGACTTACCAAATGGATCCAGCCAACGTAAAAGAAGCTCTAATTGAAGCAGAGTTGGATTATGTAGAAGGAGCTGATTTCTTAATGGTAAAGCCAGCTTTAGCTTACCTTGATGTTATTAAAACATTGTCAGATAATTTTGATGTTCCAATTACAGCCTACAACGTTTCAGGAGAGTATGCAATGCTTAAAGCTGCAGCTCAAAATGGCTGGTTAGAAAATGATAAAACAATGATGGAGATGCTATTGAGTATCAAAAGAGCAGGTGCAAGTGCTATTTTAACTTACTTTGCGAAAGAAGCTGCTGTACTTTTGAGTAAATAGTCTTTCTTTAAGTTATTTTTAAAGCTTTCTATTAGACAATGTAAAATTGCTGGTAGAAAGCTTTTTTATTTATCAAGGTTCAAAAAATACTATTAGATGCATTATTCGATAAAAATTAACGAGTCACACCAATATTTTCTTTCCATACAATTAACTTTTAAAGCAGATGATGACCAAATGATCATTAAGTTACCTTTGTGGCGTCCCGGTAGGTATCAAGTTCAGAATTTTGCTAAGAATATTAGAGGATTAGATACTTCGAAGGGAAAAATACAAGTAAAGGGTAGAAATGAATGGCTACTTTCAGATATAAAGAAAGGAGAGCAGGTCACGGTATCTTATGATTATTATGCTAGACATCAAGATGCAGGAGGTACATGGGTAAGCGAACAATTTTGTCTGATCAATTTTATTGGATGTGCATTAGTTCCTACATCGCAGTTAAAGGATAAAATTGAAGTTGAACTCCTTTTTGATAAGGCTTTTAAAACAGCAACATCTGCTAAAGTAGAAAATGGAACCTTTATTTTTGAAGATTTTGAAGAGTTAACAGAAACACCGATCCTTTTAGGTAAACAACTTCATCATGGAAGTTTTATTGAAAACGAAGTTACTCATCACATTTGGTTACAAGGGGGGATAACCCCTGATTGGGAAAAGATAATCAAAGATTTTAAGGCATTCACTAAAGTACAATTAGAGATCTTCAAATCTTTTCCTCATAAAGAATTTCACTATCTCTGCATACTTCCAATTTTTAAACATTATCACGGCGTTGAACACCATAAAAATACAGTTATCACATTAGGGCCATCAAGTGATTTTCACCAGGATGATTTTTATAATAATCTTTTAGGTGTGAGTTCGCATGAACTATTTCATGTATGGAACATCAAGCAAATAAGGCCCAAAGAGTTATTACCCTATGACTTATTTAAAGAAAGCTATTTTGATACGGGTTATGTGGCTGAAGGGGTGACGACTTATTATGGAGATGCATGTTTGTATAGAGCGGGTGTGTTCAGCGAAACTCAATATAAAAAAGAATTGAATACATTATTAGACAGACATTTTGAGAATCAAGGAAGGTTTGTAAAATCAGTGACCGATTCCTCATTGGAATTATGGGTTGATGGGTATGAAAAAGGAATTCCTTCAAGAAAAACATCTATTTATGTAAAAGGTGCGTTAGTAGCGTTAATGCTGGATAGTGAAATTCAAAGAATAACAAATAATAGAAAAAGTTTAGATGACGTAATGTTTTTATTCAACCAGCAATATGGTGGACAAAAGAAAGGTTATACTTCAAAAGATTTTCAGGAGATAGTTCAGCAAGTTTGTGGTGAGGATATGGAACGTTTTTTCTCTGATTATGTTTATGGAATTAAATCACTTGAACTTCAGTTGAAAAAAAGCTTAGAGTTTTTAGGATGGGAAGTTGAACAGACAAATGCTCAAAGTAAATGGATGAGTGATTTTGGAATTAAATTATCTCCTAATGGAGAAGTTGTAGATATAGCTTATAATAACAATGAAGACATTCAAGTAGGAGATGTCTTTAAATATTGTGAGCAACAAAAAGTGACATCTTGGGAAAATGTCTTAATGAATAAAGAAAAAATAGATATTTCTATAGAAAGAGATGGACAAATACTTGCAAAACAGTTGGTTGCAAAGAAAAAAATGTATTATTCGAAGTTAAGTATAATTTAATATACTTATCTTTGAAGGATAATGTTAAAGCACGATTTTGGAATTTTAAATAAATACATAGCTGTTGCTTCTCTATTTAAATTTTTATGTAAAAACTCAATTTCATTTCACACTGACATGAAAAATTTACTCTTAATTTTTTTATTTCTTACTTCAACCGCTGTTTTCTCTCAAGAAAAAAATCCTATAGAACTATTCTTTAAAAACGCTGAAAAATTCAGAGTAGCTAAAGATTACCATAGGGCTATTGTGGAGTATGAACAAGCTATATCTTTATCAGATACCGTAGCGAAAGTACACTATTGGAAAGGCGTATGTAATTTGATGATTAAAGATACCACAAGGGCACTTCAAGATTGGCAAAAGGTAATTGCATTGGATAATAATTATCTGCCAGTCTACCCAGCTCTTTCAAAGGTGTATCAAAATCAGAAAAAATATTTTCAATATAAAAAGTATGTCGATGTCTGGTTGTCAGTAGAGAAAGATCCAATTAAAAGAATAAACCTTTGTGTTGAGACCGCAAACTTCTTTTTCTACCAAGACCGTTTTCAAGATGCTAGAATCTATTCTCAAAATGCACTTGGTATTGCACCTGATCATGTAGAGTCACTTTATCTAGATGCTCAAATCACAAATAACCTTGGGAAATACAGTGAATCTATAATAACGATTGATAAGATTTTAAGTCAATTTGCTGCTAATGCTCCAATTAATCAAACGGCAAAATACTATTATGAAAAAGGCATGGCTTATTACTTACAAGAAGACTATAAGAATGCAATGCCAATTTTAAGTAAGGCAGATGTAGGACCTTATAAACCGTTTATAACAAAGCTAAAACCAGATTATTTCTTTGCAGTAGCTTCCGCTTTAGAAGATATTTATAATTTTGATCAAGCTAAAACGATGTTAGAAAAGGCGATGAAAGTTGATCCTACTTATATTAAAGCGAATATATTGTTGGCAGACATTATTGTAAAAGAAGAGCATCACCATAAAGGAATCCATTTATTTGAGCTTGGTCTAAAGGATTATAAAGGGTTTGATAAACTTTATTTAAAAGCTTATGATCAATTTATTGATATACTTATTTGTGCTAAGAAATATGAGAAGGCTTTAAAGTACGCAGATGAGTGTTTGGCAAACTTTCAAGGTGCTAGGAATATTTTGTACTATAAACTTGTTGCCCAATATAAATTGGGTAAAAGAGAAGAGGCTATTAATACAGGAGTTAATTTATTGAGTAATTCAAACGTATCACCTCAAGAGTTTGTGAAATATAGCCTATTGATGGGATATGTATATAACAATCAGGATTTACAGAAGTGTATTCAATCTTTTCAAGATGCACGTAAAGGGCCTTATTTCCCTGCTGCTACTTATTCGATAGAATTTTTCAGTACTGAAAAAAATGATGGTGCTCAAATGTAGAAAGCACTTTAAAATATAAAACATTAATGCCTTGTACATTACAGTTCCATTAAGTACTGTAATGTACAAGGCATTTTTATTATTAATGATTATTAAAATAAAAAACAGCTCTTTAAAATTAATTCCTTGTTAAAATTTAAGATTTGTGTCAACTTGTCTGATAAAATGATGATATATTTGTACATTAGAATTGATCTAAACTACAATGTGTGTACTATTTATTCATCGTTTCATTTCATGAAAATTATTTATCATCAAAATATCTCTTTCAATAACATTTTTTTTAGACACATCTTAAGTTCCTGATGTGTTATTACAGCTAAGCGGTTGAACTAATAAAATCGGAAGTTTTGGATTTTCTTTTTCAGTCTACTCTTCGTTAGAATATCATAATGTAGCTACAGCTATGCTCTTTTATTCTGCCTTGATTAGGTAACTCATCCCAATTTCGAATGTGCAACAGCTTAATTAAACTCTTAATGTAATCTGATTTTTATAATACATAATCGAAAATAACAACCTGTAATAATTTGTTACAACTCATATTTTCATTTTCTTCGATTATTTGGCTAATTAGAAATTATAAAGATTCTTATTAAGAATACTAATTAACAGTAGAAAAAATATAACCTGTTATTTATTTTTTTTGATGTCTAGTTGTGTAAAGACATTATCTAACAACAAACAATTATTTAAAATACAAGATTATTTTACAATGCCTAAATTTAATTTACTGAGGAAAGTTGACAGAAATATATCAAACGACAATACAATTGATAAAATGAAGGAATTTGAATCACTTTCTCATTCTATTAATTCCTTAATGAGAAAAAAGAAAAATATTGAGAATTTCTTAGAAGATCCAGAGTCATTTAATAGCGTCTCACTTCATATACTAGGTGATCATAAATTAGGGTTCCAAGAAGAGCTAAACTCAAATGATATTATTGGTGTATTGTCGAATAAGTTAGAAAGTATTGAGGAAGAATTATCATTTGAGAAAAATAAGCTTAAGAATTTATTATAGTTCAATTGGTTTATTTTTTAGAGGTTTTAAAAGTTCATTTTCGATTAATATTGGAATAGTAGTGTTTTATCGATTTTATGGAGTAGGGGGTATCATAAAAAAATCACTCACTAAATAAGATTTATATTCTTAATTTTAGTGAGTGTCATAATGTTTTAGAAAAATATTTAAGATGTGTTGTTTATATATCGATATGGAATTTATCCTGTTTTTTCAATCTTAAAAATCTTATGTTTTAATGTTTTCTCTTTTGCTGTGAAAGGAGCTTTTTGATAATGCTCTTTATAATAACTTACTCTCAATTTTAGGAACAAAGGGATAAAATATAGAGAAGATAAAATCATTACTAATAACATTACATCATTTACGAAAGAACTTACACCTAATACTAAGATTGTGAAAACTCCAGAAAAAACTAAAATTAAAGAGCTAGCAGAAGCATGAGTAAGGCCAGTTCTGATTAGAATGTGATGAATATGTTTTTTGTCAGGTGAAAAAGGAGATCTCCCTGATAAGATTCTAATTGTAAATACTCTTAAAGTATCAATAAACGGGTAAATGAAAAGAGCTATTGCAAGGCTAATTGGAGCATTTATCTTATATGGATTTGTCAAATCAAGAGCAAAATCAATATTTACAAAAATGATTAGGGATATAGATAAAAAGAAACCTAAAAATAAAGATCCCGCATCCCCCATAAATATTTGAGCTTTACCCCAATTATAATACAAAAAGCCTAAACAAGCACCAGTCATCGAGAACATAGCTAATGAAATAGTAATTTCGTCCACTAAATAGAACCAAATTCCTAAGCTAAATGTTATGAAAGAGGCTATACTACCTGATAAACCATTGATACCATCAATTAAATTAAAGGCATTAGTAAGGCTAATAATGACAAATATTGATAACCCGTATGAAATTAAAAGTGGTAGCTCAGTGTCTGGGTAAAGGGTGTAAAGTGAGCTAATGCGAACATCTCCAAGTACTACTACAATAAATGTAGCAAGGAATTGTATGATTAGTTTATTCCTTGGGCTCAAAGGAAGCATATCATCTCTTGTACCCATAAAAAGCATGAGTATTAAACCAAAGAAAAGGAAGTTTAGGTTTAGAGAAGAAGTGTCTTCTCCCCAAAGACAAAATGATAACACGAAACCAAGGAAGATTCCTACTCCTCCCATCGCAGGTATAAGTCCTGTGTGAATTTTCCTACCGCCAGGTGAATCTAAAAGACGGCTTTTGATAATTACTTTTCGGACTTCGGGTACAGCGATTAAAGATATAGTAAGAGACGTTAATAAGGATAAAAGTAATATGAGCATAATTTATTTATTTAGTATATCATCTTTTCAGCAAGCATTAAGCCAAAAGAGTGAATAGAAGAATTTGAAAGTACTAATTCATGAAAATATAACTTAAACTTAAAATATTAGTCTTATAGTTCATATTATACTAGAAATAATACAATCACATCTGCCTATTTATTTTTTGCAAAATAGGTTGATGTGATTGCATTTAATCCTTACACAAAAGTAATTAAATTAAATCTAACGTTCTGCTAGAACAGAATAATTTTTTAAGAAATCTTTATAAGTTAATTCAATTCCTTGTTTTAAATCAATTTTATGTTTCCAACCTGAGTTGTTGAGAAGAGAAACATCCATTAATTTCCTTGGAGTACCATCTGGTTTTGAACTATCCCATACTAGCTCGCCTTCAAAACCAACGACTTCTTTAATCGTTTCTGCTAATTCTTTTATACTCAAGTCAACACCTGTTCCTACATTGACAAATTGTTTCTCATCATAGTTTTGCATTAGATAAAAGCATGCTTCTGCTAAATCATCAACAAACATGAATTCTCTAAGAGGAGAACCAGTACCCCATACTTCTACTGTAGGATCATTATTAACTTTTGCTTCATGGAATTTTCTTAATAAAGCAGGGAGTACGTGTGAGTTCTTAGGGTGATAATTATCATTGTAGCCATACAAATTCGTGGGCATTGCAGAAATGAAATTACAACCATATTGATCTCTATATGCTTCACACATTTTAATACCGGATATCTTTGCTATTGCATATGGTTCATTTGTTTGCTCTAAGGTATCTGTCAAAAGATATTCTTCTTTTAATGGCTGAGGAGCTAATTTTGGATAAATACAAGATGAACCTAAGAACATTAACTTCTTAACTCCTTGAACATAACTTTGATGAATCACATTATTTTGAATCATCAAATTTTCATATAAGAATTGACCTCTGTAAATATTATTAGCAAGGATACCCCCAACTTTTGCAGCCGCTAAAAAAACATATTCAGGTTTTTCTTCTTCGAAAAAGGTTTTGACAGCTAATTGATCGGTTAAGTTTAATTCAGAAGATGTCTTAGTGATAATATTTGAAAAACCCTCTTCTTCTAGTTTTCTAACTATCGCTGAACCGACCATACCTCTATGACCAGCGACATATATTTTTGATGTTTTTTCCATTATGTTTACGTTTTTTAAACGCACTAAATCATCAAAAGCCTATGAAATAATTCATAGGCTTTTGATGATTTGTAAAATATAAAATTCTATTCGTATTGATTTAAAATATCATGACCACCTTCTAATAGGTATTTCTCTTTCTTAAATAGTTTTAAGTCAGATTGCATCATATCTTTCACTAAACCATCTAAATCATATTCTAATTCCCAACCTAATTTCTCCTTAGATTTAGTAGGATCACCAATTAATAGATCTACTTCAGTAGGACGGAAGTATTGAGGGTCAACCTTTAATACAACTTGTCCAACTTCAACTTTATATTCAGGATTACTACAAGACTTGATTTTTGCAATTTCATCAACACCTTCTCCCTCGAATTCAAGTTCAATCCCTACTTCAGCAAAAGACATCTTCACAAAATCACGTATGGTTGTAGTAACACCAGTAGCAATTACAAAGTCTTCAGCAGTATCTTGTTGAAGGATTAACCACATTGCTTTAACATAATCTTTTGCATGTCCCCAGTCACGCTTAGAATTGAGGTTACCAAGATATAATGTATCCTGTAATCCTAATGCAATCTTTGATACAGCTCTTGTAATTTTACGAGTTACAAAAGTTTCACCACGAATCGGTGATTCGTGATTAAATAAAATACCATTACATGCATACATATTATAAGCTTCACGGTAATTGACAGTGATCCAATAACCATAAAGTTTTGCAACAGCATAAGGAGAACGTGGGTAGAAAGGAGTTGTTTCTTTTTGAGGAACCTCTTGTACTAAGCCATATAGCTCTGAAGTGGATGCTTGATAGATTCTTGTTTTTTCAGTTAAACCTAATAATCTAACAGCTTCAAGAATTCTTAGCGTACCCAATGCGTCAACATTACCTACATATTCAGGAGTATCAAAACTTACTCTTACATGAGACATTGCACCAAGATTGTAAATCTCATCTGGTTGAACCTCTTGAATGATTCTAGTAAGGTTCATAGAATCTGTGAGGTCTCCATAATGAAGTTTTAATCTTACATTTGTTTCATGTGGGTCTTGGTACAAGTGATCAATTCGATCTGTATTGAAAAGTGAAGAACGACGTTTTATACCATGAACTTCATAACCTTTTTCAAGTAATAGTTCGGTTAAGTATGCTCCATCTTGTCCAGTGATGCCAGTTATTAAAGCCTTTTTCATTTTTTTTTATTTCTTGACTTATTACAAAGGTTCAAATATAATTAACTTTGTAATATTATTTTTGTAATTAAGTAGTATTCTTTTCTAAAATACCATCCCTGCCGCTACCGTTTCATTTGATTCTTCATCAATCAGAATCAAACTTCCTGTAGCCCTATTCTTAGTATAAGCATCAATCATCACTTTATCAGAAGTTTTGATCGTCACTTTACCAATTTCATTCATCTTAAGATCTTCTACATCATTTACACTTTCCATTGTATTGATATCTAATTTATCATCAATGGAAGCAACCTCTGCAGTTACTTCATTTGAAGTATGTCTTAAAATGTATTTATTATTAGGAACTAATGCGTTTTTGTTCATCCAGCATAAAGTAGCTGTAAACTCAGTAGCACTCTTTGGTTGAGCATCTGTCTTTGCTAAAAGCTCTCCCCTTGATAAATCAAGATCATCATTTAACGTCACTACAACTGACATTGGAGGGAAAGCTTCTTCAATCTTACCGTCCATAGTTTCAATTGTTTTGATTGTAGTTGTATCACCTGAAGGCAAAGCAACTACTTCATCACCCACTTTAATGATACCGCCATCTACTCTACCACCAAAACCTTTGAAGTCTTCCGTTTCAATTACTCTTTGAATTGGGAAACGTCCGTTTTCTAAATCGTGGTCATTGCTGATCTCTACAGTTTCTAGGTTGCTCAATAAAGCACCACCTGTATACCAAGGTGTTCTTTCAGAATCATCCACTACGTTATCCCCTTTCAAAGCTGAAATTGGAATAAAACGGATATCTTCAATACCAATTTTTGAAGACATTTCTAAGAAATCCTTCTTGATCTTATTGAATTGCTCTTCTGAGTAATCCACCAAGTCCATCTTGTTTACTGCAACAATGATATGCTTGATCTTCAATAAAGAAGCAATATATGTGTGACGTCTTGTTTGCTCAATCACACCATTACGAGCATCTACC
>NZ_JACVVP010000004.1 GCF_014534745.1 Flammeovirga sp. EKP202
GTCTGAGAACAACTTAATTTAGCATCTACTTATTAATATTTTAACTATTCGCAAATTTTAAGAGAGCGAAAGATCAGTTATTTAAATAACATTTATCCAATTAATAATAAAAGTGACCTTCTTGAACGCATGAAGAAACCTTTTGGGGGTATTTGGATGTTTGAATTATTGAAAGTTATTAGAATTGTTGCTTTTGAAGAGTATCCATATATCAAGAAAATTGTTTATGATTATTATGATGAATTGTTAGAAAATGAAGAAGTCGGTGCTGTTCTTTTGAGTAACAAAATTAGTAGTATAAAACATGAATTAGATTCATCCCCACTGTACTAAGATACTGTCTTAAAAAACGATTATTTTAATAGGATTATTTTTAGCTATAGCGGGCTCCTCTTTACACTGTTCGAAGTGTTAAGTCGATAGGTGTCACTTGTATCTAACAATCGGAAAAGTCTCCAGACTTCCGAATCAACTAAACAAATTTTATAAATCCTTTTATCAGTAACTATTGACCATTAATTTGTGGTGTAGGGAGTCAACAGACTCCTTCCAAATATAGACACAAGTGACGCCTCCGGCTTAACACTTGTGCCAGTTGGAGGATTAGAATATAAATTTGGGCGTTATTCCTGAGTTGGAGTTTTTATTGCGAATTTATCGAAGCACAATCGCTCCACCAAACCTTCCCGTTTGCCCAGGAGATGCTTTTCGAGCAGAGAAAAATCGTTCATCCGTATACGTGTCAAAAGGAAGAAATTCAATGTTTTCCTCAAGAATGCCTAAAGCACTACATTGTGATTTTTGAGCTTCTGTGATATTAAGGTAGGCTTTTTCAGGATTGGGGTGGGGTAGTAGAATTTTATCTCTATCATTTGGAAAAGCTTCTTCATATTGGATGATTACATCCTTTCCAATTTCATAGTTGGCTTCTTTGATAAATGGGCCGAAAGAGACTTTGATATCTTTTACCTCAGAATCAAAATCAGAAACCATTTGCTCTACCGCTTTTGTCAGAATTTTTAATACAGTTCCTTTCCATCCAGAATGCACCGCACCAATTACTTTTTTTATAGGATCAAATAATAGAATAGGAGTGCAATCAGCGGCTAAAGTCAGTAGTCCAATATTTTTTACATTGGTCAACATACCATCAGAATCAGGAAATGGGTTTTCCATTTTCAGGTATTGCTCCACATTATCTTTTGTGATGGAGTAGACTTTGTTAGTGTGTTTTTGGTCGGCAATGAAAAGGCGTTGACAGCCTAAAGTGTCTTTGATAATTACTCTGTTTTTAAGAACAGCCTCATGATCATCATGAAGCATATTGCCAAGGTTCAAAGAAGCAAAAGGAGGGGCACTAACCCCTCCATTTCTTGTGGTGATGAAATGATCAATCTGACCTTTGTATTCACTAAATTGTTCAAAAACTAAGGTTTCAATACTCATTTCTTACCCATTTATTTAGACATGTGTTGATATATATCTTCAATTGAGATTGTATTCTCATAAATAGCCTTTCCAACTACAACCGAAGGAATGCCAGCTTCTTCTAAAGCAATCAAATCATCAAACTTGCTTACACCGCCACTCGCAATTAATTCGATATGAGGGAAGTCTTTCATGATTTCACCATACAACTCAGTGTTAGGACCTTGCATCATTCCATCCTTTGAGATGTCAGTACAAAGTACTTTTGTAATACCTTTCTCTGTATAGTCTTTCAAGTATTCAAACAAAGGTAGTTTAGAATCCTCTTGCCATCCACTAACAGCAATCATTTTATTTTTAGCATCTGCCGCTAAAATGATTTTATCGTTTCCGAATTTACCAATCCAAGAAGTAAATTTTTCAACTTCCTTTACGGCAATACTTCCACATGTTACCATTGCAGCACCATGATCAAAAACTTTCTCTAAATCTTCATCTGATTGGATTCCGCCACCGAAGTCAACCACTAGTGAAGTGTTTTTCGTAATTCTTTCCAACACTCCATAATTGACTACTTGTTTTGCCTTAGCACCATCCAAGTCTACCAAATGCAATCTTTTGATTCCCGCATCCTCAAATTGTTTTGCGATAACCAACGGATCGTCAGCATAAATTTTCTTTTGATTATAGTCGCCTTGAGAGAGACGTACACATTTACCATCAATCAAGTCAATTGCTGGAATGATATCTATTTTCGTAGACATATTAGATTTTTGTTAGAAAGTTCTCTATAATTTTTTGTCCTACATCACCACTTTTTTCAGGGTGAAACTGTGCCGCGTAGAAGTTGTCTTTATGTAATGAAGCACTATAAGGATTGACATAATCTGTTACTGCAATTGTATTTTCACACAATTCAGCAAAATAGCTATGTACATAATAAACATAATCATCATTGCTGATTCCGTCATACAATGGTGTTTTTAAATCATGAATATTATTCCATCCCATGTGAGGAACTTTTAGTGTTTCGCTTTCAAATTTTTTGACATTTACATCAAAAATCCCAAGACAATCCGTATCTCTTTCTTCCGAATGCTTACACATTAACTGTAGACCAAGGCAAACCCCTAGTGTAGGTTGTTTTAAATCTTTGATCAATTGATCTAATTGACGTGCCTTAAGATAGTCCATTGCTGATTTTGCTTCTCCAACTCCAGGAAAAATCACCTTGTCGGCACTTTTCAACTCTTCAGCATTGTCTGTCAAGATGGGATCAATCCCTAAACGTTGCAATGCATAGCGTACTGATTGTACATTTCCCGCATTGTATTTTAAAATGGCAACTTTCATCTAACAGATAGTTTTATTGTTACGCAGTTACGCGATTTGAAATTTGAAAATCAAAATTAAAACTCTTTCTATAGAATGAAAAAAACATTACTATTTTTCATACAAAAAGGAGTGAAATCTACCAAATAAGTAGAAATCACTCCCTTTTTTTGAATTTATCTTATGTTGAGATGATTTTGTACTAAATCTATAAGTACTAAGACAAAAAATTAATTAGAATTCAAGATGATCTATTTTTGACTTAGCACTTCTCTTAGAATGAGAGGTATAAAGCACCATATTTTTTAATAGGAATACTTAAACCTCTTTCGTTGGCTTTATCAAAATCAATCTCAATTGAATCACCCGTAATCAAATCTTTTGCATTGATTTTTTTCTCATTGATTCCAATTAAGGTCAATACTTCATTTGGTATTATCACCTCTGTAGTAATGTCTCTGTTTTCAAAATTGGCAACAACCAAAACTTTGTCAGTATTTGTGTAACGAATAAAACTATAAGTTTTATCCACATTATACTGAGAATTTGTACGGTTAAACTGTTGTAAATCGATCAAATGGCCTTTACGAATTGCTTCAGAACCCTTCGCAGCTTTCAGTAAATTTTTATAGTCATTTCTAAGTGTTTTTTGGTTATCACTTAAAAGATCTCCATCATATTTGTGACCATTTACCCATTTTTGATGTTCAGGAATTCCCCAATAATCGAAAATTGTTGATCTACCATCATCACCACTGAAACCAGAAGCTCCAATAGCAGGTTCACCAACTTCTTGTCCAAAGTAAACCATTACAGGACCACTTCCTAAAGCCGCACTTACAGCCATACCAGGAATACCCAAAGCAGGGTCGCCGGCAAATTCTTTGGAAGCGATTCTTTGCTCATCATGGTTTTCTAAGAAACGTAACATATGATTATTAAAGCCATCCATATCTTTCCAAACTTTTGTAAGATTAGACAATGACGAACCGTTTCTGTCTTCCATCACTGCTCTCAGTGAATCATATACACCTACTTTGTCATAGAGGTAATCAAACTTACCATTGAAGATGTAATTCTTGTATTCTGTTGGGTTATAAACCTCAGCAATAAAACGTATTTTAGGATTGATTTTTTTGAT
Organism: Flammeovirga sp. EKP202; assembly: GCF_014534745.1. Classification (GTDB taxonomy): domain Bacteria; phylum Bacteroidota; class Bacteroidia; order Cytophagales; family Flammeovirgaceae; genus Flammeovirga. Next base: position 3,902 of record NZ_JACVVP010000004.1, read on the forward strand.
TTTAGGAATCATCCAATTCCAATATTCAACAGGTACCATTTCAGCCATATCACATCTAAAGCCATCCACACCTTTTTCTGTCCAGTAGGTTAAAACAGCCAATGTTTTCTTCCAAGTAGAAGGAACATCACCATCGATATCAAATACTTTTTCACCATTTCCAGAAATATGATTTACTCCATAATTCAAACGAACCGTTTCAAACCAATCATTGACAGTTGGAGCAAATGTAACAGCACCATTTCCCGATACTTTCGCAGGTACTTCCTTAAATTTTCCATCTGATGTAGGGAATTTATCTCCTCCAAGAGGTTGGTATCCCTCAGGTATAACAAATGGCTTTCCTGGAATATAATAGAAGTTATTGTTAGCATCAAAACCCGTTTTAACGTTGTCTGAGGCTCCAAAATCTTCAACTCCTTTAGGTTTTTTATCTGAATGATATTTTCGGGCAACGTGATTGGGAACAAAGTCAATGATTACTTTTAGACCATTGTCATGTGTTCTCTTGATCAGTGCTTCGAACTCTTCCACTCTTTGGTCGACATTTACCGCCAAATCAGGGTTGACATCATAATAATCTTTGATGGCATACGGAGAACCCGCACGACCTTTTACCACATCAGCATCATCTAAAGGAATACCGAACTTTCGATAATCAGTGATCACCGCGTGCTCAATTACGCCAGTATACCAAACGTGAGTAGTTCCCAACTCTTTGATACCTTGTAAGGCTGCGTCATTAATATCATTAAACTTACCTATGCCATTATCATCAAGTGTGCCCCAAGGCTTATTGGTGTTATTTGTATTACCAAAAAGGCGGGTCATCATTTGATAGATGATGATTTTGTGGTCTTCAATTTTCTCGGTGGATTGGGATTCCCCCAATAATTTTTTCACTTTCTTTTCTTCTTTGTCGTGTGATGTAGAGCACCCAGCAAAAAGCATTGATAGGAGTGCTCCAAGGATAGTAATTTTTCTAATCATTTTATTTCAATAGAAGGAATTTATAAATAAAAAACAGCAATAATGGTTTTTGGGTTAGGTCTTATTCCTTTGCACCTTTCTTATTGTAAGGTCTTTTTTGGTTTAATGAGTTGGCGATTTTATATAAATCAACTTGCTCTAAAATCGTATCATAAAGGGATCTATGCTGATCAACATTTCTTAGATCATCTTGCATTTTTACCGCTACAGTGAAAGGATTGGTATCTTTTAATTGTTTCCTTAAAGCATTCAAGTAGTCTTTATCTTTTTTGATTGCATTTAAAACAATTTGCTCGATTTCATTCATATTGTAATAAGGGATAGGGATGAATTTTATGAAGTACCAAATCAAAAGTTCTTCATTACTTTTTAGGATTAAAATGCTTCAAAAGCCGTATCAATGTTGGTTTTATTAAGGTTTTTGAAAGACAGTAATAACGAAAAAGGATTAGAAGTAGTAAAAGGTAATTTTGATAGAGTACTTAGAAATATTATAAAGTAATAATAGTTAATTTTGAGTTGAATTTGAAATTAAATTACCATAATTTTTTGTAATAAGTTTTTACAAAAATGTGATTTATTTATTTCTTAAATTAAACCTTGTTTAAGGGAACTTTTTAGGGGTGATTTAATTAATTTTATCTTTAAAAATTAACCTAATATGGAAGTTGTTAATTTGATAAATAATAAAAAAGGCTCGATTAGTTTACATCAATCAAGCCTTCTTACAACCTTATGAATTCAGTTATTGAACAATTGGGATTTTTAATTGGTAAATATCCTTACTCCTTATTAGTTCGTAATTAACCCCTTCTACATTAAAATCATTGATTTCTGTATAGGAGCAACAATCGCCACTTTTTCGTTCAGCATCCACCGTGATCGTGCATAACGTCTCCCCGTCATATAAAAATTTGAAGGACACTTTCTGAGTTTTCCATCCAATGTCGCCTGTTGTAATAATATATCGGTCAGTGAGGTTTTCTCCATTGAATTCTAAGTCGTCATTTGTTTCTACAGAGAAAAGTTGTGGGTCATAAGTACCATTGATAAATAGGTCCTCATTACTATCCGCATCAATTAATTGAAAATTGAATGGTTGAGGGGGAGTAAAACAAGCAACATCTTCACATTTGTTGAAAATATCACATGATCCTGTTAGAAGTGTAACAAGAAGAAAGATTGCAAAATAGAGTTTTTTAGTCATGATTTAATTTGAGTTTACTTTCGCCTAAAGACAATTACGATTTCTCGTTTGACAAAATTATTTGACAACTTCTGATTTCTATCCGATTGAAACATTATCTTTGCTTCATTAAATAATAGACTATGATTTCAGTTGATAATTTAGCCGTTGAATTTAGCGGCCAGACACTTTTTAGTGATGTAAACTTTGTGATTAACCCCACTGATAAAATTGCCCTGATGGGGAAAAATGGTGCTGGAAAATCGACAATGATGAAAATAGTAGCGGGTGTTCAAAAAGCTACTAAAGGACAAGTGACGGCTCCAAAAGAAGCGGTTATTGCCTATTTGCCCCAACATTTATTAACTGAGGATAACTGCACTGTATTTGAAGAGGCCTCTAAAGCATTTCAACACATTTTTGAGATGAGAGATGAAATGGAGGGACTCAATAAGCAACTGGAAACACGTACAGATTATGAGAGCGATGAGTACATGAAAATCATCGAACGTGTGACGGATTTGAGTGAAAAATACTACGCAATTGAAGAGATAAATTATGACGCTGAAGTTGAAAAGGCTTTAAAAGGTCTAGGCTTTAAGCAAGACGACTTCCAACGTCAGACGAGTGAGTTTAGTGGTGGATGGAGAATGCGTATTGAATTGGCAAAAATCTTATTGCAAAAGCCCGATCTGATTTTACTGGATGAGCCTACCAACCATATTGATATTGAATCAGTGATTTGGCTTGAGGACTTCTTGGTCAACAAAGCCAATGCTGTAATGGTGATTTCTCACGATAGAGCTTTTATTGATAATATCACAAACCGTACTATTGAGGTGACAATGGGACGTATTTATGATTATAAAGCCAATTATTCTCACTATTTGGAATTAAGAGAAGATCGTAGAGCTCAGCAATTAAAAGCTTATCAGGAACAGCAGAAGTTCATCGCCGAAACGAAGCAATTTATTGAAAGATTCAGAGGTACTTATTCCAAAACGAACCAAGTGAATTCAAGAGAAAGAATGTTGGAGAAGTTGGAAATCATAGAGGTGGATGAGGTAGATACATCTGCATTGAAACTGAAATTTCCTCCTGCACCAAGATCAGGAGAGATTGCAGTGACAGTTACTGATGTTTCAAAATCTTATGACGATAAAGTAATTTTCAAAGATGCTAACATGTCGATCCGAAGAGGAGAGAAGGTTGCTTTTGTTGGGAGAAACGGTGAAGGTAAGTCAACAATGCTCAAATCCATTTTAAAAGAAATTGGTGTTGATGCTGGAGAAGCGGAACTGGGACATAATGTCAAGGTGGGTTATTTTGCTCAGAATCAGGCCTCTTTATTAGATCCAAAATTAACCATTTTCCAAACGGTTGATGAAGTGGCAAAAGGAGATATCCGAAAGCATATCAACAACATCCTAGGTCAATTTATGTTTGGTGGTGAAGATGTAGATAAAAAAGTGGGAGTGCTTTCTGGTGGTGAAAAGACACGTTTGGCCATGGTGAAATTATTATTGGAGCCTGTAAACCTTCTTATTCTCGATGAACCAACCAATCACCTTGATCTAAAATCAAAAGATGTTTTAAAAGAAGCATTAAAAGATTTTGATGGAACTTTAATATTAGTCTCTCATGATAGAGATTTCCTACAAGGTTTATCAGAAAAAGTATTCGAATTTAAGGAACAAAGAGTGATTGAACATTTCGAGACGATTGATGCCTTCTTAGAAAGGAACAGAATACAAAGTATTGCTGATATTAATCTCTCTAAGTAGTTCACTTTTAGATAGATGAGAAAAGATACGGCTAACGATTTATTCTTTAGCCGTATTTTTTTTGCTAATTTTTTAATCTTGGAGAAATCTAATTGAAATATTTGTAGTTTTTATAGGATAATATTGTTAATATTCTATTGTTATTTAGTTAATATTTGATTAAAAACTTACATTCGCTGACGTAAACTTCTACAAGACAAAAACTAAATTATTACTTTCATTAAAAACTAATCGGAAATGAACGACAAAAGGCTATTATTGTTATTGGGGCTAATTATTGCACCTCAAGCACTGCGTTATATGTTCGATGTAAAAACAAATCTTTTCTACATAACATTTCAATGCGTTGTGATTTTCTTGTTCTTCTTATTATTGTACAAGAAGGTAAAGGTCACTGAATAAGGCTTTTATAATAAAACCTCATTCTGTTTAAGGATGAGGTTTTATTTTTGAATTACATTATAAGTGTTTGATGTTGTGAGCTTTTAGTTCAACACACTCCCAGGATTCATAATGCCGTTAGGATCAATGATACTTTTAATGTTTTTCATTAAGTTATGATTGTTTTCTCCTACTTTTTCTTTCAACCAAGGTGATAGTGCCCTGCCAATTCCGTGATGATGAGAAAGTGAACCATTATTGGACAAAATCGTGTTCACTAAACCTTCATGAAATTGTTGGTAATCTTCTAAAGGTGCACTTTTATCCGTTGGAGAAATAAATGTAAAATAGAGATTCGCACCGTTTTCATAAACATGTGAAATATGGCACATACATACGGTTTTAGGTCTTGATTTTACATAGGTACGAACATTTTTCCAAAGCTTTTTCAGATCTTTCCAAAGCACTGACGTTTCAATTGTATCAGTCATCAACCCAAGGTCCATTAAAGGTTCTCGCATGTAGGCAGAATGGAAGCGTTGTGAAAGCCAATTTTTTGTAGGACGACTGCCAATAGATCTTCCTCCAAACTTCTTGGCTGTAGATTTTATCTTGTCCACTACAAATGAAGTGTAGTCCTTATCACCTTCAACTGAGATAAACATTAAAGACCTGCTATTTGGTTTATAGCCTATAGCTTGCAGTGCTTTATCTGAAAACGTTCCTTCAAAACCTTTCATTCTAAAGGCAACTTCCGTTTCTTCATGATCAGAAATACGGAACAAATGAGGTAATCCAAATTGACCTTGAATACAAGCTTTCATTGCCTCTTGTGCATTTTCAAAGTCTTTGAAAATGATACATGCATTTCTACGGTTTTTGAGCTCAAACTTTCTGATTTTGATTGTAGCTTGTGTAATCACGCCAAGTGTGCCTTCTGCACCAATAAATAAAGGCATAATTTCCCAACCTTGTGCAGCTTTAGGGTAGCTCTCATTTTCAATAATTCCCGTAGGTGTAATGGCTTTTATACTTAAAACCATATCTTCAATTTTACCATAACCTGTAGAACATTGTCCTGCACCTTTTGCTGCGATCCATCCACCTAAAGTAGAGAACTCGAATGATTGAGGGAAATGCCCGCAAGTATATCCTTTTTGATTTAAAAACTTTTCGAGGGCTGGGCCACTAATCCCCGCTTGTGCAGTGACGGTAAGACTTTCCTCATCCAATTGTATAATTTGGTTCAGATGTTTGGTCAAGTCCAGCGCAATTCCACCATCAGGAAGACCAATCCCTTTTGTTACTGACGATCTTAGTCCTTGTGGACAAATGGCTATTTTCCATTCATTACATTTCTGAACAATCAAATCAACTTGTGATTCATCATTGGGGCTTACTACTATGTCAGGCGGAGCGGTTACTTTACCCTGCCTTAACTCCATGAGTTCACCGTAGAACTTACCAGCAGCATGTTTTGCTCTATCAAAATCTGAAGTCTTAATATTTTCAGCTCCAACAATTTCTGTAAATTCCTTCACATATTTTGGTGCTAATTGAATTTCCTTTTCAATTGTAACCTCTTTTTCTCCAGGTAAAAATGTGGGTAAATTCACCTCAGAAATAGGAATACCGACAAGTTCTTGAATCGTTTTCTTGACATCATCAGTAAGCTCTTCGTTATAATTAGGATCACCCCATTTAAGAATTTGTCTGTAAGTGTTTTTAAGCAATGTTTTCATTTCTTTTGTCTAGATTTCGAATCAATTGATAATGGTTTAATAAGTTTTCTTTTTGTTGAATTAATTGTTCGTCGCTGTAATTCAATTTTTTCTTTAAAATTAAACTAATTTTTTGAATCAAAGCTTCAGAGGGTTGATGTAAAGTACCAAGCCCTGTTCTTCTTAAAAAAAGATCTTCCAGAGTGAACGCCATTTCATGATCAATAGCATAATAAATCTGAGCTACGACCTCTCCTTCATCAGAAAGCGTTTCAGTAATAGAATTAAAATGACTTTCAAGAATTTCTTTGGCTTCATCACCATACATATTGACCAAAGTGTCAATCTGTTGATGCGATGCTTTCGGAAATTCCTCCATTAAGTACTTTTTGTAATTTTCAATTTGTAATATACCACATCCAAAAAGAGGTTGTTTTGCGGTCTGTTCAGGCTTTTTGTTTAATGAAATCAGTGAAGAGATCTTTTCACCTAACAGTTCCGCTAAATGCCTTGAAGTAGTATATTTTCCACCTTCCACTGTCCATAGATTTTTGAAACCTTCTGAAGAGTGATCTAGTATTTCATGCTTTCTGGATTGATTATAAGTGTTTTCTGTGGTTTGATCAACCAAAGGTCTTAAACCACCATAATAATATGTGACGTCTTCTTTTTTGAGGATATCACTTCCATAGCAAGTATTGACTTCACTGATGAGCTCATCAATACTCTCTTGAGTTACCTTCCAATCTTCAACTTTACCTCTGTAGGGCTTATCAGTAGTTCCAATAATGGTGTGCCCCCTCCACGGCAGTAACATGATGTGTCTTCCCTTTGGTGTTACTAAAGCAACAGCATGTTTATTTCCTAGAGAAGGAGTGACAATATGAATACCTTCAGATCTTAAAGGAGTGGAGGGTCTTTTGGGAGAATTTTCAAGTTGTAAAATGGAATCCGTCCAAGCACCAGCACAATTGATGATCACGGTTCCGTTGAGTTGTACTTTTTTATTATGAATCAGATCGATGCCTTCAATACCCTTCACTGTATTATTGATCACTTTGAAGTCTGTAACTTTGCAATAATTACAAACTTCAGCACCATGAAACATGGCAGATTTAATAAAAGCCAACGTTAATCTTTCCGCATAAGCATTTTGACAATCGTAATAGACATAGCTTCCTAGCAGCCCTTCTTCTAGAATTGTTTTCTCTCTTATAATGGTTTTTCTTCGACTTAACGTTTGGTAGTTAGGAAGGGCATTCTCTTTTAATTTTGTATTCTTCTTATCATAGGATAGATAATCATACGCTTCCATACCTGCTTTGAGCATCAATTGGTCTTTCAAAGAATAAAAAGGAAGCATAAAGGGGATTGGTCTTACAAAATTAGGGGCAATGTCCGACAGGTAGCGTCTTTCTTTTAACGATTCTCGAACAAGACCTATTTCTAAGTTTTTGAGGTAACGTAAACCTCCATGAATCAGCTTGGAAGTGGCAGCGGAAGTACCACTACCAAAATCACTTTTTTCTAACAAGGCAACAGATGCTCCTTTTAGACTTAATTCATAAGCAATGGAAGCACCTGTAATTCCGCCTCCAATGATGATAGCATCATAGTGAGGTGCAGAAAAACCTCTATGAGTCATAGGGTGTTGCATAAGTGTTTATTTATTGGTTTGGTTCCCAAAAAATAACGAATGCAATTCGTATTTCAATAGAAATCATTCATTTATTTGTCCGTGTGCCCTAGTGATCTTTCAGGATCGATTAAATTACGGATGGTTTGTTTGACTTTTTTAGGCTCCGGAAAACCTTGCTCTTTTCTATCCCAAACTTGCTGTTCATTGACATAGATTTTAAAGACACCACCGTTAGTAGGTCTTAAACTGATTTCTTCTATTTCGTTATTAAAAGTATACAGTAATTCTTGTTGAAGCCAAACTGCTCTAGGTGTCCACTGACATAGTGTACAATATTCAATCGTAATTTTAATCTTCTCCATTATTCTTTTTCTATCTATAAATGATGGTTGTTTATAGAAATAAAAGTAAATAAATATTACATTTTTTGTACTTTGGAGCCTTAAATAAAATAAATAAAGAGATGAAAAAATTATTGATAACTTTTTTAGCATACTTACTTTCTACCCCAATCTTTTCACAAAATAATTTTTATGTAGGAACCTATACTAGCACTAAATCGGAAGGAATTTATAAAATGCATATTGATGTAAAAAACAACAAACTGATTTTGGATGGTGTTGCCGCTAAATCGGATCAGCCTTCCTATCTGGCTTTTTCAAAAGACCATCAATATGTAGTTGCTGTCAATGAAAATTCTGACAATAAACTACCAGGTAAGGATGGACAAGTGAGTTTATTCAAAGTGGATAAGGCTTCTGGAAATCTTACTTTTGTAAATCAGGTGAATAGTGGAGGAGCTCACCCTTGTCATGTATCACTTGATGATCAAAATAACGTTTTTGTAGCCAATTACTCTGGAGGAAATGTGGGCGTTTTTAAAATTAAAGATGGAGTTTTAGAGGAGAAGTCCTCTTTAGTTCAGTACGAAGGAAAAGGTCCAAGAACAAACAGACAAGAAGCAGCGCACGCTCACTTTTCAAATTATGTAGCTCAAAAGGAAAGAGTATATACAGTGGATTTGGGTAGTGATAAAGTACATGAGTATAAAGTAGTAAATGGAGCACTAGAAGAGACGAATTCAATAGCAATTACACCTGGCGGCGGTCCTCGTCATTTGGTATGGTCAAAAGGAGGGAAGTTCCTTTATGTACTTAATGAACTGTCTTGTTCAGTATCTGCTTATGCAATGTCTGAAAGTGGTTATGAATTGAAAGAAGAAATTTCTACTCTTCCATCGGATTTTGATAAAAGCAAGTTAAATACATGTGCGGCCATCAAAGTTTCAAAAGATGGTAAATTCTTGTACGCGTCTAACAGAGGTCATAATAGCATAGTGGTATATAGAATTGATCAGAAAACAGGTAAGTTGAAAAACTTAGGTTTTGTTCCTACTCACGGTGATTCACCAAGAGATTTTAGTATTAGCCCAAAACAAGACTTTGTAGTGGTATCGAATCAGCAATCTAATAATGTAGTTTTATTAAAAAGAAATAAAAAGACAGGAATGTTAGAATATAAAGACGAGGTGGAAGTGCCATTACCTGTTAATGTTGTTTTTTGGTAGAACCTATTATTGTCTTTGATCAGAAGTAAAAGCACAATAACATCCTTGAAAGGAAAAAAATAAACCCTGATGTAAAACATCAGGGTTTTTAGCTTAATGATAAAATAGTATTGATTTGGATTTTGAGTCCGTGTACTTGTGTCTAATGACCAAGTACCATTCTATTGCATTATTTTCGTTTGGCTTTGATCAGCAATTGATCACCGCTGTATAAATAAAGTTCTTTATCCTTTACTTCGTAACGGTCAACTTTATCCACTTGCATGAAGAATGCTCCTTCAACATCATTTTCAGGACACATCATTCTAGTCGCTGCCAAAGGACCAATTTTTATTTTTGTAGAATAGGCATCTAGCTCAAATTTCCCTTTGAAATTATTACAGCTGCCAGTACCATTGGCTTCAAGATCTTTCGATAAAAAGAAATTGGGTATGTTACCACCTAAATCAGCAACGCCTTCGATTTGAGTTACTTCCCAATTTCTAAATAAATCTCTATGATTTTCCCCTTTTTTAGCGGTTACAAGCACTTCATCATTTTTGAATAATGTCAGTACTTCACCTTCAACTTTAAACTTGTTGAACTGCTCCAATACTTTACCAAGGGCACGCTCATGTTCAGCCACTTCTTCACAGTACATCATCGTTGACATAAATGGACCGGCACTCAAAGTATCTGCTTCAGCATCATACTTCATTGATCCACCTAAACCGTTACAACCGGCATATCCTGAAATTCTCCCCGTGGCAGGGTCAAAAGCAATATATGTTTTTAAAGGATCTGTCGTTTTTCCTTCTAAGTTTTCAATGACCCATGTTCCTTCAAGTGTCATATATGGATCCTGTTTTTCTTTCAATACTTTTACAAGTTTATATTTTAGGGAAGAAGCATCTGCAGGAGGGTTTTCAACTTCAGTCATTGCCACTTCTATTTGGTATTCATATCCTTCTTTATATTCAAAGCCTTCTATTGTACCATAGAAATTGCTCCACTCTTCTGCTCCGTCTTCTTTGATCTGATAGCATTTTTGAGGACCAACACCTGTGCAATCCACTTTTTTACTGCCTATAATTAAAGTTTTAGTAGATAAATTAGGTTGTTTTGATGTTGCACAACTGATTAATGAACCGATGCTTATTATAAATAAAGCGAATTTTAGTACTTTTGTCATGTTATTTAATGTAGTTATGTTGAGTAAAACTAAACGATACAAATACGTTTGAGTTTTTTTTAAAATCATTTATTAAGACATTACTTTTTAAATATACTGTAAACCAGTCAGTTATTTGAGATTAAAAATAGTTAAAAGAAATAACGATTAGACCATAATAGAAAAAAGATTAGGTATTTATTTATAAAAAAGATAAGCGGTTCTATTCGACTTAAAGTTTGACAGAAACAATAACGTTCAATGATCAAAAGAATATTAAAGAGGTTTTATCCCTCTTAATTAATTCTAAATTTTTGTTCTAAGTATTTTTTTATTTGTCGTTATAGTAGAAGAATCAAAGTATTATGACAAGATATATTATCAATATCCTAACATTGTTGTGTATTTGCTGCTTTTTGCACTCTTGTAGTCAAGAAGAAGAATCATCACTGACAACATGTGACAATGAAGGAGTATCCAATAGGGTCAGAGAATTTGAAGAGGTTCTTAATAGAGCGGTAAGTGATTCTGATTGTGAAACCATACTATCAACAAGTACGGAGACGGTAGAGTTTATAGATGATAACTATAATTGCCTTATTATCTATTATGTGTTGAGGGATAATGGTATCGAGACCGATAGAGAAGCAGAAGATCACTTAGCAAATATAAAAGAATACGTTTTAGGCCTGAGCCACCAATGTGAAACAGAGATTGCACCTAGTTTTAACTAGGCGTACATCCCATTTATTTTTATAGAGGTTTTGAAATTCTATAATCAGTTAAAAGAGTTCTTTACCATTGAAGTGTGACATTTATTTCTTCAGTAATTATCACCTTACCTTGAGGAATCCTATTCCATGTTGTTTTAATTTATTTTGTAATTATCTTAATGATAATTTATAGGATGAGGGATTTCCATTCAGATTTTTTTACTTTTGTGCTCCTAATATTTAGAAATTAAGTTCTAAGTCACCTTGTTTCATGAAACGACGACTTAGTACACATAAAGTAATAAAATTAAACTTATGAGTTTATTAACTGTAGGTTCAGTTGCTTTTGATGCAATTGAAACACCATTTGGCAAGACTGATAAAATCATTGGAGGAGCAGGTACATACATCTCTATCTCATCTTCATTCTTTGTAAAACCTGTTAGAGTAGTAGCAGTAGTAGGTGATGATTTTCCTCAGGAATACATCAAAACTTTACAAGATCAAGGCGTTGATACAGAAGGTCTTCAAATCAAAGAAGGGGAAAAGACATTTTTCTGGGCAGGGAAATATCACAATGATATGAACTCAAGAGATACGTTAGTAACGGAGCTAAATGTTTTAGAACACTTCGATCCTATCGTTCCAGAAAGTTACCAAGGAACGGAATACGTGATGTTGGGTAACCTTTCTCCACAAGTTCAAAGTACAGTTATTGAGCGTATGAAAGATCGTCCTAAGTTGGTTGTGATGGACACAATGAACTTCTGGATGGACATTGCAATGGAAGACCTTGCAAAAACGATCTCAATGGTAGATGTTCTTTCTGTAAACGATGAGGAAGCTCGTCAATTATCAGGAGAGTATTCATTGAGAAAAGCAGCAAAGAAAATCATGGCAATGGGACCTAAGTACTTAATCATCAAAAAAGGTGAACACGGTGCTTTATTATTCCACGAAGACCAAATTTTCTCAGCTCCAGCTTTACCATTGGAAGAAGTATTTGACCCAACAGGAGCAGGTGATACATTCGCAGGTGGATTTATCGGTTATTTAGCAAAAACAGATGATATCTCTTTTGAGAATATGAAGAAAGCTGTGATCTACGGTTCAGCAATGGCTTCATTCTGTGTTGAAAAATTTGGTACTGAGCGTTTATTAGAAATCACTGAAAAAGATTTAGAAGCACGTGTTCAGGAATTCCATAAATTAACTTCATTTGATATGACTTTCTAATTAGAAAGGAATCAATTGTTGAAACTAAACTTCTCTGCTTATTTTTGAATAAAGTAGAGAAGTTTTTTTATGCATCAATATTTCAACTCACACACTCACCACCCAACAGGTCATGGATTGGAATTGGTGAATCAATTTATTCAAGATGATTTTTCTAATAGTGAAAATTTAGTCAGTGCAGGAATACACCCTTGGCATTTAGATAAGGTAGAACTGACTTCTTGCTTTTTGAAATTGGAAAAGCAGGCCGAAAATTTATCCGCTATCGGAGAAACAGGGTTAGATAGAGTTATTGAATACCCATTGGAAGAACAAAAAGTGATTTTTAAAAGACATATTGATATTGCTGAGCACTATCAAAAACCAATGATTATTCATTGTGTTAGGGCTTACTCTGATGTTCTTCAATTAAGAAAAGAAATGAAACCTAAAATGCCATGGATCTTTCATGGGTTTATGGGAAACCTACAAATTGCACGTCAGATAATAGATAGAGGATGTTTTTTATCCTTTGGAAAGGGAATTTTGCAGCAGAGACCCAAACTCCATCAAGTTATACAAGAGACTCCATCTCAGTTTCATTTATTTGAAACGGATGATGCTCAAGATCTTAAAATAGAGGAAGTTTACCAAAGAGGAGCTTTGCTTTATGGAAAGGATTTAAATGAAGTAGTGGAAGAAAAATTACAAATAGCTAAAAACTTATTTCCCAAAATAAATGATCTTCTTTAGATTTGCAGTCGATTTTTAAAATTTACATTCAAAGAAGATGGGACACTGGCAAGAAAGAACGGAGTTATTAATTGGTCAAGATGGCATTCAAAAATTAGGAAGTAAACACGTACTTATCGTTGGAGTAGGTGGTGTTGGAGGTTTTGCAGCAGAAGCAATTGCAAGAGCAGGAGTAGGTAAAATTACTATTGTAGATGGAGATGTAGTGGATGAAAGTAATAGAAACCGTCAGATCGCAGCATTGATTAGTACTACAGCCAAACCTAAAGCCTCAGTGATTGGTGATAGAATTAAAGACATTAACCCTGATGTGGTATTAGATATTAAAGAAACATATCTGGAAGATGAAGCGGCAATTCATCAGCTTCTTGAAGAATATGATTATGACTACGTGGTAGAATGTATTGACACACTTACTCCTAAAGTGGCATTATTATCTGCTTGTATGGAGAAAAAGATCAAAGTGATCAGTTCTATGGGTGCCGGAGGAAGAATGGATCCTTCTCAAACAAAAGTAGGCAGATTGAGAGATACGTATAACTGCCTTTTAGCAAAACAAGTAAGAAAACGCATTCCTCAGAAATCTTTTAGAAGAAAAATCAAATGTGTATTCTCTCCAGAATTAATTGATAAAAATAAAGTGGTGACCGTAGAAGGTGTAAAACATAAGGCTTCTACAATTGGAACAATTTCTTATATGCCTGCCGTATTCGGTTTGACAGTGGCTTCAGTGGCTATTAGAGACTTGTTGAAATAGACAAAGGTTGTCTGATAAAGACATCTTGCACTACTTCTGAATTTATATATTGATGCTCAGTTATTGAAGTACTTTTCATAGCTGAGCATTTTATATTAACATTGATTTGCTAAAAAAAATGGTGCTTTTGTCACAAACTACCTTGTAAAACCGTCTTATATAAACGAATTTTTAATGTCTTTCAATTAAAATATAACCTATATATCCTTTCAGGGAAAGGAACAAAGTATGATACGATTTATTTTTCGTTTATTATTCAAGTGGAATGGTTGGTCATTGAGTATTGATCACATCGATCAAAATGATTTAAAAAAAAGTGTTTTTCTAGCTACTCCTCACACTTCTAATTGGGATGCTGTTTATATGGTAGCCGCTATGTTAAAAATTGGAGTGAAATTAAGGTTTGCCATCAAAAGAGAATGGATTAGATTTCCATTGAGCATTGCACTTAAACCTATGGGAGCAATCGGTATTGATAGAAGACCTCAAGGCGAAAGAAAAACAAAGTTGAGTATGGTGGAAGCAATGGCTAATTTATTTCAACAAAAAGAAGAGCTTTCGTTGGTCATTCCTCCTGAAGGTTCAAGGTCATTGAGAGAAGAATGGAAATCAGGTTTTTATTATGTCGCTACTACAGCTAAAGTACCTATTGTTTTGGCTTATTTAGATTATGATAAAAAAACGGCAGGTGTTTATGAGGCTTTCCATCCAACGGGAAATTATGAAGAAGATATGAAATACATTATTTCTGTCTATAAGAAACATAACCCAGGGCCGAAATTCCCAGAGTTATTTACCTACGACAAGAGGTTTGCTTAGTCAAAAGGAAAAGATAAACTAAAGTAGAAATGAAAGTTTCTACTTTTTTTTGTCTAAAAACCCATTTACATTTGAATAACAACCCGAAATATATAATTTTCGTTCATAAATTATTAATCCGGAAATGCAGTAAGTACCTTTATCAAGGAATTATCACCAATCATTGGTTATGGAAAGTAAAGTAAAAAACGTGGAGAAAGATATAATCGCACAAATAAATTCTAACAAATGTATGTTTCAAATGCCCTCTAAACAGAAGGCGGAAGAATTTATTGATGATATGTTTCAGTTCTTGTTCCCTGTAGTTTCAGGAGTAGAACAAGGGCATTATGCTGCTGAATTAGCATTGATCAGACTAAAAGGAAAGCTACAGGAGCTTTTCTTACCCATCCGTGATCAATTTGAGGTAGGATGTAGCAGTGCAGCCGAACGTTTCTTTGAGTGTTTACCGGAAGTGCATGCCAAGTTATTGAAAGATGCTCAGGCGATTTATGAGGGAGATCCAGCAGCTAATCATATTGAAGAAGTAATTTTAGCTTATCCTGGCTTTTTTGCCGTTTTTGTGTACCGCCTGTCACATCAACTATATAAATGTGAAGTACCCATTGTTCCGCGTTTGTTTTCAGAATATGCTCATAGTAAAACGGGTATTGATATTCACCCGGGAGCATCAATTGGAGAGTACTTTTGCATTGATCATGGTACCGGAATTGTAGTAGGAGAGACGACCAATATCGGAAACTATGTAAAACTTTACCAAGGTGTTACTTTAGGTGCTTTGAGTGTGAGCAAGGATTTAGCCACTATGAAAAGACACCCTACGATCCAAGATAACGTTATCATTTACTCGGGTACCACTATTTTGGGTGGAGAAACTGTAATTGGAGAGAATTCGATTATTGGTGGAAATGTTTGGTTGACTGAAAGTGTTGAACCTAACTCAACAGTGTATAACCAGAGTACGGTAAGTGTTAGAAAGAAAAAAATATAGGAAACTAAAAATAGCTTATAATATGAAATGCCTCAGCAGAAACGTTGAGGCATTTTTTTATAGATGAGAAGTAAGCGGTTGTGCAATTCAATCGGACGTTTTGAATCTTTATTTTTAGTCTATTCTACCAAAAAATAACGACCTGACTTGTCTCAAATGAAATGTACAACTGCATAAATAATGTGCTGTTTATTGAAATACTGTTATCGGTTCTTACAATATTCAATATGTCCTAATGCATTGTTCAATCCATCAACACCGTTATTCAAGTGTGTAATGGCGTCATGAATATGATCAATAGCAATAGTAAGATGAGAATGCATTTCATTCATGTCATCGGCATAATCCACATTTGTTAGGGTTGTGGTAGCGATATCAAAGATCACCTTAGCATCTTGGAAAGAACCATGAGCATCGTCGGCTTTATCTTTGGCATGAGTGCAAATATCCTCAGCTTGTGCCCGTGCGCTATGGGATTCATCCTTTGCATAATGAGCATTTTTCATGGCTTCTTCGGCTTCTTGCTTTGCAAAAACTACGTTTTCTTTAATACATTCGATAGTATGACAGTCAAAGCATTCGCCAATAAAGTGTAAAGCTGTGTTTGCACCTTCGTGAGACGACTGATAGTAGTCGTAAGCCTCATGTATATCCGAAACGACAACATGATGCTGTGCATTCATAAAGTGAAAAGTGTTAATTAAAAACAGTAAAAATAAGAGTCGTTGCATAAAAGGGGTTGGTTGTTCCGTTTGTACAACATTATTCACAATAAATAAGTGCAGGGCATTAACATAATAATTTAAGGATATTGGAATAGTACAATACTCGCTTTCTTTTTTAGTATAGAAAGGGTATAAAAATAGGACAATACACCGAAGTCTATTGTCCTATTAAAGTATTTATCTTAAAAGCGATTATTGCTTATTTTTCAATTGCTCTTTTAATTTATCTAATTCTGAAGTATCACCACTTGATGAACTAGAAGAAGAAGTATCATTAGTAGTTGAATTGCTTGTATTTTGATTTAAACTAGCTTTTAATTTTTTCAACTCATCAGACGTACCCAAAGAAGCTGTAGATGCTCCTCCACTTAAGCCTAATGCTTGATCGATTTCACTATCCACTGATTTATTTTGAATATCGGCAATTTCACCATATGATTCCGCCAATGCTTCTTTCTCTTCAACTTTTTGTTTCATCTTCTCTAATCGTGCAATTGTAGTAGAAGAATCAACACTTGATAATTGCTTATTTAATTTTGCAGAAGCATCACTTACAGTTGCTCTAGCTCTTAATGTTTTCAATTCATTTTCCCAGTTAGAAATCTGAGATTTTAAACTTTGAACATTACTTTCCATTTTAGAAAGCATACCAGAGTAATTATCAATATTTTTTTGATTAGCACTTGCTCTTTGCTCGTATTGTTGTTTTCTTTCTAAAGCCTGACTCGCTAAACGGTCCGCTTCATCTGCATTAATTTGTCCACTTTGTGCTCTTTGGAGTAACAGTACCGCTTTAGATTCAAATTCACGGGCGTTTCTACTATTCGATTCAAATTCTTTTTTCTCTCGGATAGAAAGTGCTTTTACCTCTGCAAGTCCTTGCATGGACTTTGAAAGGTCACTTTTTAAATCTCTAATACCTTGTTCAGTTTGTTTAATAGGGTTTTCTAATTTATCTAAAACTGAGTGTGCCTCTGATTCTGCTATTCCAAAAAGTCTTTTTAACCATCCAAACATTTTTATAATCTAATTTTATTATTAATTTTTTAATTTTTTTTCAAAGTAATTGTACGCTTCATTGATTTGTAATGTAACCTTTTGTGCCATTTCTTGTTTAGCAGGATCACCGGCATACAAATCTGGATGATATAATTTAACCAATTTTCTGTAAGATTTCTTTATCGTGGCAAAATCATCTCCTTTTTTTACTTCCAAAGCGTTATAATATTCATCTTCTTTAGATTTTTGTTGAGTTTGCTGAGATGAATATTGTTGTTGGGAATGATTTTGATACTGCTGTTGCTGCTTCTGATATTGGTATTTATCATTCTTTATTTCTTCGTAATATTTTTTCCAATCTTCATTTAAATCACTTTCAAAGAGATTTTGAAAAACAGGATTTTTTTCAATCTGATCGTTGATTGTTGCTTTTAATATATTCTTAAATCTGTCGACTAACATCCTCTATATCTTATTCGCTTAATAAACTTTAATACATGTTCTATTATATAAGACGAAAAGTTACTAAAAAAGATACTTTAATACATAAAAAGTTATTTGTGAATGATTTTTCATTTATTTTATTTGTGATATTCGTCATTAGGTGTATATTTGACATTTACTAAAGAGTTGTTAATTAGCACTCTTAGAAAGTACACACTCAAACATTTTTTTTATATTTTTGAGCAGTCATGGCCTTCGATCTTGTTGAAGAATTTGACTTCTTAGATTAATTATCTAATACTATACACAAAAAGAGGTGTTTACCTCTTTAATAACAACCGAAAGTGCAAATGGAACAGAATTTCCCTTGGCATAAACACTATGCCGATTTTACTCCAAAAGAGATCGACCCGGATAATTACCACTCATTACTCAAATTATTTGAGGAATCTTTCCAGAAGTTTTCAAATAAGGTTGCCTATGAAAATATGGGAGGAAAATTAACGTTCGAAGATGTTGATTTAGCATCGCAACGTTTTGCTTCCTATTTACAGAACCAATGTAAAATGAAGAAAGGGGATCGTATAGCGATTCAAATGCCAAATACATTGCAGTACCCTATTGCAATGATTGGGGCTATTCGAGCGGGGATGGTTGTAGTAAATACAAACCCTCTTTACACGGAAAGAGAAATGGAGCATCAGTTCTCAGATGCAGGAGTAAAAACGATAGTGATTTTAGCCAATTTTGCGGATAAACTTCAAAATATACAAGGTAGGTTACCTGAACTAAAAAATATTATTATTACTGAGCTAGGCGATCTATTGGGATTCCCCAAAAGTCTTATTGTCAACTCTGTGGTAAAATACGTAAAAAAGATGGTGCCTGCTTATAAATTGCCAACCGCGGTACCCTTCAAGAAAGCTTTAAGTGAAGGAGCTAAAGCAGAGTACAAACGTCCGGCAATGACTGGGCAAGATCATGCTTTCTTACAATATACAGGAGGTACTACTGGAGTAGCAAAGGGTGCAATTCTAACGCATAGAAATATAGTAGCCAATTTGGAGCAATCAAACGCATGGCTACAAGGATGTCTTGAAGAAGGAAAAGAATTAGTGATTACAGCTTTACCATTGTATCATATATTTGCTTTGACTGTAAATTGTATGACTATGATGAAAATTGGGGCACACAATTTATTGATCACCAACCCAAGAGATATGGATGGTTTCTTAAAAGAAATCAGCAAGTATAAATTCTCTATTCTGACAGGTGTAAATACACTTTTCAATGGAATGCTAAATCATAAAAAGTTCGCTGATATTGATTTTTCTAAATTGAAGGTAACTATTGGTGGCGGTATGGCTGTACAAGAAGCCGTAGCAAAACGATGGGAAGAGGTGACAGGTTGTACTTTAGCGGAAGGCTATGGTTTGACGGAAACTTCTCCGGTAGTGTGTGTACACCGTTTGGATAGTCCTAAAATCGGTACAATTGGTTTACCGTACCCCTCTACCAATGTGAAAATCTTGAATGAGGAAGGTGTTGAAGTGCCTATTGGTGATGAGGGTGAACTTTGTGTGAAAGGTCCTCAAGTAATGAAGGGGTACTGGAAACGAGAAGAGGAGACAGCAGAAACTTTCTTCCCGAATGGATGGTTAAGAACTGGTGATATTGCTACGATGGACCATCATGGTTATTTCAAGATTGTAGACCGTAAAAAGGATATGATCTTGGTCTCTGGATTTAATGTATATCCAAATGAGGTAGAAGAAGTACTAGCCATGCATGAAGGTGTTGACGAATGTGCTGTAATTGGTATCCCTGATGATAAATCTACGGAAGCCGTGAAGTGTTTCATCGTGAAAAAAGACCAACATCTTACAGCTGATGCTTTGAAGGAGTTCTGTAAACAAAATTTGGCAGGTTATAAAGTGCCAAAACATTATGAGTTCAGAACTGAATTACCAAAATCTACCGTGGGTAAGATTATGAGAAGATTCTTGAAAGAAGAAGAGTTGGAGAATACTAAAAAGGTTCTTCACTAAAATTTATAATATTACAACTGAAGGTACTGTTTAAAAGGCAGTACCTTTTTTTATGAAATTATGGAACATCATCAACAATGGGTCCCTCTCCAAATTGAGGCGCCTTTCTACACTAACGGAACAATAACAAATAAGACAGAACACCTATGGATGGTGCTTCACGGTTATGGTCAATTAGCGGATCATTTTATGAGAAGGTTTGATATTTTGAACACCGAAAGGCATCATGTAGTGGGCTGTCAAGGTTTATCTCGCTTTTATTTGGATAAGCAATATCAAAAGGTGGGGGCATCTTGGATGACAAAAATGGATAGAGAGGCAGACATCAAGCATCAGCAGCAATACCTCTCTAATGTTTTTGAAAATCGTTTAAGTGATTTGGGAGAGCATAAGGATCAGTTAAAATTCAACTACCTTGCATTCTCACAAGGAGGGGCAACCTTATTAAGGTGGCTTAAATATTATAAACCTAAGGTGGATAACCTTATTCTTTGGGCGGCAGATATGCCAAAAGAATTTTCACTAGAGGATTACTCTTTCTTATCCCCTGATTCTACTGTCTTTATAGTGTTAGGAGATAGAGATCCTTTCAGAACTTTCATTGACATAAAAAAACAAAAAGAGTTATTAAACTCGCTAAATTGTAATTCCAAATTCATTAACTTTGATGGAGGACATCACGTAAGAAGAGATGTTCTTGAAGAATGCGTAAAGCATTTTGATGATAAATTTTAATGAACTAATATCTCTTATTTTTTCGGTTGAGTTACTAACAATTAAGTGCCTTCTTGTGCTTAGAAATGGAGATACTAAACAAACTATTTTATGCATCCCTTATTAAATAAAAATCAATTCTTTGTAAAGGAACATGTGGGAATGTTCAAAGCGGCAAACAACTATGATATTTATGATCCAGCTACAAATGAGATCATCATGGAATGTCGTGAGGATTCATTAGGTTTTTTTACTAAAATCCTTCGATTTACTGATTACAAAAGAATGACTCCTTTCCATATTGATATCAAAACAACAACGGGACAAAAAATCCTGACTGTTAAAAGGGGAATTTCTATTTTCTTATCAGACGTTGAAGTGTTGGATGAAAATGATCAATTAATTGGTGTATTCAAACAAAAACTATTCTCGATCGGCGGTAAATTTGAAGTATTTGATGCTGCTGGAACGTCACTTTGTATGCTGAAAGGAAAGTGGACAAGCTGGGATTTCAGGTTTATGAAAGACGATTTTGAGTTTGCTCATGTAAGTAAAGAGTTTGCAGGTTTTGCAAAAGAATTATTTACATCTGCGGATAATTATGGTTTAGAAATCAATCCAGAGGTACCACAAGATCACAAGCTTAGATTACTAATTATGGCTGCAGTGATGTGTATCGATATGGTATTAAAAGAATAAAGTTGAAGTAGGTTTAGATAGAGCAAACTTCAAAAAATAAGGGTAAGTATAGATTGAAAGCTAAAATACCTTTTTCTTTCAAGAGACACTTCTACATCTTTTAAAAGTAAGACAGAGAGTGTTCGCAGGAACATCAATTGATGGTTGATTATAACTTAGCGTACAATGTAGAAAAGAGTTACAACTCCTTACCCTTATATTTTTCCCACATTTTGGTTTCTCTTTCCAAAAGAGCATCAAATTTTGTGGGGTAATTAGTAGAAAATGCTTGCCTCTCATTGGTTCTAGGATGTACAAAAGAAATAGAAGTGCTACTCAAGAATAATCCCTTCCCTTTTAAAGTATTTCCTTCCTCCCCATACTCTTTATCTCCAACAATTGGATGCTGTATCATTGCAAGATGTTTTCTTAGTTGATGTGTTCTACCCGTATGAGGTTCTAATTCTACCAATGTTAGCATTTTACTTCTTAAGGAGGAGACCGCTTTTACAACACGATAAGAGCTATGGCAGGGTTTATTTTCAAGGGGATAAGTGATATCACCTTTCTGATGGACAAAACTTCCCATGGCTACAGCATGATATTTTTTCTTGATCGTTTTGTCTTCAAACTGTTGCCCAAGTTTTACTCTTGCCAATCGCGTTTTTGCAATTAATAAAAGCCCTGATGTAGGAGCATCTAATCGATGGCATGGTTTGGGCCAAGGCATGGCATCAATAAGCGGGCTTTGTGATACATTGTACAGCAATGCATTTTCAATTGTTTTAAACTGATTACCACTTACCGGTATACCAGAAGGCTTATAAATTACAGCCAAATCTTCATCCTCAAAAATGACCTCAAGTTTCATTTCAAATATTTTAGGTGCTTTAGCTTCTTCAGCATAAATCACAATTTCTTGAGCAGGAGTGATCCATTCAGCTCCCTTCAGGACTTGCCCATTACAAACTACCCGTTTTTCTTTAAAAGCCTTTTTTAGGCCATTTCGTGATGTCACAAATTCGCTTTGCTTTAGAATAAAATCAAAAAAACGTTCTTGTTGATCAATTTGATCTGGGGTGTGAATCTGTTCAAGGATTACTTTCTCCATGCTGAAAAATATATATAAAAAACACTGAAACCTTACTGTGGTGAACTTGTAGGATTTTGAGATAAAGTTAGAGAAAAGAAAAGAATTAAGTTTAATGATAAAAAAATAACCTCCTATTTCATTCAAATAATCACATTGATACAATAAAACTGAGGAAACTGCTTTAGATAAGTTTGTGTTAGATGGAATAACCGACTTAGTATTAAAACCAAATTGAAACTATCATGAAAGTCTATCTAATATTTATACTGGTGCTTTGTTCACTTACCCACGAATTATCAGCTACTACTTATTACTCTCAAAGTAACGGGAATTTTTCTTCAGATGCGATATGGTATACCACGGAAAGTGGTTCCTCTTCAGAACAATGGGTGAAAGGAGATGAAATAAGTAATCCCTCCACGCATGATTTTATAGTACAACATAATGTCACTCTTCCTAGTTCAAGTATCTCCGTAAAAAGTATTACCATCAAAAGTGGTAAATACCTTTATCATATGGCATCAGGTACTGCTGGACAATCTACTTTGACAGTGACAAATTTGAATGTGATAGGCATTCTTTATATCAGGAACAATTATGTTAATCTTACTATTGAAAATATTTATTTCTTAGAAGGATCAAATTTTAATCTAACAGAATCAGTTGCGAATATTACACACAATGGGATGTTTTATAGTAATAGTGTCACCACTTTGACATTAGACCTTGCTTTTCCTACTGTTTCGGGCTTATTGGGTGACTATATAGATGGTACTATTACTGCGGATAATACATTACGTTATCCTTCGGGTTCATTAGAAAATACATTAGCAGATTTACCTTCAGAATTTCTTGAAGAAACAGGTTCAATTACGTTGGATAAAGACTATACACTGAAGGTAAGTAGTGCCATTCCTTCAACTTTTACAATAGCAGCGGGAACAAGTGCCAACGCAGAGGACAACGGTAGTATAGAATTTCTTGAGGGAGCCTCTGGAACGTTTACAGCAACAAATACGAATCCTTTTAATAACGTAAGAATCAATACTACTTTAGGTATAACTCTGGGCAGAAGTTTGGTGATGGGTGGAGAATTATTCTTAGATAATGGAATATTGACAACATCGACTTATCGACTCACAATAGAGGAAGGTGGCTCCGTTAATGGAGCTTCTTATTCTGAAAACCTAAATGCAACGAGTTCAGGTGGCTCGGATGCATCACATGTGGACGGTGAAATGAGATTAGAAGTCGCGGCGGGTACAAAGGGATATGTTTTATTACCCATTGGAGATGCTAATATGTTGAGAGTGGGAGGCGTTCAAAATTTGGTAGCTTCTCCAAGTGCATATATACTCACCGCACAATATTTTCATACACCTTATTCTGATGTCTCAAATATTAGTGACTTGGGGGTGAATGTAAGTTCTGTTGAACATTGGGAAATTGAGGTAGACGGATCAGCTGTAGATGTAGATAATACAAATTATAACTTCAATGTTGCAGTCTCTTATCATTCCAACTCAGGAGTGAATGAAAGTCAGACGGCTTCACTTCATCTTATGCATTATAATAGTGGGGCAACCGAATGGTTTTCGGAAGGAAATGTAGGAGGAGGTTCAACACACGTCACCCCTAATGGAGGCCTTTATACTGGTGGAAGTGTTACAGGCTTTGTAGTAGACGCCGTAAAGTCATTTAGTCCATTTACTTTAGGAGGAGACAGTGATGATCATGACCTTCCTATTACTTTGAAATCATTTGAAGTAGAGAAAGAAGGCGATGCTCTAGATTTTAATTGGGTAACGTCACAAGAAATCAATAATGATTATTTTGAGTTGGAAGGATCTACCGATCGAAAATATTCTAATGTTCTGGCTAAAATAGAAGGTGCAGGAAATTCAAATGTAGAAATTAATTATACTCAAACAGTCACAAAAGGTCTTTGGGAGAAATATCAATATTTCCGCTTGAAACAGACGGATTATGATGGACAATTTTCTTATTCAGAATGGGTACAGGTTGGTAATAATGATTTACCCAATAGTTTTGATTACATCATTTATCCAAACCCGTCAAGCACTGAGATTAATATTGAAACTACTGCGTTAATCAATGAAACAGTCAGTACTTATCAGATTTTTGATTTAAATGGAAAGAGATATCATGAAACGCAATGGGACGCAACACATCATACAATTGATATTTCCACTTTACCAAAAGGAATTTATATGTTAATGATTTCTACTGCCTCCGGAAAAAAGAAGATTCAACGTTTCACAGTCCAATGATCAATAACTAAATTAGCTATCGGAAATTAACAGACGATAGTTATGGACAAAAAATATATGTATAGAGCATTACAGCTCGCTCAAAAAGGAATGGGAAATGTAAGCCCAAACCCAATGGTAGGTGCTGTAATTGTATATAAAGATAGAATTATTGGAGAGGGATATCATCAGAAATATGGTGAGCCACACGCTGAACCTAATGCAATTGCTTCTGTAAAAAAAGAAGATCAACAGTATCTTTCTGAAGCAGATATGTATGTGACGTTAGAGCCTTGCAGTCATTATGGAAAAACACCTCCGTGTGCTGATCTGATTGTAAGGACAAAATTAAAAAATGTATATGTCTGTAATCTTGATCCTAACCCACTTGTAGCGGGACGAGGAATCAAAAAGATGACAGATGCGGGCATACATGTTGAGACTGGAATTTTAGAGGAAGAAGGTTTGGAAGTAAACAAGCGTTTCTTTAAAACCATGGTGCATAATAAGCCATATGTGATCTTGAAATATGCTCAGACGGCTGACGGTTTTGTGGCTAGAGAAAATTACGATTCAAAATGGATCAGCAATGGTTTGTCGCGTCAGCTAGTTCACAAAATGAGAGCAGAGGAAGATGCAATTATGGTAGGAAGCAATACCGCAAAGCATGATAATCCAACGTTGAATACTAGAGATTGGGCTGGTAAAAATCCGTTAAGAGTTGTCGTTGATAGAGAGCATAAGTTGAATCAGAGTTTAGATCTTTTTGATAACGAGTTGAAAACTATTTGTTATACGACTTCTTTTGATGAAGAAAACGAGAACCTTGCTTTTATTCCTTTAGGAAAAGATACTTTCTTTGAAGACCTTTTGACTGATTTGATGGGTAGAAAAGTACGTTCAGTGATTGTTGAAGGAGGTAGTAGATTATTAACGCAGTTCATTAATAAAGGATTATGGGATGAAGCTCATATTTTCACTTCATCAACTACGACCTTTGGTAAAGGTATTGAAGCACCAACTTTGACTAATGCTAGGAAAGTATCGTCTCAACAGATTGAAGGAGATGATTATTCCATTTACAAAAGAAGATAAAACCATTACAATATTATAATGAAGTCTCCTGCTTAGTGCTCTAATCAGGAGATTTTTTTATTTTAGGACTTACATCATTCACTCAAACGAATTCAAGATGACAAAAAATGAAGTAATGGATGTCCTTTATCAATTGGGAAATGAAGGAACGAAGTCTATTTATTTAAAGCATGGTGCTAAAGAACCTTTTTTTGGCGTGAAGGTCGGTGACTTAAAAACGATACAAAAGAAGGTGAAAAAAGACCATGATTTGGCACTTGAACTGTACGCTACAGGCAACTCTGATGCGATGTATTTGGCAGGACTGATTGCAGATAACAAAACCATCACAAAAGAAACTTTACAAGAATGGGTGAAGCAGGCTAATTGGTACATGCTGTCAGAATATACGGTAGCTTGGATCGCTTCAGAATCAAAATTTGGTTGGGAATTGGGGCTAGAATGGATCAATGATTCAGCTGAAGGAGTTCAAAGTGCAGGATGGTCCACGCTTTCCAATTACATTGCTATCACAGCAGATGACCAAATTGATATAAAAAAGGTTGAAGAATTACTAGACCAAGTCAATGCTGATATTCATGAATCATTAAATAGAGTGAGGTATACAAAAAATGGATTCGTGATTTCTGTTGGTTCATACATTCCCTCTTTGACAGAAAAAGCAATGGAGGTCGCTAAAAATATTGGGAAAGTAAGTGTCAATGTGGGTGATACAAGCTGTAAAGTACCTTTGGCTTCTGATTATATTCAGAAAATAATTGAAAAAGATAGAGTGGGGAAGAAGAAGAAAAAAGCGAGGTGTTAAGTGTATGATCTGTTTGAAGAAGGAAAGACTTCATGGTTCTTTCTTCACTATTTATTCCATTTTTGTTAATATGATGATCACATAGTTGCCGATTTTTATTTACTAGTTTTGCGTAACAAATCTAAGACAATGAAAAACAAACTATCGAAATCATCTGATACTGAACTTTTAAAGCTTCTTTTAGAAGAAAAAAAACTTTCTGCTTTTGATGAAATTTACGACCGCTATTTTGACCGTTTGCTCCGGTTCGGGTATCAAATATTGAACGATCAGCAATTAAGTGAAGATATTATTCAAGAGATTTTTGTTACGCTTTGGACCAAAAAAGAAACACTGCAAATCACTCACCTCAATGCCTATTTACATCAAGCTGTAAAATTTCAAGTGGCCAAACATTTCCGAAAGGCAGTCCTCACTGAAGAGCAATTAGAATTGGCAGAACATATATTTAGTCAACAAAATACAGATGACCTCGTCATTGTCAATGAGCTTAACGAAGAAGTCCATCATTTATTAGAAGAACTACCTCATCGTTGTAAAGAAGTATTTCACCTTTCACGATTTGAACATTTATCCAATCAAGAAATTGCAAAAAGATTGGACATCTCTATCAGAACTGTTGAAACCCATATTTCGCATGCATTAAAATTCTTAAAGGAAAATATTTCAGTCACTTCTATGTTGCTTTTTTATTTCTTATTCCTTTAAGAAGGGTAATTAAAATGAACAAACTATTACTTGAATAAACTGTTTGTGAACTCTCCACTTTTTCCCGAAAATAACTACGTGTATCCTTCCTCATTTGATACTAATAGTTGAAAAAACATTAATATGAAAGATAAAGACTTTTTACATATCATCGATAAGTACGCTGAGCAAAAAGCAAACAACAATGAGACAAAACTTGTAGATCATTTCTTTGAGGAAAGTCAAAGTATTCATTCAAAAGGACAGAGTGAAGTCAACAAGTTAGTGGCTAAAAAGAGAGTGCTCCATAAAATACATCAAGAGATTGGTGTAAACAAGCAGGTTACTTTTTATCGCTCTCCAGTTTTCAGGTATGTGGCTTCAATGCTACTTTTAGGGCTGTTGGTTGGTCTTTATTTTTCTTTTCAGAAGGCAGTTGTTGAAAGAATAACAATACAGACAACTATTGGAGAACAAAAAGAAGTGAAACTTCCTGATGGATCAACTGTACATCTTAATAATCAGAGTAGTCTTTCTTATGAAAGTAATTTTGAAAAGAATAGGGTTTTAGAACTGCAAGGAGAAGCGTTTTTTGATGTGCAAAGAGATAGTTTACACCCTTTTCAAGTACTTACAAAAAATACTGTAACGCAGGTTTTGGGTACTTCTTTTAATATCAAATCATATGATGAAACTGATGTGAAAGTGGTCGTAAGAACTGGAAAAGTGAATGTAAAAAGTAGAAAAGACCAGAAAAACTCCGTGGATTTGTTACCACAACAAATGACGAATTATAAAGGAGAACATCAAGCTTTAGAGAGGGTAATTGCTTCCAAAAATGAGGATTTTCAGTGGATGAACAAAGTAATTGTTTTCGACCATACACCCATAGAAAGTGCCATTGAGGAGTTAGAAAGGTGGTACAATATTGAAATTGACATTGCTGATCACAATATCAAAAATTGTCAATTAAACGGTAAATACAAAGTAGGAAAACTAGAGGAAATCCTGGAAGGGTTAGCCTTTATGAATAATATTCAATACCAATTTCAGGACAAGGACGTCATCGTTCTGAGTGGTAGAGGATGTCAATCGCAATAAATAAAAAACCCGACACTGTTGGTGCAGGACGGGTGATAAATCAATCGCAAAATTAATTTATTTATGAGTACAAATGTAAACAAATTGTTGATGAAATTATCAACAAAACGGCTTATTTATGCCTTAATTTTTCTAGGTGTTTTAATTATAAATCCACCAATACATGCATTTCATATTCAAAATACAGATAAGACCATACACTTAAATGTTGAAGGTATTTCTTTGCATGACTTATTAAAAGCCATAGAAAGTAAAACAGATTATGTTTTTATGTACGATCAATCTGTTGAGCAAAACAAGGCGGTATTTAATATCTCTTCTTCATCCATTTCTATAACAGAGATTTTAGAAAAAATTACGACTAAGACAGGATATACATTTAAGGTCATCAATCAAACGGTGTATGTAAAACAACCGACTGATACTACAGATAAATCAATTGGTTATTCGAAAGAGCAACAAGAAAAAATTATTGAAGGGCAAGTCATTGATAGTGATACAAAAGAGCCTTTGATAGGAGCTTCAGTTTATATCAAAAATTCTAGGAAAGGGGTTGTTACTGATTTCAATGGGAATTTTAGACTTAAGGTTCAAAGCACTACTACTACGTTAGTTTGTTCGTATATCAGTTATCAAACACAAGAGGTTGCCATTGATGGGGAAAACACCATTACAATTGCTTTACAGGCGGATTTACAGGCACTCCAAGAAGTAGTGGTGGTAGGATATGGAACACAAGAAGCGAAAGATGTGACTGGTGCTGTTGGTATGGTAAAAGAAGATGAGTTTAACCAAGGAATGATCAATTCTCCAGAGCAACTTTTACAAGGAAAAATGGCAGGTGTTAATGTTGTAGCATCAAGTGGAGAGCCAGGTGCGGCAATGAATATTGTGATCCGTGGAGCAAGCTCAATCAGAAGTGGAAATTCTCCGCTCTATGTAATCGATGGAATGCCATTAGACAATTCTGATGTTTCACCTGAAGGAGCAGATATGGGAGTGGGAAGCTCACAGGCAAAGAACCCTTTGAATTTTTTAAACCCAAATGATATCGCTTCTATCAATATTCTTAAGGATGCTTCTGCAACAGCAATTTATGGTGCAAGAGGTTCTAATGGTGTCATTTTAATTACAACTAAAAAAGGAAAAGAGGGGAAAGGTACTTTGAGTTATGCCGGATCTGCAGGTTTATCCACTTTGTCTAAGAGAATTGATGTTTTAGAAACCCCTGCCTTCATTACTGCGACTGATAGAATAGCGGAAGAAAATGGAACGGAGAACAATTACATTTACGATAGAAATGTAAATACGGATTGGCAAAAAGAAATGACAAGAACGGCCAAGACCCAAAACCATAATCTTTCGTTTTCAGGTGGAAAAGATCAATCTTCTTACTTAGCTTCTATCAACTATTTTGATCAGGAAGGTATTATGAAGCAGAGTCAGCAAACTCGATTTTCGGGAAGAATTAATGTTACTCAAAACTTCTTTGAAGATCGATTAAAACTGGGCGCTAATTTAACAGCAAGTCAAGTGGAAGACTCGGGTATTCCAAGAAGTAACGGAGCAGGATCTGGAGGTGAATTGATCACTAATATGTTGAAGTCTAATCCTACTTACCCTACGCATGATGAAAATGGAGAACTGTTTGTATTCCCTTCAGGTGTCAATCCTTATGCTTTCTTAGAGTTATATCAAGATTACACAAAAACAAACCGTATCATAGGTAATTTTAATGCAGAACTTCAACTATTAAAAGGATTGAGTTACAAGTTGAATACAGGTGTGGATAATGCTACTTCCAATAGAAATCTGCAGATTGATCCTAATAATATTGAATTCTTTAGCCCTAATGGCCGTGCGACAATTCTCAATGTAGAGAGTGAAAATAGATTGATAGAAAACTATTTTAACTATCAATTTAAAACAGGAAGACACAATATGAAATTTCTATTGGGTCATTCTTATCAGCGATTTTACAGAAGAACTTATGGCTTTACAGTTAATAATTTAACGACCACTGAAGTAGATGCCATTAATAATCCAAGTATCGGTTCTGATTTAACTTCTACACCACCAACAGGTAGTGCTCAGGTCAATGAACTACAGTCATTCTTTGGAAGAGTGAATTATACTTTCAATGAAAAATACATCTTTACAGCATCATTAAGAGCAGATGGTTCTTCGAAGTTTGGAGATAATAACAAGTATGGTATTTTCCCTTCTTTTGCAGCCGCTTGGCGATTAAGTGAGGAGCCCTTTATTCAGAACTTAGGTGTATTTTCTAACCTCAAATTAAGAGCAGGCTGGGGACAAACGGGTAATCAGGAAATTCCAAATAAAATCACTCAAGCTTCTTATTCAACAAGTGTATCGAATGGCTATTGGTTGAATGAAGGTGGTGAAATTACGAATGGAATTTCATTGGCTCGTACTGCAAATCCAGATATCAAATGGGAGGTAAATACACAAGCTAATATTGGTGTTGACTTTGAACTTTTCCAAGGGAAATTGTATGGAACTTTTGATTATTTCAACAAAAAAACAACGGATTTACTATTAAAAATGACCTCTCAAGATCCATCACCTTCTCCTTACGTTTGGAAAAATGTTGATGGTACTATTACGAATAAAGGTTTCGAATTTTCATTGGGTGGCCATATTTTGACGAAAGGAAACTTTAATTGGAGTGTAGATGCTAATGTGACTCGCATTCAAAACGAAATCAATAAACTGCCTTTGACTTTAATTTCTACAGGTTCACTGTCAGGCCCTGGTTTATCAGGTGCACAAGTCAACGCTTATGCGAATGGACAACCTATTGGCGCTTTTTACTTATTAGAACACCTTGGGTTTGATGAAGAGGGTAAAAATATCTTTAATGATGTGGATGGGGATGGAACTATCACTAACAATGATAGAATATTTGCAGGTAGTGCACTTCCAGATTATACATTAGGTCTTACGAATAATCTATCTTATAAAAATGTTGACTTGTCATTTTCATTGAATGGAAGTATCGGAAACAAGGTGTATAATAATACGGCGAATGCTTATTTCTCTATTCCATCACTTACGAACGGTAATAATATTACGAATGCTATTGCCAATACCAATGAAAGTAGTCAGAACGTTCCTCAGCCTTCTACTTATTACTTGGAAGATGCCGATTTCTTGAGATTAAACTATCTCACTATTGGTTATAAGTTTAATACAAGCAAGTGGAACAATGTAAGTAACCTTCGTATTTATGCTACTGGTCAAAACTTGTTGACCATCACCAATTATTCAGGTTTTGACCCTGAGGTAAACACTGATAAATCATCAGATGGAAACCTTTCCTACGGTATTGATTATGCCAACTACCCAAGAGCAAGAACTTATATTTTGGGTGTCAATGTATCTTTCTAAATCTAACAACATCATGAAATCTCTTATCAAAGTATCTTATATATTTTTAGCTTCTGTTATGGTGGGGTGCACCGATCTTAAAGAAGAAATTTTGGATGAAACGCTAAATAAAGATCTTATTACATCAAGTGAAGCGGCGGAAAGTGTTACGGCTGCTGCCTATGCTCGTTTACGTTCCACTTTTACGCACAATGCCAAGGTATTTGGCTTACAAGAAATCACAACAGATGAAGCCATCTGCCCCACAAGAGGAACAGACTGGGATGATAATGGTCTTTACAGAGAATTGCACACGCATACTTGGACGGCCAATAATGGGGCTATCCGTAATACTTGGAATGAACTGAACCAAGGTGTAGCAAAGTCGATGATTGCAATAAAAACAATGCAAGACATGGACGGTAACTTTGACCGATATATTGCAGAAACTACGGTTTTAAAAGCATTTTATATGATGCATTTATTGGATTTGTATGGTCAGGTGCCAACAAGAGATGTTGAAACTTTGAAGTTCAATGAAGATCCTTTGGTGTTGAAAGGTGAAGAAGCAGTACAATACATAGAGGAAGATTTATTGAGTACTATCGATCATTTAGGTACAAAAGAAGAAGTGGGGAGTTCAAGAATCACAAAAGAAGTGGCTCAAGCTTTATTATCACGTTTATACCTCAATACATCTGTATATACTGATCCGTATGCTTCTTCTTACGAATTCAAATCTGAAGATTTAACGAAAGTAATTCAACATGCATCAGAAGTCATAAATTCTTCAAGCTATCAATTAGAAACCGCTGATTACTTCTCCATTTTCGATACAGATAATCATGGACATAGCGAAATGATTTTTGCAGTGGATCAACGCTTAGAATACAACTTAGGTGACAACCGTTTTGCTGTAGTTAGTTTAGCAAGATCACAAAAGCCAACACCTACCCGAAGAGGATGGAATGGATATGCAACATTGCCAGAATTTGTTGATACTTGGGATGTAACAGATCCTCGATTCTCAAAAGTGAACTTCGCACAAGAAGAAGGTACTTTAGCTCCAGAGCTCTATGAGTTGAATAGAGGTTTTATGTCGGGGCAACAGTATGGTCCTGTATTAAATGAAGATCAAAGTGATTTTGAAAAAGATGCATCTGGTCAATTAATCATTACGGCCTTGATGAACGATAGAGACGGACAACCTACCGACTTTACAAAAGAAGTGAAGCTATTTGATAATCAATCTTCTGGGATTCGTGTAGCAAAATATCAATTTGATATCAATGGCTCATCCAATAGTCGTGGTCAAGTCGATATTCCACTAATTAGATTAGGGGATGTTTATCTGATGAGAGCAGAGGCTAAATTTAGAAATAATGATGTCGCAGGAGCACTTTCTGATATCAATATTTTGAGGACAGCAAGGGGTGCTAAACCATTAACTTCTCTAACAGAAGAAGCACTTTTTAATGAAAGAGGTTTTGAGCTGTATTGGGAAATGCAGAGAAGAACAGATATGATTCGTTTTGGAAAGTTTGAGGATAAGTGGACTGAAAAAAGCAGTTCAGATCCTAATAAAAGGGTTTTCCCTCTTCCTCAAACGGCACTAGATGCCAATTTAAACTTAGTACAAAACAAAGGTTACTAAATATTTCTAATCAATTCATGAGGGATTCAATACTTCATAGTACCAGTAAAATGATCTATTTTGATGAGAATCCCTCTTTTTCTTTACTATGAAATACGCTATCAACAGGCGCACATTTTTACGACTTTCCGCAACAACATTATCTGCTGCTCCCTTTCTAAGTTTTAATACTATTATTGCAGAAAAGCCTTTGCTTCAATTCGGAATGATGACAGATTCTCATTTTGCCGATTGTCCTTCAAGAGGGATTCGTTTCTTTCATGAATCAAAAGAAAAGATGCAGGAATGTGTCGATCTAATGAATAAAAGAAAAGTAGATTTCATGATTCATTTGGGAGATTTAAAAGATGAAGGAAAACCTGCTGTAGAATCAGAGACATTACAATACCTACAGGAAATAGAGCGTGTTTATGCTCAGTTTTCAGGTCCAAGATATCATGCTATTGGTAATCATGACCTGGACAGTATAAGCAAAAAGCAATTCCTTGATCATATCGAAAATACAGGCATCTCAAAGGATAAAAGCTATTACTCTTTTGATAAACAAGGTTTTCATTTTATTGTTTTGGATGCCAATTACCTCAAAGATGGAACAGATCATGGGCATCGAAACTTTCATTGGGAAGACACTCAACTCTCTACAGAAGAATGGCAATGGCTTCAGCGTGATTTATTGAACAACACCTTACCTACCATTGTTTTTTTGCATCATACACTGCATGATGTCGGCGAAAAAGGGAAAAAGTACCATGTGACTGATTCGCATAAAATCAGAAAGTTACTAGAAGAATCAGGAAACGTATTGGCTGTTTTTCAAGGGCATTATCACCAAGAAAAATATCAAAAGATCAATGGAATACATTATTATGTATTAAAAGCGATGGTGGATTATTCAGGGAAAAAGAACAACAGTTATGCGATTGTGAAACTGTATAAAAATGGCGTATTGGAGATAGAAGGGTTTCGTAGAGCAATAAGTAAATCTTTACACTTCAATTTAATTAAAAATGAAAACTAGAAACTATTTTTTATGGATGCTATTCCTATGTATGTTGCTTTTTTATGGTTGCAACAACAACAGCGAAATTCATCAAATGCAGACTGCTCACCTTCATCAAAGCAAAGTAATTGTTGATGAAGGGAAAGCAATTGCAGACTTCTACTTTTACAGTGATCAAGTTGCTGTTTCTGAAGAAGGAGAGGTAAAAGGAAAAGGTGATGTTCTTTCGTTTAGAGTACACAATTGGTCAGAAAATTTGTTGGGACGTCAACTTAAAGTGGCGGAATTTGGTGATGTTATATTAAACAATACATCAGGTCAATTGGAATCTTTTAAAGAAGGGTATCTAATGATTAGCAAAAATAAGGATGCTTATAACATTTCATATTCTATACAAAGTCAAACAAAAAAATGGTCAGATCAAGTAGAAGTTACCTCTTGGAATAATGTTTCCAAAAGTAATCTCCGATCAATCAATACCACTTGTGGGACTTGTACTGATACCTACAGCGAAGTGCTAAATCCTTCTGTTAGTCTTCAAGTGGCAGAGATGTTTGCTCCTAGACTTTATTTCGATAAAGCAGCCAAAACATTTCCTTCTACAGGACAAAAAATCTTTGATTTATCAAAAAATAAAGATTGTGGGCAAAAACTAGCCTTGAACTCTGGGATTGATAAATCAGGGAGTATTGCAGAAGCTGAAACGTATTATCAAATCACCAATTGCCCAAACGATAGCCGTCGTATATTTATTACTTATTGGTGGACTTACAT
Organism: Flammeovirga sp. EKP202; assembly: GCF_014534745.1. GTDB lineage: Bacteria > Bacteroidota > Bacteroidia > Cytophagales > Flammeovirgaceae > Flammeovirga. The sequence goes on from NZ_JACVVP010000004.1 coordinate 39,045, forward strand.
AAGACAAGATAATTGTTTCTTTAATTCAGGCGGACATGATTACGATTGGGAAAGAATTGTAGTGCAGGTAAACAAAGATACTTGGACGGCTACTACGGTTACTTATTATCAACATGCCGGTTGGTATACGCATAAATTAGATCAAAATAGAGCTACCGTTTACATTGGTAAAATCGGACATGGTGCTTATCACAATTCCGGCGGAAGTGGCGGATGTTGTTATTGGGCTGATTACCGAAACCCAGGTCCTCTTTGGGAAACTTGGAAAAGCCCAATTAAGGAACTTCGTTGTGATGGAGAAAATTGGATGGCTTTCGATGGAAAATGGGGAAATCCTGCACAAGGACCATTATTTAGAGATAGAAATTATTGTGACTTAGATCCATGTAAAGGATCTACAGTTTTAGGATGTACAACAAGTGGTTGTGCAAGAAGTGAGTATACTTCTACTCATTTAGGTGGAATAGAATACGGTTTTAATTAAATAAAAACACCAAGAGTGATGAGCTTTTCATTGCTCTTGGTATTCTTAATATTGGATTGAAAGTCAAAATAATTTCAAAAAGGCATATTACTTAATTCTAAAAATTACCTACATTCGCTTTTCAAAAATTGAAATAAGAATATGACCTACGAGGAAACTTTAGATTTTTTATATGCACAGCTTCCTATGTTCCAAAGAGAAGGGAAGTCTGCTTTTAAGAAAGATTTATCGAACACCATTGCTTTGTGTAAGGCATTGGAACACCCAGAAAATGCATTTAAATCTGTACATGTAGCGGGTACAAATGGAAAAGGGAGTTCTTCACATATACTTTCAGCGGTATTACAATCGGCAGGGTATAAAGTAGGTTTATACACTTCTCCTCATCTGAAAAGTTTTACAGAGAGAGTTAAAATCAACGGTCAACCTATTGCTGAAGATAAGGTAGTTGAATTTGTAGAAGGTATAAAAACACATATTGAAGAGATCAAACCTTCCTTTTTTGAATTGACAGTTGCCATGGCCTTTGATTATTTTAGAAATGAAAAGGTAGATATTGCCATTATTGAAGTAGGTTTAGGAGGACGATTGGACTCTACGAATGTAATCAATCCAGAAGTAAGCTTAATTACAAATATTGGGATGGACCACATGGATATGTTAGGAAACACTTTGGAACTGATTGCTGCTGAAAAAGCTGGGATCATTAAACCTAATACGCCAGTAGTAATCAGTCAAAAGCAAGAGGAAACAACAAAAGTCTTTTTAGATAAATCATCAGAAGAAGGAGCACCGATTACTTTTGCAGAGGAAGTGTATCAGTGGGAAGGTGCAAACCTTTTAAAGAATGGTAGTCCATTTTTAGAAAATGTAGAACTGGAAGCCAAGGGAAATTATCAACGACACAATGCCTTAGGGGTGCTGTCTGTAATTGATCAATTAAACCAAAAAGGAGATTACAGTATTTCTAAAGAAGCCATTGAAGAAGGCTTTAAAAACTTGAGTGCATTAAGTGGGTTGAAAGGACGTTGGCAAACACTACAAACTGCTCCTTTGACGATTACAGATGTTGGTCATAACGAAGATGGTTGGCGATTTGTATTAGATCAGATTTCGACATTAGAATTCAAAAAACTTTGGATGGTACTGGGTGTAGTTCAAGAAAAAGACTTGCCTAATATGTTAAGTAAACTTCCAAAAGAAGCGTATTATTATTATTGTAAACCGAATGTTCCAAGAGGACTCGATGCCTCTATTTTGGGAGAAGAAGCAACCAAAATAGGCTTAAAAGGCGAGGTAATTTGTGATGTTAATACGGCAATTCAAGCGGCCAAAAATAGTGCTTCGAAAGAGGATTTAGTCTTTATTGGAGGTAGTACTTTTGTGGTAGCAGAGATAGATGAGCTTTAAATTTGATAAAAGTAATAAACATCTTTTAACTTAATGAGCTAGTGTATTTAGAATTTAATCCAATACATTTGCTCTTGATATTTAAGAAATCAATTCCTTAAAGGGTTGATTTCTTTATGTTTAACGAACTTTCTAGTTTATGAATTGTAGAAAATTTTTCTACTTTATTACCGTTGTCGCTGTATCGTTTATCTTTTATTCATGCGGTAGAACGGCAAATTCAATGAGTCATCATTCTTTATGTTATGAAAAAATAATTAAGAGTGATCCTGTTAGAAACGAGAACGGCCAAATGATTTCATTTATGGATTCTATGTTTCTTCATTTAGATATTAAAGGCAAAAACGTTGTTGGAACTTTTGAGTGGATGCCTTCTAAAAGCAAGTATATAACAGGTACATTGAAAGGAAAAATTGAAGATAATTTGATCAAAGCCATATATACCTACCAGACTTCTGAAGGTGTAATGCAACAAGAAGAAAGGTTTATCAAGTTAGAAGAAGATTCCGCCTATTTTAGAGTAGGAGGAAAAATGAGGTTGAAGGATGGTGTATATATTTATACCAATGATCAAGAGAATATGCAATTTGGTGCTGCAATTCCTCAAAAGTATTGTAGGCATTAACCACAAAAATTAAAGCTTGATTTTAATTTTAGATCAAGTAGTAGAAAAAGAAAAAGGTCTTTCATTGATTTGGAAGGCCTTTTTTAGTTGGTTATGAATAAAGTAGGTGAAGGTTTGATTCTTGTTCTTAATCGGATATTTTAGCAGATTATCTCTGATTATATGCTTAGACATATGCTCTGATGATTTATGATGCATCAAATCTCACTTCAATACAATGAACCAAAACTCAAAAAATTGTAACTTTCAAACCATCTTCAGAACAGGTGGAATATCAAGTTTTATTGAATGAAAAGCAGGTAACGGTTTGGGCAACTGAATTAGAAATTGCAGAAATATTTGGGAGGAACCGTTCTGTAGTGAATAGGCACATTAAAGGTGTTTACAGTGAGCAAGAATTATAACGAGAGTCAACTAGTGCAAAATTTGCACTAGTTCGTTTTGAAGGTGATAGAGAAATTGAGCGTAGTATTTAGAACAAAACCAGTTTCATCGTGGAGTGGATGGACAAAAAAAAGTCACAGACAATACACTTGTAGCTTTGGCATTGGCTGTAGCCCAAAGCTTACTAGAGCAAAGAGAATTAACTATGATTTATTTTTGACTTAGTACACTGTAAACTAAGTTTCCGAATATTTATGGTATTTAGAAATCAGGAGATTTCTGCTGATCTGTAGGACACGAATGACGCTATCGCTTAACATTCGCGCCAGTGGACTTACTACCCACTTCATTTGCTACTTCTTCCCTCGGCCTTGAAGGGAAAAGCGTCAAGAATTTCATGTATTGAGCCGTTAATAATGATTTTGTTGTTTGAGCGCAGCGAGTTTAAAATCATTTAGGCGAGAGAAATGGAATTTAGCTTTTGACTTCAAAGCCTTGAATTTTTTGCTTCGTTTTTGTTTCAAGACAAAAATGAAGAAGAAGGAAGTTTGAAAGTAGATCCTATAAATGCCTGCAGAAAGGTCTATTAAAAGTTGACGATAATTTAGTTTACAATGTACTTAGTACTTAACACCCTAAAGATCAAATTAATGTTCTTTAGGGTGGAGTGTATGTAAAGTTAGTGGGTTATATTAACTGACAATAGTAGAATGAGCCGTTGTAGTTGATGTATCTTCGGAGAAAACATCATTTACAAAATGCCATTCTGCATTTGCGGATGCATTTGAAAAAGTGGCTAATACATAACCTCTTCTTGATGCATCAGCATATTTTAAGCCTTCAATTAATGCCACATTAGCCTGTTCGAAAGGACCAATGACAGAAGGATCAGATCCAAAGATACCTTCAAAACCAGGAGAGGAAACGGAGGCTGTAGCAAATTCTTCACCTATTGTATTTCCAGAGGCATCCATTAAATTACTGTTCCATGCGTTATGAGTATCTCCAGCCAGAGTAATGAGTTTCTTTCCGGCAGCAGCACCAAATATGATCTCACGTTCAACGGGGTAGCCATCCCATGCGTCAAGGTTATAAGGAAGTACAGTTGTCAACCTTGCTTTCTCCTCAGCAGTTACCGTAGGGTCACCTTGAGCAATTCGTCCTTTGATGGTTAAAAGTTCTGTAACGCTTTGCTGATATTGTAATAATAACTCAGTAGAAGCAGCACCTGAAGCAGCAATAGCAGCTACAATTTGAAGAAGTTCCACAGGTATTGTGTAAGTACCCATCAAAACTTGACTTCCAAGTACTTGCCATTTTGCCGTACCTGAAGCCAATTGACCTGCTAACCATCCTCTTTGTTCAGCTCCTAAAAGTGTTCTGTTGGTATTACCCCAATCGGCTACAAATTTTGCAGCATCCAATCCCGTTGCCGTGAAATAATTACTATAGTCTAATTGCTTTTCTCTTCCAATGATTCGAGTATCCAACATATGAAGATCAACAATGCCCCCAAAGTCGAAGCTTCGGTAAATCTTAGCATTGTCCGCTACTCTTGCCGGTAAGTATTCGTGCCAAACTTGAAGTGCGTATGCTTTTCTAGTTTCATAATCACCTTCTCCTTCGTTATGATTTTCAGCACCATCTTTATAGGCATCATTGGTGATTTCATGATCGTCCCAAACGCAAATGAAAGGCTTGGTCTGATGTAGTTGTTGAAGTTGAGAATCTTGTCTGTACTGACGATAACGGGTTCTATAATCTTCTATACTTAAAATTTCACCATCCGGTTGATGAAAACGTTTTAAAGATGCAGTTTGCTCATTTACACCATAACCATCTACACCGTATTCATAAATATAATCACCCAAATGTACTACTACATCAGCATCTGATAGGGCAACAGCTCCATATACATTAAATAAGCCTGCTTGGTAGTTTGCACAAGACACTACAGCCAATTTTACATCATTGACTTCACCTGTAGAAGGAAGCGTTTTTGTTTTTCCAACTGGAGAAATTGCTTTCGTAAACTCACTTGAAAAACGATAATAATAGCTTGTATTGGACTTTAATCCGCTGACATCAACATTGACCGTATAATCTGAGGCAGTATCAATAATTACTTTTTCATTGGCTATAACATTTAAAAATTCCATGTCGGTAGCCACTTCGAGTGTAATTTCGTTTGTATTTTCATTGCTAGCAGGAGTGTACCTTGTCCATAATAGGACTTGAGAGCTACTTGGGTCAAAACTAGCGACTCCTTCAAAGAAACCATATTCACCTTCAGGAATAGGTTCAGGGTCAATTACTTCAAGAATTTCGTCTTCTGTACAAGCCGAAAGTGGTAGAAGAGTAGTACCACTGGCTACAATAATAGAGTTTCGGATAAACTTACGGCGAGAAACCGCATTCATTATATTTTTTTTCATTAATCAATGGGAAGTTGAGTGTTTAAGTTTTGTCAAAATTAAGGATAGTACATGACCTTAAAATGAATTATATATTGTTGAATAGTTATTCATTCATTGAGTGTATTATATAAAAGTTAATAATGTTACGTTCTTGAAACAATTGGTTTATGTATTGATAGATAATGGGTTACGTTTTGAATTATACTTCGAAGAGAATTGGATTTTTTTTGAAATTGAAAATCACCTACTTTTGCACTAACACGTAATTATTTAATCCAAGACAAAAGATAAGATGATGGATGAAAATATGATCGCAATGCAGTTCGCTAATGCGATAAATACAACTGAAGACGAGAATCAAATTGTACAAATGATGCAAGCAGCTTTCGGAATGTTACAGGGAATGAATCTTCCTGAGGAAAACATTAAAGACATTGCTGGTAAAGTTTCTACTTTCTTGTCTGAGTTAGAAGTTGAGGAGGGATCTCAAGCAGCAAAAAACAAAGCAAAAGCTGTAGAGACGTTAGCAACATTGATTGGATAGTCAAATGACTGTCCTTGTAAATAACAAAAAACACTTTATTTCGGTAAGGTGTTTTTTTGTGTCTATACTTTTTTGATAATTAAATATTTAATGGCAATTCTCAATGATTTTGTTAACATAATCCAATATTATGTTTATTAATACTCTCTAAAGGCCTATTTTACACTTTTTAAGATGCTATACTAAAACTTTTTCTATTGTGAACGTATAATATTAAACAATCAGTTTTGCAAAGAAAATTATCATTAAAACTATTTATTATGAGTACGGCTATTTTCAAAAATTACATTATTGCATTGAGTTTAATCTTTGGTATATCTTTTACTGCTTTTGCACAAGAAGAGGCAGATCAAAATTTATCGAAGCAAGAACAAAAGGCTTTAAAGAAAGAGCAAAAGAAAAAAGCAAAAGCTGAGAAAAAAGCACAAGCTGAAGCTTTTGAAAAAATACAACATCAACAGGCGCTAGTTGCAATTGATAGTCAACAATTTGTATTAGAAGCCAATCAATTATATGATAGACGAGGTAGAACCGTTAATGTACAATCGAATATCAACTTTATTAAAGTAGAGAAAGACGTTGGGGTTTTACAAATCGGTTCAGCAAATTTAATTGGCTGGAATGGCGTTGGTGGTATTACCGTTGACGGTAGAATTTCTGACTGGAAAGTGAGTAAAGACGAAAAAAACGGTAGAACAACAGTTTCTTTCAACATTATGGGATCAATGCTTCAAGCAAGAGTCATTTATGACCTTGACGGAACAGGCAACTACTGTAATGTAAGAATTGATGGGGTATTCAGTGCTCGTCAATTAAAAATGAGAGGAGTGTTAGTTCCAAACAATATGAGTTCAACTTATGAGGGAATGATCCGTTATTAATCCTTCATAATAAATAATATCAAGTCCATGAAAGAGTATTTTTATTCTTCTTTCATGGGCTTTTTTCATTCTAATTACTACACTATAAACTAAATTACCGTTAACTTTCAATCTGTATTTCTACTAGATTTTATAGGGCCTACTTTCAAACTTCCTTCTTCTTCATTTTTGCCTTGAAACAAAAACGAAGCAAAAAATTCAAGGCTTAGAAGTCAAAAGCTAAATTCCATTCCTCTCGCCTAAATGATTTTAAACTCGCTAAAGCTCAAACAGCAAAATCATTTTTAACGGCTCACTCCATGAAATTCTTAACGCTTTTCCCTTCAAGGCCGAGGGAAGAAGTAGCAAATGAATTGGGTAGTAAGTCCACTGGTGCGAATGTTAAGCAAAGCGTCATTCGTGTCCTACAGATCAGCAGAAATCTCCTGATTTCTAAATACCTTAAATATTCGAAAACTTAGTTTACAATGTAGTACTTGTAAATAACTTCTTGATCTTCTTTCTTTTCCTGTAAATGTATTCATACAGGCCTGTAATCAGCAGAATATTGAAGAGTAATCCCAAAAGTGGAATTAATAAAATGCTGTATTTATCAAAGATGAATTGAAATAACCTGCCGTTATGTAATTCAAACATATAATTCCATAATGGAAGTTGATACTCTTCTCTTATTTCTTGTGGAAAGTGATAAAAAGTATCCTCTTGTGGAGGAGTAATGGCCAATAAACCTTGAGAGTATGCAGAAATATATTGCTCGCCTTTTGGTGAAGTAAAGGCTGCTACTGTCATAAAATCACCTGGTTTTTGGATGTTGTCAAATAATGGAATACGCTCTTTTGTCAACACATTGGTACTAAAACTTTCCCCTTCTTTATAATCATAAAGACCATAAAATGAGCCTACCAAGAAATGTTGATTTCCCAGAGGCTCAAATGTTGTAGCACCCATCACAAATATATTCACCTTCCACTCTAACTTTTCAAAAGCAGTTGTAGCATCACTCTTCCCTCCAAAAATCCCCTCTGTAGTATCTAAAATAATTCGGTCCGTTTGTGGATCATACATCGCATTTCGGATCGAATGATACCATTCATTTTCTAAAAATCGATCTGGAATCATCGAAGTTGGTACTTTACCATTATATAATGCCACTATCAAAGGAGGACGCATGAGCATTCCAGTTCCTCCAATGATCAACAAGAAAACAAAGGTCCATACCCCTATCTTAGTATGATAGGTAATAATAAAAGCCTTTAATTTTTTTGAAATCGTATTCGTTGCTTTTTTCTTTTTGAAAAAAGTAATGTATAAAGAAGTCAATGAAAGAAAGATTAAAATGAGCGATAGAAAATCATAAAATAATCTTCCCGGTGTTCCCCAAAGCCATCCACTATGCAATGCAAAAGTGAATTGAATCATATCGACATAATTTCTCTCCTTCTTGAAAATAGAGTAAGTCACTAATTGATCTCCCTGTACTTTATAAATATTGGATTGAGAGACGGCAAAAAGCTCATCTTTGATCTCCATTATCTTGACAAATTGCTCTACGTGTTTAGTTGGAGTCGTTAGTCCTTTCCATTTATTTTGAGTAAAGTCTAATTGATAGACTCCTCCAAAGGTGGCAGCAAAGATTGTGTTTTGTAAACTGTCATAGTACAAGTCATTGACCTTTTGATAGTAGATCGCCTCTGGAAAGCCATTCTTCATCAATGAATGAAAGGATTTTCCCCCATTATCGCTTTTCCAAATTCCTTGTTTACCTCCAATAACGATGGTGTCACTACCAATATAGACCACATCTTGAATACCACCTCTGTTCCAATTGTGGGGTAGATATTCTTCTGGGAAATAGTTTTTTGAAACAGAACAATGAGCAATCAGATCAGGGTGGTTTAAAAGAATGCCAGAAACACTCATCCACACCAAAATCACAGAAAGAAATAGACCAATATATTTATGCCAGCTAACTGCCTTTTTATAGATTTTCTTAAAAATCATTCTTCGTTTGTAGATCAACACATGGTTGAAAATAGGATAACTCTGATAGAAGCAAAAGAACAAAATTACCAGATAGATTTTGTCCTTTCTTGATACAAACTTACTAAAAAATAATAAAAGACAAAAATATCTTTTATTTCTTTTGTAAAAGGAAATCTTAAAAGGTTTATATTTGTAGTCATATCGATTTGAATCAATTATAATTATCAGAAGCAATACATTGATGTTTTCAAAAGCATGTACTTACGGTATTAGAGCACTTATTTTAATAACGCAGCGAAGTAACGAGGGAGAGAAAATAGGAGCGAAGGAAATTGCAGAAGTAACCGCAACACCTGAACCTTTTACCGCTAAAATTTTACAACAGTTATCAAGGCAAGGTATCATTCAGTCCGTAAAAGGACCAAGAGGTGGTTTTTACTTAGATGAAGAACAACAAAATACCCCACTTTATACTGTTGTAGCAGCAATTGATGGTGATCAGTTGATGACGGGGTGTGGTTTAGGTTTTTTAGAATGCTCTGATGAAAAGCCATGTCCAATGCATGCTAAATTCAAATCCATTAGAGCTTCTATCAATAAGATGTTACAGTCTACTACTTTGAAAGATTTAAGTAATGATGTAGAGGGAGGTTTGTCTTTCTTATCATTGAAAAATTAGGTGTGTTGTAAACTTAATTCTCTAATATTTAGGTATTTAGAAGTCAGGAGATTTCTGCTGATCTTTAAGACACGAATGACGCTATCGCTTAACATTCGCGCCAGTGGACTTTCTACCCAATTCATTTGCTACTTCTTCCCTCGGCCTTGAAGGGAAAAGCGTTAAGAATTTCTTGGATTGAGCCGTTAAAAATGATTTTCTTGTTTGAGCAAAGCGAGTTTAAAATCATTTAGGCGAGAGGAATGAAATTTAGCTTTTGACTTCTAAGCCTTGAATTTTTTGCTTCGTTTTTGTTTCAAGACAAAAATGAAGAAAGAGGAAGTTTGAAAGTAGGCCCTATAAAATCTAGTAGAAATACAGATTGAAAGTTAAGGGTAATTTAGTTTACAATGTGCTAATTGAAACTTTCTTTTTTCTTTAACCCCAAAAAAGATTTCACACTATCTTTAATAACGACTTTTTGATATAAAAAATAATCTTTAGCGGCAATATAAAGTAGTTTGTCTGTTTTAAATTGTGATTTTAATAGGAATGCAAAACCAATGTAAGGAACACTGGCAAGGTAAGCCCCTCCAACTGAAATTTGACTTTTTAGTCTCCACTTTATAAAAATGGCTTTTAAAGTAGCATTTGTAATTAAAAAAATAACGGGAATAGCAGTGGCCCAACTGATTTCTTTTTGAATAAAAGTATACCCCGCCGCACCTGGTATCAAGATATTATCAATCCATACCGCCACAAAGCTCCAAACGATCAAGATATATCCCACTCTAAATATTTTGGAGACACCTTTACCAAGGCTATGTTCAATGAGGTAAGAACTTTCTTCAGGTGTATATTTTTCATTGTTCTGTACAAAATTGCAAAAATTATCTCTTGCACATTCACAATATTCGTCAAAGTCTTTCATCGTAATTATATACTGCTAACACTACGAAAATAATGAAGAGTCAGACGCTATCCAACCCTTTTTTTCTTTAATCCAATTCATTAGTCGTTCATGAATAGAAGAGCGGGTTAGAATTATAGGATTCCCCAAAAACACCATTTGTTGCTTTGCTCTTGTAATGGCAACATTGAGTTTTCGGTCCACAATACCATCATCAGTGAGCGAAAGCATATTTTCCAATTGAAAAGGGGTATTGGCACAAAATGAAATCAATATTACCTCTCTTTGACTGCCTTGGTAGCGTTCTACAGTATCGATACTAATCTGATTGGCTTCTTCAAAACCGATTTCTTCTAACGCTTGTCGTATTGCTGCAATTTGGTTTCGATAAGGAGCAATAATTCCTAACGTTTTATCAATATCAAAATGTCCCTTTTGCTCTAAATATCTTTTCTTCGTCAATACAGCTATTTGAGCAATTTTTCGAGCTTCTTCCATATTGATTTTATCAGAGGTGGAAGTAGCAGTGTTTTGAGTAGGGAAGAATAATAAGCGATTCTCTTTTAAGAGCTTTTCAAGGGGACTGTCTCCCTCGTTTATTTCCCAATGGATGCTTTCACTTTGCCAAGGTAGAGGAACGGTCATCAGGTTACCTTGATAGAAATATTCATTGGCAAAGTATCCAAGATCTTCGTGCATTCTTCCTTGATTTTTGAGTTGATCAAAAGCCCAATTCCAATTGTTTTTCTGACAGAGTGAAAAAATTCTTTCAAAGTAGGCATTTCTTCTATTTGTCAATTGAATTTCATCCAACCCTTTAAACTGAATTTCAGAAACACTTTTATCTTGCTGAGTAATGGCAGGAAGCTGTTTTTGATCTCCAATTAACACAAAACGATTGACCTTGGTTAATAAATCGACTAACTGAGGCTCTAGAATCTGAGAAGCTTCATCAATAATGGCCATATCAAATTTCTTGATCTTGAAAAGTGAAACCCTTCCTGAAATTGAAGCTAGTGTAGTCACAAAGACTCTATGTTGTTCTATCCCTTTTCGGAGTGAAGCTCTATTGTTGGCACTTTCTGCCAGTTTGTTGAGGAGGTTATTTCTGTATTGTGGAGCACAAGAATGTTCTGAACCAATACGTAAAAACTTTCTACCATCAGGTAAAGGATTTACAATTGCGTCATCCAATGCTTCACAAATTTCATCCACCGCTCTGTTGGTATAGGCAATAAACAATATGTTTCTGTCTTCATCTGTATGATAAAGAATATGAGCGAGGTTCTTCAACATTCTGGAAGTTTTTCCTGTACCAGGAGGTCCAACTACTAAGCAATAGTCTTCTGTAGATAAGGCCTTCGATAAGGTGCTTAATTCTACTTTATTTAGGTTTTTATCTTGAGCAAGGTCAAGTACTTCTTCATGCGAAAACATTTTAGAAGGGTAGGTAGGAGGCTGTAATCCAAGTAATATATCTTTTTTCTTTTTATTATTCCAGGTGATGAATTGATATAAACCTCTGTACATAGCATTAAAAGAAGCTTCCATAAAATCACCTTCAAGGGCCCAATTGGTATCAGCATCAAAGATTTCATCATTTCTTTGCTGATGTCTTAATTGTACAATGATTTCATCTTTACTAATCTTAGTGATCGTACCCTTATTGATTTGTCCATGTGTAGGGAGTTCTTCATTGGTATTTCTAGGGTAGAGCGTAACGATATCACCTTCTCTAAAGTTGACAAAAGCATTTTCAGGGTTCGTTCTTTTGAACACCAAAATGGGAGTCGGATCATTTGCGAAATTTTCAGAAAGTTCTAAATCAAATAAGATCTTAAAACTATCTTTTTTAGTATCGAAATCATCGAGCCATAAAGAAGCTACACCTTGACTAAATATTGTATCTCCCACTTTTGCTAGTTGATGTTCTTTGGCAATAAAGCTGATAAAGGAGAACAAATAAGCTCGTTCTAGTTGAGTTAGGCTTCTAATATTTTGAATGAAGTGATTGACATCTTTTTTGACAAAAGGAGCCGCTGCTGCAAATGCAACTTCATTGACCTGTCTAAGTACAGCAGCTACATCTTGTAGGGTTTCTGATTTGGAAAGTAACAGCTCATTTAATACCATTTCATTTCTAGTATAAATGATCAACTGCTCCATTTTTGAAGTGTAGGTGTCGTATCTCAGAGGTGCTTGATGGGCCTTTGAATAAAAAATCATTGGAAAAATACTTTGCTGATCACATTGGTAAGCATCTTTCAATAACATCTGATACATAAGGGTTTGCACTGCATGATTACTCCACAATCCGGAGTTACCTAATCCCGCTTGAGGAGGTTTCCCTGACTTTAATTCTACAATTCTATATTCATGTTTTTCATTATTGATATGCAATAAGTCCAAACGTCCTTGTATGCCATATTTAGGAGAATAAAACGAAGGTTCAATACAGCAGCCATCTTTATCGATTCCCTGTTGTCTGAAATTATCATTGACGGTCTTGATGATATTTTGGAATTGCATCTTCGCATTTTCCATAAACTCATTAAACCCCGAACGACTTTCCAATTCAGGTAAAGTGATATAATCTAATGGGTTGGCCTTAAATGTTTTTGAAAAAACATCGATGAAATTTAGAGTGTTAGGGTCTTCGGAATGAATGGCTTCATCAAGGAAAAAGTTGGCTACACTACCCAAGAGTATTGGAACACTTGAAGCAGAAGGTGTAAACTTTTTCAAAAGCATATTAAGTGGAATACTTCCCGTTCGGTTGAAGGACTCTGCGACAGTAGTAACATCAACTAAAAAATCAGGTTCAATGACAAAATGCTGAGGAATCAACTGATCATTACTACTTAGCCTAACATTCAATAAATGTAGTTGAATACCCTCCCAGATTTTGGCAATTGTGGTGGTGTACATGTCATTGACATTGGCCACATCATACCTCACTTTTATGGGTGTTTCACTCTCCGCATCATCATCTTCAATACAGTGTAGAAGCTTGTTTTTTTCATCAATTTTGATGACTTCTACTCTTAGCGTATCAATGAAATTTTCCTTTTGTTTTTTGGACTCTTCTATGGTCGGTAGAGGAGGTAAGACTTGGTCGAGTACGTCAATTATATCTTCGTTATATATAATTTTAACAGTTTCAGCCACACTCCTGCAGGCAAAGTTGATATCATGAAAATGAATAACTTTCGCAGATCTTTTAGATAAACGATCATTGATTCTAACCTTTTGCAAACGCCATACAAGATGCTGAGGGAGTTTTAATTTTTGACCCAAATAAGCAATTCTAGCAAATAAGCTGGATAGTAAAATTTTCTCACTTTTTGTCTGCTCTTTACAAATCCATTCTAATAAATCTTTGATTCTGTGATGTTTTTGTGGAAGTGTAAATTCTTCGTTGTTTACAGTGTTGTACAGGTAATTATAATAATCTTTTGCTGTTAGCATATTGTATTTTAATGGGATCACAAAAAAAACATTCGAATCAAAAAGCTGAAAAATGGATCTTTATTTTGTGACAAAAAGTGATTTAATATAAACTAAAGATAAAATTAAATTAGATTTTAACCATGTTGTTCAAAACATTTATTTTATTTGTTTAACGAATTAGAAAAATGTGTTAATTTTAAATTCGTAACATGTTAATTGATGAATAACCTATCAATTTATTTTTTGCTATAACTTTTTGAAAATGCTTAATAAAAAACTCTTTAGTCGATCAGGGTTACTGGCTTTGGCAGTACCTATGTTCTTTACATCGTGTGGCCCAGAAATTGGTGAACTTGAAGTACCACCACTAGAAGGTTACAAAATTGGTATCCCTCTAATTAATAGTGATAGTGAAATTGGCTTTAGAGATCTTCTGTCTGAAGAAGATTTAGAAGATTTACAAACAGATCCCGTAACAGGTGATATATTTTTCGCTTTTGAAGACTCATTTGATATTGCATCAACCAACGATCTAGTACAAGCTTTTGGTAGTGCTAGTGAAGATGACTTTTTCAGTATCAACTTCCCAAATCCAATCCCAACCGAAATTCCATTTTTGACACCCATCAGTGTTGGCTTTACAGCAGACGCGACAGGTAACTGTAATGGTGCAAGTTATTGTATTCCGTTGGCCAATGATATTCAAGATGATGTTGCAATCTCTTATTTAAGATTTGAAAGAGGAGGCTTACAGGTAGAATACAGAGCAAGCATTGGTGATGTGATCACATTATCGATGACAGGTGTTGAAACAGCTCAAAATACAAATACGATTACAGTAACTGAAACTGTCAACACCACACAAACTACATTCATTACCTTGCCTTTAAGTAATGTTGCCTTGGACTTGGTCAATAGTACACCTACCTTATCGATTTCAATTGAAGACGGAGGTGGTAATCCAACAGGTTTTATTTCAGGGATTGAATTGACACCTACAAATACAGCTGACCGTGTGAAGTTACTTTTTGGAAGTGCACTTACGGCATCTCTTGATATACCGAATGAAGAAATCGATACTGATTACTTATCAGATATTTTCCCTGAAGAAGCTCAAATTAATTTTAAATCACCTACGGTACAATTTAGATTTAACAATCCAATTGGAGCAGGAATTAAAATTGATTTAGGAAAGAATGGAGGTATTTATGGTGAAAATATTTCTGGAGAGACAGCTCCTTTAAGTTTTAACCTAGATTCAGCTTCAGCAATTGAAGGAAATTCATGTTCTCAAGCTATTGACGTGCAAGCAGCCACTGACTTTGATCAGATTGAAGTAACCAATGTTTTTGCTTGTCAAACAGCAGAATTATTAAATATCAGACCGATTAAACTTTCTTATGCAGGTGAAGCAAGTTATGACTTACAACCTGGAGATGAGGTTTTATTTGCAAAAGGAGCGGAAGTAAAAGCTTATTTCAGTGCCACAATACCATTGTATTTAGGGTTTACGAATATGGTTTATGAAAGTGGTGCAGATGCAGATTTTGATTTCAACAGTGAAATTGAAGCTATCACTTCTGCCATTTTGAGATCAGAGGTAACCAACGGTTTGCCAATTGGTGGAACGTTAAAGTTGACAACAAAAGAAAGTGAAAATGGCCGAGTGACTTCAGAGATTTTTATCAATGGAGGTAACAATGAAAATAAGTTGATTAAAGCGGCTCCGACTACAACTGAAGGTATTGTCACTGGATCTTCTACAAATTACCTTGAAACCAATCTAAGTGAGGATCAAGTAAGAGCGATTTTAAATGCAGGTTACGTAGATATTTCTTTTGAATTATCTGCAGATGCAGATTCTACAACGGACACACCAGACCCTGTTCAAATTACTACTGAACAAACAATGAGGTTTGAGATGGGTATTTTACTTGAAGGTACCATTAATTTCGAATCTGAATAATCCTCTTTTAATCTTAAGCAAGATCCAATGAAAAATTTAAAATATATATTCTTTAGTCTATTTACATTTATCCTTGCTTCTCAGGCAAGTGCACAGCAGGTAAATACATTATATTTTATGAATAGTGTGGCACAGTCCACAAAATATAATCCAGCCAAACAGACAGAGGCAAAGTTTACTTTTGCATTTCCTGTTACCAACTCATCACTACACGTCTTTAATCAGTTTAACTTCAATGATGTGTATACAACAGAAAATGGTGTTGACCAGCTGGATTATGAAGGGTTCTTAAACAAATTAGAACCTAATAATTCTCAACTGAGTTCAGTATCTTCTGAAGTATTTGGTGCTTATTATCAAAAATATAAGTGGGGTGTCCATTTAAGTGTTAATTACCAGGCTCTGGAGCACTTAACATATACAAAATCACTTTTTAATACTTTACTTAAAGGTCCTGGTCAAGAATTGGGAGTAAGACAAGATTTGAGTTCGGTAGCCAACGTGTATGGTTTTTATGATATAAGTCTTGGAGGTAACTATAGAATCAATGATAAACTTGTTTTAGGTGCTACTTTGAAAGTTTTATTTGGAACACATCAATTGAATGCTAAAGTAAATGGTTACGCTCTTCAAGATGACAATACGGCAATGGATTTTAGCCTTGGTGGAAATATTGAATTGAGATCAAGAGGTTTGGGAGAAGTTGTGAATGAAGAGGGAGATTTTGAAGTAGATCTTGATGATAATGAATTAACGAAATCACTGACTTCGATGTCGAATACAGGTTTTGCGGTTGATTTAGGTGCTGTGTATCAATTCAATGATGAGTTGACTTTTGAGGCGTCTGTAAGAAACTTAGGATTTATCAAATGGTCTGATGATGCAAGTAACTATGTAGCTCCTTTAGAAAATATCGTATACACGGGTGCAGATATGAAAGCCTTATTAGATGGAAATATAGACGACGCATTCCCTTCGATTTCGGATTCTATTGTTTTCAAAAATACAGATACTTTATCCGTAGAAAGTACTTCTACATTGCCAACAGTAATCAATTTAGCTTCTACTTATGAGTTTTGGGAACGTGCAACAGCAGGTGTTTTATTCTCTCAGATGTTTTATGAAGGAGAGTACTACCCATCACTTACTTTATCAGTAGACAAACAGTTTGGTAAATACTTTGGGTTAGGATTAAGTTATACGGCCAATAAATCAAGTGCTGCAAACGTTGGTGCATTGGTATCGTTCGGTTTCCCAGGTTTCCAATTGTATGTAGTGTCTGACAATCTTTTAACTGCAGGATTTAATTGGGATCAAGCAAAAACAGCCAATGTTAGATTTGGTTTGAATTTGCCTTTCGGTGAGGTGGATAAAGGAGATAAAATTCCTAATAGTTTGAAGAGAAGATTGAGAAACTAATTCAGTTTTTGTACAAGCTTAATATAAAAGAAGGCCAAGTAGTTTTGAATTACTTGGCCTTTTTATGTTGATGGAATTACTCAAAAAAGAATAATTTCAATTATTGACAATATTCGATCACTGCCTCTCTTATGTGTGTGAAAGTTTCATGTAATAGCTCTTCATTTTCTTCAAGTAATGTTACTCGGAAACCTTGAAGATCTGAACAGAAAGATGAAATAGGTACCACACAGACCCCTTTCGCAGCCAATAAATTGTAAACAAATCGTTTATCATGTGGCATTTCTTCAGCAGTCCATTCGTTCAACATTTGTTGGATTTCAGGATTATCTACTTTCAGTGATTGTCCCTCTTTTAAAACACCATCCTTAAAAATGATAGTATTATAGAATGCTCCATAAGTTTTGTTGAATGTCAACTGAGGAAGGTCGCCTAATAATTCAGCAATGATTTCAGCCCTTCTTCCAATCGCATTATTGGCAGCATCTCTATAGGGTTGATAACGCTCATCTTGCATAATTCTAGGAATAGCCATTTGAGGTAATTTTGTCGAACAAACCTCAATCATCTTCGCATTATCTAAAGTCTGACAAAGACCATCGAATTGTTGATCTTTCTCTCTGTTGTAGTATTCCATCCAACCACAACGAGAACCAGGCCATGGGAATTCTTTTGAAATCCCTTTTAAGGCAATCCCTGGTACGTCTCCAATGTACTCTGCGAGTTGATGTGCTTTTGCCCCATTGTAAGTGACATTTGAATAGATTTCATCAGAAATCAAAATCAAATTAAACTCCTTGGCAATGGCTACAAATTGTTCCAAAATCTCCATAGGGTACACCATTCCTGTAGGGTTATCAGGATTGATGATCAAAATACCAACAATATTCGGATTGTATTTTACTTGTAAATACAAGTCCTCCATATCAGGGTACCAGTGATTTTCTGGATCTAATTTGTAAGTTAATGGTGTCGTATTGGCGTGGGCGGCTTCGGCGGAAGAGTGAGTAGAGTAAGCAGGTGAGGGTCCAATGATTCTTGATGTGGGTAACAAGAATTGGTATAACTTTGAGATCGCATCTCCAAGTCCATTGAAAAATAAAATGTCATTGGCATCAATTTTAGCCCCTTGAAGAGCATTGGTGCGTTCAGCTAGAAACTCTCTTGTTTCTAAAACTCCTTTGGAATGACAATAACCAAAAGTATCATTTTCGTCCAACAATCCACTGATGATGTCTTTCATCCATGTTGGCATTTCGGCATTTTTCTGAATAGGGTCACCGATATTTTCCCAATAGATTTTCTGACCTAGTTTTCTTAAACTATCCGCTTTTTTTACAATACCACGGATTTCATAACTAAGTTCATTTGCTCCTTCTCTTAAAAGTTTCTGTCTCATCTTCCGTTTTTTTTAGCAATTACCCGCCAAAGTAATTACTCAAGCATTTTATCATGCTTCCATTAAAAATTTAAGCCTATTCTAAATGAACTCACAGCACACAATTGTGAATAACATTTAGAATGTTAATCTCAAAATTGCTTGTTCATTATGAGAATATCAATATTCTTAACAAGATATTGCTATAATTTTATGAATTAGTTGAATAACTTGTAACTTTATAAGGATATCAACTTGGATAAAAGAAAAACAGCGACTTATTCACATTAAATGAATAAGTCGCTGTTTTTTTATAATGTAAAGATTACTATTAAAATCAAAAAAGACGATATATATGCTTATTTAGGTTTTTTATTTATTAATATCATCTTTTTTGATTTTATTTCTGAGCTAATTTTGTGAATATCTCTTCCATAGATTGAATTTGCGTATTCATTTCTATGATGGCTTGTTGATATTCGGCTGTTTTTCTGAAAATATCGCCTCTCAAATCCATTTCGTTGGGGTAATAGATCAAAACTTGTTGATTATTCAACATTTCAATCTTTTCAACACCTTCTACACTTTCTAGGAATTGAGCATCAGTAGGATTTTCGAATGTGACATTCAAAATAGTTTTAGAGCCTAAATGTCTTAAATTGTTGACATGATCGTTGGCTACAATATCTCCTTTTCTGATAATAACGACTTTGTCACACAAAATTTGAACTTCCTGCATGATATGAGTAGACAGCATCACTGTTTTATCCTGACTCACCTTTTTTATTAAAGCTCTGATATCTTCTAATTGAATTGGATCAAGTCCAGTGGTTGGTTCATCTAAGATCAATACCTCAGGATCATGAATAAGTGCCTGTGCAAGCCCAACTCTCTGACGGTAACCTTTTGAAAGTGCTCCAATTTTTTTCTTTCTTTCTTGCGTGAGCCCCGTCAGCTCAATCATTTCTTCAATTTTACTTTTTTTCTTTTGTCCTTTTAACTTGTAGATAGAAGCACAGAAATCAAGGTACTCACGAACATACATATCTAGATACAAAGGGTTATGTTCTGGTAAGTAACCCACTTTTTTTCGAACTTCGATAGGATCATTGACTACATCATAGCCACATACGTTGATAGTGCCTTCTGTGGGGGGAATGTAACAGGTGGCAATTTTCATGGTGGTTGATTTTCCAGCACCATTTGGTCCCAAAAAGCCTAATATTTCTCCTGGTTTAGCTTCAAAAGAAATGTTATTTACAGCTTTTTGTTCTCCATATATTTTAGTTAAATTTTTTACTTTAATGCTCATAGGGCGAAGTTAAAAAAGTGAGACTACCAATTCAAAAATAATGTACTCCTACCTCATTTTTTAGGATAGCCTGTAATTTTTTGAATCTTTTTATAAATAGGCTGTAATTGAGGGTACATCTTAAGATATACTTCATCATAAAGCTTTTGATAAATCGCTACTTCTTTTTTTTGAGGATAAAATGTTTTTTCAAATCGAGTCATTTCTTGAATTGCAGAAGAAAGAGTGTGTTTTCCTAATCCAATATAACCCAACATGGCCGCACCGAGTGATGATGTTTCAAAAGTATGTGGGCGGTGTGTGGGAAGGTTGAAAATATCGGCTGTTAGCTGCATAGCAACATCACTTTGAGATCCTCCACCAGAAACTCTCAGTTCGGTCATTTTATAGCCTGTTCTCTTTTCTGTTTGTCGAGCACCCTTTTTGAGAGCATAAGATATTCCTTCTAAGATGGCCTTATAAATATGTGCTTTGGTATGGATATCCCCAAATCCAATGATGCTTCCTTTGGCTTCTCGTCCGGGGTTTTTAATTCCAGGAGACCAGAAGGGTTGTAATGTCAAGCCCATAGACCCGGCGGGTATTTCTTTGATCATATCTTCAAAAAGTGATTCAGGAGCAACATTCATTTCCTCAGCGTGTAAAACTTCTTGATGTCCAAATTCTTTTTTAAACCAACTGATCATCCAAAAACCTCTATACACCATGATTTCTGTATTATTACTTCCTTTTATAGCACTACTGTACGAAGGGAAAAAGGGAATCACTTCTTTGTATTTGGGGATATTTGTAGAGACAGTAGCGGTTGTTCCAAAACTTAAACAGCCAATAGTGGGCTGATCAGCGCCTGAACCGAGCATTTCACAAGCTTTATCTGAGGCTCCAGCAAATAAAGGAGTTCCCTCAGGAATCCCAATTTCCATTGCAGCCTCTTTTGTAATCGTTCCAATACATTCTGAAGGGTGGACAAGTTCCGGTAGCTTATCCATTGGGATATTGAATAAATTGTACTTTTGATCATTTGCTTTTGTCCAATTATGAGTTTTATGGTCATAAGGAACAAAGCCTACCATATTTCCGGTTGTTTCCTTGTAGAACCCGGTTAGTTTAAAGTGAAAATAGCCGGATAAGAAAAGGTACTTGTAAGTGTTCTTCCATATTTCAGGTTGATTTTGACGAATCCAATTGGACTCACTTTCCATAATAACATGTTCAATAATGTCATACATCCCAAGACCTTTCATCGCTAATTTTAGAAAAGGAGAGGGATAATCTTCAAGTTTGGCCTTTCTTTGATCTAACCAAACAATAGCAGGACGGAGTGGTTTTCCTTCTTGATCAACATTAATGACCGTACCTCTTTGTGTTGTAATAACAACCCCTTCAATATTGACATCATTTTCTGCTAAAAGTTTTTTGACAGTAGTGCATGTATTTTCCCAATAATAATCGGGATCTTGTTCAGCCCACCCTGGTTGAGGGGAGTGGTAAGGAGTAATAGGAGTTTTTTGAAGAGCGATAATATTCCCCTTCTCATCAATTAAAGAAGCTCTTATGGATTGTGTTCCTGCGTCGATGGATAGTATCATGATGTTAGTTTTGTTCTGTATTGATGCTTATATTTCGGAAAAAAGTAATGATACTATAAAATGAGAAAAGGTACAAAAAGATATTATGGTCAAATGATTACTTCAAATAAAGAATCGTTTGTGGGAAAAGAGTTAGATGTAATCATGAAAAATGGACAAAGCTATCATGGTGTCATTAAAAACGTCAATGAGACCGGATTTCAGATGAAAGATGGCTTAGATGGAAAACACGAATTATTGTTTGCTAACATTGATGAAGTGTTAGAAGTAATTCCTGCAAAATATTAATTGAATAATCATCTCATTCTACTTCTTAAAAATAACATTAGTTGTTCATAGATAGGGCTTTATCAAAAAAAATCCCTAAATTTTATAGTCGTTACGCTCTCGTGCATTTGAGAAGTAACGACTATATTCTTTTAAAAACTATTCTATTTCTTTATATCTAAATGATATTTCGCAATGCTGAAAAAAAACAAGAAAATTAGCGACCCACACGCCCTTCACAATGCTGTCAAATCAATCAGAAACCAAGTTCAAGTTCCAAAGTATTCTTTACCGGAGGAACAGATGGAATCCGCTCAGGCGTATAATATCATTCATAATGAATTGATGCTGGATGGGAATGCTAGACTTAATATGGCTACTTTCGTTACGACATGGATGGAACCGGAGGCTGAAAAATTAATGGCTGAGACGTTCGATAAAAACATGATTGATAAAGATGAGTACCCTCAAACGGCAGAGATTGAGGAGCGTTGTATCAATATAGTTTCAAAGTTATTTCACGCGCCAGACACCGGAAATGCAGTAGGTTCTTCAGCGATAGGTTCTAGTGAAGCAGTCATGTTGGCTGGAATGGCTTTTAAGAAAAAGTGGAAAGAGAGAAGAGAAAAAGCGGGACTGTCTACCGATAAACCTAATCTTGTGTTAGGTACGAATGTACAGGTAGTGTGGGAGAAATTTTGCCGTTATTGGGACGTAGAACCTAAATACATTCCGATGAGAAAAGGAAAGTATGTCATTACAGCCGATGAAGTGATAAATACAATAGATGAAAACACTATAGGTGTAGTCGCAATTTTAGGAACAACATTTACAGGAGAATTTGAACCAATTGAAGAAATTCATGATGCATTGGTTGAGAATAATACAAAGACGGGTTGGGAAACACCATTGCATGTTGATGCGGCAAGTGGTGGTTTTGTTGCACCATTTATTCATCCTGGATTAAAATGGGATTTTAGATTGCCACTTGTGAAGTCTATCAATGTTTCTGGGCATAAATATGGTTTAGTATACCCTGGAATTGGTTGGGTCGTTTGGAGAGATGTATCAGATTTACCAAAAGACCTTGTTTTCCATGTGAATTATCTAGGGGGAGATATGCCGACATTTACCTTGAACTTTTCACGACCAGGAAACCAAGTCATCGGCCAATATTATAATTTTATTCGACTGGGAAAACAAGGTTATCGTCAGATCATGAAGGATCTCCAATTTATAGCCATGAAAATTTCATCCGAAGTTGAAAAGTTAGGCTATTTTGAGTTGTTGAGTGATGGAAGTACAATTCCAGTTTTTGCCTTTAGTGTGAAAGATGGATTAAACTTCTCAGTCTATGATATTTCAAGTAAATTAAGAGAGAGGGGGTGGTTGGTTCCGGCGTATACGATGCCAGCCGATACAGAAGATGTAGCTGTATTGAGAGTTGTTGTTAGAGAAGGCTTTAATAGTGATATGGCCACCATGTTGATCCATGATATTCAAAAAGCAGCAGAACACTTTATTGCAAGGGGAGATCGAGAAATGAGGACATCGGGTTCTAGTTTTGCTCATTAATTATACTGAAAGCTCAGTTCTCAAATAAAGCTGAGCTTTCTTTTTCCATTACAATATCCCTTTAAAACTTATATTATGCATATACATTTACATCCACTTACGTCAAGAAGAATGGTGTTATGGATGTCTATATTATTTATGGTAGGAGCATCTTGTTTTATTTATTCAAGTTTTACGTTTTTGCTCCCTCATCCCAATGAATCATTGCTTAATGCGATTTATTTTATAGGTTCTATTCCTTTTACCTTTGCCGCATTTTTTCAGTTATTAAATGCTACAAATCAGAAGAATCAGGAATGGAAACTGGTGGCTTATCGTCCAAAGAATAGTGGTTATATTGCAGGGCTAACACAATGGCTTGGTACATTATTATTTAATATCAATACGTTTGACGCAACTCGAAAACTCGATTGGCTAGAAGGGGATTTATTGGTATGGACACCCAATATGTTGGGGTCCATTTTATTTCTGATTTCCGCTTTTTATTTACTTAAAGAAATCTCTTTTAAGCTCAATTGGGACGATAGGGAAAACCTAAGTATTTGGATCAATATGCTAGGATGCATCACATTTATGTTATCTGCCATTGCTTCAATTTATTTACCCCAACCATTGCCGCTAGCCTTTGTTCAATTTGCCTTGGTCAATACAGGAATTGGTGCCATTTGCTTTTTTGTAGTAGCATTTATTGGATTGACAAGATTACCAGAATAGTATTTGTATTAATACGTTTTTTCAAAAACAGAAGTATTACCAGCTCTGTCTGTAATGATCATTTTAAACTTTCCTTTTAAAGGTTGCTTATCATTCAACAGTCGGGTCTGAATGTAATCTTTCTTAGCATCATATTCTAATAGAATAAATTGCCCATTTAAGGTCGCTTTATAAGAGGAGATTCCTGCATCTTCATCCTCAATTTTGAAACGTAGTTGATTACTCTTCCATTTCTTTAGAAGTATAATTTTTGGAGGAGTATTTTCAGGTAAGATGGTAAACTTACCCAATTTTGAGGTTCTGAAACTGATAACATTATCATTCCATCGACCACCTACAAAGTGCTTCTTTCCTTTCTGATCAATTCTGAAAACAAAGTTTTTGTCATCAATAAGTGAAGAATCATTGACTTCATAATGTACCAAAGCACTAGCGTGTAATGGTGTATAGTAGTCATTAATTTTTAAAAGGTTTTGATCCTCTTCAATCGTAAGATACAGTGTGTCAAATAATGAATGTTCTCTAAATTCAATATTGACATTTTTACCATAATACTTTAATGATGAATGATGAGGAACCTGATATTCCAAATGCGTGTCTAACTGAGTGGAATCAATAGAACACATAAATGGAAGGCCATCTCTTAGATCCCATAAATAGTAATTGACATTTCCTTTGTGGTAAGCAGGTTGAATTTTTTGATTCCAAAGTGGGAAATGTAGTTGAAGTGATTTTCCCTTCTCGGCAGGAATTGCCACTTTCATAATATTTTCTTCGATTGATAGGGAGTCAAATTGCTTGCTAAATTTAGGTGTGGGGATGTGCCCTTTAATAGTGAATTTGGTGACAGTGTGATTGTCAAAACTATCCCAAAGTTCAATTCTTATATTCTTACTCTCATTGGGGTTTACTTCAATAAATCCAGTGAGTGAATTGTCTGGGTAAATTGGTAAGTGGTTACTGTCAAACTTGTACAGCCTTTGGTATCTCCTTTTAGTATCTAAAAATGCTTTGTAGTCTGTAAACGTATTAATATTTGCACTCTTGTCGAAAGGAATACGATTGATGATGTGTTCATAGATAAGTTGATCATTCTCAAAAACCTGAATTTTATTGATACCATATTTATTATAAGTACCATCAGCACGATCATAGGTATCAATTTCTACACCTACTTTTCCAAGAGCATTAAAAGTAGAGGCTTGATAATAACCAGATTTTCCGGAAACGGACTTCAAAATTGGTGCAAATTCACCTTCAACTCTGCTGTAAATTTCAAGGGGTCTTAATCGTACGCTTCTTACCGTAGGGGGAATGTTATCCATGACTTCGCTAAAACCGAAATCAACGGGATTGAGTGGTCTTTCTTCTTGGTCTCTAATTTCAAAATGGAGGTGAGGTCCGGCTGAAGAGCCTGAATTTCCAGAATACCCAATGATATCACCTTTTTTGATGACGAATAGGTTTGAAGGAAGATTTTCTAAATCAATTTCAAATGACTCTTTTTCGTATTGTTTCTTGACAATATATTCTTCTAGTTTTGGGGCAAAACGTTGTAGGTGACCATAGACAGTCCATTGACCATTGGGGTGCATCATATACAAACCGCGGCCATAGCCAAAAGGAGAAACTCTCATTCGGATGATATAACCATCTTCGGCGGCATAAATCGGAAGGCCTTCTACACCTCTTGTTTTAATATCTAAACCACCATGAAAATGTGTTGTTCTCAATTCACCCATCGAACCCGCAAAATAGTTCTGTTTTCCAGGTTCAATCGGAAACAGGTAATCAGGTGTGTAAGATGTTTCTTGGGCAACGCTGAGTAAAGAAATACTCATTAAAGAAAAGAACAATTGTAATTGTCTCATGGAAAGTTAGATAAATTATTAGCTACTAAGTACAAATTTGACTTTGTACTTAAAAAGGTCAGAATTAAAAGCATAAAAAAAACCGATGTTACAGTAAATATAACATCGGCCTTTTGAAATCAAAGGTTTGGATTAACCTAATTTGAATGAAATTGGTAATACCATTCTTTGTTTTACTGCACGTCCACGTTGCTTACCAGGCTTCCATTTTGGAGCTTTCTTCAATACGCGAACAGCTTCTTCGTCACAACCAGCACCAATACCACGAACAACTTTGATGTCCGTTAAAGTACCGTCTTTGTCAACGACGAACTGAATGTATACTTTACCTTCCACACCCATACGCTTAGCTTGCGAAGGGTATTTCATGTTTTTACCTACCCACTTGTAGAATTTACCCATACCACCTGGGAAACCTGCTGGGTCCTCTACGATTTCGAAGATTTCCTCAACTGCTTCTTCTACTTCTTCCTCTTCAACTTCTACTGCTTCTTCAATTACAGTTTCTTCGTCAAATTCCTCAGGGATTTCGATTTCGATTTCGTCCTCGATTTCCTCTTCGTCTGGCACCTCAACGATTACTGGAGCAGTAACTTTTGGTGGTGGAGGTGGTTGTTGTTGTGTAACTGGTACATCCATCATTTCCTCTTCAGCAAAATCAATTGAACCTAAGTCCATTAATGTTTGATCTTCATACGAAGGGAATTCCAATGCCACTAATACAAAAAGAAGTGATAATGAAAGACCAATTAAACCGAATAATGTAGAATATTTTGAAACGTCTACATCGTTATACTTTTTTACAAGAATACTTCCTTCTTGTCCTGATTTCTTTCCTGACAAAATATCAGACCCTGTTTTGTTGATTACAAAACGGAAAATCTGAATTAGTGCTAGGAAAAAGACTACGAATAAGACCGCTGTCCATGTCGCGCCTAAAGATCCTAAGATATCTACCATCTGAATACGAATTTAATGCTGCGAATAATCCAAATCATATTTTATTCAGCGCCCGAAATTACGATTAGTATCCGTTATTTACAAAAAGAAACTGTAAAGAACGGTTAAAAATTGTTTATACGTGTTTTGGGACGCTAAACATAATATGGCACAAAATAATTATGTGAAATCTTATAATGAGTAAATTTAACTGTTTTAACAGTATCTTCTAAGTTAAACTTCAAAAATTAAGATTTATCCCCTTTTTTGAGTGATTTTAAAAAGGAAATCAAATGTTCAAAATCATTGTCTGAATGGGCGGGAAAATTAGCAATTCTAAAAGAATTATTTTTCCAAGGTCCGTAGCCATTCCCCAATAGAATACCGTTTTCAAGTGCTTTTTCTTTAATCTTTTGAAGGTCGTTAGGATCGCATTTTACACCAATAACAGTTTCAGATTGTAATTGTGAGCTACTGATCAGTGGTGTGAAACCTAACCGGATTAACTCTTTCTTTACTCTATTTCCTCTTTTTCTTAAGTGATCATATACTTTTGAAATAAAAGCTCGATTTTCCATCACTTTTTTCAAAAGAAAGATATTTAGAATATTAGGAGTATGAGTTGTTTGAAATTTTAAGTTGTTTTGATAAATCGAATGCAACGAATTATAATGAAAATCTTCCTGTTTCATTTCTTTCAACAACTTTGGAGAACAAACCATCACAGATAACCCCGCAGGTAGCCCAAAACATTTTTGAACTGAAGCGTACCAAAAGTCAGCAGAGCGCCAATTAATATTGACACCAGACATTGCACTTGTTGCATCTACAAAAATCAACGATTTTGGAAATCGACTTCTAAGCTTTTGAATGGTCTTAGAATGCACTTTTGTAGTGTTAGAAGTTTCGCAATTTGTGAGACAAAAGATGTTTTTTTGCTTTTTGTCTATTTTAATTTTGTTGAGACTGATCCTTTTTTGAGGTGAATAAGCAATGTGTGTTACCGACTTATTGATGTGTTCATTATAGTTAGCCCATTTCTTTCCAAAGGCACCATTATATATATGTATAAAATTAGCATCAAAAGATTGAGCACTTATTTCCCAACATTCCGTAGCACTCGAAGCAAAAAGTACATGATAGTTTTTAGGGATGTTGAGTTTCTCTTTCACCACTTTTATACATGACTTCATCATCTCCATAAATTGTGGACTTCTATGGTTGTATTCTATCAACTGACTATCTATTGCTTCTTGCATATACTCTCCTACAAGAGGTTCTATTTTACTAGGTCCAGGATAAAATGAAATCATTTATTTTACTTTTAATTTAAAACAAGTCGCAAAGATAATAGTTCAAAAAGAATATACAGTTAAAGTGATTTGCAATTGAGCATAAGAAATCTGTAATTTAAATCATAATAGTAATCTACTAACAACGCTTTAAACACTCTATGGCAGTTCAATTTTCTAACATGAATCAGGTAAAGGATAATAAAACACAGGAAAAAAAATACCAGACCTTATATATAGGTCTATGTGCAATATTTATAACAAATGCCATAGTGGCAGAAATGGTTGGTCCTAAGATTTTCTCTTTGGAAACCCTACTGGGAGTTGCTCCTATGCAACTGGAAGTAATGGAGTCTTTTGTGTTGGATTTTAACCTTACAGCAGGTGTGGTCATTTGGCCTGTTGTTTTTATTACCACAGACATTATCAATGAGTATTACGGAAAAGAAGGTGTAAAGAAGATTTCATTTATAACAGCTGCCTTAATCTCTTATGTCTTTTTTGTGATTTTAATGATTACCGATTTGCCTCCAGCCCAATTTTGGTTAGATCTGAATAATGTGGACAGTCAAGGAAACCCTTTTAACATCGAAGAAGCATTTGATAAAATTTTTACACAAGGACTAGGAATTATTATCGGTTCACTAGCGGCCTTTCTTATAGGTCAGTTTTTGGATGCCTATACTTTTCAATGGTTGAGAAAATTTACAGGAAGTAAGCAAATCTGGATTCGTGCGACAGGGTCAACATTATTCTCTCAGTTAGTGGATAGCTTTGTAGTGCTAGGCGTGGCTTTTTATATCTTTGGGAATTGGTCTTTAGAACAAGTGATTGCAGTAGGTATTATAAATTATATCTACAAATTTGGAATAGCGGTACTGATGACGCCTATATTATATGTTGCACATTATTGTATTGATTTATATCTTGGGAAAGATTACTCAAAATATGTGACGGATAGAGCATCTAAAACAAGTTTGTTCTAGATCTTATTTAAGATTGAAAATAGATTTTATTACTTCGAAGACCCTTAATAATATCATGCTAACAAATGTAGATTTTAACGGACTATATGACATCGCTGATGGAGATGAAGAATTCTTATTTTCTATTCTTTTAGTGATTGAAAAGAATTTAAAGGAATACCCCGCAGAGATGACGGCATTGCTAAGTAACAATGCAATCCTTGAATTTGGTAAGAAAGCACATAAACTAAAATCAAGTACAGCCTACCTTGGACATGAGGAATTAGAAGAGCTATTGATCTTTATGGAAGATGCAATTAATCATGAAAAGAGTGCACTTGAAGTGAAACTAAAACAACTTTATACATTGTCTGATGCTGTTCTTATCGATATTCAAAAGAAAATTGAAGAATTATCTTAAAATTTAGAGATTGTTTTCAATAATTATTTAAAGAATACCTTAAAGTTCACGAACTTTGTGCTTTGAATAAGTACTTGGACATGAACACCCTTTTGTTTTTGTGAGATACTTTTCAAAATCTATGGTTTCCATAGACAAGTTTACTGCCGTGTTGGCAGCATGTTGAATTTCTAATTTATTTAGATGAAAAAGCGTACTCCTAATTCAGGAAAATCAAACTTGAGTCCTTTTAAAAAGTTCATCAAGGAAAAACCAAAAAGAGAGACATTCTCAGAAAAGCCAGCTCCAAGAAGAAAGCCTAACAAAAGGTTAGAAGAAAAGCTCAAAGCTAAAAAAGATCAGAAAATTAAAGAAACGATATACGGATCCTCTGATAAACAAGTAAAAAAACCTGTTTATGATGTGAAGAAGGTAATTTCTGTTGCTAAAAAGGTCAAAGAGGAAAACGAGGAAGAAACATCGACAAAGAAAACTAACGAAGTACGATTAAATAAATATATATCTAATGCAGGAGTTTGCTCTAGAAGAGAAGCAGATAAATTAATTGCAGAAGGTCTTGTGAAAATCAATGGTGAAGTAGTGACAGAAATGGGCTACAAAGTACAGCCAAATGATAGAGTAGAATATGATGGTAAGTTACTAAAGAAAGAACAATACGTTTATGTTCTTTTGAACAAGCCAAGAGGGTTTATTACTACTACAAAAGATCCTTTAGAGAGGAAAACAGTAATGCAGTTGGTACAAAATGCTTGTGAAGAACGTATCTACCCAGTAGGACGTTTGGATAGAAATACCACTGGTTTATTACTTTTTACCAATGATGGAGAATTTGCTACGAAAGTTGCTCACCCATCAAGTAACACTCAGAAAATTTACCGTGTGGAATTGGATCAACCTCTAAAGGAGGAAGACGAAATGACACTGCGTGATCGTAAGTTTGAATTAGAAGATGGTTCTCCTTATATCGACGGTTTATCTGTTAATGAAGATGACCGAAGAGAAATTGGTATTGAGCTTCACTCTGGTAAAAACAGAATTGTAAGAAGAATTTTTGAACATTTTGGTTACACGGTAGAAGTTTTAGATAGAACTGTTTTGGCTGGTTTGACAAAGAAAGATCTTCCAAGAGGTAAATGGAGATACCTTTCCGAGCAAGAAATGATCTCTTTAAAATACCTTTCTGGTTTGGATAAAAAGAAAAAGAAACCTGCAAGAGATAAGAAAGACAGAAAAAGAAGATAATTAAGGTTTCTATACCTTATATGTATATAAATCCTGATTTTGAATGCTCATTGCAGCATTTGAGGTCAGGATTTTTTTGTTGATACTAGCTGAATGGTGACCTATTTAAAGGTGTAGACCTAGTCAAACCCGAAATCTTCATAAATATTTACCCAAGCTTAAAAAAAGAATAATATGGTTTCTTGCTCAACGAAATTCTACGAAATATTGAAACCAAAGAGAAACTTATTGCTAATATCATATTAATCACCTCCAACTATTGAAAAATCTATTGTATTAATGGACTTTTAGCACTTAAATGGTGTATTTTTATATTCATTAATAAACTATACAAAAGTGGTATTCAGAATTATCCCATATCATCAAAATATTGATGATTATCTCTCATAATATCACATTCAAAAAATTCACTGTTATATGGACAAAGTAATTGATGTGCCAGACTTAGGGGTACCAAGAATAGTAATTGTCGGAGGAGGTTTTGGAGGGTTGGAATTAGTAAGAAACCTAAAGAAAACAGACTTTCAAGTGGTCTTATTAGACCGAAATAACTATCACACTTTTCAACCTTTATTATATCAGGTAGCAACAGCAGGTTTAGAGCCTGATTCTATTTCATTTCCTATTCGAAAACTTTTTCATGGATTTTCTAACTTTTATTTTCGATTAGCAGTTGTCCAAAAAGTAGATATCGAAGGCAGCAGAGTGCTGACTGATATTGGTGAATTAAAATATGATCATTTGGTGATTGCCTCAGGATCTAGAACCAACTTCTTCGGTGATGAAAAAATTAAATATCACTGCATGCCTTTAAAAACTGTAGTACAGTCACTCCAATTAAGAAGTCTTTTATTACAAAACTTTGAGCAAGCACTTCAAACGAAAGACCTTCAAGAAAGATCAGCACTGATGAACTTTGTAATTGTCGGTGGAGGTCCAACAGGTGTGGAATTAGCGGGTGCTATTTCAGAATTAAAAAAATATGTACTTCCCGTTGATTATCCAGAGTTGGATGTAAGAAGAATGGAAGTGCACTTAGTAGATGCTGGAGACAGAGTGTTGAATGCTTTATCACCTAAATCATCCCAAAGTTCTCAGAAATACTTGAAGAAACTTGGTGTGATTTTACATCAAAATACATTTGTGACGAGCTACGACGGTGAAGTGGCAACTACAAAGAAAGGAGATCAAGATGGTGTGATTTACTCAAGAAACTTAATTTGGTCAGCAGGTGTAGAAGGGAATTCACCGAAAGGATTAGATGCTTCTTTAATTACAGAAAGAGGAAATAGAATTTTAGTGGACGAACATAGTAAGGTGCTTGGGCAGGAAAATGTGTATGCGATTGGAGATGTAGCGAGCATGAAAACTAAAGATTACCCTAATGGTCATCCGATGGTAGCACCTGCGGCAATGCAACAAGCAACTCAGTTAGCAAAGAACTTCAAGAACGAAGTAAAAGGAAAAGAGAAAGAGCCTTTTGTTTATAAAGATAAAGGTAGTATGGCTACTATCGGTAAAAATAAAGCTGTAGTTGAGGTAGGAAGTTTCAAGAGTTCAGGGCCTTTTGCATGGTTTATATGGATGTTTGTGCATATTATGTCATTATTAGGTATGAGGAACAAATCAATCGTATTTATCAACTGGTTTTGGAACTATTTGAATTATGATAGATCTAATCGATTGATTACAAATAGGTTTAGTAAAGAAGAACGGAAACAAATGAGAGATCAAGGCAAAGCAGGCGTCGTAATATAATACAGATGTCAACGAATGTATTGCTAATGATCATTATTTTTAAACGGGATAGGTAATTAAGGTCATCTTAACTATGATTAAGAATTAAGATATTTGTTCCATAAAGAAAGATAAGATTTAAGAATTTAATATAAATCTCAAACTTATTTACTTAATTTGTAATCAAAAGCAACTTTGATTGCGTATTGTGTAAAGAATCAAATTATCTCATAATTATAATAATCGCAGAATGTCTAAAGAAACAGCAGTAACGCCACTGAGCGCCCTTGAGGTTGTGAAGAAGCATCTGGGTAAACCCTATGAGGACCTAGAGTTTTTACTTCAGTGTTTAAAAGAGGTATTAATCGAGAATGGCGAAACAGAACTAGCAAACGCAATTCCATGGATTAACGAAGGAACTTCATCCCTCAAAAAAATAGACGAGAAGCATATGCAGCTTTATTCTATTGTATTCCAATTGTTGAATATGGTAGAAGTAAACGGAGCCGTACAATCAAGACGTAAGAAAGAAAACGATTTCGGTCTTGCTAGCGTGAAAGGTTTATGGGGTGAAAGATTAAAAGACTTAAAAAATCAAGGTTATACGCAAGAGCAAATTGCAGACCTTTTACCACAAGTAATGGTCGAGCCTGTATTAACAGCTCACCCTACAGAGGCTAAAAGATCTACAGTATTAGAGCATCACAGAACATTGTACTTATTGTTGGTTCAGAGAGAGAACACAATGTACACTGGTATCGAGCAACGCTCTATCAATGCCCAAATTAAATTAATATTAGATACATTATGGAGAACAGGTGAGATCTTCGTTGAGAAGCCAGACGTAGCTTCTGAAAGAAGAAACGCTATTCACTACCTTACAAACGTTTTCCCTGAAGTATTACCAATCTTAGATCAACGTTTCCAACAAGCTTGGGGTGAGGTTGGTTTTGATAAAGACCTTATCAGAAACATCGGAAGCCGTCCAAGAGTATCTTTTGGTAACTGGGTTGGTGGTGACCGTGATGGACACCCATTAGTAACTCACGAAGTAACTGAAGAAACATTAAGCGTTTTACGTTTAAATGCATTCGTATTAATCAGACGTTCGTTATTTAACTTAGTGAAAAAGCTTTCAGTATCTTGTGATATTGAGGATGCTCCAGCAGCATTACAAGCTCGTATCGCTGAGTTACAAAAAGAACTTGGTGAAGACGGTAAGCAAGCAATTGCTAGAAACGTAGGTGAAGCATTCAGACAGTTTGTGAACTTATGTTTAGCGAAATTACCTGTAGACGTAAAAAGAGAGCACGCTGTAGAATTACAGGAGACTGAAGGTAAATATAGAATGGCCACTGAACTTAAAGCTGATTTGGAATTACTTCAATCAACTTTAGTAGAGTACGGTGCAACTAGATTAGCTTATTCTTATGTAAATGATGCGATCAGAGTATTAGATACATTCGGATTCCACTTAGCTCGTCTTGACATCCGTCAAAACAGTGCATTCCACGATAAAGCAATTTCTCAAATCTTAAATGCAGCTTCTTTAGACGGTGATAGCTTCTTATCATGGTCAGAAGAGAAGAGAGTAGCGTTTATGAACAACGAATTGCTTTCAAACAGACCTTTCACTCACCCATCTACTCAATTACCAACTGAAGCAAATGCGGTAATTTCTACTTACAGAGTAGTTGCGGAACACGTGAAAAACTATGGTACAGCAGGTATCGGAGCGTTCATTATCTCAATGACTCGTTCAGTATCTGACTTGATCGCAGTTTACTTATTAGCAAGAGAGGCAGGTTTGATGGAGCAAACTCCAGAAGGTTTAGTTTGTAAACTTCCTGTAGTACCATTATTTGAGACTATTGAAGATTTAGATATCTCTCCTCAAGTAATGCAAAGTTTCTTGGATCACCCTATCACTCGTCGTAGCTTAGAATACCAAAAACGCCAAAGCGGAGATAAGAAATTAACGCAAATGGTAATGGTAGGTTACTCAGATAGTAACAAAGATGGTGGTATCCTTGCTTCACAATGGGCATTACACCATGCTGAGACTAGTTTATATGAAGTAGGTGAGCATAGAGATATCGCGATCAACTTCTTCCACGGTAAAGGTGGTACTATTTCTCGTGGTGCTGGTCCTACTCAGTGGTTTATCCAAGCTTTACCTCACGGTGGTGTAAACGGTAACTTCCGTTTAACAGAGCAAGGTGAGACAATTGAGCAAAAGTATGCCAACAAAATGAACGCTAGCTACAACATGGAATTGTTATTAGCAGGTTCAGTAGGTAATACTGTAAAAGATAACTTAGGTAAGAAAGCGAAGCACGAGCTTGAAGGTGTGATCTCTTGGATGGCATCAGAAAGTAGAAACTTCTATGTGAACTTATTAGAAGATCCTAAGTTTATCAAATTCTATGGTGAGGCTACTCCAATTGATGCGATTGAGTCATCAAGAATTGGTTCACGTCCAGCTCGTAGAACTGGTAGAAGAACATTAGCCGATCTTAGAGCTATTCCTTGGGTATTCTCATGGAGCCAAGCTCGTTTCAATATGACTTCTTGGTACGGTGTAGGTTACACTTTAGAGAAATTATCTAAAGAAAGACCTGAAGACTTTGCGAAGTTGAAAGAATTGATCAAAACAGACCCATTGATCAGATACGTATTCACTAACGTTGATACTTCATTAGAAGCTACTGATGAAACTATCATGAAGGATTACGCTGCAATGGTAACAGATAAAGACGTAAAAGATTCTATCTTAACTATGCTTCTTGAAGAGTTGACAAGAACTAGAAAAATGATGGATAGCTTATTGAAAGAATCATTTGCTGAAAGAAGAAGTAATCATTACTACTCAAGCTTTATCAGAGCTGAAGCTTTAAATCCGCTTCATAAAACTCAGATCAACTTGTTGAAGAAATGGCGTAAGATGAAGGCGGACGAGAAAGCCAACCCAGAAGATGTGGAGGCTGTATTGTTCCAATTATTGACTTCAATCAACGCGATTGCATCAGCATTGAGAGCTACTGGTTGATACTTAGCTTGTTTAGCAACAAAAAACGATTCTCTGAAAAGGGAATCGTTTTTTTTATGTCTACAAAAAATATTTCTAAAATAATCCAATTGATGCTATGAAAACCAAAGGATTATACCTAAATTTTATTAACTATTTTAAGAAGTTCGAAAAGTCAAATTTGACAAATAACTTTCAAACTACTTCAAAAGATTTTTTTACTAAATCTATTTTTCTATTTAATGAAAACATTACTTCTTATCAGACATGCAGAAGCCGAAAGTACTTATTTCGGTGTAGATGACAGAAGAAGGGAGCTAACCCAAGAAGGATTTACACAGGCAGTACATCTAGGAAAAAAAATAGCTTCTGGCAATTTTCAGCCTGAGGTTATGTTTTATTCAGATGCTGTAAGAACAACAGTGACTACACAATTAATCTTAGAGCAATTAGATATGCCACAAGAAGCAATTTTTGTAGAACCCTCGTTTTATGAAGCCAATGTGGGAAGGCTGCTTGATTTTATCAATCAAAGAGCAGATCAAGCAGATAGTTTAGCAATAGTAGGTCACAATCCTGCCATCAGTTTTCTAGCAGAATATCTGACAGGTGACGTTATTGGAAATTTATCACCTGCAGATGCTGTAGTTATTACTTTTGATTTAGAATCATGGGAATTAGTTTCTCAAGCAACAGGATCGCTCTTGACTAGGTTATAATTCGTCCAATAATTCATTTAAAGCATTAAAGTCATCAACAATTATATCAGGTTGTATGATGGCTTTTTCTGTTAACTCTTTTCGGTATTTTCCTGTTTTGACCTGGATAGCGGTCAATTGAGCTTCTTTTGCTCCTTGAATATCGCCAACAATATCATCACCGATCATTAAAAGTTCACTGGCATTCAAACCGATTTTTTGAATGGCAGACTCATAAAATGATTTGTCAGGTTTACCAATACACACGGATGTGGTAGAAGTAGCAAACTCAAGTCCTTTGATAAATGCTCCAATATCGATCCTTAAGCCTTCACTAGCTTTCCAGAAGCGTCCATGGTGTAGCCCTACAATCTTACTTCCGTTGATCACTTTTAGGAAAAGCTCATTCATCAGCTCATAGTCCCAGTTTTTTCCAATATCACCGACTACAATTACTTCTGGATCTTCCAAGTTCATCTCTATTTTTTCGTAGATCATCTCTTTGATAGAAGTACTTGCCAATACCTGCGCATTTTTGAAATTATTATTGATCAGATAATCTCTTGTCGCTAATGGAGGACTTAATACTTCTTCCTCCTTCAAAGGAATCCCCATTTTATCTAATTTATGAAATAGTTCATTGGAAGTGATACCTGATGTATTGGTAACAAATAAGAATGGGTAACCTTTTTGTTTTAGTTGCTTAATGGTATCCACAACACCTTCAATCAATACTCCGTCATTGTAAAGTACTCCATCTAAATCACATAGAATACCATTAATATGTTTTAAATTCATGGATATAAGTTGTATTTTTCTAATTTTAACTAAACATAACATCAAAGAGTAAATTCAAACAATGATACTACTTACCTATGTTGTACTTTTGTATTAATAATTGAAAACTATATGAAGCTGTTATCTTCTTCAATATATGGATATTGTCTTTTGACGCTTAGCGTGATTATGCAGTCTTGTGTATCCGCTAATATATCAAAAGAGTTTGAGAATGCTACTTTGCGTTTTTCTAAAGGTACGCCTATGCCGTCACCTCGTGCATATATGGGGTACTGTAATACCCATAAAACTACTTTTGTAGTAGGGGGGATGAACAAGGCAGAAGAGCATTACAATACAATACTTTCGTATTCTCCTAAAAATGATAGCTGGAATGAGGTGACTCCTATCAATATCAAAGGGGAGAAACTCATCAACACTACCATTTCAAGTGGAAGTATGTTCCTGTTTAACGGAACGAAAGGGAATGAAGATGATCCCATGGCTAGTATCGATGTCAATGTGAGAGAGGTAGCCTACAATAACAGAGTACCAGAAATTATGAATGTGTCTTTGAACCCTCAGGCTATTCATAAATCTTCTATTGCAGAATGGAAAGGCAGGGTATTCTTATTCGGAGGTAAAATTGACAATGACACTTACTCTAACACGCTGTTTTCATTTGATTCAAAAAAGAAAGAATGGAAACAATTAGCCCATATGCCAAAGCAAATGATTACTTATGGAGCAGTTTCAAATGGCAAATTATATGTGTTTGGAGGTAAAAATGAGGCTCCTATTGATGAGATCTACATGTATAACATCAAAGTAGACCGATGGGTGAAGGTTGGGAAATTAGCAGAGCCAATAGTGGATGCTACAATCACTAGCTACGGTAGTAATATTGTTATTTTTAGTAATGAACAACTCTTTATATACAATACAGATAAAGGTACTTTGAAGCGTTATCATACGAATATTGGAAAATTAGTAGGTAACGGAATGACAATTTCTGCAGATAAATTGATTATTTTTGGCGGTGTGAAAACCAATAGTGTAGGCAAGGATGTTTATTCCTCAACGGTTTACACTTTGGACGTTCAAAAAATATTACAATAAGTTTATCTGTATACCATGAACAAAACTAACATAGATATACAGTCATTGTTACGTGAACATATCCGCTCAATGACACCTTACTCATCAGCAAGAGATGAGTTTGAAGATGTATCAACGGAAAATATATTTCTTGATGCAAATGAAAATCCTTTTGGAACGGCTACGGGAGAACCTTATAATCGATACCCTGATCCATATCAAAGGGCAGTTAAAGCAAAGTTATCTCCAATAAAGAATATCCCAACAGATCATATTTTCTTGGGAAATGGCAGCGATGAACCTATTGATTTATTGTTTAGAGCTTTTGTCGAACCTCAAAAAGAAAATGTAATTATTCTCCCTCCAACTTACGGTATGTATAAAGTGAGTGCGGACCTCAATAACGTTGAAGTTAGAGAAGTTGCATTGACCGCTGAATTGGATTTAGACGTGGAGGGGATATTAAGTAAAGTAGATGAGCATACAAAAATCATATTCGTATGTTCTCCAAATAATCCAACTGGAGGGGCTGTTAGTTCTGATAAAATAGAACAGTTATTGACAAGTTTTGATGGGTTGGTGATTGTTGATGAAGCTTATATTGATTTTTCATCTCAGCCTTCATTTATCTCAAAACTGTCAGCGTATAACAATTTGATTGTGTTACAGACTTTTTCTAAAGCATGGGGAATGGCTGGCCTTCGTTTAGGAATGATGTTCGCCTCACCTGAAATTATAAAAGTGTTCAATACAATCAAGCCACCTTACAACATCAATCAGTTGACACAGGAAAAAGCTTTAGAAGCTTTAGACAATGTGGATAAAGTGGAAGAGATGGTGCGTAAACTTCTTGCAGAAAGAACACGATTAGAAGAAGAATTGGATAAAATGCCTTTTGTAAAAAACAGATATCCTTCTGATGCTAACTTCATCTTAATTCAAGTAGAGGAAGCAGATAAAATGTACAATGAACTTGTAGAAAAAGGGATTGTGATCAGAAATCGCTCTAAGGTACTTTTATGTGATCAAGGCCTTCGAATTTCGATCGGTACAGAAGAAGAAAATAATAGATTCTTAGCTGAGTTCAGTCAGTTAGTTTAATTGAAAGAGCTATACTTAATACCCCATAATTGTTTCAATCAATTATGGGGTATTTTTTATAGATGATTTTTTAATCATAAGCTTGTTCAAAAACCTTCTTCCAGGCATCAACTACTTTATATTGCTTCTCGCCAATTTCTTTGATCATCGTCACACCTGTCACATTTGTTGTCATTACCGTATCCGCTTCCATCAGTTCGGCTTTTCGAGCAAATACTTTTCTGACTTTATATCCTTTTAGTTCTAAATGAGCAATGATATTTTTTCGAGCAACTCCAGATACACAACCTACGGCTACTTTTGGAGTATAGATTACCTTGTCTTTAATCCAGAAAAGATTTCCTGATATCGTCTCAGCAAGGTAGCCATCATAATTGATTAAAATAAGATCGTCAAGTGCTCTAGTTTTCTTTTCAATACCCGCAAAGGTATAAGTCATAGAAGATAGAGACTTGCAAAACGAAACAGGAGTAAGAGGGACTTTAATAGACTCTCCGTAATCAACTGTCAAACATTTTTTACTATCTGCTTTTTCAAAAGGTTGAATCGATAAAAGTGTGTAGTAGTTAGAGTTGTTAGGAGTATAAAGTCCGCCTTCTTTTCGCCAAATCATTAGCTTGATTCTACAATCACCTTCAATCTCGTTTTTCTTTTTTAATGCCTTGAAAGCATCATAGATATATTCTTTATCTTGAAAGTCTGAAGGAAAGTTGATCTGTAGTTCTTTTAATCCACGTTTTATTCGATCAATGTGATCATCTAAAAAACGGATTGTTCCATTCTGAGAAATCATAGTTTCAAACAGTCCATCGCCGTATTGAAACCCTCTGTCAGAATAAGATACTCCCGTTTTAGATGCTTTTTCGATTTCGTTGTTAAATAAGACGTAACTCATAAAGTTAGTATTTCATTCTAGATATCTCTCTCTTTTGATCTTTCTCTTTCAGATCATTACGCTTGTCATAAAGCTTTTTACCTCTAGCTAAGGCAACTTCTAATTTTGCTAAACCTCTATCGTTGATAAAAAGTTGAGTAGGGATAATCGTAAAACCCGTTTCTTTCACTTTTCTATCCAACTTGTCTAGTTCTCTTCTTGTCAAAAGAAGTTTACGGTCTGCTTTGGCTTCGTGATTATTGTAGCCACCCATTTCATAAGGAGCAATGTGCATGCTTCTTACAATCAGTTCATCTCCAATAAACAGGCAGAAAGCATCTTGTAAACTTACTTTTTGCATACGAATTGATTTTATTTCGGAACCTTTTAAAGAAATCCCTGCTACGAGTTTTTCAACAAACTCATATTCATGAGAAGCCTTTCGGTTTTTGATTTTTACTTTTTGTTTTATTTCTAATTTCTTTCCTCCCATAATGCTGATTTTAAATTGTTATTTCCCCATTCTTAAGAATAGGAAGTGCATCACAATAATCCTCCTGAGCACAAAAGGCAAGGTCAGACTTGGCTTTCAAACCACTTAATCGTTTAGCATGTGAAGCATTGAATTGAATGCTCTCTACTAGATTGTCTTTACATGCTTTATATTGCGTCAATGCCATAAACGAAGCATCGTCTGTAAGATTACATTCTTCTTGTAATCTATCAATTAGAGCACCCGCAAATAAAGTATCTTCAAGACTTGGATTACCTTTCCATCCTGCACAAATAATGACAACGTCTTTTTGAGCTGATTTCAAAAAATTAGCAACAGCTGAAACATTCAATAAAGCACCGATAACGATCTGATCTGCTCTTTTCTTTGCTTCCGTAATCGCCACTGTACCGTTTGTTGTAGTCATGCAGATGTCCTTGCCGCGGTATTCTTCCTGCATGTGTTCTTGAGGAGAATTACCAATTGTAAACTCCTTTACTTTTACTCCCCCTCTTTCTCCAGCTGTAATATAGCCTTTTTTTGAATAATCAAGTGCTTCCTCAACCGTCATAACGGGGATAACACTTTTCACACCTGCATTTAAACCTGCAACCATACATGAAGTTGCTCTCAAAACATCTGTAACAACGGCAATTTTTCCTTCGAGTTGATGTAAGGATAAAATCTCCGGGGTGAGACAAGTCTCTATATTTATCATTTTCTAACCTATATTTTGACGTCTAAATTTCGACGCCTTCTTTAAAGTATCTAAGTTTAAGGCGGGCATTAACGAAGGTTGATCTTGGAGAGCCTCAATAAGT
Organism: Flammeovirga sp. EKP202; assembly: GCF_014534745.1. Lineage (GTDB taxonomy): Bacteria > Bacteroidota > Bacteroidia > Cytophagales > Flammeovirgaceae > Flammeovirga. The sequence continues at coordinate 80,368 of NZ_JACVVP010000004.1, forward strand.
GATTCGGTGGCTAAGTTTCCAGTAAGACTGTCTTTAGCCATAGGACATCCTCCAAGTCCGCCAAGGGCTGTATCTATTCTTCTACAACCTGCATTAATTGCTGCTCTTGCTAGTTCAGTTGCCTTAAAAGGATTACAGTGCAAATGTACACCCAATTCTGTATTGGGCAACAATTTTGAGGCATTTTCAAATAAATCTTGAATATCTTTTGCATTTGCAGTGCCAATTGTATCCGATAATGAGAGTATTGTTATCCCCATTTCAGAAAGTTCGTGTGCCATTTCTAACACTTTAGAGGTTGAATAATGCTCTTGATAGGGGTTGCCAAATGCCATTGATAAGTAGGCGACCGTTACTTTTTGATGCTCTTGTGCAATAGCATTGATGTTGTTTAATGCTTCTTTTGCAGCTTGGATCGATTTTTTTGTATTTCTTTCTTGAAAAATTTCTGAGACAGAAAGGGGAAAGCCTAAATATTCAATTTCATCATGTTGTACCGCATCATGGGCACCTCTCTCATTGACTACAATAGAGAGCAGTTTTGTATTCGTATTCTCCAATTCTAAACCAGCCAAAACTTCCTTTGTATCTTTCATTTGTGGAATGGCTTTAGGAGATACAAAACTTCCAAAGTCTAAGGTGTCAAATCCTACTTTTAGCAATAGATTCAAGTATTCAATTTTTGTCATTGTAGGGATGAACTGAGAGAGCCCTTGCATTGCATCTCTTGGGCATTCTATAATTTTAACCATCGTTAGTAGTGTTTATTTTTGTGTGTATTATTGGTTCTCTCATTGAACTTAATGAAAAAAAAGATAAGCTGTAAATTTCCTCTACAAAAAATAATGTTGAATGGTTAATCAACTAGAAATGAGGAATATGTATTTCAAATTAACAATGTCTTATCATTCTGTAAATGAGGTGTTTACATTTTTATTTCTGATTAAAAATGATTATATTAATAGGATTAAATGAATATGAGAACTACTGTTCTGTCAGAATTTTAACCAATTAACAGACTATGGCTTACCTAAATGTAAACAACCAATCATTGTATTATGAGGACCATGGGGATAAAGAGGCTCCGGTAATACTTTTTATGCATGGCTTTTTGATGAGTTCAAAAATGTTTGCTTCACAAGTTGAATTCTTTTCTTCTTATCGTATCATTACTTTTGATGCAAGAGCTTTTGGCAAAACGAAGTGGGATGGAAAACCTTTTTCTTTGTATGATACCGTGAGTGACTGTATGGCAATTTTAGATCACCTTGGCATTGAAAAAGTGATATTGGCTGGAATGTCACAAGGTGGGTATGCAGCATTGAGAGTTGCACTCCGATTTCCCTCAAGAGTACAAGGTTTAATATTGATTAGTACTTCAGCACATATTGACTCTGAAGAGGTAAAAACAGGGTATAGAGAAGTAAGGGATACATGGATGAATAATGGATTACTTCCTGAACTGCATGAGAATCTCATGACGGGTATTATAGGTCCGAAAGATGGAAATGAATGTCACTGGAATAAATGGACTCCGTTGTGGCAAGAAAGAACTGGAGAACAAATATTTCATGCCATGAACAACTTGATTGATAGAGATGATATTCAATCTTTTTTGCCAGACATCAAATGTCCAACGTTAATTATTCATGGAGATCAGGATTTTGGAGTGCCATTTTCGATGGGACAATACCTTTATCAAAACCTTCCTAATACAGTAGGCTTTATTAAAATTGAAGATGGTGCACACGGTGCGATTATGACACATGCAGAGACCGTCAATGGTACATTACTCTATCATTTGGAAAATCACTTGTTACCTGAGTTGGAAAAGCAAGATTAGTTAAAATGAATCAGGAAAAGGTTAAACTGTTTTAATATCGAGATAACCCTTTTGTTTTCAGATTGATCAATAAGTAGTTTACTGGAACTTACTCTCTAGTAAACTATTGTTGATATGAAATATACATTACTAATTATTGCCTTTTTGCTGGGTATTCACCCATCGTTTTCGCAGAAGAAAACAAATCAATCAATTACAGAATTTGATCAATTTTTTAAGACGAAAGATCGTAGAGTGCGAACGTATCTTGAGGTTAATAAATTAACAAATCAAATAGAATTATCTATCTTTCCAAAAGATGCTTTTGATGACTTTTTTAAATATAGTGACGACGGAATTAGTATAGATGTTGTTCAAAAGAAACAGTACACTTGTGATCAATTTGATGTAGTTAAGCTAAGTAGAAGAGGAAGGTATAGAGGGATTTTACTAAAAAAAGTTTATAGGGATTATTTAGTAAGAGCAAGAAAAGTAGACAACCGGTCCAATAAGTATATTATTCCGTTAGGAGAATTACCCAAAAAATACGAGCTCAAAGATATAGAATTAAACTATTTTATAATTAGAGGAGGTGTGGATTATTACTATAGAAGTACTTATCATATTCCGGGAAAAAAACTTCCGGCCTATGATTTACCTTTGATTTATTTTTCACCTCCAAAAAGTAATTCCATTCTACATCAGTCGATCAATAAAGACGAAATTGAATATACTTTACATTATAAGATCAATGAAACGAATTTTGATTCACTTGAATTTCAAAAGCTTTACGACTATCTCCATTTAAGCGATTACAAGATTACATCTTTTTATATCAAAGCTTTTTCATCAATTGATGGAGATAAGGAAAAGAATACGAGTTTATCGTATTTAAGAGCTCAAAACATCATCAATGAATTATCTCCTTTTATGACAAATGGAGTTCAGTCAATAATTGAAACGGGTGAAAATTGGAAACAATTTTTTGAAGACATTCAGAAGGCAGACGATAAGGGCTTGTTACTTAAAAGTAGAGATGCCATAAGAAAAGAAGTCAATAAGAATCCTGATCGATTTGAACAACTGTTATCCCAACAACGAATAGCCACAATCAAGGTGCGATTAGAGAAATTAGTGTCGTATGAATCACTAGAGGAAGATCAAACTTATGAATTATTTGGGCAGTTAGTTTCCAAGGAAAACTATGAAGAAGCTTATTTATTGCAAAGTTTTATTATTGATAAGGTAAAAAATGGGATTTACTCTACAGAAAATTTAGAAGAAAAAGTGCAGTTACCTAAAGTGAAAGATAACATAATGCTTCATCAAAATTTTTTAGTGATGTATGATGATATTTCTACTTATTATTATAAAGATGAGTTAATTGATTCTTATCGGGAAATGCTTCAATTAGCCCCCGAAAATCCTACATTGATTTATAACCTAAGTGCTTTGTTGGCTAAATGTATATTTTATAAATGGGATAATAGGAGCATAAAAGAAGTAGAAGATAACATCACTTATTTAAAAGCTAGAAATTTTAATAAAATACTAGTAGATAAGTTGATCCTCAACCGATGGCTTATATTGAGTAGAGCAGCTTATAAAAAAGGAGACTTTAAGAAATCAGATCACTATAATCAGAAGGTCTATAGTTATTATAGAAATCTAGATTTTGATCAAGAAGACAAAGTAAGGCTCGCTCAGCATTTTGTAGAATATTCACTAAAAGATTGGGCAAAAGAAGTTTTGATGGATGGGATTTTGGCCGCAGATGTATCTGAAAAATTGCTATACTATTATATCAATTTGACGATAATCGATGACGATCAAGTGGATAGAATGATTTACACTGATTTATTGAAAAAAGCGATTAAAATGAACAGACTAAGGTTCTGCGTATTATTTAATTCGTACAATGATCTCCAAGAAGGGATAACATTTCAGCTGTTAGATCATCCAAAATTGAAAAGCTTATATTGTGAAGAGTGTTTCGATTATATTCAAGAACATGATGTTTTTAACTAGTTTTTAAATCGAAGAAACTAAAAAACCTTTCCAAATTATAAAAATTTAGGAAAGGTTTAAAATATCTTTTGGAAAAGAATAGAAAGCTTACTTTTGAGTCACTTCAGGTAGTTTAATCGCTACTCTCAATTTCGCACTTCTTGCTCTTCTATTTCTTGCAATTTCTTCTTCAGAAGCAGTGATTGGTTTACTTTTCAAAGGCTTCAATGGGCGTAAAAGGTTGCCATAAAAATCTTTATTCATTTCACCTTCAAAATTACCCGTTTTGAAAAAGTTCTTTACCAAACGGTCTTCTAATGAATGGTAAGACTCAATCACAAAATAACCGCCTTCTTCCAGGACTTCAGCACCTTGTTCAATCATTTCTTTCAAAGTCACTAACTCTTCGTTAACTTCAATTCTGATTGCCTGGAAAACTTGTGCATAAAAACGGTTTTCTTTGCCTCTTGGAGCCATTGGTTTTAAGGCATCCATCAATTGTTGAGTAGTTTCAATTTCTCCTGCAGAACGAGCATGAACGATCAAACTAGCGGCTTTGTGCGGTTGGTTCAATTCACCATAAAGCTTGAACATTTTACGAAGATCAATTTCTTCATAATTATTGATCACCTCTTTAGCACTCAATACTCCACTTTGTGCCATACGCATATCCAAAGGAGCGTCACCTCTAGTAGAGAAACCTCTTGAAGTTTCATCAATTTGGTGTGAAGAGATACCAAGGTCACCTAAGATTCCAGCAACTTCTTTGATACCGTTTAACCTCAAATATCTTTTTAAGTATCTAAAATTAGCAGCACAAAAAATCAGACGATCGTCATTGATTGCATCTGCATTTTTTTTAGCATCAGGGTCTTGATCAAAAACCACTAATTTTCCCGTTGTCAAACGGCTTAATATTTCTTTTGTGTGTCCTCCGCCACCGAAAGTAACGTCAACATAAGTTTTGGTAGGGTCAATGTGTAAACCGTCTACACACTCTTGCAGCATTACTGGAACGTGATAATCACTCATATTTTTTAGTACTCGTTTTTTAAATCGTCTTCACCCACTAGTGGAAGAATGATTGAAAACTCTGTGAAAGAGACTTCATCAGAGTCGTCGTTTTTATATTTTGAAGAAACCATAATTTCACCACCGTGTTTTTTTATGATTCCGTAGGAGATGGATAATCCAAGACCAGTACCTTCACCCACTTCTTTGGTGGTGAAGAAAGGGTCAAAAATTTTATCAATAATAGCTTGAGGCATTCCTTCACCATTGTCTCTTACTTTTATATTGATATAATCATCTCCATCTGCATAAGACGTAGAAATTTTAATCTTACCAGTACGTTCTTCAACGGCTTGAATGGCATTGTTGATGACATTCATAAATACCTGATTCAATCGGCCTGGAAGACATTTTATTTCAGGAATATCACTTTGAAGTTCTATTTCCATTGAAATATCTTTTTTCTTTACCTTATTATTTAAAATTGTAATCGTAGATTGAATTCCTTCGTTGATATTGGCACTTTTGAAAGTGTCCTCATCCAACCTTGAGAAAGTTCTTAATCCCAAAACAATTTCTTTTGTTCGAAGTGCACCTTCTTCAATACCATTAATCAATTCTTTGATCTCTTCTTTAACGACATTGATTTCAATTTCGTCAGCCAGTTCATTGATTTCATCCACTCTTTTTTGAAAAGCTTCTTTACTTTCAAAATCTTTAGTCAAGTCATTACAACTATCTAAAAGTTTGATCAAATCATCAATGTCATCTTTCAAAGGTTGTACGTTCGAACTCACAAAGTTAATAGGGTTATTGATTTCATGAGCAATTCCGGCTGTTAACTGACCTAAAGAGGCCATTTTTTCTGAATTAATAAGCTGTACTTGGGCCGATTTAAGCTCTTGCATGGCTTCCTCCAACTTTTGATTGGTGTACAGCAAACTTTCAGACTGTTGTCTTAATTCTTCTTCTGATGTTTGAATTTCGTGATAAGCTTCAATAATTTTACGTCTGTCGCTTTCTCGGTCATCTAACATTTTATTGGCAAGAGTGGCCAACTGATCAAATTCGGCATAAGCCAATCTGTCTTTATTGATCTTAACATGTTCTTTTGAAGCTTCATCGAAGAAAGTAGAAAACTCTTCAATATTATTCGTGATTCCAGTAGCTACCTTTCGGAGTCTCCACCACAAAATAGCAATCAATAGTGTCGATAAAGATAAGATTCTAAAAAGTTCAGTCGTCAATTCGGTGATCAACATACTTCTTTTAGCCGCAATTTGATTGTCTAATTCATCTAAATAAACTCCAGCACCAATGGTCCAATCCCACTTTTCAAAATATATGATGTAAGAAAACTTTCTTTTGATTTCATCTGAATTAGGTTTTTTATAATCATAATAATAAAACCCACCATTATTTTCAGTGTTGACTAAGATAGAAGGCAAATCCTTGAAATAAGTCGTATCCCCATTTTCATCTGTGATAGGAAGACTGATATGATACTCGTTTGCAAGTGAGTCTGCATTATCATAATGTTCCCAGTTTATCAATAATGGAGTTCCTCTTTTATTCACAAAAAGATAACCATCCTTTCCAAACTTTATAGAGGACATACGTTCAAAGGCTTGTCTTTGCATATCTCGAGTCACATTGTCCATATATTCTCCAGTTCCAATAACTAACCCTAGAGGCTCAAAGTACCTTAGATAGGAAGTTTTAGGATATTGTTTGTTTCCATTTTGATCAGGTTTAATCCAATAATATTCGAAAAAGCCTTTTCCTTTCGTTTTGGCAATTTCCATTTCCTTTCGGATGAAATAATCTCCCCTTGCATCTTGGAGGTCCATGATAGGCTGTCCTTCTGATTCTGGAGAAGAAGCATTCATGACGGCATATCCATCAATATGATCAATAAAATAATAACCTCTATTGTAATTAAAACGGATCGGTCGGAGTGAATCCTTGATGAGATTGACAATCTGCTTCTCGGAAAGTTTTCCTTTGTTTCTTTTATAAATGTTGTCCACGATTTGGAAAGCCTCATCTACTCTGTTGATTAGGTTTTCTTTTAATCGCTTTTCAGTATTTCTTTCAAGGTATTCAATGTATTTAAAGGCATTTTTCACCTCATTAACAGTGACATTTTTCTGTTTTTCAGTAAACTCTTGCTCAAGCTGATTTACATCTACTTTATAATCCCGAAGCTCTTTGATAGACCAAATCCCCACCAAAAATGTAATGGCAATGACAGATAAGGTCATAACAGGAATAAAAGTCGCTTCAGAAACTCTCTCTTTATTCTCTTTATGTATATTATTTTGCTCGAAGAGCTTCATACTTTTTCAATTAATATTAGAGAAGTCAGTGATAAAAAATGGAATTAATTTGGCACTAACTGTTTATATAGGTCTATCACACAAAAATATCTGTTTTTCCGATAATATTAATATATAAAGTATAGTTTAGACTAAAAAAATATTTCTTTAATAGTTATCGTTTTCATCGATAATTTTCATTTCAAATTCTTAAGGTTATTAAATGAGTAACATCTCTTTAAATAAATAGGTTGTTATGCAAGTATTTATCTAATATTTTTGCAGAACTTATTTTGCTGAAGATGAATTAAAACAAAGGTGTTTATTCATAGTTCTGTAAAAATAAAAATCTCATTAATAGGAACTTTAAAGAAGTAATCTCTTGAAAACCAAGACGCTTAAAGAAAATAAAGTCAACATCATTACACTCGGGTGTTCTAAGAATATTGTAGACTCAGAGGTAATCATGACTCAGTTAAAAGGAAATGGCATTGATGTAGTTCATGAAGCTGAAGATGATAAATTCAATATTGTGTTAATTAACACTTGTGGATTTATTGGACATGCCAAGACTGAATCTGTTGAGACGATTCTTCGTTATGCTGATGCAAAAAAAGAAGGGTTGGTAGATAAAGTATATGTATCGGGCTGTTTATCTGAAAGATATAAGGAAGATCTTGTACAGGAAATTCCTGAAGTAGATGCTTTCTTTGGTACGCGTGAAGTGCCAAACTTATTGAGAGCTTTAAACGCTGATTATAAAAAAGAACTTCTTGGTGAACGTCTTTTAACTACAGACAAGCACTTCGGTTATTTAAAAATCGCTGAGGGTTGTGATAGACCTTGTTCTTTCTGTGCTATTCCATTAATGAGAGGTAAACACGTTTCAGTGCCTATCGAAGATTTGGTAAAACAAGCTGAAGATATGGTAGCTAAAGGTGTAAAAGAACTTTTATTGATTGCCCAAGACTTGACTTACTATGGATTGGATATCTATAAGAAGAGAAGATTAGCCGATCTTTTAAGAGCATTATCTGACGTGGAAGGATTAGAGTGGATTCGTTTACACTATGCTTACCCAACAGGTTTTCCTATGGATGTGCTTGATGTTATGGTCGAGCGTGATAATATTGCGAACTATCTTGACATTCCTCTACAACATGGTTCAACAGCAATGTTGAAGAGAATGAGAAGAGGTACATCGAGAGAGAAACAAGAGGAACTCATCAATGCAATCAGAGAAAAAGTGCCAGGAATTGCTATCCGAACTACTTTGATCACGGGTCACCCAGGTGAGACGGAAGAGGAGTACAATGAGATGTATGATTTCGTAGAAAGAATGCAGTTCGAGAGAGTAGGGGTATTTACTTATTCACATGAAGAAGATACGCATGCTGGTGACGATATGGAGGATGATGTTCCTGAAGATGTAAAACAAGATCGTGCAGACGAGATTATGCAACTTCAAGAAGAAATTTCTGATGCATTAAACCAGAAGAAAGTAGGTAAAGTTTACAAAGTATTGTTTGATAAGATCGAAGGTGGATATTTTGTAGGTAGAACTGAATTTGATTCACCTGAAGTAGATAACGAAGTTTTAGTGCCAGTTACTGAAGAGAATCACGTTCGTTTAGGAGACTTTGCTAATGTAAAGATTACAAGTGCTGAGCCGTTTGACTTATACGGTGAAGTTGTTAAATAATAAGTTAAAAAAACGATTACTACCTTATATTTTCGGTCAATTATTTAAAAAGATTTGAAAAATTGACTTTCAACTATTATTTAGTTGTAATAAACTCTGAAAGACGTGAAAAATCACTTTAAAGTAAATTTTTCACGTCTTTCGTTGTAAAGAAATAAACTTGTAAGATTTTTTAACATATAAAGATATATGAATACGATTTTAACGCTATTAATCGTCTTAAATATATTTTCATCCGATCATAATGGCATTGGAAGAATTGCGGAAGCGAATAAACAAAAATCCGCAGGTGAGGAAGCATTTATTGCAAAGGATTACAAAACAGCTATTGATGCTTACACTATTCTACTGGACTCTATGAATATTGAAGATGATGCAGCAATGCTTGATTTGGCACATTCTTATTTCCTTACTGAGGATAAGGAAAATGCTACAAAACGCTATGCTAGTATTCAGAATTCAGCAGACAAAAAAATTGCTTCTATTGCAAACCAACAACTAGGAGTACTTAAAGCACAAGAACAAAAGATAGAGGAGGCATTGGCGTTCTTGAAAACTGCAATGAAACATGATCCTCAAAACATCGCCGCCAGGTATGATTATGAGATGTTGTTGAAGCAGAAAAAAGAACAAGAACAGCAGCAGCAGGATCAGAATCAGGATCAAGACAATAAGGATCAAAACGAAGATAAAAAGGATCAAGATCAGAAAGATCAAGACCAAAAGGATAAAGATCAAGAAGGTCAAGATGAGAACCAAGATCAAAAAGATCAAGAGAAAGGTGATCAGAAAGACGATAAAGATCAGAAAGATTCTGAGAAGGGTGACCAAGAAGGCGATCAGAACGAAAACCAAGAGCAAGAAGGAGAACAGGGAGAGGAAACTGAAGAGGAGCGTAAAGAACGTGAAAAGGCGGAAGAACAAGCCAATTTCAATAACCGTATGGAGGAAATCAAAATGCCTGCCTCTCAAGCTCAAATGATTTTGGATGCCTTAAAAAATAAGGAAGTACAATATTTCCAACAGCAAAAGAAAAAGTCGAAAAAGCAGGATAGAAACAAGCCAGACTGGTAGAATGTTTCTGCTGAAAATGATAAATAAAAAGAGATCACAGTTTTAAAAAATTGTGGCCTCTTTTTCTATTTTAAACCAATGGAATTCGCTCTAAAATTCCATCTCCATAAATTTTGTCTTGCTCTAATTCTTGAAGATGAACATACCCAATATGACAACCGCAAGTAGTGTTGGAACATAATTTGGGCTGTAATGTCTCTTCAAAATTATCATGGTAGATATTCCCAATTTTATCTTTGATAAAGTGGCAGGAAGTCATATTGCCATCACCATCCACTGAAAAAGTAGTGGAGCCAGCACGGCAGGGTTTGCCTAGACTCTCATGCCGTTGATTGTTCCAATGGAATAATGGATCCACCTCAAGTATTCTTTTCAAATGCTCTTGCTCATAATAATCGGTTTCTCTTTTGTAAGCGTTCACCCATAAATACACGGAGGAAGGAAGCCTTTTTCTTAATTGAGTAATTACATCAAGATCTTCTTTTAAACCTACAGTTCCCACGCTAAACCTAATATTTTTCTCGATTAATGAATGGCATTTTTCAAGAAATGCGTCTAAGGATAATTGGCTAGGATGATAAGTCGTCCATAACGCAAAGTTCTCCTTATTGACTTCATCCATCCAATCGACACCACAAGATAAATTGGTTTGTATGGCGACTCTATAAACATTGTTCATATGACTCAATGCCGTCATTGCCTGCTGATAGTATTTTCGGATTAATCCTTCACCCCAAGGTGTGAATAAAATACCGATCCTTTCACTTCTATGCTTTACCCAGTTTTGAAACTGTATTAACTTTTGAGCATCAGTCGCTAATTCTTCTCTTGTGTTTTTTGTTTTGGCAAAAGGGCAATAGTGACAAGAATAATTACAGCTGCTCAAAGGCCCTCTGTAAAGAATATTCCAAGTTTTATGCATTATACTAAATCAAATTGAGCAATAGATTCTTTTATTGAATGAGAATACAACCAAGGACCAATCACATCTTCCAGTGTTCGTCCTTTTAGGTTGAGTTGGATGGATGATGTGCTGATGTCAATCAATTGGAGTTGGTGCATCTCTTCTATTTCAAGTTTGAAATCCTCCAACACAGAAGAATTAAAATAAGCTTGATAAGAAGCGATGGGTAAACCTGTTCCTTCGCAGAAAGACTTAATGAAATACCTTCTCTTTTCTTCTTCGAGATCAAGGTGAATACCATAATTCACTTTTTTGAATTCCTCCTTAGAAGTGTTGTTATAATTCTCGATAATATGCTTAATGGAAGATCTCCCGACAGCATAATCGCTACTGTAATGCAGTGATTTGGTATAAGAGCGAGCTCCAACACCTAATCCTAACATTGCATTTTCTTGTGGTAAATAATCGGTGTGAGCAAATGATGGAGCGTTCTTCTTCTTGAATTGTCTCATTGTGATTTGCTCATAGCCATTACTCATTAAGAAATCCCTTGCCTGTAGGTACAACTTCATTCTGAAATCATCCCAAGCTCGTTCTTTCAATCCCAAACCTGTCAATGGTCTTACATACAAAGGATAAAGAAAAACCTCTTCGGGTGAGATTTCTATCATTTGATCCAAGGTATATTGCCAACTTTCCGTTGTTTGATTTTCGGCTCCATAAATCAAATCCAAGTTGAGTAATGGAAATTGAGCTTCTTTCAGGTCTCTGATCGCTCTTCTTACTTCTTCCACTTTTTGGGGTCTTCCCATTACTTTCACTTCCTCTTCAATAAAGCTTTGCACGCCCATACTTACTCGGAAGAAGCCTTTTTCTTTAAGGAGTTGAATTTTATCAGCCGTGATGGTTTTGGGAGAAACTTCAATAGCGGAATTGACGACCTCGGTTTCTAATCCCAAAGAAGAATTCAGCGTTGATAAAACAGACTGTAGTTCTTCTGCTGAAAGGTAACTTGGGGTGCCCCCTCCAAAAGCGAAATTGGCAAAATGAAGGTCTCCTAATTCCTCTTTAACGACTTCAATCTGTCTTGTCAAAGCATTAAGAAACTCGCTTTGAAGGTTGCCTTTTGGATTGGCAATTGTAAATAGATTACAGAAGCCACATCTCATTTCACAAAAGGGAAGATGAAGGTATAGAAAAACATCACGTTTCTTTTCCTCGTTCCACACTTCTTGGAGTGATAATGGTTTTTCAAAGTTTCTATATGCCATTTTATGAGGGTAAGAGTAGGCATAAGAATGATAGTATGATTGGTTGATATATTCTTTTAAATTCATTTTTCATTCATTAAAAATTCAGCATAAGGGACATTCCAAACGACTTCATGGGCCAATCGATGTCCATTGTATCCGTCTTCTCCATAAGCAGTTCCGTGATCTCCCATAAGTAAAAATAACGTTGGCCGTCCCTTGAAAGCATTCATTAAAATTTCCCATTGACTATCCACATACTCTAATGCTTTGGCATGTGTGGTGATCGAATCCTCTTTGGCTCCTTGTTGATAGAAATAATTGGGTTGGTGTATGGCTGAAATATTGATAAACAGAAAAAGCCTGTTTTGCTGATTCTGCTGTACAATTTTGGCTGCTTTTTGAAACTGGTATTTTGTTGAAAAAGGAGAGGTGACACCTAGGCGATCTTCCCAGTGACTTTCATCAAACATGGAAGGAAACACTTTACTCAATGCAGTCCTTTTATTGAAAAAGCCCACTCCACCAATACAACCTGTATGATATCCTTTTGCCTTTAACCCATCAATAATTGTGGCTTGTTCAAAAGTGAAAGTGTTGGTATTGGTTGTTTCACTTCCCGCAAACTGAGTGGCAAACAACCGTTCTTGCTTTGGTTGATCAATGGGAGTGGGGAAAAAACCCGAAAAAATTGCATGATGAGAAGCATAGGTAAAACTCCCCGGTGCATGCCTTTTCTCCCATCCTGTTTTTGGTAGATATTTTTGAAGTTGAGGTAATCGCTTTTCTTTAAAAAGTTGTTGGCTGACATCATACCTCAATGTGTCCAACGTGATCAAAACAATATCATAATCACCCACAATTTTATTCGCATTGATCATATATAATTGGCTATTTCTTGAATGTCATTGATTTGAATATCCGCAATTGATTCTTTTGTTTTTGTACGGCTGAGATGAATTGTTTTCCATCCCATTTGATGAGCACCCTTGATGTCCTTGTCATAATCATCACCAATCATTACAATTTCATCAGGCGTATACCCATATTCCATTTGAATTAAATGAAAGAAAAGTGGATTAGGCTTTTCAAAACTATAATCTCCCGATATGAAAGTAGAAGTTGGAGGGAAGACTTTAAATAATCCAGAGTTTACAATCTTTTTCTGTTGATTATGATTCCCTCCATTTGTTAGTAATACAAGGTGAAAATGTTCTTTTAATTCCGCTAAAAATTGAAGGATTGAAGTGTCTATTTTTTCCACAAAATCCCCTACGACATACTTCTTCTGAAACTCCTCAAATAATTTTTGATGAATGAATTTTGAAATAAGCCATTGATAAAAAGTATCTCTTGATCTGTACCCTTTATTATCGTATTCAAGAATAGTCGCTTTATGTTCAGTCCATATATTAGGTTGATTGACAAACTCAAACGCTTTTTCTAAGTAAGTACTGTAGGCTTTGTCTCTATCGATTAAAGTATTATCTAAATCGAAAACGAGACATTTAATATTTTTAGGTAAGGACTTCATCGAAAATGGATTTAATGATAAAAGCTTGTTCTTCATAGGTTGTTCTGCCTTCGGAATTGACAATTCTAGGCACTAAATCACCAAAAGCATTCACTTCAATAATTTTTACTTTATGACTGTTGGATTGGACCATCAAGTCAACTCCTGCCACCATAGCACCTTGAAATGATTTGACCGCTTGTATCGCTGTCTGTTTAATTTCTTCCCACTTTTCATTTCCCAAATAATCGATCAATCCATTGAGGTCTCCTCTTTCATTGCCAAGGTGTAGATTGGTCATCGGTGAGGTGCTGGACCTCATCACTACATGTTCTACCTTTTGATCAATGACAACCAATCGCAAATCAAATACTTTATTGTTGAAAGTAGCTTTAGGCTCCCATTTTTCAACAATAAGGTGCTCTTTCGCCAATTGATTGATGATCAATTCAATCTTAGTAGCATCACGATAAGTACTAATGTTTAAAGAGTTGTATAATGCGGAAGATTTATCAATTTCAACAGACGTTTTTAATACTTCTCTACTTTTACTTCTTCTATAAGCCATTACTCCCGAAGAGGAAGAACCGTGTGCAAGCTTAATGAAAACTTGATGTTCTTTTGCTTGATTCATCATTTGCTGTAATTCTTCATAATTTCGAACCGTTCCTAAGAATTTTGTTTTAGCAACATGATGTTCCAAAAGAATTTGATGGGCGTTCTTCTTATCAAACATCTGAAGAATAGCTGTAGGGGTATTAATAAACCTTACGTTTTCCTTCTTCATGGCACAATTCTCTACAAACTTCAACGCTTCTTTAAACCCTAAGTAAGCTTGTCTAGAATATTGAATTCTACCTTTATCATTAGGAAGAGAATCGATTTTCTCTTTAGAGATTTGATGAAATTCTTCTTTCTTTATGCTTTCACTTCCCCATTTCAATAATCCTTTAAAGACATCGAAATTCTCACCAAAGGAATCAATTTTTATGATGTCGTTTTCTTCAACAATGCTTTCAAAGGAATGAGGCGTGGATAGAAGATCTATCCACGCTATTGTTTGGTAGTTTAATTGATAAGAGTGTAGCGCTTCTTGCATCATCTGAAGCCTACGGTTCTCAGGATTGCCTATAAGTATTACTTTCAAAACAGGATTGATTATTCACCTACATCAACATAACGATAGGTTTCATCGTCATAAACATCTTCTTCTTTTTGTTCCCCCATTTTTAGTTCAATGTGTGGGAATTTCTCTTTGATCTTTTGGCCGATTCCACTAGATAAATAATTACTACTGAGGTTTAAATAGCAAAGTTGTGGCATACATGGTGCATTGAGTAAACCTTCAGCACTTTTATCTCCTAAAGTTCCCATTGATAAGTCCAATGAAAGAATTGTTTCTTGTAATGGAGTCACGGAAATCAACTGTACAATGTCATCAGCATCTATGCAGTTTTGAAGTCCTAAATGGAATAATAACGGAAACTGACCTTCTTCCAATAATGGTAAAATATCAGCCTCCACTTCACCGTCATATCCATAATCATCTGTACCTAGCCATAGTTCAAGATGTTTCAATTTAGGAAGGGTAGCGTTTCCAATTTCTTGAAGCACGTTTTTGGATAACCCTCCAGATTGAATCACTAGTGTTTCTAGGTTTTGGTGTTCTATTTCACCCAACGCTAGTCCTTCACTTCCTTTAATTTGAAATACTTTGAGATTTGGGAAGTTCTTGAATATCGCATTAAGATTGGTTTGTTGGATCCATGAAATTTCACATTCATCATAGTCCATATCACCAATAAATAGGGCCTCAATATGTTGTAAGTGTTCTTTTTCTTGTACAAGCTTATTGATGATACTCTCACAGTCAGAATCATAAGCATCGGCCCAAATGCCAATACTTAATCCAACAACTTCTTTGAGATTAGGGTCTTTAAGAAAAGCATCGATCAATTCAATTAGTTTTTGGTCTTCATCGTCCATATATTCAAGTCCTAGACGATAAACGGAATTCTTCTCCGTGATTCCTTCTGCTGTTGTGAATTGATGTACTTTTTTATTATAGAAAAAATCTGTTGCCATATTTGCTTTGCTTTTTGAGTTACTTCTAGTATTAATTTGATAACCTAAAATTAGAGATGAAGAACGTAAAGTTGATACGTTTAAGTTTTTTTATTGAAGTAGAGTCAATTTTACCTCTTTCTATTACAAAATAGTAATGCATAAAAAAAGCACCTATTCCTTTGGTGCTTTCTTCTGGTTGTGATTTTTGACTTAATGTTTTAAGACCCTAGGTAATAGGTATACCCACAAAATAATGGCTGCTGGGACAAAAAGTAATTGTGTTCTTTTTGAACTGACTTTCAAGGAGGGATCCAGTTTTTGACCTCCCCAGAAATAAAAATAAAATCCAAATATTAGCCCGCAACTGAAATAGATCTTAAATAGAAGTAGGAATATAAGTACAGTTTGTTCTACAATGGTCATAGTAAGTTGGGCAATAAGTTATAAATACTTTAAGTTACTTAATGCATGTTTGACTCTATCTTAAGCAATGAAAATTCTATTGTGATATAATTAATTTTTGAGAGTGTAATCGTTTTTTTCTGGTTTTATAAAATTAACGGAGTCACGTTGTAGAAGAGCGATTCTCCACTTAGAGTGAGTTTTTATGCATGCTTTTATTGACTTTGGTGGTCAATCATTTTATAATATAAACTATTTTTATTCATAATTCAATATCAAAAACGAATTCTTAACCTTTGTCTTAATACATCAACATTTTATTAATAAAACTGTTTATCTTAGATATACTAGTATAATGTATAAGTAATACTGACTTTATACTTCAAAAAATTAACTTCTCAAGCTCACTATGATAAAAATTCAAAGGTTAAACATGGACAATTCATGGTACATTGAATTGGACTCACTAAAACTACTTGTCGATCCTTGGCTAGAAGGTGCTGAAATAGATTATTTTTCGTGGTTTAATAAACAATGGCATCGAACACCACCATTAAAATATGAGGATATTCCTGACTATGATTTGGTATTGATTACTCAAAAGTATCCAGATCATTTTCATCATAAGACATTAATAAAATTGCAACCCAAAAATGTTATGGGTCCGGAAAGCATTAGAAAGAAGGTCAATAAAATACTACCGAATGCTGAATTTATAGCTTTTAATAAGAAGAAGAAACAACAACTTTTTGAAGGGGTAACGTTTCACTTCTTACCTACTAAAAGATGGTTTGACCCTATTTACGATGCCTTTTTGATTGATGATGGGAAAGAGAGTATCTGTTTGGCAACGCATGGATTTGATATTGATTATAAATACATCAAAGAAATGGGAGATTTTAGTCCTGTGACATTATTGATGACTCCTTTCAATTTCTACCAACTGCCGGCTTTTTTAGGTGGAACTGTATCTCCAGGTTTAGAAGGAGTGAAACAATTGGCAGACGAATTTAATCCTATTTGTGTGGTGCCTACGCATGATGAAGATAAACATGCTAGAGGTCTCGTTTCAAAATTTGCGAAAATCATTAAATCAATGTCCAAGGAAGATTTAAGGAAATTACCTTGGTTAGAGGAAACATATCAACCATTAAATCACTATCATCTTACAAAAATATCATGAACAAAAAACAACAAGCTCTTTTTGAAATTACCATTATCTATTTGATTGTAGGTGCAGTAGGGTATTTCACTTTCCAATATACAGATGATGAATCTCTAACGTTACGGTTTCTAGTCGCTGACCTAGCAATGACTGTTGTAACGTTTGTATTCTCTGTTGTAAAGAAAAATAGTAGTGTTTATGATGCTTATTGGAGTGTTATCCCCTTTTATTTCATTTTACAGTACTTCTATTTGTTCGATGGGTTGTCTTGGAGTTTACCGCAATGGATCTGTGCATTTGTCATTTCCTTTTGGTCTTGGAGGCTCACATTGAGTTGGGGAAGAGGGTGGCCCGGTTGGCATCATGAAGATTTCAGGTATTCAGATTTTAGAGTTCAGTTTAAATCCTTTTTTCAACCTATCAATTTTTTAGCGATACACTTGTATCCTACATGCATTGTTTTTTTGAGTATATGGGGTATAGAGTGGGTTTACACTGGAGCAGAGTTGAGTAATGTATGGTTGTTTGCATTGGGAGCATTAACTGCTTTTGTTGGAACTGTATTTGAATATTTGGCCGATAATGAATTGGATAAATTTCGTAAAAGGCCCAATAAACAAAAGAGTGATATTTTAAGAACTGGGATTTGGGCCAAGTCTAGAAACCCTAATTATCTCGGTGAGATGATGTTTTGGTTTGGAGTGGCGATGATGGGATTGGCTTATAGTGCACCATGGTATACCGCATTAGGCTCTGTTGGAATGTGGCTGATGTTTATGTTTGCTTCCATTCCTTTAAAAGATAAACAGATGATGAAGAACAGGCCAGAAGCTTTCCAGAAATACAAAGAAGAAGTTTCAAGGGTTTTACCTTTTTAAATAAAAACAAAAATGGCGATCTATGTTCTAGATCGCCATTTTTATTATCTAACTCTTATGGTTCTTCCGACTCTTAAGGTAGTCCGCTTAGACATACCATTGAGGCTACAGATTTTAGAGATTGATGTTCCATATCTTCTACTGATTTTCCATAGCGAGTCACCACTTCTGATTCTATGATAAACGCTCTTTTTGGATTCAATCAGTAATTCATAATTTTTTGCTGTAAGGGTAAAATCAGCGGTAGGAATGATTTCATGGTTTGCAAAGTCAATCATGTCTTCAGGATTGAAAGCATAACCTTGATATCTGATTTCAAAGTGAAGGTGAGGACCTGTACTTCTACCAGTATTTCCTCCGAGACCAATCACTTCGCCTGCTTTTACTTCTTGTCCTGGTCTTACTAAATATCTACTTAAGTGACCATATAATGTTTCAAGACCATTCTTGTGACGTACCATCACATAGTAGCCGTAACCTCTTCTGTTGTATTTGGCGATTCTTACCACACCATCAAACATAGATCGAAGTGTGTCACCAACTGCCAACTTCACATCAATTCCGTGGTGGAATCTCCATCTTCTAAATCCATATTTTGAAGTAACTTTTCTCTTTTCGTCCAATGGAAAAGCCCATGCTAGAGTATCACCCTCTTCATACAAATGAAGGTCTACGCTATCTTTTAAAACTTTTGAGGGAATGTTATAAGGGTTGACATTCCAATTGTCCCAACTGTTGTAGTAGTCAAACCCGGTAAGGTAAACAGCATCGACAAATTTACCTTCCTGTATTTCTACAAGATTTTGGCATTGTTCTGTTTCGTTGAGATTAATTCTTTTATAGCCTTCAGGAAATGAGGCTAATTCTTCTTGATGTTGACAGTCCTCTAGCCCATTTTCTAAAGTAAAAGATGGGGCCGTGATGTTAACATCAGAAACAATATTTTCTTGTACTAATTCAGTATTAGCTTTTTTTTCTTTCCCTTTAAATAACTTTTTAAAAAAACCTTGTCCGTATGATGCATTTGACGAAAGTTGTATCACACTCAAGAATAAAACAGTATATATAAAAGTAGGCGTTGAAATACGATTCAAGTTCATGATTTAAATTGTCACAGAATGAACTAAAAAATAAGTTTTTTGTTCGTTTAATTTATCAAGCAGAAAGCTATAATTCATATAGACTTAATACTTAGGGTTACAAGAATACTAAAGTAATTGCTAAAAGGCAATTCGTGTTAAATAGTATTTGTCATGTAAACGTTAAATATCACTATACATTATGTGACATAACAAAAAAAGGTGCGATAAAATTCAATTATCACACCTTTTTCCATCTATTTTACTGAAGCTTAGTCCTCAAGCTCAACTAAATATCTTTCCGCCTCTAAAGCAGCCATACAGCCAGTACCAGCAGCAGTTACCGCTTGTCTGTATACAGTATCTTGAACGTCACCAGCAGCAAAAACACCTTTGATATTTGTTTGAGTACTGTCAGGCTTAGTGATCAAGTAACCTGCATCATCCATGTCTAATTGACCTTTGAAGATATCAGTGTTAGGCTTGTGTCCAATAGCAACGAAGAATCCAGTTACATCAATTGTACTTTCCTCATTTGTTTTATTATTGAATACTCTTACACCTTCTACTGCATCTTTACCTAAAACTTCTTTAGTTTCAGTGTTCCAGTGGATAGTGATGTTCTCTTTCTTAATAACACGCTCTTGCATGATTTTAGAAGCTCTCATTTCATCACGACGTACCAATAAGTGAACATTTGCAGCAAGATTCGATAAGTAGTGTGCCTCTTCAGCAGCAGAGTCACCTGCTCCAACTACCACTACATCTTGACCTCTATAGAAGAAACCATCACAAACAGCACAAGCAGAAACACCCATTCCGTTTAAACGAGTTTCAGATTCTAATCCTAACCACTTCGCTGAAGCACCAGTAGAAATGATAATTGAATCTGCTTCGATTTCAGTCTCTTCGTTGACTGTAGCCACGTGAGGACCGTCTTCGTTAAATTGAACACCTGTTACAAATCCCGTACGGATATCTGTACCAAAACGCTCTGCTTGCTCTTGTAATTCCATCATCATTTGTGGTCCCATGATTCCTTTAGGGTAACCTGGGAAGTTCTCAACATCATTTGTGATTGTTAATTGACCACCAGGTTGAGGGCCTTGGTATAATACAGGAGATAAATTAGCTCTTGAAGCATAAATTGCTGCAGTATAACCTGCAGGTCCTGAACCAATGATGAGGGTTTTTACACGTTCTCTTGACATCTTTTTATTTTTATTTTATATCAAATTCAACTTTATAAATACTCTACTGTGTTTATTTGAAAACTATGTTGGAGTATTTATTAAAAATAGTAACTATAATAACGATGAGAGCGATCTTTTTTCATGACTTCAATAATCACTCTACCTCTAATTCTCGAAAGAATTTTTGCGAAATCTTTTGGATCATCCAAAGGGTAACGGTTGATTGAAACTAGAATCATTCCTTTCTTCAATCCCATTTCGCTGATCAAACCATTTCTTTCCACTTCTTCTATGCGAATACCTGTTTCGAGATTTAGTTTTGATCTTTCAATTTTCGAAATCGCCGTAAATTTAGCACCGATTTCTTTAGCATCGTAAATCTTCTTCTCATTTACGTTAGTTGTTCCATCAATGTTTGTTAAAACAACATTTTTTTCTATTTTCTTTCCTTCACGTAATATTTCAATGGAAATTTTATCGCCAGGGACATAATAACTGAGTTGTTCATCATAAGCGGCTTCTGTTTCAATAGAGAAATTATCGATAGACAAAATGACATCACCTACTTCCAACTTATTTTTTTCTGCGGCACCACCTTCAATTTTTGTGATGACCACACCGTTGATTTCTTTCATCTTGAGCTGCTCCGCAATTTTCTCGTTTACAGCCTTTATGCTTACTCCTAGGAAAGCCTTTTGAACTTCTCCGTATTTCTTCAAATCGTTGACCACTTTAGCAACAATATCCGAAGGTACTGCAAAGCCATAACCAGCGTAACTTCCTGTTTTTGATAAAATAGCGGTATTAATACCTACTAAATCCCCATGTAAATTGACCAATGCTCCACCAGAGTTACCAGGGTTAATTGCAGCATCTGTTTGTATGAAAGATTCGATAGGGAAGACATCATTCATGATCCCAATCTTACGACCTTTTGCACTTACAATTCCTGCTGTTACAGTACTTGTTAAGTTAAAAGGGTTACCAACGGCCAATACCCAATCACCTACTCTTACAGCTTTGGATGAAGCAATTTGAATGGCAGGGAGATCATTTTTATCTATTTTCAACAAGGCAATATCCGTTGATGGGTCAATACCAATCAACTTCGCCTCATAGGTTCTTTTATTATAATTGACTTCGATTTTATCGGCACCTTTGACCACGTGATTGTTAGTGACGATGTATCCGTCTTTCGAAAAAATCACACCTGATCCAGAACCTACAGCTATACCTTGTGGATTTTTTTGCGTAGGTCTTCCGAAAAATAAGTCACTCCATGTTCTTCTGTTGCTATACCTGTCTTTTACATAAGTGACGATATAGACCACAGATTTTGTGCTGACAGCTGAAGCTTCTGCAAAGTCAGCAATATTTAATTCTCTTGAGTTCTCATCTGTAAAATCATCAGAAGAGATTGCTGTTAATGGTGTAGGTGCTGGTTGTTCTTGAAGTGTATTATTAGCAAATCGGAATTCTTGTTGTTCCGAAGAAGCAAAGTAATTTTGGTAGAGAAAAGCACCTCCAAAGCCACTTATTAGACTCACCAATACCGTAAGTAGGATTTGTTTCATTTTGTTAGTGTTTACCTTTTCGTTTTCCGTATTACCTTTCAATTAAAATGCCTTTTCAACTTTTCTGACAATATGACTTAAGAATTGAGTAGATCAGATGATAAGATGACAGTTTCGAACTGTGTTTTTAATTGTTTTTCGTAAATCTCTTTATTGGATGTTTGAATGGATAATTCTATGTTTTCAGATAGGTTTTTCTTGATGAAATCAATATGGTCAAGGTGAATTTCTTGTATTATTAATGAGTCAATTCCTGTTTGATGACCAATATTGATGACTTGATTGAATTCTTCTTTTTCTAAAGCCGTATTTGGAATTCTCAGAGTATGCAATACCTCTTGTTGATGAGCAGTTTCAGAAAGTTGTAAACATTCAATTTTACACCATCCTGTATTGGTTCTTAAAGCTCCTACATTCAAAGTAGAAATTACTTCATGTGCTCCCATTTTGATCAATTCCTTCATTGCAAAAACTTTTATTTGTGTAAGGTCTTCACCATGAAGAGAACCTGCATTTGACTGAATGATCACTTCTTTATCCTGAAGCTCTCTCGCTACTTTTTTTACCCAATAAGGAGCTATTTTAACTCCTTTCAGAGGAAGTTGTTTTCCAAGTTGGATTACTTGGTCCACCTCTTCCTCTGAAACAAAAGGGTTGTTCAAATCAACTATGATTTGTTCGTATTGCATTATTTCAACTGCTTTAAATAAAGTTGAATAGTATTTTCAAGACCATAATACAGTGCATCACAAACTAATGCATGACCGATTGAAACTTCATCCAAACCTTTAATATTCTCATGGAAATAATTGAGGTTATCTAAATCCAAATCGTGCCCGGCGTTTAATCCCAATCCTAACTCCACTGCTTTTTCAGCTGCTTTGATATAAGGAGCAATAGCCTCTTCTTTATTTTCATGGAATTGAGCTGCATAAGGCTCCGTGTATAATTCTATTCTATCGGCACCACATGCTGCTGCACCTTCCACCATTTTTGGATCTGGATCTACAAAAATAGATACTCTAATTCCTTTCGCTTTAAGCTTAGCCGTTACTTCAGTAAGGAATTCTTTATTTTTAATCGTATCCCAACCTGCATTGGATGTAATTGCATCATCAGCGTCAGGTACAAGCGTGGCTTGTTCTGGAACGACATCTAATACCAATTCCATAAAACGAGGTTCAGGATTTCCTTCAATATTATATTCCGTTGTAACAACAGGTTTTAGATCATATGTATCTTTCCTAGTAATATGTCTCTCGTCTGGGCGAGGGTGAATAGTGATTCCTTCCGCACCAAAACGTTCCGCATCCTTTGCAACTTTTACCAAATTTGGATTGTCCCCACCTCTTGCATTCCTAATGGTCGCAATTTTATTCACATTGACGCTTAGTCGAGTCATAATTCTCTTTTCTAGTTAAATTTAAAGTTTCACAAAAATGCTTTATTCCATTTATAAAAGCATAACAAAAGGGAAAATTAATAGACTGTTAAGGAAAAATAGACCATAAATTATGTTCCTTTTGAAAGTTCTAACACTATTTACAGGCTTTATGTTCTAGAATTGAGCGGATCTAATTGCATTTTAAAGGTATTTCAGAAGGTTTTTTGTAACTTGATAGTAAACGTGCAAGAAGTTGTTATTTTTGTAGATAGAAATAGATTTCAAATCTTAACATTAAAACAATGAGCTTAAAGGCGAAAGTACAAGAGGCCATGAAAACGGCCATGAAAAATAAAGATAAAGCCACTTTAGGTACGTTAAAACAACTAAAAGCAAAGATTCAGTTAGCAGAAACAGCTCAAGGAAAAGATGCTGTGTTGACAACAGAGGAAGAATTGAAGCTTTTAATGAAAGAAGCAAAGCAAAGAAAAGAATCTGCTGAAACGTACCAAAGCTCAGGAAGAGAGGACTTAGCCGAAATTGAATTAGTAGAGTTAGCAGTAATTGAGTCATACTTACCAAAACAGATGTCTGATGAAGAGATTTCTGCAGGTGTAAAAGAGCTAATTGCTGAGGTAGGAGCTACTTCTCCAAAAGATATGGGTAAAGTAATGGGCGCAGCAGGTAAGAAATTTGCAGGTGTAGCAGATATGAAAGTCGTTTCGGCTAAAGTAAAAGAAGCGTTAATGTAATTCAAAAAATTTAATATAGACAGTGGAACAAGACTTAGGATTTTTTACATCATACATCAGAATCACAGATATCATTCTTGCGGGAATGATTGTATATGGTGCCTATAAAGGATTTAAAAGAGGTTTTTTATTAGAAATAATATCAACGTTGGTATTTGTAGTGGGTGCTTCTTTAATTTTCTTTGGTGTCGCAGGAGCTTTTTCTTCATCGAAAACGTATGTCAATACACCTAAATCCACTGTATTCTTTGCTTACGTCGTTTTCTTTTTTGCAGGAACCATGGGACTTAATTTATTAGGGAAATGGTTGCAAAATAAAATCGATTACTCTGTATTAGATGATTTAGATAATGTGGCAGCACTACTGTTAGGTGGTTTTAAATATGCACTTTCATTATCTGTAATACTGGGGCTTTTTAATTCAGCAGGTTTGGGTTTGCCCAAAAATGTGACCGAAGATTCAGTTGTTTATCCAAAACTATTGGAGCTAAATGATTGGGTATTGGATGCAGGAGGTACCATAATGCCGAGTATGAAAAGGTATAGTAAAGAGATTCATGAATTATTTGAAGAAAATTTATAACAAAAAGGGAAGTTAAATGACTTCCCTTTTTTATTTTTGTGCTCAAATAAACTAAGCATCATGATTTTATTATTAGATAACTTTGATTCGTTTACATATAATCTAGTAGATTATTTCACTCAATTAGGACAAAAGGTGGAAGTAGTACGAAATACAACTCCTTTAGAAGAAATTGTAGTTTATAAATATGATGCTATCGTATTATCTCCTGGACCTGAAACGCCAGATAAAGCGGGTAATATGTTAGAGGTAATAGATTATTACCACAAAACACATCCTATTTTAGGAATTTGTTTAGGGCACCAAGCAATAGGGGAATATTTTGGAGGAAAAGTAGTGAAGGCATTGAAACCTATGCATGGCAAAATATCTCAAATTGATGTACAGACTTCTGTATTATTTCAAAAAATTCCATCAGAGTTTTCTGTAGTAAGGTATCATTCATTGATTTTGTCGAATGTTCCTAATACAGTAGAGGTCGTTGCATCTTCTAAAGAAGGAGAAGTGATGGCAATTGCGCACAAAAATTTACCAGTTTTTGGCGTTCAGTTCCACCCAGAGGCAATACTAACGGAATTTGGATTGGATATTTTAAAGAATTGGATTGGAACTTGGAAAGAGAATAATTGAAAAATGTCATTTTACTTTTTATATCCAATAACACCATGAAATAATGCATCGGTTTTTCAAAATCAATTCTTATATTTATATATGAGAAGTATAGAAAAATTAAGTATTTCGATAAAAGTTTACTATTTTATTGCTACTAAACCTCAATTTCTTGATTAGGCATACTTTCTCGACTTGTCTCTACAACGCAATAATAAAGCACTCAGTATCTAATTTATGGCGAGGTTAAAACATATCATAAAGCAATTATCTGAAAAAGACTACGAAGCAATAAGAAATTCTCTTATGGAAAGTAACGCTGAGAAATCGGCGTACCTTTTATCTTCTATGAGAGAAAAGAAGATATCTGATCAGCAGGTGATGTCTGAATTAGATGTGAATACCAATGCTTATTATACTTTAAGATCAAGGCTGAATCAAAAAATTGAAGAGTATTTGCTACAACAAATGGAAAGCCCTAGAGCGGACCTTTTGAAAAAAGTAGCCAATATTCATGAAATGGTTTTTACGAAAAAACGAGCTATTTCAATTGTTACACTCAAAAAATTGGAAAAAGAGTTATTAGATTACGATTTGTCCAATGAATTGACTGTAGTGTACAAAGCTTTAAAAAGGCTTCATATTAATTCTCCAGATTATTTTGTCTACTCTCAACTCTACAATAAGCATGTAGCTTATATGTTAGCAGTCGATAAGATTGAAGATATATTAGCAGATTACTTTAAGAAGTTTGGTGTTTATGCTTTTACAGGTGATGAAATTGATAAAATGGGATTAGACCTGTTACATCAAGAGATGCAAAATACATGTAAACTATATGAATCACACCGACCATTTGTTTATCAAAGCTGTATGAACATCTTCCATCGCTTATTTATAGAAGATGACTCTAAGGTGAAGTTTTCAGAAACAGAAGATGTTGAG
Source organism: Flammeovirga sp. EKP202 (assembly GCF_014534745.1). Lineage (GTDB taxonomy): Bacteria > Bacteroidota > Bacteroidia > Cytophagales > Flammeovirgaceae > Flammeovirga. The sequence continues at coordinate 106,600 of NZ_JACVVP010000004.1, forward strand.
CCCATTGAAGATATTTTCTTAAAAATTGATCAGGTTTTTGATCAATATCAAATGGATTCCATCTATTTCCACCTTCATAATGTTTTTGAGTTTTTGAAGTTGGAATACTATACACATTATGGTGTATTCAGGAAAGCAAGTAAGTACTTTGATTCTGTAAATGAAGATGTGGTACCATTACTGATGCACAGTAATTTATATACATTCCCTTCTCAATTTCTTCAGACAAAGTTACAAAGAGCTTTACAGACCGATACACAAACAGAATTGTTTGAATCCAATAAAGATATTTTTGCAGATTACGAACCAGACAAAGAAGATGTTCCCAACTATGTTTCTTATGTAGTTTACCGAGCAATGTCTGCTTACCATGCAAAAGAATTTGATGAAGCGGCTCGTTTTCTCAATAACCTTCTCAATGAAGTGAGTTTGAAAAAGTACCCACATGCTTTCTTGGAGGTGAAATGTCTTTTGGCTTTACAATACGTTTGTATTCGCGACTTTGAATTATTCAATCAGTTAGCCAATAGTATTCAAAGACAAATTCGATTGATGGGGAAGGAAAGTTGTCCGTCAATTTCACTTTTCTTGAAAATGCTTAAAACTGGAATGAGTGAAGCCAAGCGAGATAAAATGTCAAAGGTTTCAAATATCATTACAAAATATACGCAAATTAAATCCCCTTATATATTCGCTCCAACGCGACAAATTAGAATGGATGACCAATTTATTCGATATGTGAGTGGAGAAAATGAATAGTTGACCGTCACAAACAGAAAAGGTATTGATAATAAAATCAATACCTTTTTTTGTTAATTAATGATTAGAGTGCTGAGAATGTAAGTGAGCTAATTAAGAGTAGATAAACTCCTTTGTAAACTAGTCACCGTTCTTAAATTTAAGACTTACAATACATGTTTAACAATGCCTCTAACACATTTATATATATGCTGTGTTTTAAATTTCGAGTAGTGATAAATTTTTCTGAGTCAACGGCTTGTTGACGTATTTTTTAACGTAACTGTAGTTTTGTGATCTACTGATGTCCTGAGGATTGATAGAAGAAGTTAACATGACGATGTTGCACTTTGCTTTCGTTTTTTCATCCAATTGATCAAATAGGTCTAGAAATTGAAAACCATCCATTAGAGGCATATCAATGTCTAAAAAAATAAGCTCAGGTAAAACTTGATCAGCTATATCTCCAAGCTTTTCTATATTACGAAGAAACTCAATTGCACTTTTTGCTCCTGAATGAATAAATATGTTGTCGCTTATTTTAGAAGCCTCAATCATTTTTTGATTTATGAGATTGTCGATTTCATTGTCATCAATCAACATCACAGAAAAGTATTTGTTTTGAGCCATAAAGTAATGTTAAAACAGATAGGTATGTACTATTGTGTAAAGAGAGTACTATAAAAATTCATTTATATTGGTTGAATAATCTCTAATTCAATATAACCAATGAAGGGGCAATGTCAAAGAAATTTGACCATTAAATAATGAATAAAAAAGCTCTTTTGATGTAAGTTTTAATTATTTATACTATAAAAAGAGCTTTAAAATAATTAATCTTAAAGCTCTTTCTACATGATTAAATATCGAATTTAATACCCTGGGCCAAAGGAAGTACTCTTCCATAGTTGACGGTATTGGTTTGCCTTCTCATGTAAGCTTTCCAAGAATCTGAACCGGATTCTCTTCCGCCTCCAGTTTCTTTTTCACCTCCAAAAGCACCACCAATTTCAGCTCCAGAAGTACCAATATTTATATTAGCGATCCCACAGTCTGAACCTGCAGCACTTAAAAATGCTTCCGATTCTAGGAGGTGATTTGTGAAAATAGCAGATGATAAACCTTGTTTTACATCATTCTGAATTTGAATAGCATTTTCTACCTCTCCATTGTACTTTATAAGGTAGAGAATAGGAGCAAATGTTTCATCCTGTACAATTTGGTAGTGATTTTCTGCTTCAATGATAGCGGGATATACGTAATTTTCAGAAAGACCCTCAGCATGAAAGGAAACTCCACCGATTAATAAATTTCCACCTTCAGTTTTCGCTTTCTCAATCGCAGCTTTAAATGTAGTTACAGCATCTTTGTCAATCAAAGGACCAACAAGCTTACTTTCATCTAAAGGATTTCCAATAGATAGTGACGGATAGATTTTAAGCAAGCGCTCTTTTACTTGTTCATAAACGCTTGAATGTACAATCAATCTACGTGTGGAAGTACATCTTTGACCACATGTTCCAACGGCTCCAAAAACAGTGGCTCTGATAGCCATTTCTATATCTGCGTTTTCAGTAATGATCAATGCATTATTTCCCCCAAGTTCTAATAATGATTTACCAAGACGAGCTCCTACAGCAGCACCTACTTTTTTACCCATACGAGTAGATCCAGTAGCTGAAATTAATGGGAAACGTTGGTCATTTGACATTTTAGCACCCACTGCAGCATCACCAATTATATAGCTGAACAAACCTTCTGGAAGATCATTTTCATTCAGCACATCTTGAAGAATGTATTGACAAGCAATGGCTGTTAATGGAGTTTTTTCTGAAGGTTTCCAAATGCAAACATTACCCGCAATAGCCGCAATCATAGCATTCCATGACCAAACTGCTACCGGGAAATTGAAGGCAGAAATGATACCGACAATTCCAAGTGGATGCCATTGTTCGAACATTCTATGATCTTGTCTTTCGGATTTCATTTCAAGACCATACAATTGTCTTGATTGCCCAACAGCGAAATCACAGATGTCAATCATTTCTTGAACTTCACCCAGACCTTCTTGGTAGATTTTACCCATTTCGTAAGTAACCAATTTCCCAAGAGGTTCTTTATATTTTCTTAGTGCCTCACCAATCTGACGTACAATTTCACCTCTTTTAGGAGCAGGTAATACCTTCCATACTTCAAAGGCTTTTTGAGACTCTTCAATAATGATTTCAAGGTCCGCTTCCGTAGCCATTTCTACTTCAGCAATTAATTCACCATCTGCAGGAGAGTAGATTTTTCGTGTTTCACGATTCTCATCTAGTTTCGCAAATTTTCTACCTGTAGAAAAGGCAGGGTTGCGTTGTCCAATTCCTAATTCTTTAAGGAAGTCTAATTGAACCGAAGTTGTATTCATGTTATATATGATGTGTTTAATATGCTTAGAACTTGTGTAAAAGTTAATAGGTTAATATGTTCAAGTTCCTCGTAAAGTTGAAAAAAAAGAAGATGAAGACAAAGAAAAACCTTAAAAATAAACGTAATATTTACGTTTGTGTTTTTAAGGTCTTGTTAATAAACTTTCTAGGTTTAATATTTGATAGCTTAAAAGCTTTCTAAAACTAATTCTGCATCAAAAATGCTTTGATGAAATCATCCAAATCACCGTCCAATACTTTTTGAACATCTGTTTTTTCAACACCTGTTCTGATATCTTTTACCAATTTATAAGGATGCATGGTGTAGTTTCTGATTTGTGAGCCAAAGTCTACTCTTTTCTTAGAGTTTTCCACTTTAGCTTTTTCAGCATTTCTTTTTTCTACTTCCTGTTGATACAATCTTGATTTCAACATTTTAATTGCTTTCTCCTTGTTTTGTAACTGAGAACGCTCTTGTTGACATTCGACTATAATTCCTGAGGTGTGACGTAAACGAACTGCAGTTTCTACTTTATTTACATTTTGACCGCCAGCACCACCTGAGCGGAAAGTTTCCCAAGTGATATCAGCTGGGTTTACTTCAATTTCAATAGAATCATCTACCACTGGGTAAACGAAAACAGATCCAAAAGTGGTGTGTCTTTTTCCACTGGAATCAAATGGACTCAAACGAACCATTCTATGAACTCCAATTTCAGATTGTAGGTAACCGTAAGCGAAATCGCCTTCAAATTCGAGTGTAGCTTGTTTGAAACCAACAACATCCCCTTCGTTGGTGTTGACTACTTTTACTTTATAACCATGAGACTCCCCCCACATTTTATACATTCTGAAAAGCATCTCTACCCAATCATTAGATTCAGTACCGCCAGCACCCGAGTTGATTTCCATCATGGCACTGAGACTGTCTTCTTCATTACTTAACATCTTTTGTAATTCCAAAGCATCAATAGCCTCTTCGGTTTTCTTCCCTTCAGCATTCAACTCTTCCTCATCAACATCACCAGCTTCAAAAAACTCAAACAAGGTTTCAAGATCTTCCAATAATGAACTGATTTCATCAAACTTATCGACCCAAGATTTCAATCCTTTGATTTCTTTTAGCAAAACTTCAGCTTTTTTAGGGTCATCCCAAAAGCCAGGGGCGGTAGTTTCAGCTTCTTTGCTTTCTATTTCTTTCTTTTTTGAAGATATATCAAGGTATCCATCTAGTGCATTGACACGAGTTTTTAACTCTTTCAGCTGAGATGTGTTCATATTAAAATTCTTACTTTATCTAAAAACTTGAAACTAATTAAGTCAAGTCTTTTATCCATTAAAGCCCAAATATAGGAGATTTTTTTGAGCTTAACTTGTGTTCTAGTGTATTTAGAATTGATGAAAGAGCATAATTTTAAAGAATTTTAATACTTTTTTTTCATCAAAAAGGACGTATTGTGTGTCACGAATAATGCACGGCAATTCTAATTAATTAAATTTGCCACTATGATTAAGAAAAACTTCTACATATTTAGCTTGATGGGCTTGCTTTTGATGACAGCTTCTTGTGATCAAGTCAAAAAAACATTTTCAAAAGTAATAGAGGAAGAGAATATTCAAAATTCTAGAATCCCTTTGGCTAGAGTGAATGATAAAGTGTTATATGATACTGAATTGAAGAATTTATTTACAGATAGAATGTCTCGTAAAGATTCAATCAATATCAGAGATAGATACATTAATACTTGGGTCCGAAAAGTGATTACTTTAGAAAGGGCAGCTTCTCAGGTGAATGTGGAGAAATTGGATTTGGATAGGAGATTGGAAGAATATAAGTTCCAACTCATCATGCACGAATATGAGAGAGAATACATCACTTCTCATCTTGATACGATAGTCACTGATGAACAAGTGAAGTCTTATTACCTTCAAAATTCAGAGGACTTTATTTTGAAAACAAACATTGTAAGAGGTTCTTTTTTGAGGTATCCTAATTCGGCTCCTGAATTGAAGAAAGTGAAGGATTGGGTGAAAAGTAAAAAAGAGAAAGATAAAGAAAAATTAAGATCTTCTGCTTTTGCTTATGCAGATTTTGTACATTTGGAAGATTCGGTGTGGTTAGATTTGGATGAACTTCTCTTCGGTACTCCATTTATGAACTCCCAGTCTGAGGTGACCAATTTGCTGAAAAGAGATAAATTGTGGGAAGCAAGTGATGAATCCAATACTTACATCTATAAAATTGATGATTATAAGATCGTGGATCAAACACCTCCTTTACAGTTTGTGTCAAAACAAGTGAAGAATGTGATCTTAGGAAAAAGAAAATTGAAGCTTCGTAGTGAGTTGGAAAGTCAATTGTATGATGAAGCTACAAAAAATAATGAATATGAGATTTTTGTCTCAGAAGAATAAACGCTAAACAGAAAATACTTTAAATAGAAGTATAGAGTCAATATGAATCAACGTACTTACACCTTAATAGGAATTTTATTCCTTTTTGCATCATCTCTATTCGCACAAGACGATGCTGTACCGGTCGATAAAATCATAGCCAAAGTAGATAATAACATTATTTTATTGTCTGAAGTTGAAGCGGGCTATCAACAAATGCTTGCTAATGGACAATATCCTCAAGATAAAAAAGAAGCAAAATGTGATATCCTAAAGGGATTGATCGTGAATAAAATCATGTATGCAAAGGCTCAAATTGACTCCATTGAAGTGGATGATGCAAGAGTGGCGGACGAATTAGAAAGACGTATGCAGTATTTTATTCTTCAAGCTGGTTCTCAAGAAAAATTAGAAAAGACATTAGGTAGTTCTGTTAACGACTTGAGAGACGATTTGAGAGATCAAGTAAAAGAACAAATGACTGTGCAGACGATGCAACAGCAAATCATTTCTGGTGTTACGATTACTCCAAAGCAAGTGAAAAAATATTTTGAGTCTATTCCTCAAGATAGTATTCCATTCTTATCTGCAGAAGTGAAAGTAGGTCAGATTGTGAGAGAACCTCAAGTATCAGAATCAGAGAAAGAAAAGGCGAGACAGCAATTGTTGGATATTAAGAAAAGAATTCAAGACGGTGAAGATTTTGGTGTTTTAGCAAAGCAATATTCTCAAGATTATGGTTCAGCAAGAAAGGGTGGAGACCTTGGATGGCACGGTAGAGGTGAATTAGTACCGGAATTTGAAGAAATTGCTCTAACTGTAGAACCAAATGAAATTGCAGATCCTGTAGAGTCGGATTTCGGTTACCACTTAATTCAGTTGTTGGAGAGAAGAGGTGGTCGTTTCAGAGCGAGACATATTTTGATCAGACCAAAGTCAAATTACCAAGACGTAAAAGATGCGGTAGTCTTTTTGGATAGTATCCGTACTTTAATTGCCGAAACAGATACATTAGGTTTTGAAAAGGCAGTAAACCTTTATTCTGATGATCAACCTACACGTGCTAATGCAGGTTATTTCAAAAATAACGTGACAGGTAGTTCTTATATGGCAACAGACGAGTTAGACCCTGTAGTATTCTTTGCTATTGATACGATGAAAGTGGGTAACACTTCTAAGCCATTAAAGTACCGTACGGAAGATGGCCAAGATGCGGTTAGAATTATTTATTATTCTGATTACAAGCCTCCGCATTACGCGAACTTAAAAGATGATTATCAAAAGTTACAGCAGGCTACCTTGAATAGTCAGAAGAATGAGATCCTTGAAAAATGGATCAAGACAGCCAAAAATGATGTCTTCATTGAAATCGATCCTGAATATGAAGGGTGCGATATTCTAGAAGGTATATAAAACAAGATATAGAATCTTACAATGAGAGGTATAATAATGGTAACTATTATACCTCTTTTTTGTGGGTTTTACTTTTAAAACTTTGAAGTTGTGGATGAGTTTAAAGAAAAAGAGACAGGATCTATATCTTTGATAGAAGGAGAGGAGACTTTTCATGGAATCTTTTTAGCTCCTTACATTTTTGATTGAATGCTCTTTTCTTTAGAATACATATTATTTTTGTTGTTATACTTCTAAATTCTCTCTTGATTTATTCCTCAAAAAAAACTAATTTCAATTGTCCTAAAATATAGGATGAATTGATAAGTGAATACTTCATTGATTTTTTACTTTGCTTTTAGCAAGCAATTAAGTCGCTAGAATAACAATTAAAACATGACGTCAAAAATCACTTTTGGATCTGATAAAGAAGCAGCAGATGCATTACATAAAAAATATAATCAATTAAAAGAGGAAATTGGAAAGGTTGTCATTGGACAGGAAGATACCGTACATTTTGTATTGACGGCGATTTTTAGTCAAGGGCATGCACTATTACAAGGTGTGCCGGGTCTAGCCAAAACCCTTTTGATTAATACAGTTGCTCAAGCCTTGGATTTGGATTTCAGTAGGATTCAATTTACTCCAGATTTGATGCCGTCAGATATTTTAGGAGCGGAAACTATGGATCAAGATAGGAAATTTAAATTCGTAAAAGGTCCTATTTTCTCTAATATTATTCTAGCGGATGAGATCAACCGTACTCCTCCAAAAACACAATCGGCGCTTTTGGAAGCGATGCAGGAATATAAGGTAACAATTGCCAATCAAGAATTTCAATTAGAGAAACCTTTCTTCGTATTAGCTACGCAAAACCCTATTGAGCAAGAAGGTACATATCCATTGCCAGAAGCACAATTAGACCGTTTTATGTTCAATATCATTTTGGATTACCCGTCATACGCAGATGAGGTAAATGTTGTGAAAACGACAACCAATGATGAAAAGAAGGTGGTTGAAAGAGTGATGGGAGCAGAAGAAATTTTATACTTCCAGCATTTGATTCGTAGAGTACCAATAGCAGATAATGTAGTGGAATATGCTGTGAAATTGGTACACAAGACACGCCCTAATTCAGAGTTAGCAGATGATTATACCAACAAGTTTGTAGATTGGGGAGCAGGACCTAGGGCATCACAGTACTTAGTAATTGCAGCAAAGTGTCACGCTATCTTATCTGGTAAATATTCTCCAGACATTGAAGACATAAAAGCTGTGGCTGTAAGTGTACTAAGGCACAGAGTAGTAAGGAACTTCAAAGCAGAAGCAGAAGGGATTACAATAGTAGATATTATTAAAAAACTTTTATAAGTTTACAGAAAGGCCAAATACACCTAATTATTTGGTCTTCTTTTTTCTTTAAAAATACCAAAACAAAATAAACTTTAAATAATCTTCATGAACCGTACATTAAAACACACAATTCTATTTTTATCTAGTTTTTTGATAATACACCTAGCATCCGCTCAGAAAAAGAAAAGTTATACAGATAAAGCACAAGGAGTTTCATTTGATATGGTCTTTGTAAAAGGAGGCACTTTTAAAATGGGCGATAAGAAAGGGGATTTATTATTAGATAATGGAGTAAACCCTTCTATTCCTGTTCATGAAGTTTCTGTTGATGGATTTTTTGTAGGGAAACATGAAGTTACTCAATCGCTCTGGGAGGCAGTGATGGGAGAAAACCCAAGTGAACTGAAAATGGGAAATCACCCCGTTGAGATGGTTTCTTGGAATGATTGTCAAGAGTTTCTTAAGAAATTAAATACATTGACAGGAGAGAACTACCGTTTGCTTACGGAAGCAGAATGGGAGTATGTGACGAGAGGAGGAAAGAAGATGGCTAGTACTGATGCAGCTTCTCAAAATATACCTATGAGAGCATGGATTTCTTCTAATACAGATGACCACCAACATCAAGAAGTAGGCACAAAAGCAGCCAATGAATTGGGGATTTATGACCTTCAAGGAAATGTTTGGGAGTGGGTCAATGATTGGTATAGTGAAACTTCTTACAAACAGTCTACTCATTCGAACCCTCAGGGCATTCAAAATGGTACAACAAAAGTATACAGAGGAGGCTCATTTATGAGTGAGGCACTTTTCTGTAGACCTGCCTACCGTAATTTCGACAAGCCAGATGTGAAAATGAATTTCTTGGGCTTAAGAATCGCAAGATCACTTTAATCGTTTTTCTGAAGTTCTTTCTTTTTATTCCTTGCAATAAATAGGAAACCTAAAGGAGCAAATATCAACGTAGGAATTGTTGAAAGCTCTGGGTTCGGAGTTCCTTTAAAAGAATGAACGGTATAAGTAGCGAGGATTGCGATAGTGGAGGGAATCAAAACCCCTTTTAAAAATTCACCCTTCGAGGTGTACCTTTCACAAAGTGCCGATACATATCCACCAAATAGGAATGTATAGGCACTTTGTTTTAATGCGGCAGTGGTAGCCAAAGGAACGGATTGAGCATCATAATAATTAATGCCGAACACTAAAACACCCAAAAAGAGCGCTCCAGCTAAACCATACCTTATACTTATGTATGTTTTTATATAATGCTTTATCGATTCAATCATCTCTAGACTTCAATTTTATTTTTTAACTTGGAGTTTTAAACTCTACTTAAACCATAGCTAATTTAACAATTAGTGATTTAAACCATAATAAACAAACGAGACTATGAAAGAAAATGTTGAACAATTCAGTAGTAAATGGGGTGTCATTTTAGCTTCATTAGGAATGGCTATTGGAGCAGGAAACTTATGGCGGTTTCCACGTTTGGCAGGGCAGTATGGAGGAACATTTATCATCTTATGGTTTATTTTCTTATTTATATGGTCAATACCCATTCTACTTTCAGAATTTTCAATAGGAAAAAAGTTTAAGCAAGGAGTAATCGCTTCTTTTGCTCAAGCAGCCGGAAAGAAGTATACTTGGATGGGCTTTTTCATCACGATATGTACATTAGGAATCACCTTTTATTACTCCGTTGTAACAGCATGGGGATTAAGATACGTTGGGCTATCCACAACTTTATTGGATAATGCAACAGCACTTGAAAATCTTAATCAAAGCTTTTTAGATCAATATTGGCAAGATGTGGCCAACGGAAGTGTATTAACAGTTTTACTTCATATTGGAGTGGTTTTGTTTGCCGTTTTTATGTTGTATAAAGGAATACAGCAAGGTTTAGAGAGAGTCAATAAAATACTGATACCATCTTTACTCTTTTTGATGTTGTTAGTTTCCGCAGTGGCATTATCAACTGAAAATGGGCCTAAAGGATTACAATATATGTTTCATATTGATCCAGCTTTATTTTTTAATTCTAAAGTCTGGATTGAGGCCGTTACACAATCGGCTTGGAGTACAGGTGCCGGTTGGGGGTTAATGTTGACCATTGCTTCTTATTCAAGGGAAAAAGAGGATGTGACTTTTAATATTCTGGTCAGTGGAATTGGGAATAACATCGCATCACTAATCGCAGGAATAGCCATTTTGCCTGCTGTATTTGCTATTGCTTCTGATGATGCACAGGCCATAGCTTATCTCCAATCAGGAAATACCGCTCTTACATTTACCATTATCCCATTATTATTTGCCAAGATACCTTATGGAGAATTTTTAGGTGTGATTTTCTTTGTTGCTTTTACAATGGCTGCCTTTAGTTCATTGATAAGTATGATAGAACTTTGTATCAAAACATTTACGGATTTAGAGTTTAAAAGAACAAAAGCGAGTATTATCACAGCGGTTTTATGTATTGCATTGGGGATGCCTTCGGCAATCTCTTTGGACTTTTTCTCCAATCAGGATTGGGTATGGGGCCTTGGACTTTTGATCTCAGGTCTATTTATCAACTTTGCAGTACAAAAAAATGGCATCAAGAAATTCAAAGAAGATTATATTGATGAAGATTCGAGCATTATTATTCCAACTGTCTTATACCAATTTGCCATGTATCTTAATATAGGAATTGGCGTATTTCTAGTTTGGTGGTGGATGTCGCAAGGTTACAGTGAAGCACCTTGGTTTACAGAAGAAGGGACATGGAATTTCTTTGACGTTTATTCCAATGCAACGATCGTAACACAGTGGGGGATTTTAATTTTAGTCGGGTTGATTTTTAATAATTGGTTGTATAGAAAATTCGTGAAGTAAGGTACAGATTGTCATTTCAATTCGTAACTTCGTTGTTCCAAGTAAAACTACAACGTCAAATTGAATAATGATTTCCTTTCCAAACGCTAAAATTAATATTGGTTTAGCCATAACAAGCAAACGAGAAGATGGGTATCATGATATAGCATCATGTTTTTACCCAATTGGATGGACTGATATTTTAGAAATTGTTCCAAGCGAAGAATTATCTTTTTCGAGTACGGGTATTGATATACCCGGGGATGCGAATGGTAATTTATGCTTGAAAGCCTATCATTTATTGAAGAGTGATTTTGATATTTCTCCCGTTACTATCCATTTACACAAGGTGATACCGATCGGAGCAGGACTGGGTGGCGGTTCAGCTGATGGTGCTTATGCCTTAAAGATGCTGAATGAAATCTTTGAGTTAAATCTGTCTACAGAAAAGCTTGAGGAATACGCATTGGAATTGGGAAGTGATTGCCCGTTTTTTATTACTAACAATCCATTGTGGGTGACAGGAAGAGGAGAAGTATTTTCTAAGATAGAATTATCCCTCGCAGGCAAGTGGATTATGATGGTCAACCCTAATATTCATATCTCAACAAAGGAAGCATACTCAGGAGTAGTTCCTATGGAATTAGAGGCGGATTTGAAGCAAATTGTAGAGGATGATATTTCAATATGGAAGGAAAAAGTAAATAATGATTTCGAGCAAGGAATTTTCAAGAATCATCCTCAAATAAAAGAGATCAAAGAACATTTGTACAAAGAAGGAGCAGTGTATGCGAGTATGACAGGATCAGGTTCTACACTTTTTGGAATTTTTGAAACTAAACCCGTTGAAACTCTTTTTTCAGCTTTTACTACATGGGTTGGAAAGTTAGATTCATAAAGGTAAAATATAGTAATTTAATGAAAGGTTACGAATTGGCGAAAATTCGTAGCCTTTTTTTGTTCGTTTACATTAGTTTGAAAAGATGACTTTTGTTTCCTTTAAAAGGAAACATTTTACAAATACAAGTGTCTGACTGACTATTAAATCTTATTTACAGGTTTGTATAACTCTATTATTCAGTTGTTTGTGAAATAAAAGTACGTTGCATAAACAGAGCTGTTTCACTTGTTTAGATTTATTCAAAATAAGGTTCTGCTGACCATGATTATTGTATCTGTTTTAGTTGAGGTATAATTTTGCAACGAAATAAATTAGAGAACTATCTCACCACAATATTTATCTAAACGTTAATTTTTATGAGTTGGCAGAAATCGTTGAGTAGTACAATCGGGAGAAAGATTATGATGTCTCTCTCAGGTATTTTACTCATCTTATTCTTAGCCGGACACGTGTCTGGTAACATGACGTTATTAATGGGAAAAGCTGATGCTTTTAACATGTACGCTCACTTTATGTCTACTAACCCTTTAGTACAAGTAGTAGCGAACGTTTTTAAATTATTCTTCTTAGCTCACATTGTGTATGCGATTATTTTAACAGCACAAAACAAAAAAGCTAGAGGCGGACAAGCTTACAAAGTAACAAACAAAGACGGTTCTCAAGTATCTAAATACATGGGAGTGTTAGGATCTGTAATCGCAGTATTCTTAGTTGTTCACTTAGCACAGTATTGGGCAGTAATGCACGAATTAAGAGGTGAAATTTCAACTACAACTATCGATGGTGTAGAAATGAAAGATCTTTATTCTGTAGTAGCAGTATCTTATGCTAATCCAATGATTGTTGCGGCTTACGTTATTTCTATGTTTGTATTGGCATTCCACTTATGGCATGGCTTTGCAAGTGCTTTCCAAACATTAGGATTAAATAATAAGAGATACACTCCAATTATCGCTTTCTTAGGTAAAGCATATTCTATTATCGTTCCAGTATTATTTGGAGCAATTCCAGTTGTAATGTTTTTGAACAGTTAGTAAAACAACTTTTCAAAACAAAACATTACAGAGTTATTAATCAATAACATTAAAACTATAGAATAGAATGTCATTAGAATCAAAAATCCCTGCAGGCCCATTAGCCGAGAAGTGGGAAAAACATAAATTCAACGTAAAACTTGTTAACCCTGCAAACAAGAGAAAGTTTAACATCATTGTTGTAGGTACAGGTTTAGCAGGAGCATCAGCTGCTGCAACTTTAGCAGAATTAGGATACAATGTAGACGCGTTCTGTTTCCAAGATTCACCTCGTCGTGCTCACTCTATTGCAGCACAAGGTGGTATCAACGCCGCTAAAAACTATCAAAATGACGGTGACTCAGTTTTCCGTTTATTCTACGATACAATTAAAGGTGGTGACTATAGATCACGTGAAGCAAACGTTCACCGTTTAGCGGAAGTATCTACAGAAATTATTGACCAATGTGTAGCTCAAGGTGTACCATTCGCTCGTGATTACGGTGGGTTATTGGATAACCGTTCATTTGGTGGTGCTCAAGTATCCCGTACGTTCTACGCTCGTGGTCAAACTGGACAACAATTACTATTAGGTGCATACTCAGCGTTAACTAAAATGGTGAACACTGGTAAAGTGAAAATGCACACACGTAAAGAAATGCTTGACGTAGTAACTATCGATGGTGCTGCTAAAGGTATTGTAACTCGTGATTTAGTAACTGGTAAAGTGGAGTCTCACGCAGGTCACGCTGTATTGCTTTGTACTGGTGGTTACGGTAACGTATTCTTCCTTTCTACAAACGCAATGGCTTCAAATGGTTCTGCTGCTTGGAGAGCATACAAAAAAGGAGCTAAGTTTGCTAACCCTTGTTTCACGCAAATTCACCCTACTTGTATTCCTGTACACGGTGATTACCAATCGAAATTAACGTTGATGTCAGAGTCATTACGTAACGATGGTCGTGTTTGGGTTCCAAAAGATAAAAAACATGCGAAGATCACTGCTGCTGAAGCTGTGAAACTTCCAGAATCAGAAAGAGATTACTACTTAGAAAGAAGATATCCTTCATTCGGTAACTTAGTACCTCGTGATGTAGCATCTCGTAACGCGAAGATGGTATGTGACGAAGGAAGAGGTGTTGGTGTAACTGGTCTTGCTGTATTCTTAGATTTCGCTGATGCAATCAAGCGTGATGGACAGAAAACAATCGAGGCGAAGTATGGTAACTTGTTTGACATGTACAAGCAAATTACAGCTGACAATCCTTACGAAGTACCAATGATGATTTACCCTGCAGTTCACTACACAATGGGTGGTCTTTGGGTAGATTACAACTTATCAACTAACGTTCCTGGTCTTTATGCATTAGGAGAAGCTAACTTCTCTGATCACGGTGCTAACCGTTTAGGTGCATCAGCATTAATGCAAGGTTTAGCGGACGGTTACTTCGTAATCCCTTACACAATTGGTGATTACATTGCAACACTTCCATTAGGTCAGGCTGTTGATAAATCAAATCCTGCTTTTGCTGAAGCTGAAAAAGCGGCGCAAGCAAGAATCGATAAATTATTAAATATCAAGGGTAACCAAACTCCTGATGATATCCACAAGAAATTAGGCCACATCATGTGGGAATACTGTGGTATGTCACGTAACAAAGAAGGTTTGGAGAAAGCTCGTGGTATGATTCAAGAATTACGTAAAGAGTTCAACAAAGACTTGAAAGTAATCGGTGCTAATGAGGAGTTAAACATGACGCTTGAGAAAGCATTACGTTTAGAAGACTTCTTAGAATTAGGTGAGTTGATGGTAATCGACGCACACAACCGTTCAGAGTCTTGCGGTGGTCACTTCCGTGAAGAATCACAAACTGAAGAAGGTGAAGCATTACGTCAGGACGAAGAGTTCTCGTATGTTGCAGCTTGGGGTTATGAAGGAGAAGGTAAAGATCCTTCATTAACTAAGGAAGACCTTGTATTCGAAAACGTGAAGTTAACGCAACGTTCTTACAAGTAATTTATCGAAGAGTTGGGGCGACTCAACTCTTCCTCAAACAAAATCAACAAACAGGTTGTTAGCAAACTAACACCTACAATTTGAAGATCATGGCAGGAAAAACAATTAATATAAAACTTAAAATTTGGCGTCAGGCTGGTGAAAACAAGCCGGGTAAATTTGAGTCATATGAAGTAAATGATGTATCAGTTGATATGTCATTCCTAGAAATGCTAGACGTTCTTAACGAGAACGAATTAAAGAAAGGTAGCGACCCTATCCACTTCGATCACGATTGTCGTGAAGGTATTTGTGGTATGTGTTCTTTATATATCAATGGTAAGCCTCACGGTCCTAAGCACGGTATCACTACTTGTCAGTTGCACATGCGTACTTTCAGTGATGGTGAAACTATCGTTGTTGAGCCTTGGAGAGCTTCTGCATTCCCAGTATTAAAAGATTTGGTTGTAGACCGTACTTCTTTTGATAGAATTATGCAAGCTGGTGGTTACGTAACAGTATCTACTGGTGGTGTACCTGACGCAAACGAAATTGCTATCCCTAAAACTGTAGCGGATGAAGCAATGGATGCTGCGCAGTGTATCGGTTGTGGTGCTTGTGTTGCAGCATGTAAAAATGCTTCAGCAATGCTATTCACTTCAGCTAAAGTATCTCAGTTAGCTTTATTACCACAAGGTGGTGCAGAGCGTAAGCGTCGTGCATTAGCAATGGTAGAGCAACATGATGCTGAAGGTTTCGGTGCATGTACTAACACAGGTGCATGTGAGGCTGTATGTCCGAAAGAAATCTCTATTACTCATATCGCAAGATTGAACAGAGAATTCACTCGTGCATCGTTCTCAGGTAACGAAACAGATTATCAGAACTAATTTTAACGTTTAGTTATATATTGGAAGGGTTAAGCACTTAGTGTTTAGCCCTTTTTTTATATCTTTAAGCTCCTAAGTTAAACCAATCATACTTGAGGAATAGAACTATTGAAATCACAAACATCTAACAGTTTGATGATCTGACTTTTATTGTAAATATTTAAATGAAACTAATATCAACAATCTTATTGTGGGCAATGATTGCCACTGGACTTCATGCTCAAGAATTAGCACTTCGCCGTGGAAAAATAATAACACTCCAAAATGATACATTGGATGTGATGCTTTATCATAAGGACATTACAAACTATAAAAAATGTACTTATGACAAAGATGGAACAGTTGCTGTATTTTTACCTTCAGAAATAAAAGGGTATTATTTTGATGAGGGTGAGCATTATGTTGCTAAAGAAGTGCCTATAAACGATAAGGAATATCAAATGTACTTTGTAGAGTACTTGGTAGAAGGGGTTAAAAACCTTTACTTCTCTAGAGTAAAAGGCGCTTTTCAATACTATATTGATTATGATGAGACAAAGTTAGTCAACTTACATCATGGTAAAAAAGAAGTGGAAATTGATGGTGTCACCTATTTTAAAAATGACAATAGAATAAAAACGTCATTGTTGTATTATTTTGATGATGCATCTGTCAGCGTTCAAAACAAGATAAATGCAATTTCTACAACCCCATCCACCAATAATTTAATTAAAATTACAAAGCAGTATCATGATGAAAATTGTGGTGAGAATGCATGTACGGTATACCGTAAGGAGAAAAGAAAAATACATCTATCAATCGCCCCTTTTTATGGAATGACCTATATGAGAGACAATGCTACTTCGTTTACAAGCTATGGTGCTTTGCTCTATTTATGGTTGCCAAAGGCCAGTGAGCATTTATATTTAAGAACAGGTTTTCAAAGAAGAAGCCTTGAGCAAGTGCCAGAGAATGGTTCTGTGGGGACTTTACATGAATATACTACTATCCCATTTCAATTTGAATACCGATTCTTAAAAGGACGATTTCAACCGCGTTTAAATTTTGGAACAAATTGGCATTTCGGTGACGCTGGTAATGGTGTAGGGCTAACTATTGCAGGAGGAGCAGGTTTCAATGTAAACGTTCATAAAAAAGTATCTTTGTTCGCAGAATTACAGACTGATATTGTATCACTTGTATGGTGGGATAATGTAGATCCATTTTTTACGTATTCTCCCTTAGCTGGTGTCCAAATAAGTTTCTAAATTATTAAGCATAATCCAAACATTTGTAAAGGGTATTCGTATTACTATATATAGTGTCAATTAATAAAATATATAGTAAAATGAAATCAAGTTTAGTTGCTTATTTATTGTGGTTCTTCTTCGGATTGTTGGGTATTCATAGATTCTATTTAGGGAAGACAACTTCCGGAATTGTTTATCTTTTAACAGGAGGAGTTTTTGGAATTGGTTGGATTGTCGATTTATTCCTGATTGGAGGAATGGTTGATGAAGCCAATTTTAAAGCAGGAAATATAGCGGCGATGGAAGATATGATGAACAGATAGCCATAAAAAATTATAGATAGATCCAAGGTCTAACATATTGATGTTAGGCCTTTTTTTATGTTTCAAAAGAATTATATTTGAACGACAAACTATTTATTTAACAAACTCTTCTTTAATTTATGAAGTTGATATTTACATTATTGATTAGCTGTTTTTCTTTTACTATGTTCGGACAAACGAAAGTACAGTGGAAAGAGGGTATTGAACTTAGTTTTGAAGATTTTCAATCTCCTAACACCCAAGTATCAAATACACTATCATCTTTTTCTATTCAATCAGGAGTGATGTTGGAAATGGGGTATCAAATGACTGCGTATGAATTAATGTTTAAGAAAATTTCAATCAGGCATTTAAAGCAACATTTAATCCTAAAGTGGCATTAATTACTGCTCCTAATATGGAGTTAGCACAGAATATGGTTGATTATGCTCAAGTAGAATTTGATTTAGCTGAACTGTACACAAGGAAAATTAGAAAAGAGTTATTTTTAAATAAGAAGACATTTTCAAATTTGTCTATTTTTAATTCCTACTTTACAATACATCATCAAAAAATGACGTCAGAAATGTCTCAGCTTTTACAGGAATCTGATTTTGGAAGTAACAAAGAAGTTTTAGAAAGAAAACATGTAGAGGTCCAAAGTGAATTGGAAAAGTTATCAGACTTCTGTTTCGATTGTACTCCAGTAAAAAAGAAAAAAAATAAAAAAAAGCGCGACTCATAATTCATTTATGAATCGCACTTTTTTTATAGTATGATATGAACTTAAATATTAGTTCAAAAGATTACCAATTTTTACTTCAAAGAAGAACATTCTTGGAGTAATTGGACCATAAACGAAAGCAGCGTCTTTATCTGGACCACTTACAAACTGATCTTGCATTTGGTTGAAGATATTTTTCACGCCACCACCTAATTGAATATTAGCATTCTTACTCAACTTAGTAGTGTAAGTTACTTTTAAACTCATATCCATGAAGGACTCTGTTTTGATAAGTTCTTCTTCAGTTGTCAATTCGCCATTGATGAATCCACCTGGAATATAAGGAACATGCATGCTACCAGTATAAACCCCTGTCAATGATGTTTGCCATTTTTGAGCAGGACGATAGTTCATAGTGAAAGAACCGTATTGATTTGGTGTTCTCAAGATATATTTTGAAGTACTTGTCTCTTCGTCACCCCATTGGTTGTTTTCTTCATATTCTGCTGTTTGGACAGTAAAACCTGCTTGGAAATCTAGGTTTTGTGAAGGAGCAACTTTTGCCTCTATGTTGAAACCTTGTACTACAGCATCAGAAAGCGAGTTTCTTTTGTAGTTAATTAAAGTACCGTCAGGAAGTTCCGTTAATTGATTATCAAATCTATCTTTGATTCTAGTATGGAAACCTTCTACTAAGAAGTAAGTTTGAACATTACCAATTTTCTTCTCCCAATCCCATGCAAGGTTGTAAGATAAAGAAGTCTCAGGTTTTAAATCTGGATCTAAAACTGTTCTTACCGCTTGTCCTCCTTGTACTTCAACGTGTAAGTCTTCAGAAAACATCTGAGGAGCTCTAAAACCAGTAGCAAAACCACCTCTTACCTGCATGTCTTTCGTCAAGTTATATTTTAAATTGATTCTTGGGTTAATGGCAGGAACACTTTTATTATTTTCAGCGTTGGCTAAATCGTTGATTTGCACATAATCCATTCTAGCACCTACTAATACTGATAGTTTTTTACCCTTCCATTCATTTTGAGCAAATACAGCCATAGTGCTAGACTCTTGATCAGAGATTAATGCATCACCAACTTTTTCTCCTGTCTCTGGATCAGTATATCCGTTTTTTCGATCTTCGATTTTATCGAAAATGTATTCAACGCCAGCCACGAAGTAAGTATTCGCATTGAACATTTTACCAAGATCTCTGTTTACTTGAGCACCACCTACATAAGTTGTACCCGTAGTTAAACCATAGCCATCCACTGCTTGATTAGCACCATAATAACTATCTCTATTTACATACTGAATATTTGAATAAGCATTAATATGTGTTTTCTTATCAGTACTGAACCAATCATAATTCACACTTCCACCGAAGATATTCATATCAATCATCTCCGTGATATCAGTTTCATGAGGCGCTAGATCGAGTTTGTTACCTCCTCTTCTTTGTTCGTTTAAATATCTGAAATCAGCAGTAATTTTATTTTGATCATTAAATTGATGATACACTTTAGTACCTACTGAAGCAGTTTTCAATTCAGGCAATTCAGAAAAATCATCTTTTATTGCACCTCCTGTTGGATTACCATTGTCATCTAGTTGATACCAAACATCATCAGGGTTTGCATTCCAAGCATCTCTATGACGATACGATCCATAAATGTAAGCACCTGTTTTGTCATTTTTTGATACTAATGAAGTATTGAAATAAGTATTGATATCGTTTGATTTTCCATCAATTGTTCCAAAATTAGTACCTACTTCATAAGAGTTAAATTGTGGTGCTTTAGTAATGATATTTACAGTACCACCAATTGCGTTGGCACCAAATAAAACAGAACCACCGCCTCTTACAACTTCTACTTGATCTACCATTGAAACTGGAATTTGTTCCAATCCATAAACACCTACAAGGCCATTGAAAATTGGTCTACTGTCTACTAAAATTTGAGTATAAGGCCCTTCCAATCCATTTAACCTTAAGGCAGAAGCACCACAGTTACCACAAGTATTTTCTACTCTTGCTCCAGAAACGAAGTTTAATCCATCAGCTACTACTTTAGAGTTGTTTGCCATGAAAATTTCTTTACCCACAACATTAACAACAGCAGAAGTCTCTTTTCTACTTTGTTCTCTTCTACTACTAGAAACAATAACCTCATTGAGTTGCAAAAGGTCTTTTTCTAAATCAAAATGAATATCAGTTCCATTTTTTGCTTTAAAATTTTGTGTAATTGGTAAATAACCTACCGCTGAAATCATGATAGAATATTCTACTCCTTGCTCTAATTCAATAAGGAAGTGCCCTGTTTCATCAGATGAAGTTCCAAACTCTCCATCATTAATCGAGATTGTAGCAAAAGGTACGTGATCTTTATTCGATGTCACATGACCTTTGATCGTAATTTTATCTCCTGCAAAGCTAAGTATATTTATAGCTAACAATAAAAAAGTAATTAGTGATGCCTTCATGGCTTATTTGAAAATGTTTTTAATGGTTGACTAATTTTCTATTGTCGTAAATCTAAATAAAAAATTTAGACAAGCCTAAAAATAAGGTTGTAATAATTATAAATCATATTTTAAAGTACTCTAGCACCTATAAAATCTAACTTTTATTATCTAAAAATGTTTAGTTTGAACTTGAATCCATAGTAAACTAAATTTTCGAATATTTATAATATTTAGAAATCGAGAGATTTCTGATGATCTATAGAATATGAATAATGCTTTCACTTCACATTCTTTTTAAATAGTGATATTATGTAGGTTGGATTGACTATTCTATGGGAACTATTATTCTAAATCTTTCAAAGTTGTGAACTTTAGTACTTTTAGCCTTAATGAATCTTTTATACTAAATCACTTATTGCTAACTTTAAATGTTGATTTAACAAGCAATATTTATTAATAAGCAACTATTATGTGTTTTAAGACTACAATCATTGCAGGGATAATGTCCTTTTTATCTCTATGTGCCTACTCTCAAGAAACTGCAGGAGAATACATGAGCAAAATTGGTGAACAGTACCATCAGATTAATGAAGATACTTGGGATTACATCAAGAAAGCTTCTAGAGGACGTAATGCCAGTACAATTGAAAAAAAACGTCAAGCTTTAATTGGGAGCCTCCAATCTTCAAGGGCTCAGATCAAAAAACTTCCTCCTTATGACGGTGATGCCACTTTAAGAGATGTATTTTATGAATCATTGAGCTTGTCGTATCATATTATGAATAGCGATTATCAAAAGGTTGTCGATATGGAAAAGGTAGCAGAGATGTCTTATGATGAAATGGAAGCATACCTTTTGTTAAAAGAAAGAATTAGAGCGAGGAAAGATTCTATGCATAATGTAGTTTCTACTGTTCAAGAAACTTTTGCCGAGAATAATAATATTACACTTCAAGAAAGTCAATCAAGACTAAGTCGTAAATTGGACAATGCATCAGAAGTAAATAGATACCATAATCAACTTTATTTAATTCATTATAAATGTCATTGGTATGACAAAAAAGTCGTAAAAGCTAAAAAGGCGAAGGATAACGAAGCGGCAAAGAAAAATATCGCATTATTGGAACTTGCCGTTAATGATGGTAGAGATAAACTGAAAAATATTGAAGCATTCAGAGGAGATGAAAGCTATAAGGCAGCATGTGAAGAATTATTGACTTGTTATTATAAATTGGCGACTGAGTACTACCCAAAGCAAATTGAGATACAGGAGCAAATGACAAACTTCAATAAAGTGGTCGAAAACTTTAATGCAATCAAGCAAAAAAATAGAACGCAAGAAGATATTGATCTTTATAACTCAGAGGTCCAACGATACAACAACAATGTGAATGAGTACAATACATTGGTAGAGTCTTCGAATAAGAACCGTAGTAATGGTACAGAGAAGTTCAATAAAGTAGCAGATAAATTTCAGTCGAAATATATTTAATAGCATTCTACTTAATAAGCATGTTTGTGGAGGAGTAACTTCTTCAAACATGCTTTTTTATTTTTCATTTACCCTAACGTTTTTTTGATGAGGTTACTATTTATTTTAATTGCTTTTGTATGTTCTCACACACTATTGGCTCAAGAAGAAAATGAAATAATTTTTGCAGAGAAACACTGTAGCATCACTCCACCTAAGTCATTTAAAATAGCACAAGTTAAAGGTTCAACAGGATTGGTGAATCGTTTATCAAAAGTAGCAATTATAGTGGAATACTTTCCAATAAGTGTCAATGGTATCTATTTGAAGATGCTATCTGATGAACTTGAAGGTTATCTTTCAGATGGGAAAATGGAGAAAGCCGTATTGAATAATGGAACGCCTGCTTATAAATTCAACCTCACATCAAAAAAAGAAGGGTATTCAAAATTTATTTACCTATTCGGAGATACAGAACATACCGTAATTCTAATAGGTGCTTATCCTACAAGTCAACCACACTTCGAAGACGTATTGGTTAGTGTCATGCAAACTGCCAATTTATTGAATGGTAAATTAGATGATCTATCAGATATGGAGATGGTGGATGGTATGTTTTCAATCACAACAACAGAGTATCAGCCTTTATTACAAAAGAAAGGAAAGGCCATTTTCTTCAAAAAAAGTAAAAAAGATATTAAACCATCCATCTTCAAAGTTGATGACATTAGAAAAAAAGTAGTCGCTAAAAACTTTAAAAATTATGCTATGGCCCGTTTTAGAGAATTACCAATGAGTAATGAAACAGTGATTAGTAAAGTAAATGCTATCGAAATTGAAGGTATGCTTGGGTATGAAATCATTTCGCACTCTCCCAAAGGTTCAAAGAAGAATACATCTACAAACGAAGAAGCAGTCGGGTATATGGTTATACTTTTTAAGCCTGATAATGGTTATTTTTTAATGAGAGGAATGACATATGAGCAACATTCAAAAAACTTGAAATCCTTCAAGCAAATGGGGAAATCTTTTAAAGTTAAGATGCAGAAGAAACAGTTGAAACCTACGCCTGTTCCTAAAAAAGTAAAGCCCAAAAAGAAATATGCAGAATCTTAGAATTGGTCAATCAACCTATTAATTATTGAGCATTATTCGTTTTATACCTTAACATTCAATCACTTAATAAAAGGTAACGAAAGTAGAGATATAGGCAGTTCAATTTATTTTTGTGCATTATATATCAATAACTTACTGTAAATAAAATGAATCGTTACCTTTTCTTGGTAATTCTACCATTAACTATCTTTTCTTGCCAATTCAATACACACGACAAGAAGCCAAAAAATACGGTTGTACTCGTTTCCATTGATGGATTCCGTTATGATTATTCGGAAAAGTACAACACACCTCACCTAGACCAAATAGCAAAGGAAGGAGTGAAGGCCGCTTCTATGATTCCTGCTTACCCTAGCAAAACTTTTCCCAACCATTATTCAATCGTTACAGGTATGTACCCTCAAAACAATGGTTTGGTGCATAATAATTTCTATGACCCAGAAAGAGAACAACATTATAAAGTGGGATTGGGTAAAAAAGATGGTTCATGGTTTAAGGGAACTCCACTTTGGAATTTAGCAGAACAGCAAGGCCAAAAATCAGCGACTTTTTATTGGCCAGTTTCAGATGCTAGAGTAGAGGGAATGACACCTACTTATTATTTTAAATACAATAAACCTACACCTTATTTTGAAAGGGTAGACCAAATACAAAAGTGGCTTTCATTGGATGAAGAAGTGCGTCCGTCATTTATAGCTACTTACTTTTCATTGGTAGATACACAAGGTCATCTTTTTGGCCCGGATGCTCCAGAAACAAAAGAAGCCGTTGAATACCTAGATCAAGTGATTGGGAAACTATATGAAGTCGTAAAATCTTATCCTGACCCTATTGATTTAATTATCGTTTCCGACCATGGTATGCAGCAAGTTGATGTGGAAAATTCGATTGTGTTGGAGAGTCTCGGAAGATATAAAGACTTTGAGTGTGTGAATGGAGGTGGAATTCAATATTTCTTATATGCTAAAAAAGGGGCAGATATAGAAAAAACGTATCAAGAACTGAAGGCTCAAGAAGACAAAGGTTTTGTGGTTTACAAAAAAGAAGAAGTACCAGAACGACTTCATTTTTCTAAAGGGAAGCGAATTCCAGAAATATTTTGTGAAGCAATTCCTCCAATGACTTTTAGAAACTTAAGAGGGACAGTGAGCAATGGAATGCACGGTTACGACCCTTATAAAGTGAAGAATATGCATGCAATATTTTATGGAGTAGGGGATCATTTTCATAAAGGGCAAGCCATTAAATCCTTTGAAAATATACATATTTACCCTCTAATTGCTAAGATCTTAAACCTAAAAGTTCCTGAGGAAGTGGATGGAGACCTTAAAGTATTGTCTCCTGCTTTGATCAAATAATAAAAAAAGCCTTGTGAAGATTGAAGTTCACAAGGCTTTTTTGATAAGAGATGACGTCTTATAATGGTTCCTCACCATAAAAATAATCCAAAGCTGCAATTTTTATTTCAGGGTTCTCCTTTTCCAATTTAGCTTTATAATCTTTTGTCATCTTATTCCACTTTTTGACCGCATTGTTATAATACCCTCTTGTGAAAGTATCTCTAGCGTTAGCGTCTGAAACCTCTGAAAGTAACATTTCTGTTTCTTCTTGAGCATCTAAATCATCTACCGAATCAATCAAGTCATTCAGTGCAGTGATCATTTCAGTGATACGTTGATCGTACTGCATTACTTCTTCGTTGTTATTGAAACTCGATTTAGAATACTTTGCTCTTGAGGCTTGTGAAATAGCCGATTTAGCGGTTCTTTTCTTCTCTTTGTCCAATTTGGCATTGGAACGATTGAGAATTTGAACAATCATTTTAGCTTTTGAAATTTTTAATTCTTCAGAAGCGAAAGCCTCTTTTTTTAGAGAATCAATTTCTTGATATAATGCTTTAGAATCGACTTTACTCAGGTCTTCCACTTTCATTTCATATCCTTCCTCAGACTCATCTTGCTTTTGTTCAGTTGAACACGCAAAAAGTAAGAAGAATAATGCCGCTAAGGTAAGGTGAATCTTTTTCATTATGTTATTGTCTTTTGTAGGATCAATTAAGTTATCACCTTGATTATATCAATTCGCAGACCAAAATTAGTTTAATTCAATTTTTTCATCCTTTTGAAAATCATAAAGCGTGAAAACTCTTAGTCGATAAAAGGAAAGCCAATACTCTTTTAAGGCCGCTAAATATTCCTTTGTGGCATTGTCTTTATCTCTTAATGTAATATTGAGGTCAGTGACACTAATTTTACCTACCAAGTACCTTTGCCTTGCAATTTCATAACTTTTTTCTGAGACAATCTTTGCTCTTTCAGTAGATAAAACTCTTTTCCTAATAATAGGAATTTGTCTTGCAAGCATATAGATTTCTTGTGTAAATCGTTGTTCCTGCAATGCGATAGTACTTTCTTCCAATCGTTGATTAGAAAGTGCAGTTTCCACTCTTGATTTTCTTCTTCCCCAATCCACAAGAGGTATATTAAAACCCAGTCGTACTTGCTGCTGATCGTTAGGATTCTGATAGACTCCTGAAGGGACATTAGATTGTTGAGTGAGGCCAAATTGACCATTTAGGTTAACTTGTAAACCTGTTTGACCTTTTGCTTGAGCCACCGCTCTTTCTGCTTCTAATTTTCTTCTGTGGAAACTGATGTATTGTTGTCGATTGAGTTTGGCTTGTGCAACAGCCACATCAGAACTGATGGTGATATCAGGAATTTCAGCAGGAAGAGATAAGTCGACTCCATTTGCACTTGGTGTCAATCCTAAAAATGTATAAAGATTCAAAGTGGCTCTTTCGACTTCCAAATCTGCCGATTGTACATTTCTCTCTGAGGTGATTACACTCAGTTCGAGTTGTAAAAGTTCATTTTCTGCAATTTTTCCTAAGTTGTAACGGCCTTTTCCAATTTTGAAAATAGTATCGTTATTGGAAAGGTTGGTTTCAGCTACTTTTTTATTGACTTGTGCCAATAATAGATCAAAATAGTATTCCGTGGCATCGTAACCTACTTGTTCCATCTCTTCTGTAAACTTCTTTTGTGATTCCTCGTATTTCAAAGGCTCAATCACTTTATCAAATTTATAAGGGTTGAAATTGAAAAGAGGTTGATTGAAACCAACGATCAAAGGTTGTCCTGCATAGCTCACTCCTTGATTTAAACCTTCAAAGTTGTCGATTCTTTGAATACTAGAACCTACATAAATCGACCCTCCTGTTAAACCGACATTTTGCTGGAGAGCAAGGTTCAATTGTGAAGTGGACATATTTACCCCTCTAAACTCATTGGAACCGTCTGGCTGAGTGACTGATGAAATGGAGCGGTTGAAATCTGGTAAATAACCATCTAAAACCAATTGAGGAAGGTAATTGGATTTGAACTGTTTGTACAACCAGTAATTGTTTTCTTTTCTATTCTCCGCTTGTTGAGAAGAAAGCGACTCTCCTTTTGCAATACTAATCACTTGGTCTAATGTCATCAGTTCCTGAGCGAATAGAGGTGTGTTCAGGAGCAGCAAAAGGTATATAAATATTTTTTTTAAGTTCATTTGAAGTAATGTTAGGTTTATTCGTATCTCAAAGATTCAATTGGGTCTTGATTCGCGGCTTTTCTAGCCGGTGAAATTCCAAAAATAACACCGATGGAGGTAGCTACCCCAAATGAGATAAGGACTGATGAGAATGAAACGATAGTCGGTATGTCTGCAATATTAGAAATCAATACCGCCAAGGCAATCCCGAGAATTACACCAATTGTACCTCCAGAAAGGCTAATTAATACCGCTTCTAAGAGGAATTGAAGGATGATATCATGCTTTTTTGCACCCAGAGATATTCTTAAACCAATTTCTTTGATACGTTCTAATACCGAAGCCAGCATAATATTCATAATCCCTATACCACCAACTATCAGAGAGATAGAAGCGATCGCTCCCAAAACAATATTGAAAATATCCTTTGTTCTTCTTTGTTGCTTCAGAAGCATTTCGGGAATTGATATTTCGAAGTCAATTTTATCAAAATGCCTTCTGGTCAACATTCTTTGTAAAACTTCTGAAGCTAAAGGAAGCTCGTTACTTTCAGACATTTGGATGACCACCTTATCCAATTGATGGTAATTGGCTGGTTTTTTCTCCACATCATCATTGTTTCTATTTTCCTCTCGTGCTGCTTGTTGAATATCAGATTTAGTTACTTTTGCTCGATCTTGATAACGAATTAACATGGTCTGAAGGGGGACATAAACGTCTAAATTCGCATTTCTGATGCCTAATTTCTCTAAGTTTTTGGAAGCCGAACTTCTCTCTTTCAATACACCTATGACAGTTAACCACTGCCCTCCACATTTGATTTGCTTACCAATGGGATCTTCTTTACTAAAAAAACGGGTTTGAATACCACGACCGATAATACAGACAGCTTGACCAAATTTGAAGTGTGTATTCGAGAATAATACACCTGATGACAAGGTATGATTGTAGATTTCGAAGTAAGCATTTTGGACACCAATTAATTTAGTAGATCTACGAATACCATTTTTTATAATATAGGTTTCTAGCTCAATCTCAGGGCTGATTTTTTGAATATTAGGGATGGTATGTTTTATATTTTCAAGATCAAGTATGGTCAACCCTGGAGAATATTTATCCTTGTCCCCTTGATTCAATTGTGTGACTTTTTCCTCCGTTTGCTCCTTTTTAGGTGTGACAACAATATTATTGACACCCACCAGCTTCATTTGATTCAAAATTTCTTGTTGTGCACCTTGTCCAACAGCAAGCATAGCAATTACTGCACTAACCCCGAAGATAATTCCCAATGCAGTTAAGATTGAGCGAACGGTATTGGCCAAAATTGCTTCCCAAGCAATAGACAGGTTAATAAGTATTCTGTCCATTGTCTATTGAATTAAAATAATGTCTTTTGAAACGTTTGTCGGAGTGGATAATGCTACAATATCTTCAGGAGAGAGTCCTTGTAAGATTTCTATATCTTTATCATTCATTTCACCCGTTTTTACTTCTCTTTTTTCAAATCCACTTACCCCTTTTTTATAGACGTAACTGATAGAATCACCTTCAGTATGAATGGCTTCCAATGGGATTAAAAGTGTATTTTCAATAAAATTAGTTTGAATAATATTCGATGTAGTCATAGAAGGACGAAGTGTGCTGTCCGATTCATTGAGGAGTATAATAACCTCAAATACTTTAGCGTCAGAATTCGGTTTTTGTTCTCCCACATTGGCAACTTTTGTGACTGTTCCAGTGAGTGATTTATCAGGGAACGCATCCAAACCTAATGTTACGGTTTGCTTAGGTTTAATCTTACGTATGTCGACTTCGTTGACATACGTTTTTGAAATCATCACTGATAAATCAGGTAAAGTAGCCACAACAGGGTCCCAACCTCTGATAGTCGATCCTTCCTTTTTCTTCTTACCGTCCCAATCTTTAGCATAAATCACCATGCCTTCTTCTGGAGCAAAAATGGTAAACTCAGCAAATAAATCTTGTAAGAACTTTACCTTTCTTTTCGCTTCATTTAGCGTAGCAGTGATTTCTCGCATTTTTGCACTTAACTGCTGTTGTTTTACAAGATAATTCGACTTGGTTTGTTTTAGATCTCTCTCAGATTTTAGTACTTCAATTTCTGCTTGTTTGATTGTCGCAGGAGGCTCAAATGCCGATTGCTCTAACGCTAGTTTTTTCTCTTCAACCGTAAATTGAAGATTAATAATTTTATCCCTTTCCTGACTAAGTTGAAGAGCAGTATCCAACTTTGTTTGTTCCCATTGAGATTCTGCTTTCGTAAGATCTGTTTCTCTTTGCGTTAATTTGTCGGATAGCGAAGAAGCATCAAGTTGAGCTACTTTATCTCCTTTTTTTACGACGGTACCTTCAGGGACAAGACTATTTAATTTTGTTTCCCAAATACCAGCTTGTCTCATTTTTATAGGACCTTGAATCTCCACAAAGTTTTTCGCTTCCAATTCACCAGTAGTAGAAACATTGATATAGAGGTCTCCAAACCGAGCTTTTGTAAGTAGAACTTCTTCTGAAGCCTCATTAAAAAAGAAAAAATAAGATAGAATTAACACTAGAACACCAGCTGATACGGCTAGAATTGGTTTGCTTTTCATTAGTTAGATAGAATTAGATGAATTAAAATAAACAGTTTTGTTGCTACTGTTTTTGATTTAATTGGAGTACTATAGAGTAACTGTTCCATTTGTAATCACTCTGATATAATGGAACTTTTAATTTCACGATTCTATTTTAATCAAAATAAATATCAATTAGCACTTTTAGAGTATTAACCTTTGTTAATCATGCTTCCTAGACATCTAATCGATTAGAATTAATATAAAAGAGTGTTTAATTCTATAAATCGTTGTAAAGTAACTATAAAACTAGGCTAAACTTTTTATATTTGTGCTCAATTTTCGGCATACGTATTAGTATGTCATTTTTATTTTAAACATTTAAACTACCACGCAAGTGAAAAGAATAAAGATTAAAGACTTGCTGGCCCACGGTGAGGTTGGAGCCAAAGTAACTGTAAAGGGATGGATTAGAACATTTAGAAGCAATCGTTTCATTGCCTTAAATGACGGTTCTACTATCAATAATTTGCAAGCAGTGGTAGATTTTGAAAATACAGACGAAGATCTACTTAAAAGATTGACTACGAGTGCTGCTGTAGCAATTGAAGGTGAAGTAGTTGAATCTCAAGGTAAAGGTCAAAGCATCGAAATCGTTGTTGAGAAGATCGAAATTTTGGGTGATGCAGATCCAGATGAGTATCCTTTGCAACCAAAAAGACACTCTTTAGAATTCTTAAGAGAAAAAGCTCATTTACGTCCTCGTACGCAAGTAATGAGTGCTGTATATAGAGTAAGAAACGCATTAGCGTATGGTATCCATAAGTTCTTCAACGAAAAAGGATTCCTTTATATGCATACACCTATCATCACTGGTTCTGATGCTGAAGGTGCAGGTGAGATGTTCAGAGTTACAAACTTTGATCCTTTAAACCCTCCAAAAACTGAGGATGGTGAAGTGGATTACAAAGAAGATTTCTTTGGTAAAGCTGTAAACTTATCCGTTTCTGGTCAATTGGAAGCAGAAGTTGGAGCAATGTCAATGGGTGAGGTTTATACTTTTGGACCTACATTCCGTGCAGAGAACTCAAACACTTCTCGTCACTTGGCTGAATTCTGGATGATCGAGCCGGAGATGGCATTCTATGACTTAGATGACAACATGGATCTTGCAGAGGAAATGATCAAGTACTTGATCGACTTCGCGATGGAGCAATGTCCTGATGACTTGAAGTTCTTAGACCAACGTTATGCTCAAGAGCAGAAAGGTAAGCCTCAAAATGAGCGTTCTGACCTTGGTTTATTAGAGCGTCTTGACTTTGTTTCTAAAAATGACTTCGAAAGATTGACTTACACTGAGGCAATCGAAGTATTGAAAAGATCTAAGCCATTCAAGAAAGGTAAATTCAAATACGACGTAGATTGGGGTATTGATTTACAATCTGAGCACGAAAGATACTTAGTAGAAAAAGAATATAAGAAGCCTGTAATTCTTACAGATTACCCTAAAGACATCAAATCATTCTATATGAAGCAAAATGATGACGGTAAGACGGTAAGAGCAATGGACGTTTTATTCCCTGGTATTGGTGAAATCATCGGTGGTTCTCAAAGAGAGGAGTCGTATGACAAGCTGTTGACTAGAATGAATGAGATGGGAGTTCCTCAAGAGGAATTATGGTGGTACTTAGAGCTTCGTAAGTTCGGTACAGCTCCTCACTCAGGTTTCGGTTTAGGATTCGAGAGAATCGTATTGTTCGTGACAGGTATGGGTAACATCCGTGACGTAATACCTTTCCCAAGAGCACCAAAAAGTGCTGAATTCTAGAAAGAATTTTTATAGCAAAAAGGCTGTCTTGAACTTTACGTTTAAGACAGCCTTTTTTTATCCCTTAAAGCATTGATTATTACTTAAGCAGTTATTCAATTATAATCAGAAGTTTTGAATTTTCTTTTTTAGCCTACTCTTCGTTAGAATATCATCACGTAGCTACTGCTATGCTCTTCTATTCTACTTTGATTAGACTAAAAAATAATTATTCAACTTATCCCAATTTTATTTGTTTAACTACTTAAATGCTTTTACTTGTGTTGTTTTGTTATCAACAGGTCTCCATCCCAGAGTTGGGAAATATTTATAGGTGTAAATTTTCCATTTTACCTCTTTATTTTTTTTCTTTTGCTTTTGTGCCTGCCAAATGATCATAGCCTTTTGTCCATCTGTATAATCAGTATACACACGAACAAAATCCTTTCCCTCTACTAGTTTATCGAAAAGAATATTTTCGGTCTGACGGTCAATCAGCATTTTATGTTTTCCTTCTACAAAAATTTCCAAAGTGGCATCATCTCCCACACCTCTTGAGAAAGGTGCTGTTTTAATTTTCGGTGCATTGGAAGCATCATAGTTTTTATTTCTGTTTTTTTCATCTTTTACGTTATCAGCAAATAGCATATTCGTAAACAACAAAAGTGAGGTAAAGATTAGGGTTATCGATTTCATGTTATTAAAAGGTTGATTTACAACATTAAATACACCGATAACAGAGCTTAAGTTTAATACATTTACCTTTATTAGTTAGCGTTTATTGTTGTTTTATAAAAAAAACATCATAACTTTAAAATATGTTTAAATAAAAACTATACTGGTACTCGTGTTTTTATTCTAATAAAAAGTAAATGTGATTGTATTTTTACCTTAGTGTGAATTATATCTAAGTAATTGTTAATAGGGTGATTGTGTACTCTGTTTCATTTAAAAAAATAAGATAAATTCGTAAATTAGAACTGCATGAGTAAACTATGCTAAAATATGTTACTGTTAAAAACTTATTAAATATCAACAATAAACTCCTTTCGTTAAATGGAAATAACTACCAAACATACCCTATCACTAAGTATAGTGGCAGCACTTTTGATATTTGTTGTCATATTTGAGTCTTGCATGACTACCTCTATTGAGCTACCATGTCAAAAAAATACATGGTATACGAGTAATGCAGAACTAATTTTAGAAGATACTAAAGAGAAAATAAATGTCTCTGTAAAATTTACGGATTCTTATGCTTTAGTAGAACTAATGAATGACAAAACTCATGAGGTGTACAAATTATTACCTTCTGATGAAACATCACCTGAAGAAGATTATGTATTTGAAACAATTCAGAGGATAGGAAAGTATCGTAATGCAAAACTGTCACTTGCAAGAAAAAGTAATCTTGAGAAAATAGAAGTTTCTTTTAAAGATTACGACAGAAAAATTGATTATAATTCAATTCTTTACATGTAAAAAACAGATTTAGTTTTTTTTGAAATAGGTTAGTATTTATTGAAATACTAACCTATTTTTTGTTTATATTCTATGTAGATTTGTCGACAAAAAAAGTTGAAATGCAAATAAGGCCTATTATAATATCAGATAACGAAAAAATTGGACATTTAATACAGGAAGTGTTGGAAGAACATGAAGCCAATGTTCCTGGTACGGCCTATTTTGATGAAATGTTGTTTAGTTTAAGTAAAGTTTATCAATCCGAAAAAGCTATTTATTATGTCATTGAAGAAGACGGTAACATTATAGGAGGTGCCGGAATAAATGTTTTAGAAGGCGGGGATAACAGTATTTGTGAACTCCAGAAAATATACCTAAAAAAAGAAGCGAGAGGTAAAGGTCTAGGTAGAAAATTGATCAAAAAGTGCCTGGACTTTGCTGCTGAAAAAAAATATTCTAATTGCTATTTAGAAACGATGCCTCAACTATCAAAAGGAATTGAACTCTATGAAAAGGTAGGTTTTAAAATGTTGGATAAAC
Organism: Flammeovirga sp. EKP202; assembly: GCF_014534745.1. Classification (GTDB taxonomy): domain Bacteria; phylum Bacteroidota; class Bacteroidia; order Cytophagales; family Flammeovirgaceae; genus Flammeovirga. Next base: position 139,758 of record NZ_JACVVP010000004.1, read on the forward strand.
CTTTGGGAAATACTTCCCACCACGGATGTTCAATTTGGATGTTAAAAAAATTACAATAATGCCAATTATTAATTCTCAATTTTCACCAAGCTTTTGGTTTAAAAACCCACATATCAATACGATATTTTCTAATCGTATAAAAAAACAGAAATCACCCAAATACTTAAGAAAACGTTATGAAACTGCTGATAATGACTTTTTTGATGTAGACACTATCTTAAGTGAATCTGATACTGCTGTAATCATTCTTCATGGTTTAGAAGGATCATCTAAGTCTGGTTATATTTTAGAAATAGCGGATTACTTCTCCAAAACGTGGGATGTATGGGCTATGAATCATAAGAGTTGTAGTGGAGAACTCAACTTAAGAAAAACATCATACCATAGTGGGAGAACAGAAGAATTGATATTTCTTCTAGACGAAATTATTGATAATTATCGAAAAATATACATTGTTGGTTTCAGCTTAGGAGGGAATATCACATTGAAATATTTAGGAGAAAATGCTCAGGAACTTCATCCAAAAATAAAAGCAGCAGTAGCTGTTTCTGCTCCTGTTCATCTTAACTCTTCAGCAAGGACACTCCAAGAACGGAAGAATTGGTTTTATCTGAATGATTTTTTAGTGTCTCTTAAAAAGAAAGCCATTGAAAAAATCAGAAGAGAGGATCCAGATTCAGCTAAAATTCTCTTGTTGGAGAAAGCAACAACTTTTGTGGAATTTGACAATCTTTATACAGCCCCCGTACATGGCTTTTTAGACGCCGAAGATTATTGGACAAAATGTAGTTCAAGGCAATTTCTACCAAAGATTTCTATTCCTACATTAATCTTAAATGCAGAAGATGATCCCTTTTTATCTGATGAATGTTACCCTTATGTAGAGGCAATGGGTAATCAACAATTGTACTTAGAAGTCCCAAAGTATGGAGGTCATGTAGGTTTTATGGAATCTTCAGGAAGAGATCGATGGTATTTGCACCGTTTGATGACTTTCTTAAAAAATTACTAGGTATACTAACAGTAGCCAATGACAGGTTGCTGTAATTGATAAGGCTTTTATCGTGTTTTGAGTAGTGGCTCTATGAACGATACTATTCTAAACAGGATAGAAGCCATTTTTTTGAATATTTCTTCTTTATTTATTGAAAAGTGGTGATCATTTACGATCGTTTGAATATTTTATTAGTGAAAAGTACTTTACAACATCCTTATTTTTATCTGTTTAGCTTTATTATAGTGATTCTAGTATACTAAAAATGATTTAAATCACTTTTTAACGGCTTTAAAGTTGTACTCCCGAAAAATAACCAATAACTTTGTTGAAATTATTTCAGACTGTTTACAAATAAACTTTTCACTAAACATTATGCATGGTTACTTATTTACATTGGTAGGAATTATAATGGTTGTTTGTTCATTTACAATTTATAAGGACGAAGCAACGATAAAGTATTCTATGTTGGTTGCATCTTTCTTCCTGTTTGTTTTTGGATCATTTATTAAGTTCAAGACACTTGTGAAGCTAAAGAAAGATATGAATGATAAACTAGAAGCAGCTCAAAAAGAGAGAGAAAGAAAGCTACAAAGCTAATTAAAGCCATAAAAAACCTTATATAAAAGTAACAGGAGGCTGTTGCTATCTTATTTCATTTATGTATTAATAAATGTATATAATATTGGATTTTCTTTTGGGGAGTTATTTAATATTTGCAGACATTATAATAAACATTCCTAAAAGTGTAAAATCTTCTTTTATATCCATATAATACGTTGTTTATTGTGTTCTGAATTTTACAGTATTCTGAATAAATACAGAATAATAATAATCTTTTAAATATGAAAATGAAATATCTACTAACCCTCTTGATGAGTATTACTGTACTCCATCTTTCTTACGCTAAAGGAAAAGTATCAATTGATCGAGTCGAACCCGCTTTTTGGTGGGCAGGTATGGTCAATCCAGAATTACAAGTACTAGTGCATGGTGAAGGTATTAACGATTTAGATCCTTCAATTGCCTATGAAGGTGTTGCTTTGGAACAGGTGATTAAGGTAGAAAATCCAAATTACTTGTTTTTGAACCTTAGACTTAGTGATTCTGTTAAGCCAGGGAAATTCCCAATCCAATTCAAAAGAAAAGGTAAAGTAGTTTTTACTTACGATTATGAATTAAAAGCTAGAGCAAAGAACTCAGCAAACAGAAAAGGCTTTTCTAACGAAGATGTGATGTATTTGATCACTCCTGATCGTTTTGCAAATGCAATTCCAGAAAATGACCACGTAGAAGGAATGTATGAAGATACAGACCGTTCTGATAATGGTAAACGTCATGGTGGTGACTTACAAGGTATCATTGATAACTTGGATTACATCAAAGGACTTGGTTTTACAGCCGTTTGGATTTGTCCTGTATTAGAAAGTAACCAAGTTGATTATTCATACCATGGTTATGCAATTACTGACTACTACAAAGTAGATGCTCGTTACGGTTCAAATGAGGATTATGTTCGTTTGGTGGAAGAAGCAAAGAAAAGAGGTATCAAAATAATCATGGACCAAGTAGAAAACCATGCTGGTTTAAACCACTGGTGGACTAAAGATATGCCTACTAAAGATTGGTATCACCATGCTGAAAAAGCGGAGAAACCAATGACCAATCATAATAGGTCTTCATTAGCTGACCCTTACACTACTGAATCTGAAAAGAAAGCCTTCAGTGATGGATGGTTTGTGGATAGAATGCCTGATTTAAACCAATCTAACCCTCTAATGGCAAAGTACTTAATCCAAAATTCAATTTGGTGGGTAGAATATGCAGGATTAGGCGGTATCCGTCAAGATACTTTCTCGTATCCAGATCCTGACTTTATGAGTGATTGGTCAAGAAGTATCATGGAAGAATATCCTAACTTCAACATTGTAGGTGAGGAGTGGACTGTAAATCCGGCACTTGTAGCAAGATGGCAAGCAGGTCAGGTGAACAGAGATGGTTATAAATGTTATATGCCGTCTATGATGGACTTCCCTAACCAAGATGCTTTCGTAAAATCATTGAATGTGACTCCTGGAGAATCATGGCAAGATAGTTTTGGTGCAGCGTATGAGATGTTGGCCAATGACTTCTTATATGTGGATCCATACAACTTGGTAACTTTTATGGATAACCATGATATGGCTCGTATTTATGACCAAGTGAATCAAAACTACGATTTATATCAAATGGCAATGGTTTACTTATACACATTGAGAGGTATTCCACAAGTTTACTATGGTACTGAAATCACAATGTCGTACCCTGAAAACCCAGGCGATCACGGTGGATTAAGAATCGATATGCCAGGTGGATGGGCAGGCGATAAAGTAAATGCATTTACAGGAGAGGGCTTGAACGCTCAGCAAAAAGATGCAATGAAATTGATCAAAACTCTAAACGAATACAGAACTAAAACAACTGCATTACAATCAGGTAAGTTGGTTCACTATTATCCAAAAGGGGAGACTTACGTAATGTTTAGATTTGATGATACGACAAAAGTGATGACCATTTTCAACAAAAATGCAGAGGCAAAAGAATTGAAATTGGATCGTTTTGAAGAAACATTAAAAGGAGCAAAATCTGCAACTGATATTCTAACAGGAAAGAAATATGACTTGTCAAAAGGCGTAATTTCAATTGATGCTACTTCAGCTGTAATGTTAGAAGTAAAATAGTTGTAAATCAAATAGATAGTGCTTAAAACCTACAGTTAAATTATTTTGGAATTAGTAGAACAGTATTTATTTCTGAAATTAAATATAACTATTGTCTAATTAAGTGCTTAAATAGTACAATATTAGTGAAAGAGGCACCTATTATGGGTGTCTCTTTTGTATTTTGAAAAAAATGATGATATTATTGTCATTCATGACATTTGGATTGTCCTAAAAAGTACAATAGTATTATCTAGATGAAGAGTATTTATTTACCGTTTTATTTGATAACCATCTTTTTATTTTCGGCATGTATGATAGATGACGAAAATGCTGATGAGTTAGAGTTAGGTCCTGTAGAGCATGTTTTTCATGATGCCATTGAAGTAGAAGTTGAAGACTCTTTAACTCAGTTAGCTATTGATGTAAAAATTTTAGGCTGGCTAAAAGATGACAGAAGTTCTTACTATCTGCATTATAAATTTTCAAGAAGGGACGGAGGAGTAGTTTACAGCGATGAAACGATTCCCTATGATGACATTCAAATCAAAGATGACATTTTAACAGAAAGTCTCTTTTTTGATGAATTAGATTCCCTTACTGAATATTGTTTAGAGTTGAGTTCAACCTATAGAGATGAAGTAACTAAAATAGATACTTATTTCTTTTTTACGAAAGGGGACACCATAACAAAGGAAATGGAATAGCATCAGCTATTCCATTTTTTATATATAATATCTTGCATTTCTTCGTGTATTTTTGGCGGAGCAGCTATGATTTCTCGGTCTTCGATATATGAAGATGCACTAGAAAAAGTAGAAACAACACCTCCAGCTTCTTTTACAATGATCGCACCGGCAGCAACATCCCATGCATTAAGATTATACTCAAAGAAACCTTCCAGCCTTCCACATGCCACATAAGCTAGATCAACCGCAGCAGATCCAAGTCTTCTTACACCATGGCAGCCTTCCATCATTCCCATAAGAATATTCATGTACTGAGGCATTTTCTCAAAATCATAATAAGGAAAACCTGTAGCAATTAACCCGTTTTTAAGTTTTGTTTGTTTGGATACTTGTATTGGGGCACCATTTAAAAACGCACCACCGTCTTTCCAAGCATAAAAACACTCGTCAAGGTTCACTTCTCTCACCACGCCAAGACAATAATCGGACTCACTTACCAATCCAATACTAATAGAGAAAATTGGAATGCCGTGAATAAAGTTGGTCGTTCCATCTAGTGGATCAATGATCCATTTTAATCCGTTGTTTGAACTTTTATTGGTTCCTTCCTCACCGATGAAGCCTGCTTCAGGCATAATTGCTTCAAGCCCTTGTACAATTTTTTGTTCGGCAGTTTTGTCAACATAAGAGACCAGATCATTTAAACCTTTATATTCGATTTTACTGTCATCGAAGTTTTGTCTTTCAGTAGCAATGAAATGACCTACTTCTTCTGTTAACTTGATCACCTTATGGCAGATATCTTTGTAATCGTATTGGCTCATATTTTTTATCTAAAAAGTAAGAAATAGAACAGTGAAACTTATCAATATTAGAATTAATCTCCTATTAAATAAGAGAACCTCTATCTCTCAAAAAAGTTTATTTTAATAAGTTGTTTATCTTCAGCACAATTGCTTACAACAATATTAATCAAAAATATTTTTCTGAAGTTACGTATCAAAAATTATTTGTTAATAGGAAGGAATCAAATGTAAAATAACGTAGTTCCTGAAATTGGTATTAGCTTTTTAGTATTTGAATCTCACGATTAATATTGTCCCTAGCTTGTTGTTCATATTTTTTTTGAAAATGAGAAGTAAGGAAAATATCACCTTCCAAGAAATGCTTTAATACTTTCTTTCTTCCATTGTTGTAAATGAAATCGGGATATATAGCATATTCTGATCTGACATTTTGAAAATAAGTAGCATACACCTCCCATTTTTGACCTAAAATAGATATGTCAATATCAATAAAAAGGTTAGTGTCTGCCACCTCTGATAAGAGGTGTTGTTTTGTAGCAAGGATATGATTTTTACATTTTGAGATAGTATCGCTGTTTACTCCAATATTTGACAGTTTTTTTACTGCGATTTCCGCACTTTTCGATTCGTTATTCCCTTTCAAAGGATTATAGACAAGATCATGATAGAACAGAGCGAATAAAAAAGGGTTCAAATCTTCAACTTTACTTTCAACATCATCTAACTCAACGATCATATGTTCTAAGTGATTGAGGTTGTGATATTTTCTTTCTTTTGAAGAATAATGATTCGTTATTTCATTCCAATATTGTTCAATTAGTCTAAGATCATCTGTGTAATGGGAAAGAAGTGAGGTATATTTTTCTTTAAGCATCTTTTTTCAATTAGAAGTGATGTTTTATGTATATCTATAATACAAGTCATAATGTATGACATATTTTCAATATTAATAAAATGTAAAATTATATATTTTGTTATTGAGTTAAATGGTTTGTATTCAGTGACTTGAGTTTTAATTAAGAAATGTTAAAAATAATATATTTTAATAAATAAATCTAAATGTGTAGCTTTGAAATTGATTACTGGGTGCCTCTATTAATGATTGTGTATTACAATCAAATTTTAAGATTTTATATTTTTTATCCTTCTCGAATTATGATAATATTTTGAGAAAAAAAACAGACTGCAATAAAATATTTTGATTTCACACTCTTGTTCAAAGAGAATTACCCACCCTTTCATTTAACGAATTTTTTTAATTAAAAACTCCTCACTTTCACAGCAAACAACAAAGATGAACTACAACTTCTTAAAACCAATTTTATGGTTACTGATTATTACCCTCAGTATACAGGGACATGCACAAACTTTTCCGTTTAGCGGGCATGATGGGTCTTCACCGACCAAGGTGGTTGATGTAAAAAATGCAACCTATTATGGCCACACAGGAGATGAAGAAATACGGGATATGGCAATAGGTTCTGATGGATCTATTTATTTCGTTGGTAAAACTTCAAGTGATGATTTGATTGCTTCTCCAGGAGCCGAGCAGACACAATTAAACAACGGTGACGCTTCAGGGCTTTCTGATGCCTTTTTAGTTAAAATGGACCCAACAGGTCTTCAAAGACAATGGGGTACTTATTATGGTGGATCAAGTTCTGATGAAGGCAATAGTATTGTCTTTCATAATGACCATATTTATATGGTAGGCACAAAATCAGATCAGGCTTTTATTACAAAATACGATGCCAATGGAAGATTGATTTGGGAAAAATCAAATTTTGGTGAAGCTGATAAAAGCCATGCTATTGATGTAGTCGTTGCAAATTCTAAGATATTCGTCATAGGGTATTATTGGGGTAAGTCAGAAGGAAATAACGCATTCATTGCTTCTTTTAATTCCAATGGAAATTTACAAGATGAAAAAACGATAATAGGAGATGTTGCCTTTTTATCTTCAATCACCACTGATGGTCAAAATGTCTACTTGTCGGGGATGGTATTTGATAATACTGAATTTCCTACTTCCGGAAATAATATTGCCATTGATAATGAGGCCTTTGTCGCTAAAGTTAATAATAATAATGTATTCCAGTGGGTTGAGGCTGTAGGGAGTAGAGTGGGAGAAAATACGATTCCTATTTATTATGATAATACTGATAGTGAGCTAGTTGTCGCAACTGAAGAGAGAGGGAATGTCAAAGTATATAAAATTAATCCAAGTAATGGTACTTTGATCAGTGAAGTAGTATCAAGTTATGGAGGTACTAAAGACGAAACAGTTGAGTCTTTAGTTGTTGATACAAAAGGCAATATTTTTATTACAGGGATTACAGAAAGTAATGATTTAATTTCCTCTTCAGATCAAGGTATCTATCAACAATCATTTGGTGGGGAAAAAGATGTCTATGTAACTAAGTTCGATAATAATGGATCGGTTAATTGGTCTACCTACTTTGGTAGTACAGCCACCGACGAGGGATTGAGTATAACACTAAATAGTAATGATGCTATCTATGTTGGAGGTATGGCAAGTAGTCAACAAGGCATTGCGACCGATGTGGCATATGATAAGGAATACAATGGGGCGAGGGATGGTTTTTTCTCTGAGTTTCACGATTTATATTTTATTACTCAGCCCAAAAATCAGAAAGTGGGTTTTAATGGAACAGCTACTTTTACGGCACAGGCTGAAGGTTCTGTATTGAATGAACAGCTCAGTTATCAATGGTATTTTAGTTTAGATGGTAGTACAAACTGGACAACGGTTTCAGGTGGTAATGGAACTACGCTTACAATAACTGGAGCTACAAATGAGGATAGAGGGTACTATAAATGTGTGGCTTATAGCCCAAAGCTAGATGCTGTTGTACATTCTAATAATGCGAGGCTTAATGTGATTTCAATTACAGCCTCTGATACAGAATTTTGTTTGGATGGCACCTCTATTTTAGCTACTGTTGACTTTTCAGGAGAAGATAATATTACCGATGTAACTTATTCTTGGACGGCTTTACCTTCAGCTACAGCAGGTTTGCCTTCCAATACCAACCAAAGTACTATTGAGGTATTTCCTACATATGCAGGGTCTTATACGTACACTGCCAATGTAAATTATAAAGACAGTGGAGATCCTCAACAATTGACGGTGTCTATTACTTTAATTGTATTGCCTATTCCTTATGTGGATGCCACAAATATGAAAACGGCTTTTTGTTCAGGTGAGGAAACTGATATTGAACTAAAAGCAATTTTCCAATATGATGTTAATGATAATGACCCTAATAATATTCTAGATCCAAATAATTGGAAAGATGACCCTTCAAGAACGGTTCACTTTTCTTGGGTAGTAGATGAAAATACAGACGTAGATGGTTATGAGGATGATCAAATCCGAAATACCAACAACAGCTCTCAAAATTCAATCCGACAGACACTACACAATTTATCGTCTACAGACCAAAAGGTCACATATCATATTGCTGTAGAGTTAGAGGGTGGTTGTCCAACCGATCCGCCAGTAGATGTTATTGTGTACGCATTACCGGAAGTAGATGCAGGAAATGACCTTATTTTTTGTCAAGGAGATGAAAGACAACTTTTAAGTGGTTTTACACCTTCTGATGGTGTATGGACAGGTACAGGAATTGAAAAAGTAGGGAATGATTACTATTTCAATCCTCAAACTTCAGGAACGGGTGAATTTACATTGACACTGACAAGTACAGATGCTAATAATTGTGTGAACTCAGATCAAATTACGGCAACTGTAAAATCATTGCCTATTCTAACATTAAATGCTCAGGCTGATGAAATCAGTTCTGGTAGTGAAGCTTCAATTGATTTTTCATCAACAATACCTGAAGTGACTTTTAATTGGGTTGTCAAAAATAAAGTCAATGTATCGGGAGCAACAGAAGGTACGACTACTGTTACAAATGGTCAGTATACGTTAAAACAGACACTGACCAATACCAGTTTTGTTCAAGGTGAGGTGACTTATGAAGTGACACCGATTGCCGATAATTGCGAAGGAGTTCCAAAGGAAATAACGATAATTGTAGTGCCAACGCCTACAGTTGGGGGAATTGAAGATGTGTTTGTATGTTCTAATGAATTAGAAGAAGTGGACTTAACCGGTGATGTAGCCAACACTATTTATCATTGGGAGGTCATAGAGAATAGTGGCAATTTGGGAGTATCTGATGGTAGTTCACAAACAAAATGGCCCATTCAAATTGAAAACACTACGAATCAAACACAGATAGTGAAATACGAGATTACTCCAGAAGTCAATAATAGTTTTGGAGCTCCTCAAGAAGTAATCGTTACGGTATATCCTGAAGTCACAAGTATTGTGAATAATCAGAGTACTCAAATCTGTTCAAATGAAAATGCGAATGTATTGATTTCATCTCTTCTGCAAAGTACTTCTTTAACGTACACTTGGAGGGTTACCAATCAAAGTACATCATTTTCGATGGCACAATACACTGGTACAATCAATAATAATGATGGTAGTTCCATCACCTTACTTGCCGAAAAAATTGAGAACCTCACATCACAAGATCAGACGGTACAGTTTGAGGTCACTACTTTGGCCAATAATTGTGAGGGACAGAAAGCAACTTTTGCCATTACAGTTCTAGCATTGCCAGAGGCAAAAATAAAGACTACTGGAAGCCCTGCAGAAATTTGTGGTGATGCTCAAATTAGATTAGAAGCTGAGACTCAAAATGCTCAAACAGGTACAACTTATCAGTGGTTGAAAGATGGGGCTGAAATCTCAGGTGCTACGGCAACTACTCTGACAGTAACAGAACAAGGAATTTATACTTTAAGAGTAATTTATAATTCATGTGAGGCAGTTTCTGATCCATTTGAGGTAATTCAGGCTTCAAGTGTTCAAGCTAAGATTACGCCGTTAACGCGAACAGATTTCTGTTTTGATGATAATATAGCAGTGACATTATCGTCTGATAATACAGCACAAAATTACATTTGGTATAAAGATGGGGTAGAAATTGACAGAGGTACTGCACAGATTACAGTTACAACAGAAGGTGTCTATAAGTTAGAAACTATTGATGAAGGAGGCTGTACTTCTCAGCCAGACGAAGTAACAATTACACGTTTAGCAAAACCGACAGCACTAATTGCAGCAGATCAATTGACCTATTGTATTGGAGATAATATCCAAACAACATTTACAGTCAACACTTCAAATGCAACGGGTACATATCAATGGATGAAAAAGGATGATAGTGATGTATTTATAGATCTTTCAGGTATGACTTCTTCTACATTAACAGCAACAGAACTGGGGGAGTATGCCGTTCGTTTTGAGACTACAGAAGGATGTGTTGTGACTTCAAATACCTTGAAAATCGAAAATCACCCTGAGGTTATTATTGATGCAGGAGAAGATAAAATGGTTTGTCAGGAAGATCAAATTCAAATAGGTACATCTGCCATAGCCAATTATTCTTACCAATGGAATCCAATTACAGCATCAGCACCTAATTTATCGGATAATACAAGTGCAATGCCGCAAGTTCAGCCTACTCAAAGTAATGCGGCAGGTGATTACATTTATGAATTGACGGTTATAGATAATAATACAGGGTGTTCAACCACTGATCAAGTGACAGTAAATATTTCTGAATTACCAGTAGCTTCTATTTCTGTTTCCAATAAAGCCATTTGGTGTGGTAACGAAACAATTGATACAGACCTTACAGCGGAAGTCTCTAATTTGAGTAATTTGGAAGGTGTTGTTTACTCTTGGGAAAATCAGAATGGAGATGATTTAGGTAGTGATATCACGATCAATGTTACAACAACAGGTACCTATTTCCTTACAGTACAAACAAAAGACAATTGTAGTGTAAAAACATCATTGGAAATAACACAATATGAAGAACAGTTGCCTGTATTGACAGTAGATGGTATTGCAACTGATAGTAAAGAAATATGTGAAGGAGAAAGTGTCAAATTAAAGGTAGCACCCTACGATGCTAATTTAACGTATACTTGGCTCGATGCAAATGAGAATGAAGTAGGGCAGGGAGAAGAAATCAGCATCAATACAGCGGGAAGTTATAAAGTAAAAGTGACCATTGGATCAGGTTGTGAGGAAGTATCTTCAGATGTAGATATTATAGTGAAACCACTGCCTGTTGTAAGTATAAGTACTTCAAATGCTTTAGGTTATTGTATTGGAGAGTCAATTGATGTCACAATGGAAGCCTCCTCTACAGAAATGGACTCTTACCAGTGGTACAAGAATGGAGAAGTACTTTCAGGCGAGACAACAGCCTCTCTAACAACAACTACTTCGGGTACTTATTCTTTAATCGTAACAAAAGATGGATGTATCTCTTTACAATCCAACGAATTGATCATTCAAGAATACGATTACCCAACAGCATCAATCTCTGCAGATCAATTGGCCTTTTGTAAAGGTTTAGAAATTAGAGCCACATTTACAGCAACTTCAGACAATGCAGATACCTATCAATGGCAGAAAAAAGACCAATCCGATAATTTTATTGCTATTTCGGGTGAGACGGGAAGTACTTTTATTGCCACTGAGATTGGGAAGTATAGAGTAGTGATTACTTCTCCACAAGGTTGTGCAACTCCATCGGAGGAAAAAGAAGTAAGAGAAATTGATTTGCCTTCCGTAGCTATCGAAATCACTCAAGGTGCTGGAGTGATATGTGAAAATGATTTTGCAGAATTATCGTTACCATTAGATCCTACATTCACTTATACTTGGTATAGAGATAATGTGGAGATTCCTAATGAAACAGCCAATATTCTAATTGTAACCACTGAAGGTGATTATCATGCAAAAGTGACTCAAAATACAGGAAATGTAAATGTTACTTGTGAAGTAGATACAGATCCTGTAGAAATAATAGTTCAGCCACTTCCGGTACTAGTGATCGATAATCCTGGTGCGATTTGCCAATGGGATTCAAGACAACTTACGGTGGGTAAATCACCTGACGATGTTAATTTTGGAGAAATTGTATTAGAAGAGTGGTCGGGTACAGATATTACACCTGATGGTATTTTTACTCCTTCAAGAGGAGACGAAACTTACACTTTAACATTCAAATATCAATTTAAATACAATGGAGCAGTGGCTTCATGTGAACAAACCGCTTCTATTACTATTACAGTAGATCCACTACCTGTAGTCGATTTAAGCCCTCTACAAACCTCTTTCTGTAATACTGATATAGATATCAATTTAGATGATTTTGGACCGTTTACAACATTTGAAGGTATTGGTGTTTGGGCTGGTAAAGGTGTTTCAAATAATATTTTTAATCCTTCAAAAGCGGTAAAAGAGAATAACAACCAATTAGGAATTGTTGAGTTACAATATACTTTTACCTCCACGAAAGGATGCTCTAAAACTGAAACAATCAGTGTCAACATCACTGACCCGGCAGATGTATTTGCAGGTCCTACTCAAGAAATGTGTATTGCTGATGAAACGTTAGTTGTACAAGGAGCATCTCCTTCGGGTGGTGTTTGGAGTGTAGAAACGAATGGAGCTACAATTACAGCTAATGGAGTTTTCTCTCCTTCAGCACCGGGTACTTACACCGTGGTTTATACACATGGATCAGGAAGTTGTGAAGTAGTAGCAAAGAAAAATATTGAGGTACACGATATGCCTCAAATTTCGGCTGGTGAAGATATTGAAGTTTGTGTAAATGATGTTCCTTTTGACTTAAGACTAAAAACAGGAGCCATTTATATAGAAGGAAATAATGAGGTTTGGTCAGGAGAAGGTATTATTGATTTTGATAATGTACTTTTTGATCCTGCCACTGTAGATGTGGGCACTTATGAGATTTCTTTTGAGTCAACCAATCCAGTTACCCAATGTACTTCAACAGATCAAGTTTCTGTTAGAGTGATGCCTTTGCCAGTACCTAATTTTACATTGGCAACAGATGCAGCCTATTGTGTCAATCAAGAAGTTACATTCGTCAATACAACGCCTGATTTACCAGGTTTTGATTTAAGTTACCGTTGGGATTTTGGAGATGGTATAGGTTCCACAGAAAAAGAGGGTACGCATACTTTCACAACTGTATCAGATGCAGTTGATGTTACATTGATTGTCACAACGGATAAAGGATGTGAAACTTCAATCACTCAACAAGTACAAATCGTTGAGGCACCAAAAGCAGATTATGCACTTACTTATGATCCAAGTGGTTGTACACCATTGGAGGTGACTTTTGATAATTTATCAGAAGGATATGCTTTGAATTATAGATGGGATTTTGGGAATGGCGTGATCTCAACAGATATGAATCCTGCTCCTGTTACCTACATCAATGAAGGCGTCACAGACACAACTTACTATATCTCATTAATGGTCAACAATATTTGTGGTACTGATATTAAAAGAGATTCAGTAGTGGTAAAAGCATTGCCAGATGTTGAATTTGTAGCGGTAAAAGATACATTATGTGCAGATGAATTGTTAGAGTTATTCAATTTATCAAATGGTAGTGTTGATCAGTATGAATGGAATTTTGGAGATGGATCACCACTTGTGAGAACGGCTGATAAAGGGCGAATTACACATGCTTATAAAAACGAGACCACCAATTTTGCTACGTATACAATCACCCTTTCTGCATTTAATGACTGTGGTGTAGTAACGGAAAGTAAGAATGTAGTAATTAAGCCCAAACAATTATTTGCAGGATTTAATGTTACTCCAACAGTAGGTTGTGAGGTCAACGAAGTCGTTGTACAGAGTAATCAAAAGCTAGGTGAAAATACTGTAATATGGGATTTTGGAGATGGAACTATTGTAGAGGACAGTGTAAGCTATTCACATATTTACACTACGGCTGCTACTTATACGATTACACTAACGGTAAGCAATGGATGTCATTCGGATACTTACAGTCAAGAGGTAGAAATTAGACCATCGCCTGAGGTAGATTTTGAAATCCAAAGTACAGTATGTCAAAATATCGGTTTAGAGTTGATCAATAACTCTCCAATACAAGCACAAAATACTTGGGATTTTGGAGATGGTAGTACGTATGAAGGGTATCAGCCTCCAGCAAAAATCTATGATCAACCTGGAGTTTATCAGGTCGCATTGACGATTAACAATCCAGTGACAGGTTGTGGAAGAACATTGGTGAAAGAAGTGGAGGTGTTTGAGATTCCATCCTCATCTTTTGAAGCTCCGGCTCAAGTTTGTGGAGAAGATCAAACTACTTTTGTAGCAATAGAAGAAAATGCAACGGCTTACCTTTGGGAGTTAGAAGACGGTAGAGTTTTTACTTCTAAGTCTGTCGATATTGTAATGACAAACTCTCAAAACCTATCATTAACGGTCATCAATGATAATGATTGTAGTACGCAAACGACACAATACATTGAGGTGGTAGAAACACCTATATTAACGACAACAATCCCCGATTCTTTAAATATCTGTATTGCCGGAACGGAAAAAATTTGTGCAGAACCGATTGATAATGTCACGCTCTATTGGAAAAAAGATGGAGAACGCTTAACTAAGGATGGTAAAAACTGCGTGACAGTGAAAGAGGATGGAGATTATGTTTTAGTGGCTATTGATGATGCAACCGGCTGCGTATTTACAGATACCATGAAAGTGAACAAGTATCAATTACATTTACCTCAAGATGGAATATTCTGTGATACTGATGCTGATAATCAAATCTGTCCTACGTTTGATGTGACTTTACTTAATCAAAGTGATTTTGAGTATGAGTGGACCAACAGAGAGACCAAAGAGAAAGTGTATACTGAATGTTTACCAACGTATGGTATGTCAATAGGTCTTCAAAGTTGGGATCTAAAAGTGACAGACGATAAAGGTTGTGAGTTATACGGTAATTCAGAATTCACAATTGTAGAAGAGTTATTTGTTGATGTTGAGGACCAAGAATTATGTGATGATGGAGAACCTGTTTATCTGATTTCGCAAGATTTAAGTCATTATGATTTCGCTTCTTACCGTTGGTGGTCTATCTCAGACCCAACAACCATTTTAGGGTATGAAGGAACACTATTGACAACTGAAAACGGAAGGTATGTTGCGGAAGTAACAGATATACGATCAGGTTGTACAGTTCTTGATACCGCTAGAGTGACGGTTTATCCAGTACCTGATTTTACGATCATAGGTTATGACGGACCATTATGTCACTCATTAGATACTCTGATTGTAGACAATACAAATATTGGAGGGTTAAAAGTAGAATGGTCGAGTGAAATGAGTTTTGAAGGTGATCCAAGTGGACTTTCCATTGTTGTAGATAAAGCCGGTGTGTATTATGCTACTGTCACTGATACCAACAGTCCGTTACAATGTTCTTGGACTGAAATTGTAAATGTGGAAGCATATCCTGTACCTCAGCTTAATCTAAAAGATACTACGATTTGTTCTGTTGATATTCCAGCAGAATTAATAGCAGAAGATCCAGAACATGAACCAGATATTAAATACCGTTGGTATAATATTGACGATCCAAATACGGTATTAAGTACAGAAGGCATCTATTATGCTGATCGAGCAGGTGTATATGCAGTAGAGGCTTATAATGAGAATTCAGGGTGTAGTAATTTTGATACTGCAAGAGTAGCTATTGATCATACGCCAACCTTTACAATCTTAGGTTACGATTCTCCTACTTGTGAAGAAACAGTGAGGTTGTATTTAGACAAAACACCTTCCGATTCAGTAGCTGTAGTATGGTACAAAGATGGGGTTGAATGGCAGGGTAATGTTTATGAAACGGTTGTGACTGAAAGTGGAGCATACAAAGTCACTATGACGAATATTACAAAACCTACCGCGTGTGCTTCTGAACAATTGATTACGGTATGGCTCAATGAAAAGCCTCAAGTTGTAGTAGATTCTATTGTGACTTGTCATGGAGATGAAAATGCCATGTTAAGAGCAAGTATTGATGTTGTAGATCTACAGGACCGTTATACATACCATTGGTATGATGTCTACAATAATCAAACAGAACTTTACACCGGAATGGCCTTCCCTGTCGTAGAGTCAGGCTATTATTATGTAGAGGTTATTGATACTAAATCGAATTGTTTAGTGGCAAGTGATTCTGCATTAGCGACTTTAAATGCATTGCCAACCTTTAAGATTGGAGGTTATGATGGACCTATTTGTGGAAATAGTACTTCGCTAAGTATCGAAGAACGTAGTTTGGAAGGTGTCAGAGCAGAATGGTATTTAGAAGATGAATTGTTTGCAACGAATGTTCAACAATTGGAAGTTACTGAAAGTGGTCATTACAAAATTATTCTCACAGATACTACAAAAGCAACAAATTGTACCTATGAACAAAGTGTGCAAGTGGTTCTGAATGATTACCCTGAGCTGACAATCAATAATGGTATAGATACGCTTCAGGTCTGTAAAGGAGATGACTTTACATTAAGCTATCAGTCAGATCGAACAGTATCGGTGATTTGGAGTACAAACGAAACTACCGTTTCTGTGAAACAGATGGCTGAATCAAGTCAATGGTATTCTATTGTAGCCACAGATAAAAATGGATGTCAATCAGAGCAAAGTATTTTTGTGAACGTTCAAAGTGTTGAATTTGAATTACCTGCTTCGGCATTGGTATGTTCTAATGCTGAAAACACAACGGTATCTGTAGTAAGTGGTTACAAGTCTTATGCATGGGAAGATGAAACTGGAACTATCGTTTCTCAAACCCCAGAATTAAGTACAAATATCAAAGGTAGATACACGCTTACAGTAACAAATGCTTTGGGTTGTACACTGCAAAAGTCAATTGATCTCAAAGATGCAAACGATGAGACTCTGGAGGCATTGAATTTCCCAACAATTTGTGATGATGATATTTCCACCACCATTGAAGTTACACATGGTTTTAAATACTATTATTGGGAAGGGGCTTCTAACTCTACAGGGCCAACTTTTGAGGCGTATGAATTAGGGACTTACAGTCTAACAGCGGTAACAGATGGAGGTTGCGAGTACTATTTAGAAATAGAAGTGACTGACTGTTGTGGACCTAAGATAGACATGGATGAAAATGATAAAAATAAAACAATCATATTCACTCCTCACTCAACTCCAGGAAAGAATGATCTCTTCTCTCTAAAATACAAGTACATTGAGAATTTTGAAATGAGAATCTATTCTAGATGGGGCAATGAAGTCTTTTACACTACTAATCCTGATGAAGCTTGGGATGGAAAATCTTTAGGTCAACAAGCACCGTCTGGAATTTACCAAGTGATTATTATGTACACCGGATGTTTTGAAGGTGGTACGATTGAAGAAAAAGAAGTAATCCAACTTTACCTAGCTGATTAAGATGAAAAAGTTATTTGTAATATTATTTATCATAGAGGGGTTTGTGATCCAAACCTCTCTAGCACAATCTCCAATTTTTTCACAGTACAATACCGCTAATTTGTACACTAACCCAGCAACTGTGGGATTAGGAGGTAGTCCGTTTATCGGTAAAATGGGCTATCGTGATCAGTGGAGTTCTCTGAATGGAGGTTTCCAAACTCAATACGCTAGTTTTGAAATGAATACGCTTAGTCGTTTGAATGTAGGAGCCTTGATTTCAAATGATATAACAGGAAATAATGGTTTGAATACTATCACTATGTCAGGCGTGGTAGGCTACACTATTCCTGTTAGCAAGCCAAGACGAATGTACCGAGGTAACATGTCAAAAGTATGGTTTCTACAACCCGCAATGCAGCTCGGGGTGATGAATAAAGCCATTCGATCGCAATATCGTTACATCGATGATATTAATAATGGAGGATCTACTGTGGATCAATTAAACGGTCTTTCCGATTGGTTTCCAGAATTAGGTTTTGGTCTAATAGCCACCAATAAATCGGTTTGGTTTGGTGTTGCAGCACATCATTTATTTCAAACCGGAAGGCAAGTCAATGATAACACGAAAGTACTAACAGCTTCACCTTTGAGATATACTGTACATGCGGGTTTTTCTCACCTTTTACCCAAAACGCAAGACCTCAATGTAGGGGGTAGTTTTATTGTGAGAATTCAAGGCGGTATTTATCAAGGAGACTTTACAGCTAATGCTTCAAAATCGTTAAGTTACAAAGACAAAACCTTTATTGTTGGAGCATCATTAGGTGTGAGAACTTTTATCAATATGCGTGATGAAGCCAATAGAGATGCATTGATTGTAGGGACCAACGTTCGTTTTAAGAATATAGAAATTGGTTATTCTTACGATTTTACCATATCAAGATTAGTTCCCTATACCATGGGTACAAATGAATATTCTATCATCATTTATCCATCATTTGAAAAATCACAAAAGTGGGATAAAAAATATAAGAAAAAGAACAAGGTATACTGCCCTAAGTTAGGAACATCTTATGTTTACAAATAATAGATGCTTACTACTGTAGTCTATCCTCTATGTCTTAAGGCCCGTTTGTTTTTCAATTGCAAACGGGCCTTTTCTTTTTATTCAGGAATGGTTAGATAAATATTTATGAGAAAGTTAGAACGAATTTTGCCCTTCAAACTTCAATAAATAAAGCAATCCTAAATGAAATGAGAAAACTAACACTATTCATTGTCCTGTTAATGCTCAATACCACTTTGAAAGGACAAGATGACCAATTACAGAAAGAGATCATTACAAAAAAGGTAAATGAGCATCTTATTCCAATTCACCCTTCCTCTGTAACGGATTCTACATTTGAAGACCTGATGCCACTTAAGGAGATGATAGGTGATGACCGAGTAGTTTTTATTGGAGAAGCCGTACATTATCTCGGAAACCATGTAGAAATGAATGCTCGTCTTGCTCAGTTTTTAATTCAAGAAATGGGGTTTGATTACATTTTGTTTGAATCAGGTTTTTATGATGTTGAAAAAGCACAAGAGAATATTGAAAAAGGAAAGGATGTTTATAGAGAATTAAGTTCTTCAGTTTTTGAATTTTGGAGTGCTACACTTGAGTTTCAAAATTTACGTAAAGACATTGAAAAGTATCATGTGAAAGTAGGAGGTTTTGATTACCCTTCTCGTATGATAGGCGAGGATATTTATTACGATCTAAAAGGATATCTTTCAAAAGAAGTAGAGGAGGAGCTACTACTAGATTGGTTTGATGCTTATTCCATCGTTTCGAGATGGGAACTTCCTCATAGTTTAACCGATTATTACAGGGCTTATCCAATTCTTCGAGAGGTTATTGCTCAAAAAAAAGTAACGACTCTTAAACAGAGAAGGCAACAATCATTTTGGTTAAGGGTATTGGATTCACAACATGAATTTGTCCAATTCATCGAAATGTATCCCAATGTCAATTCAATTACGGAAAAAGAGTGGAAAGCGAAACATGCTCAACCAAGAGATGATACAATGGCTAAGAATGCATTATGGCACATAAAGCAAAATCCTAATTCAAAATTTATTCTATGGGGTGCTTCAGGTCACGTATCGAATGATATAAAAAGTCAACATCATCCTGATTATAATACATTTCAATCTACTGGAGAGCAAATCATCAACAACTTGGGAAAGGAACACGTTACGGTACTTTCCACAACTTCGAGTTTTCCATCACTCTATAAACAAGAAAATTATACTTTAGAACATGCTTTAGAGGCTTCTAGCTATTCTTACATTATGCTTCCGCTCCAATCTTTCAGTTCTTCAATATATGGCAATGCATTTGGTCTTGAACCTTTACAATTAGAATGGAATAAGGCGAGTGATATTCTTTTTTATGCAGATACTTTAAGGGGTATAACAAGTTATGATCCACCTACTGATGATAAAGTTCGCTATATAGAAACGAACCATGAGGTAGATACAATTCTACAACGTATCATGACGACTAAAAATCTTGTGAAAGATGTACCTCAAAAGGAAGTATATTTATATAAATCAGTGACAAAAAAAAATCATGAAATCAAAACATATTCGGGGGTGATTACTGATCAAGAAAAAATGGAACCAATACCTTTTGCAAGTATTGGTATTCCAGAAGAACATATTGGTGTTTCAAGTTTTGAAGACGGTTCTTTTTCAATTAATATACCTGCTTATATCATTGCGTTTAGAGATAGTCTTTTAGTGTCATGCGTTGGCTACAAGAAGAAAAAAGTAGCATTGAGTACACTTTCAAAAAATATCAATATACCGTTAGAAGTAGATGTTAATGAATTAGCTACTCTGACAATTAGAGATAAACCTACTTCTTCTAAAAGGGTGATGAGAAAGGTCAGAAAAAGATTGAAAAGGAATTATTACCAAGACCCATTTGCCTTTCAAGCACTTTATAAAAGTAGAGTATATGATGCTAAAAATGATCGTTTTCTATTAGTAGAAGCCATAGCAGATAAAAATGATACAAATGGCTATCAGACTAAAGGAAAGGAACACAGTGAAAATAAAAATACCTCCGTATTGTATGCACAACTGACTCAGCTGAATAATGATACTGGAAAAAAGATGTCGGTACAAAATCATCTTTTTAAGGAATATAAAGTGGGAGGTGGAGCAATGATTACAGAACCCGTTGGTGAATGGGGTATGAGTCAAGAGAAACATCTTTTTTTAGCTCCAAGAATTTGCCCAATCAACTTTCAGCAATACACGCTATTAAATGCTTTAAGAAAGCGACATTATGAGTTTCAATTATTAGAAGAGACAGAAACTCATTTTGAATTATTGGCAACAGCAACCATTGAAAAAAATACTCACTTTTATAATACCTTAGCATGGTTTGATCCAGCAATTTTTCAAGTGAAATTAAAAATCAATGCTGAAAACTTTGCCATCGAAAAATGGGAGCAATTGGCAATCTACCCGAACGATAAAAGTCAAGTTTTAGATGTGAATACCAATTACTTTATAAATCTCCCAGAAGATTGTAGGTATCAAAAAGATCAGTTTATTTACGGTGATCCTGAAAAGGATGGGCAGTATCACCTCACCTATTGGAACCGTTACAATACTTTTTCTAACTATACTTTTAATGAAGGTATTGTACTTCATTTTTACCCTAATCAACAACTTAAATTGGGTAAGAAATTAGCCTTCAAGAAAAATAAAAAGAACACTACTGAATTTTGGGAACAATTAAACGCAGTACCAGAAAAGGATATTATAAACTAAATGAGGTTTGCAGGGTAAACGGTTTTTCTACCTTTTACTCTGCTTTTCTCTTTTTCTTCCTTTCTTCTCTTCGTTTTTTACGTTCAGCTTTTCGATTTTCCTTTTCTTCCGTGGTCTTCTTTTTGAAGATTTTATTAAAGAACATTTCAACATCAGTGCCTTCTTTAAAATCTTCACAATCAAATGCATCAGATAGGTAATCGGGAAGGGCAGGGAAGTAGGTGAATAATTCTTTTGAAAGTTTTTTATCTTTTTGAGTTTCTTGAAGTGTTAGACCGGTAATAGGAAGTGCCAATTTACTTCCGCTACCATTTACTCCTGAATTAAAGTGAATTTGATTGGAAGAAGCACCCACTCTGGTTACCATCACTAAGTTGGGGTTAATACTTGCAAACCATGCATCACCATAGTTTTGAGAAGTACCCGTTTTACCTCCGATAGGAAGGCGAACCTTATATTTACTTCGCAGAGCAACACCCGTTCCTTCATTAATGGCTTTCTGAAGAATAGTCGACATTAAAATGGAAGTTTCTTCACTTAACACTCTTTCTGATTCTACATGATTGGCCTCATATATTTTTTTGCCATCTGTAGTTGTGATGCTTTTGATCCACCTTGGTTGTATTTTATAACCACCATTGGCAAAGGCAGCGTAAGCAATGGCTAATTCATAAATACTAGCATCTACAGTTCCTAAAGATGTAGAAGGATAATCTTTTAATTCTTCGCTGAATCCTAATTTTACCCATAGCTCTTCCAAGCGGTCAAATCGGATAGATTGATAAAGATTGACGGTAGGAATATTAAGTGATTTTACTAATGAAGCAGAAAGTGTATACATTCCACCCGATGTTTTGGAGTAGTTCTCAGGTTTCCACCCATCTT
This sequence comes from Flammeovirga sp. EKP202, assembly GCF_014534745.1. Taxonomy (GTDB): domain Bacteria; phylum Bacteroidota; class Bacteroidia; order Cytophagales; family Flammeovirgaceae; genus Flammeovirga. Next base: position 162,044 of record NZ_JACVVP010000004.1, read on the forward strand.
CTTCTTCAATTTCATTTTTGAGATATTTACAAGGAGGCATCCCTTTTTCCATAGCAGCTGCATAAAGAATGGGTTTAAAAGTAGATGCAAGCTGTCTTTTGGCCATGATTTGATCATAGGGGTGTGTTCTAAAATCAATACCGCCAACCCAAGCTTTAATAAAACCGTCATTGGGGTTGACCGCTAAGAATCCAGCATGAAGAAGTGAAAGCTCTTTTCTTATACTATCTTCTACACTTAAGTTTTCTACTTTTATCCCTTCCCAAGTGAAATACTCTCTTGATTTTTTGGCTTTAGGTTGTTCAAATTTTTGTGTAGCTGAAGTAACCAAACGTTCTAACTGTTTTTTACTAGCACCATTTGCATACTGTTTATCTAACAGTTTCTGCATTGTTGATAAATGTTCTTGAAAGGCTAGAAGGGCATTATACTGTAATTTTGCATTAAGTGATGTCTGAATGATCAAACCATCTTTTTCTAAATCAAAATCAGTACTATTGGCCTTATTATACTCTTCTACAATTTCTTTTGCCTTCTTTTTAACGTGTACTAAGAAGTAGTTTGAAATACCTTCATTCTCAATGTTGGCGTAGTCTAGTTTTAAAGGCAAAACCTTCAAGGAATCATATTCAATTTTTGATAGAAGGTCGTATTTGACCATCTGATTCATGACAACATTTCTTCTTTTTTGAGCATTTTCAGGGTATAATCTCGGGTTATAAAATGTATTTGCCTTTAAGATACCGATAAGGACTGCACTTTCTTCAACCTTTAAATCAGAGACTTTTTTGTTGAAAAAGCGTTCAGAAGCCGCTTCAATTCCAAATAAATCTTCACCGAAAGGAACTGTATTTAAATACATTCTTAAAATGTCCTCTTTGCTATAAAGTCTTTCTATTTGTTGGGCAATTTTTATTTCATTGGATTTATTGAAAAGCATAGAAAAAGGACCATAATCCTTTCTCCCATACATATTTTTTGCTAATTGCTGCGTAATGGTACTACCTCCTCCACTGCTTTTATCACCTAAGATGATACTCTTAAATAAAACCCTTAAAACACTTCTAGAGTCCACGCCTTCATGTTCAAAATATCGAGCGTCTTCAGTAGCTACTAGGGCATTAATAAGATGTTTAGGAAGGTCTTCAAATTGAACATTAGTTCTATTTTCTGCAAAGAATTTCCCAATAAGTATTTGATCTTCAGAGTAGACTGTTGAAGCCTCTTCGTTTTCATAACTTAATAGCTCTTCGTCAGAATATCCAGTGCCAAATGTTCCTGACAGGAAAAGAAGTATAAAGGAAACACCCATTAAACCTAGTCCAATGATAGAAAGGAAAATTGGTTTCTTATTTTTTAAAATATAAAAGTACAGGGCATGAAAGTTTTGATTGATGGTAGCAACCCACTTTTGTTTGTTGTTCGTAGTACTCATGAATGTATAATAAGCTAATATGATTTGTTGGGGAACAAGAAGTAAAAATAAGCGTTCATTTATTTAAATCTAAAACTATAAGATTTCTTAACCTTTTGATTGCTAGAACCTTCATTAAAATCATAAATAAACAAATTCAAATCTTCAATATTTGTTGAAACAAATTATTTGTTTTTACGTGTAATAATTTTTGTGTACGATAATGAAGTCAATAGAAAACAGAAAGAAAATGAAAAAGGTATTAGTCATCAACGGAGGACAAAAGTTTCTTCACTCTCAAGGTAGTTTGAATAGATCAATTGCGAATTTATCTATTGATTATTTTAAGAATAGAGAAGGTTTTGAAGTCAAATCTACTTTTGTGGATGAAGACTATGATGTCAATGAAGAAATTGAAAAGTTCCTTTGGGCTGACATTATTATTTATCATACACCAATTTGGTGGTTTTCTATTCCATTTGGATTCAAGCATTATCTTGATCAAGTATTGACGAATGGGCATAATAAGCTTTATGCTTCAGACGGAAGGTCAAGTAAGAGTCCAAAATTGAATTATGGTAGAGGAGGATTATTACAAGGTAAGCAATATATCCTGACTACTTCATGGAATGCACCAATTGAAGCCTTTGAGTTAGAAGGTGAATTATTTGAGGGGACAAGTGTCGATAATGGACCGATGTATGGATTCCATAAAATGAATAGTTTCATTGGAATGGAAAAATTGGCCACTTATCATTTATACGACGTGATGAAAGACCCTCAGGTAGAATCAGATTTTGAAAAGTATACTAAACTTTTAGATGAAGTTTTATAAAATGTAGGGGTAGGTAATTTGTCTACCCTTACTATATAAAAAGCAAGGGCAACCTCAATTCGAGATTGCCCTTGTTTTATATTACAATATGTGATGTTGAATTACTTCTTAGAAGCAGCAGCCAATTGAACACATACTGTTAATACACGCATAGCCAATTTGATTTCACCCATTGAAGGCAAAGTTGGAGCGATACGAATATTCTCATCTTTAGGATCATTTTTGTAAGGGAAAGTAGCACCTGCTGCTGTTAATTTAACACCCGCTTCTGCTGCTAATTTTACCACTTCTTTAGCACATCCTTTTGGAACGTCAAGACTGATAAAGTAACCACCTTTTGGAACAGTCCAAGTGGCAATACCTTTACCGCCTAATTCTTTTTCTAAGATTTCAATCACTGCATCGAATTTTGGAGCAATGATTTCAGCGTGCTTCTTCATATGTTTTTGAACTCCTTTGAAGTTCTTGAAGAAACGTGTATGTCTTAATTGGTTGATTTTATCAGGACCGATAGTAGCCATTGATAAGTGACCTTTCATCCAGTTAATGTTATCCACTGAAGCACCCATACCTGCTACACCTGCACCAGCAAATGAGATTTTTGAGAATGAACCATAGATCAATACTCTATTCTCAGTTCCCTTAGCTTTACAAGCTTCTAAGATGTTTTCTAATTCATCTTGATCTTTTGATAAGTGATGAACAGTATAAGCATTATCCCACATAATACGGAAATCCTTTGCTGCAGTCGTCATCTTAGCTAAACGCTTCACTGTCTTTTTTGAGCAAGTGATACCTGTAGGGTTAGAATATTTAGGAACTACCCAAATACCTTTAATACTTTTATCTTCGGCAACCAACTTTTCTACTACATCCATGTCCGGACCTTTCTCAGTCATAGGAACAGTAATCATTTCAATACCGAAATGCTCACATACAGAGTAGTGTCTATCATACCCTGGAGAAGGACATAAGAATTTTACTTTATCTAATTTTCCCCAAGGCTTTTTGCTTTCAGGAAAACCATGAGACATTGCTCTTGCAATAGTATCATGCATTAAAGTAAGTGAAGAGTTTCCAGCTGCAATTACTTCATCTGTTGAAGAAACCTCTAAGAAATCCTTGAAAATTTCTTTCATTTCAGGGATACCATCAAGACCTCCATAGTTACGAGTGTCTGCACCCGCTAAAGTTTTGTAGTCCTTAGACGTTACTAAGTCCATCATTGGTAAGGATAAATCAAGTTGTTCTGTACCTGGTTTACCTCTTGTCATATCCAAAGCTAATCCTTGAGCTTTGTAATCTTGATATTTCTTTTGTAGTTCTTTTTTTGTTAGTGAAGCCATTACATACTGATATTAAAGTATTTTACCTTTTTAACGACATCAAAGCTATGAGTTATTTTTTAATATTTAAATTATTAACATACATTTTTATTATATCTGTAATAGAATAATGTGATAGTAACGAATATTGAAAAAGGTGTTTGGTATATAACAGGTATTGTTATAAAAATACTCTCTTAACTTGAATTCTTTGGGAATTAATTTCTCTGACTTCTAACCGTTAAACTCCTAAGGTCAAGGTCTTTTAAAATCAAAAAGAGGACACTTCATAAAGCATCCTCCTTCCAAATTTTGATGTATAATTTTCTATTATTATATCTTTCCTATCATAATAAAGGCACCCCAATATTTTGGTTCAGGGAATTCTTCTCTAAGTTGCTTCTTCGCCATTGAGAAAGCAATTCTTTTATCGTGTCCTTCTTTCAACCATAAGTGATAAAAAGAAGTCATCAACTTTTGAGTGGCTACATCGGATACCTCAAACAAACTCATAATGATGTTATCAGCACCAGCCACTAAGAATGCTCTTTGTAAACCATAAACTCCTTCGCCGACTTTATTGTCACCTTTACCAGTTTCACAAGCAGACAATACCACTAGTTCTGTATTATCAAAGTTCAAGTTCATTGCCTCATAAGCTGTTAAAACACCTTCTTCTTTATTGAAAGCATAAACATTGTCAGTGGCCATTAAGTCACCAGCATTTGTAAGTAATAAGCCAGATCTAAGTAAAGGATTGACTCCCTCTGCTTTTTTGAATAATGATTGCGACTCTGTACTGATGTCGTCTAAGAAGAAACCGTGAGTAGCAATATGGAATACTCTTGGTGATTCTAATTCCTTAACTGCAGTTTCAGTTGCAGCTTTATTAAGGAAAACGGCGTCAATGGTATTATCTTCTGTTGAAAGCAACTTGTCCAACTCTTGAATCTCTTTGTATGTACCTGGTAACTGAGTGATAGCTCTTGGTGTATACTCATTATATTCTTCGGGTTTTAAGTCTTTATAAAACACGGGATTACCAAATAGTGAGATATTTCTATTATCACTTCTGTCCGCACTTTCATTCAGAATATCAAGAGTTGTAGAAGTCAATACAATATGACTATGATCGATGATATAGTCGCCTTTATCAATATCAACAGGAATAGATTCTAGGTTGATTTGATTATAAACGCCATCAGCCGAGAAGTAAACCGTTTTATCGTTACCAATAATATCATAAATTGGTTTCCAGAATGCAGCATACGATTCATCATCAGGGAAACCGAAAATTAAGTTGTTTTTATAGAAACCTAAGTTTTCTGTTTCTAACAGATTTCCATTAGGAATAATTTTTACTATTGGAGTCGTCTTTGTTTTTGGAGTAATGATTAATGCAGCATAATTCACTGTGTCAGTGTAGATATTGGAAAACTGATTGAATCGTATAATTTCAATAGCTACCTCATTTTCTGCTAAATTCTTTTGAATTGCTTTCCAACTTTGCTTTTTAGAACTTTGCTCGGAGAAAACACTTGATTTCTTTGATAATTCCTTCTCTAAAACATTAATATCTCTTTCCAAAGCTTTAACATTGATTCCTTCCGCAAGTTGTTGTTCATTGGTCAATGCAAAGGCTTTTGTAAGTGTTTCTTTCTTTTCAATCCATTCGTTGAATTCACGAATCAAAACAGAATCATTACTTTGTAGAATTTGATTACGCACTTTTACAGATGAACTTAACAAAAGAGGTTTTGTTTCCAATGCGTAATTATACATATCAGACTTCAACTTCTTTTTCTTCGATGCGAAAGCCAAATTGTAGTAGAAGTCATAATCTAACTTAATAGACTGCCAGTATTTTGATTTTTCTTTTGAACTTAATACAGGGAAGTACTTCTCAATAAATTCGGTGTGCTCTTTCAAAGTAATTTTAGCATACTTTGTAGACTTATTGTAATTGCCATCACTATAATACGCTTGGGCCCTTTTTAATGTACTTTTAATGTACATAGGGTGACCTTTGTGGAATAATTTACTGTACGTCTTTTGTGCTTCAGTGTAGTACTCTTGTGCTTTTTCGAAGCCATTTCTTCTCATTTCAAGGTCCCCTAAAAGAAGCTTAATTTCAGCAGAGTTGGTATTGTTTTCATTTTTTAATTTTTCAACCCAAATATCATTCGCTTCATTTAACAGGTCTTCTGCTTCATCGTATTTGCCTATCTCCATTTTGGCTAACGCATAGTTTTTCAACGCAAGTGCAAAAACAGGATTCTCTTTCCCTAGTTGAACGGCCACGATATCTACAGCATCCTTGAAAAGATACATTACATCGTTAGGATCATATCCCATATACAAGTCGATGAGAGCTAACTGCGTATAACCTTTTGCCACTTCAATATGTCTTTCTCCATACAAGCTTTTGGCAATGGCAAGAGCTTTTTGTGTAAGCTCTTGTGCTTTTTCGTAGTTACCCATTGCAACGGCAATTTCAGCCTGTACCTCAAGGGTTTCAATGGATTGTTTTGCTTCTTCACCAAAAGTGTTGTAACTAATAGTATACGCTTTTTGAGCAATAGAATCAGCTTCAATATATTCACCTTTTAGATAGGCCAATCGAGCTTTTTGTGTGTAAGGAACAATTAGTAATCGGCTATCCTCACCAAAAATATCTTTTCTATGGTCAATTGATTTTTGGATGATATTTTCAGCTTGAGAGAAATATTCTTTTTGTAGATAAACAATAGCGTGGACATCTGCGAATGAAGAGGAAGCGACTGTTCCAGGTGATTTTCTTGATAATCTATTCGCTTTAGAAAGGTTGTCTGTAGCTTCATTAAACTGACCGGTGATTACTTGAAAACGAGCCGCAGTTTCTAATGCTCTAGCATGTGTAGCATTTTGTGTTCCCTTTCTGTAAGTGTGTTTTTCATAAAGCTGTAACAACTCCGTGATTTCTTCATCTGCTTCAGTGTAATTTCCAAGATCTATGGCATAAGCGGCTGTACCTTGTAAACCTGCGGCATATTCTAGGTGATCTTTTCCATAGTACTCACCGTAAGCCTCTTTGATGCTTGCACTTAATGAAGCAGCTTTTTCCGTTTCACCCATTAGTGAATAGTAGTTGGCTCTTTCTTTTTCAGCTTCAAGGCGTTTGTAGTGGTGAGGATTTAAGCGTGCTTCAATAATCGGTAAATGAACGTCGAATAAGTTATTCGCCTTTTCAAACTCATTCGAATACATCGTTAAGTAAGTGGCTTGTTCAACTTTTGCAATGTGATACTGAAGAGCATCTTTACCTAATATTTTAATAATAGCCATGATATAAGCATCAAGTGAATTTTTGGCTAAATCTTGATCTTCTAAGGCTATACCTAACTTATATCTTAACTCTAAAAGAAGAATATATTCTTTATGGTTTTTAGGGATAATTCCATCATTTACGTCTCTCACTAATTCACTAGTAAGACGCAAAGATTTATTCAAATTTCCTTTCAAATAATCATCTTTTGCCGTTAAGCGGTCAGATTTTGAACGGTTGATACTTTTTCTTCCAAAGTATAATGTTGTGTTTGTAAAGTATTCCCATTGTGTCTTATCTCCTTTATTACTGAAGCGTTGCCATGCATAATAGTCTACAAGGTCTTCTTGAATTTGGAAAAATACTTTATGGCTGATACCAAGTACCCTTTCTGCTCTATAAATGTTTTTTTCAAGCATTTTTCGAGGTACCAAAGGATCAATTTTGTTTTCTATATAATTAAGTGTTCTCTCGTGGTAGTTGAGGATGTAGCTCACATCATCTACTCTTAAATTCTTCTTTATCCACTCTTCACTTACTTTCAGAAGACTATCTGCTCTAGCGTAATCACCACTTAAACGGTACAATTTACCTTCCATTGTTAAGCTGTAAGCATGATCTCTTTTCAGACGATTTTGCTCTCGGTTGGTAAATTTTTTATTGATGAATCTGTTTCCTCTAAGCTCATAAACGTCTTTGGAGATACTATTGGCAAAGTCGAGACTTAATTTTTGATACTCAGGAATTACAGCCATAGCCGAGTCGTATTGACCTCTTTCTAAATAGATACCAGAGAGTACAGCTTTTTCGAGTTGTTGATAATCAAGTGATTTCGCAATGAATTTTTGAGTATTTGGATTACTTTCAATAATAGCCATTGCTTCTAAATAGAGATTAGAAGCACTCACAATATCAGAATAATCAATGTATAATTTACTCGCTAAAAGTAGGGCATAAGCTTGGCCAAAAGGTGCTCTTCTTCTTTTTTTAGCAAGTGTAATGAACGAAGAAACGGTTTCTTCAAATTCAGCAAGTTCAGACAAAGAAAGTTGGAAACTCGCTCTTTGTGCTAAAACTTCGATAAGAGCCGAATCTCTTCCTCTCGCTTTTCTTAAGGCTTTATTGTTCCAAATTAATGCTTTCTTATATTCGCCATCATCCGCATATTTTTGACTTACTCGAAGCAAATTGTCAATTTTTTTATTGACTTGATCAGCAAATGAGAGTTGTGTTGAAAAAAGCAATAATAGTACAGTCAAACACTTTATGAAAAATTGAGATAATATATATTTCATAGTAGGCTATTTTGAAGTCCGTAGTATAATCTTTAGGAGTTAAAATGTTATTAAAATATAAATGTAAATAAAAATAAATAGATAATCACCGGTTATTGCTTATTATGTATGAGTTTGTCCCGTTTTGTTATCTTTTTCGAATGAAAACTTTATATTTGTAATTCAATTTCAGATTTGGATTAAAAAGATAATGTATTCTTAATTTATTAGTTATCTTTATGGGAAGGAAAAGAAAAATTATAGTAAAATTCCAATCTTTAAAATAAGATTTAGAATATGAACGAATATTATCAGAGCGCATATAAACCTTTACTGGCCATAGATTGTGTAATTTTTGGATACGAAAAAGGCGAATTAAAAGTCTTATTGACGCGCCGTAAAGTAGATCCTTACAAAGGAGCATGGGGATTAGCAACCGGTTTCTTGCATTACGGAGAATCTTTACATTACGCTGCTGAACGTGTACTAAAAAAACAAACAGGTTTAGATAGAATTTTCATGGAGCAACTTAGTACTTTTGGTGAGGTTGACCGAGATCCAGAAGCACGAGTTATTTCATTAGTATATTATTCTTTAATTAAAGTTGAATCACAAGATGAGGAAGCTTTAGAGAAGAATCAAGCACAGTGGTTCCCAATTACGGCCTTACCAAAATTGATGTTTGACCACGAAACAATGATTCAAATGTCTTGGGGTAAATTGAGAAGAAAATCAAGATACCAACCTATCGGGTTTGAATTATTACCGGAGAAATTTACATTACCTGAGCTTCAGTCATTGTATGAAGCGATTCACCAAAAGCAATTTGATAAGCGTAACTTCAGAAAGAAGATCTTAGCAACAGGCTTATTAAAGAAATTAGATGAGAAACAAAAAGGTGTGTCTAAGAAAGGTGCATACTACTATGTCTTCGAAGAAGGTAAGTATGACGAGCTTATTTCTCAAGGTTTCAACTTCGAATTAAAATCTATGGCATTTGGTTCATAGTCAAATTATAAAATTAGAAAGCATCAATTTCATTATGTAGAAATTGATGCTTTTTTATTCTATAACCTCTTCTTTCCCCAAGAATCGAGGTTGTGTATCAAAAATATAAAGGTCTAAGAACATCTTCGCTCTAGCAAGTACCTCTCTTAAATGGACTGTATAGCCTTTGTTTAAAGGTACATCATCTGCGGGATAGCCATAGGCTTCTATACCATGGTGCCTAGCAATAAATATGGCTCTTTCTATGTGAAATAGTTGTGAAATGACAATGTACTTGTCTTGTTTAAATACTTTATTGGCTCTTATAACAGAGTCTAAGGTTCTTAAACCTGCATAGTCCATCACAATTTTTTTCTTATTTACCCCTTTTTTCTCCAATGCGATACGCATTACTTTAGGTTCATTATATTGTGTGGTTCTATTGTCACCGCTGACTATAATAAACTCAACATCGTGCCCTCTAATTAATTCTGAAGCAGCATTGACTCTATTATAGAAAAATGGATTAGGAGCCCCGCTTCTTAAGTATTTACTTGTTCCTAACATTAAGCCCGTTTTACAAGTGATAGCAGGAGTTTCTCTGTCTAAAATATACGGAGCACTTTTATGACTAACATAGGCATTCCAAGACAGTAATAAAGTAATCAACCCAATTGTGCCTACTACCACAAAAATAGAGGCATATAAAATCTTCTTCTTCATAGAGTACATTTCAGCCCAAATATACGGGATCAGAGGTGAAATAAAACGAAAAAAATGTAATTACTTTAGTAACATTTCTTATCCATTTTTAATTTATTTCTCCTCCTTGAAGTATTTTCATTTTAAGAATTAAGGGTTGTTGGAACGTGCATTAAAAATACGCATGAACAACATGTGGGACATATTTCTAGCTCTTGATTTTAATAAATCAGCTTTTTCTCCCTTGAATAACTCATCTATAGTATTGAACCACAGTTGTAACCAAAACCCAAAATGCTTTTGTTCTATCGTAGATTTTTGATCCACTTCTTGATGTGTTTTTACAGGGTTTCCCTTATATTTTGAAATGAAAAATAAGTTCGTCTCCCAAAAGTCATACATCGTAGGAAGGTGGGTGTCCCAATCAATTTTTATATGTTCATCAAAGAAGGGCCCTAGTTCATCGTGTGCTCTTACTTTTGTATAAAACGTATTGACAAGCAGAATCACATCTTCTCTGTTTTTAAGATCATTCATTTTACTATTGTTTTATAAATCTTTTTGAATAGTATAGCTCAATGTAAATAGCTGATATATAGTATTTTTACCCCTTTGTGCGGTAATGTTGAAGAAATCTTACATAAATACAGTACTTTTTGAAATTGAACAAAGGATAATTTTGATACTCGAAAAAAAAATGGAAAATTGAGTAATGGTTCTACTAAATAATTCTACTTTTTTTGAATACTGCTTCCTTCATTTAAATTTCAACAACAATGATAACAATGAATATTTTCTTATTCTCTAAAAAACGTTAATACTTTATTAATAACTCTAAACTATTATATCATAATCTTAAATTTATGTGTTTAATACAATAGACTATCTATGAAATAGAAGGTATTGTAAATTCTAACTAAGCATTATTTATGTCTATCAATAAATTAAAAGTTATTTTCCCATTCTTGATTTTAATCAGTACTACTGTTTCCGTAATTGCTCAAAACTATATGGATGAGGGGTATCAAAACGTCTTGAATGGACAAATTGATAAAGCTATTGACGCTTATACGCAAGAAATCCAATTGAATTTATTGAATGACAATGCTTATTACGAGAGAGCAAAGCTATACATTCATAAAGGAGAGTTAGACAGTGCTGTACGTGATGTGAAGATGGGTTTGACCATAGATGCTGTTAAACCTGTTGGTTATTCCCTAATGGGTTATATCTACCTTAACAAAGAGGAGTACCAAAAGGCTGAGAAAGAATTTACTACTGCTATAGAGCAAGATTCCTTGTTTGTCACTGCATATGTATTTAGAGCAGAGACTTATGTCAATACACATCAGTACAATAAAGCAATTCGAGATTACACAAAGGTGATAGATTTATCACCGTCTTCAGCGATGTATTATCAGAGAAGAGGTCATACTTTCATGAAGATGAAAAAGTACAAAGAGGCACTTTCTGATTTTAATAATACCATTGCTTTAGACCCTAGAATAATCGATGCTTATATTTTTAAAGCAGAGATTAACACTATGCAAAATGAGTTTGATGAGGCATTGTCAACAGTAGAACAAGGACTTTTGATTGATCAGAATAACATCAAACTTTTAAGCTTGAAAGGAGATTGTTTATCGAATTCAATACAGTTTTCAGATGCTTTAAAAGCCTATAATCAAGCTTTATTGTACAACCCTCAATATGCCTATGCTTATTGTAGAAGAGGGGAGCTGTATGCTAGACTTGAGAAAAATAAAGAAGCTATAAATGATTTTAATAATGCTATAAAGTGGGCACCATCTTATGGTTTCGCCTATTATAAAAGAGGTATCTTGTTGACTAAATCAAGAAAGTACCTTGAGGCATTAAGTGATTATGATAGTGCGTTGAAATATTTTCCTACCTATTATAATGCCTTAGTTGAGAAAGGAAAGACGGAGTTAGCATTAGGGAGACTAGATGATAGTATGGCTTCTCTTTACAAAGCCATTGAAATAGATCCTTCTAAAGCTTATACCTATGTATTGATGGGAAATGCTTATTTGGGTAAAAAAGAATATACTCAAGCAAAAGACTTTTTCTCTGAAGCGATATCACATTCTACAAATTATGGATATGCTTACATGCAACGTGGTTTTGCTTATAAGCTTTCAGAGGAACTTGATTCGGCATTAACGGATCTAGATAGAGCAGTAAGTTTAATGAAGAATAACTCGAAAGTATATTCTTATTTAGGAGATGTCTATTCATTAAAAGGAAACTTAGAAGAAGCTCAAGCAAATTATACAAAAGCATTAGACATTACCCCTCAGTTTTCTTATGTTATTCATCAAAGAGCATGGACATCTATCAAATTAAAGGATTATGAAAATGCTTTAGAAGATTTCACTTTACTTCATAACCTAGGTAAATCCAAGTACGTTGATCTCTATGGAGAGGGTGTTGCTTTGATGGAATTAGGGGATTTAACGAAGAGTAATGAAATATTGGAAAGTGCGGTGCAAAAATATCCAGATTACTCTTCTGCTAGAATCTTACTGGGCTACAATTACGCATTACTTGGTGATAATGATTTAGCAGAAGATCAAATTGTTGATGTATTAAAATTAGATGCCAGTGCAGAAGAAGTGAGTGGTGTTAGGGGCATAATCGCTTTCAATAATAAAAATTATAAGAAGGCATTAAAATATTTGAATTCGGCATTGAAGAAGAATCCAAAGGATAAGAAATTATACTATTACCGTTCTCTCACTTTTACGAAGTTAGGAAAGGCAAAAAAAGCTTTAGACGATAAATCGAAGGCAGTAGCATTGGGATATAAAAGTAGTTCGGTCCCTCTAGGTTCTGAATTAAAATAAAAAAATAGAGCATGTGGATTCATGCTCTATTTTTTTTAGGTACTAAGTCAAAAATAAATAGAATTAGTATTAAATAATTTTGTAATAACACACTGTAAAATAAATTCTCGTTAATTAATATAACTCCTTTTATGAAGGATTAATGGTAGTGTGTTGTGGTTCGCGAGGACGTTTTAATAAAACGTCCCTACAGAACTGCATTTTAGAAAAATTATTATAAAACCTTTGTCTTTTAACATGTAATCAGACCATCATTTAGTAGTATCTCCCTCGGCCTAGAAATGAAATTCTGAACGCTTTTGACTTCAAAGCCTTGACTTTTTTGCTTCGTTTTTGTGTTAAGACAAAAATGAAGAAGAAGAAAGTTTGAAAGTTTATCCTATAAATGCTGGCAGAAAGGTTGATTGAAAGTTGACGAAAATTTAGTTTACAATTTGCTTAGTATTTAATGATTTTTTGTGGAGGAATGTTAGTGTATTGTGCTAACAGTTCTAATGAGTTTTCAGGAAGTGAAAATAGAGCTTCATCTTGATAACGTTCAATGTTTGTGTGAATATAAAGCACACTACCTCCTTTGATATATTGAATTACTTTTTTATGATCTTGATATGATACCGCAGGACAACCAAAACTTCTTCCCATATATCCATTTTGATGAATAAAATGCTCTGAAACATATTTAGCAGGGTGGAGAACAATCGCTCTCTTTCGTGCATTATCATTAATGTTTCTCTCCAATCCATCTAACTTAAGTGACAAGCCATACTTACCAGTGTAAGTTTCTGCTGCTTTGTAAATACCTAATGAACTTTGTTTCGAATTGACGATATTACTAAAGTTCTCTGCGTAAAGTAAGCCTGAGTTGACCCCATGAGACACATAAGTTTTTAAAAGTAACTTTCCTGACGTTACATCAATGATATAAAAACGCTTGGCGGTTGAAGGTTGGTTGAAATCGAGTATACTTACTACTCTTGTGTTATTGATTTGTTTTTTATTAATCAAATTTAAGTAGGCAATCATTCCCTTTTTAAAGGCATCAAAAGACAAACCCTCATCCTTTAGGTGAGCAGTATCGTATAAAGTAGATAAAAGGGACTCATTTTCCATCTGTAGTAAGTTGTCATCTTTATAATGATAAGTACTGGCATTAGGTGAAGATGTTGTTACAGTGATAATGAGTAAGAAGAATAAAAAAGTTCTTAAAAAGATCATTTTAAAATTTCTTGTTGTAGTTTATAAAGTGCCTGTGTTAGGCTGCTCTTAGTAGAACAAAAATACATCAACTTGAAACTATTTTAAAGTATATGATGTTAATAAAGAATTTTTATGCTGATAATCAGTTCTTTTTCAATAATTAATGGAATTAAATCAATTTTTTAGATGAAAATTGATTTATCTTTCACTCTTTTGTGTTCATATTATAAAGAGGTAACGATAATAATAGAATGTTAGATCTACTCACAAAATATATTTCACTACTCTTCATCAGTGCTGTGAAATTCTTATTTGGACCTATAATAGGACTAACGACTGGACTTACAATCGTAGAGACTACAGTGATCACAATTTTAGGTATGATGCTGACTGTTGTTACTTTGACATATATGGGAACCAAAGCAAGAAAAAAGATTCTGGAGTGGATGAACCGTGGTAAAGTACGCCGTTTATTCACGAAAAGGAATCGTATGATTGTGAGAGTTTGGCAAGGCTACGGAATGAAAGGAGTTGCTTTTTTGACCCCAATTCTTTTTGGACCACCTATAGGAATGTTAATAGCGTTGTCTTTTGGTGAAAAAAAACGCAGAATAATATCATATATGTTTTTAAGTGCCGTATTTTGGGGCATAATAATGAATATTGTCATTTTTTACTTTGGTGAGCATTTTGAATGGGTTAGAAATAACACGATCACCACTGATTAATAAATTAATAGACTAAAACATCAAACGATGGCTTTTGAGTTTCATCAGGATAAAGAGGTATATTTTTCATATCAAACTGATAATGCTAACAAATATGTTATTCCCTTTATCGAACAATCATATCCTATAACAAAAAACACCAGAGTACTAGAAGTAGGTTGCGGAGAAGGAGGAGTGTTGAAAGCTTTTTTAGATAGAGGCTGTATTGGTATGGGTATAGAGTTAAATTTGGATAGAGTAGCTTTAGCAAATCAATTCCTAAAAGAATACATTGATCAAGGACAGGCAAAAGTCATTGGTAAAAATGTTTATGACATAGATGTTGAAAGAGATTTGGATGATAAGTTTGATTTGATTGTGTTGAAAGATGTCATTGAGCATATTCCTAACCAAGAGAAAATTATCCACTATTTCAGAAGTTTCTTAAAACCTAAGGGAAAGATATTTTTTGGATTTCCACCTTGGCAAATGCCTTTTGGAGGTCATCAGCAAATTTGTGCTAGTAAAGTATTATCAAAACTTCCTTATTTCCATTTACTGCCGGCTCCAGTTTATAAGTTTATTCTTAAAAATGGAAATGTGGCAGAAGGACATGTTACTGAATTAATGGAAATAAAGGAAACAGGTATATCTCTTGAACGATTTGAGAGAATCAGTAAGGCTTCGGATTACAAAATCATTGATAGAACTTTATACTTCATTAACCCAATCTATGAATATAAATTTGGGTTGAAACCAAGAAAGAAAATTCCTGTTTTAGGTGATATTCCTTGGGTAAGAAATTTTGTGACCACATGTGGTTTTTATCTGATCGAAAAGCAATAAAAAACACCTGATTATAAATTAACCAGGTGTTCAATGAAAAATAAGTTACCCTTTTTAAAAAGGGAAAAATCCCTACTCAAATGACTAGGGATTTTTTGTTTCGTGGATGTATTATATTGTGTTCCTAGAATCAAGAAGGATTAGTTTCTTGGCTCTTTGTCTAATACTGTGATGTTGATTTTTTCAGAAATCACAATGTTAGCTACTACAGTTTCTTGGAAAGAAGCAATAACATCATATTCTCCTTTAACTAGACCTTCTACTTTAGCAGTCATAGTTGTGTTGATAGGACCTTCGATTTCAGGCATTTTACCCATTAAATCAAATTCAAATGTCTCACCAGTTTTAACGTTTGTGAAAGACACTTTAGGTTCTGCAATTGTACCGCTTAAAGAAGAAACAGCTGTTTCTAAATCGAAAGCAATAGCACTTGTAATTTCAGCACCATCTTCTAAGTTTGTAATTTCAATAGAAGATACAGGTTCTGGTGTAATTTCATCGTTGTCTTTGCTACAGCTTGCAATAGTCAAAGCAGAGATAGCAACTAGGAAGAAACGTAGAACGTTTGCAGAGATCGTCTTAGTAGTAAACTTCATTTTATTTTAAGATTAAATTATTATTAAAAATTGGTTTTGATAGTTACTATAACGCCAACAACACGCTCTAGATTTACCACTTTAGACTTTTTGTTTACCACTTTAGTCGTAAAACTTTAATAAGCATTAATGACTGTATTTTTCCTCAATTCTGATGGAGTATACCCATAATGTTTCTTGAAAACCATAGAAAATTTAGATAAATGGGGGTAACCAACCTCTTTAGCTACCGTTGAAACTGGTTTGTCTGTCATCTCAATGAGGCGGTGAGCATCTAACATTCTATGCGTTGTCACAAATTTGAATATGGGTTTTCCAAAAATGGATTTAAAGCGCTCTTTTAATTTGGTCTCACCAATCCCAAACTCTTTTGCGATGGTAGTAATGGTAGGGATGTTCTCATAATCTTGCAGTAAGTAATCTTTAATCTCATAATAAAGCTCTATTTCTTCTTGAGACATTTGATTAGTTTTAATGCTTTGATTTTGGAACTTCTGATAAGTTTGAGTGAGGAAGCGTCCTGCAAGTTCTAACCCTTTTCCAATAATGATAGAGGAGCGACCTATAATAGTACTATTCTGAACTTTTACAATCTCTTCTATTATGTGTAAAGTTTCTGATGTTACTTGATCTATAATAACGTTTTCTGAAAGATAGTTTGCTAATTCTTGGTAAGCTTCAACGGAGTGGTCAAGTAGAGAAACTAATTGATCTCTATTCAAGCGAAGTCCCACTAATGATAAAGACTGATCCTTTGGGAATTCTAGAATCACTTTATTAATATTAGAGTAGATGATGAACTCGTGCTTCTTTACTTCTTTCAATTTTCGTTCTCCCGTATTTGCCAAAATAGAACCATCTTCTTTAACAATGAGCATATACACATTGCCTTCTCCATTATCAACGTTATTATAAATATGTACTGTTTTATTAAGGCTAATTTGATTAATGCTGATATTAAAATCTTTGATATGATTAAAAGATTCTAAGTGTACATTACCTAAGTTGGTATTACCAATGATTCTATTATCAATCCTCTCTCCTCCAATATTTTGGTGGATACTAGCATATAGGCTATCAATAGTAGTTGAATCTAGTAAGATGTTGGTTTTATTTTTCATTATAAAAACGGATGGTAGTCTTTTGTAAGTGAGATATATTCTTTAGAGTATTCTCCCTTATCGTTGCGTATATTAAAGTCTATAATTATTTTACGTGTTTCAACCTTATAGAGATACTCCAGTAATACTCTTTTAGGATGTTTTGAGGAATTATGACTGATATTAACCTGTTTATCAATGTGGAAGTTGTAATTCAAGGCCACTTGATTAAGCTGTGGAAGTTGGTCAAAAGGATAGATGATAATTAATTTACCACCTTCATGAAGCAAATTGGATGAGAATTGAAATAAGTCACCCATACTTAAATTGTCGGTATGTCTAGCAGTATTTCTTTGGATGTTCTCTGCCTTGAGACTGTCTTTAAAAAAAGGAGGGTTACTTACAATGGCATCAAACTGAATTTGATCCTCATTTTTAAAATCTTGTATAGAAGAATGTACACTTTTCAATTGGTCTGAGAAGGGCGATTTTTCAAAATTAATTCCCGCCTGAATGCTAGCTTCCTTATCAATATCTAACCCTATAAACTTAGTATCTCCATATCTTTGTGCACACATTAGTGCGATCAATCCAGAACCAGTTCCAAGATCTAATACATTTCTGCAACCGATTAAATTAGCCCAAGCACCCAATAAAATTCCATCGGTGCCGATTTTCATGGCAGAATTTTGATGACCTATGTCAAACTTTTTGAACTTGAAGGTTAGATATTTATCCATATATTCCAATTTTCTATTTTATAAGGTTTTGTTAGTATAGAAGTGATAAAAATATTTCTATTTTTGTGACAATTAAGTGAGTTGTCGATCGTCTATCATAGAAAAACAGTCACAAAGTATATAGGTTAACTGATGCATGAAGTTATCAATTTAATCTGTAAACTTACATACAAACATTATTATCTACTTATAAGACCAAATATTACAAATGTCAAAATTATTTCCATTAAAAGGAATCGTCCAAAACTACGCATGGGGAGGAAGTTCATTCATCCCCGAATTAGTATCTATACCACAAGAAGACAAGCCTTACGCCGAGTATTGGATGGGTGCACACAATAATGCTCCAGCTCAAATTGGTGAATCTCAATTGTTGAACAAGATGATTGAAGAAGATCCAAAAGGAACTATCGGTACTTACATCAATGAAAAATTTGGCCGTTTACCATTTTTATTCAAAGTATTGGATGTAAAAGATGTTCTGTCAATCCAAGTACACCCTACAAAAGTGGAAGCTGAAAAAGGGTTTGCTAGAGAAAATGAAGAAGGTATTCCTTTAACAGCATCGCATAGAAACTACAAAGACGATAATCACAAGCCAGAAATCATGGTGGCGTTGTCGGAGTTTTACTTATTGCACGGTTTCTTACCAAAAGACAAACTGAAAGAGGTCTTAACTACTGTACCTGAGTTTTCTGACTTAGTTGAAGTTTTTGAAAACGGAGGGTACTATGAATTATATAAAACTGTAATGGAGTATACTCCTGCACAAGTGAATGAAAAATTACGTTCTCTTGTGGACAGAGTGATGCCATTGTACAATGAAGGAAAAATCGAAAAATCATCTCCAGATTATTGGACAGCAAAATCTGTTGCTTTACAGGCTGAAGGAGAAGATTTAGATAAAGGTATTTACTCGATTTATTTCTTCAATATCGTAAAAGCTGACGTTGGAGAAGCAGTATTCCAAGATGCAGGTCTTCCTCACGCTTATTTGGAAGGTCAAAATATGGAGTTAATGGCCAACTCAGACAACGTATTGAGAGGTGGTTTAACACCTAAGCACGTTGATGTACCTGAATTATTAAAACACGTTACTTTTGATGAAACACATCCAAATGTGATGGATGGTGAGTTACAAGCTGACGGTTTAGAGAGAATCTACAAGAGCCCAGCTCCAGATTTTGAATTATCTAGAATCTCATTGAAAGGTGGAGATCAGTATACACATACTGCTAAAACTGCTCAGATCATCATTGTTTCTGAAGGTGAGGCAACAATTACTGAAGGCGATGATACTTTAACTTTAACAAGAGGTGAGGTAGCATTGTTGTTAGTAGATGCGAACTATTCTATTTCAACTTCAAGCGAAGCTGTATTATTCAAAGCCACTGCTCCAGTAGCATAAGGCAGAGAAATAAGGATATAAAAAAACGTATCAAGGTGACTTGATACGTTTTTTTATGCTTAATATTTTGCATTGACTATCTTAAATCAACTACTTCAACATCAGGGTGAGAAGCAGTGTTAAATTTGAAGTCGCTATCTGAAACAGAAACGTTTTTATCGAAGTTGTTGATTACATATACATACTTCATTAAGTTCCCTTTTTCATACATTTCCCATTTTACCAACTCTTTCGTAGAAGATTTGATATACATTCTAATACGGAAATAATTAATGTCTAAACTTTTATCTGGGCTAAGATCAATAACATCTAAACCATTCTCTTTACCTGTATATAAGTACTTAAAGTTTTTTTGATATAACGTGTAAATTTGAGAAGGTGAACCCGTTAAACTTTCATCGTCTCCTTCAGCAGATTCAATAGTAACCTCTTCCATTTCTTGATCATATCTATATACATTTTTAGTGTCACTGTAAATAGTTTGACCATCTAATTGAAGCTGATATTTATTTCCACTGATAATTGCTTTCATATCAATATCACCTAATTTTCCTTCACTTGTACTGATGGCTTCTTGGTGAACGTCAGCACTAAATGCATCAAGTCCTTGATAAAAATTACTCATTTCATCTAATATCTTCTTTGCTTTTTCATCTTGCTGAGCGAATAAAGATTGAGTAGAAATAAATAAAAAAGAAAGTAATACGAATATATATTTTTTTGTGGTTGTCATGCTAAATTATGATTCTATTTTGTTCAGTTTTTTGTTATAGCCTATTTAAACGTAAAAAGAAGGGTAAAATGTTTCAAACTTTATTCTAATGTTCTTAAAAGAACTTCAAGATCCATTTCAGTTTTTACATTTACTTGTCTTGCTTTACTGCCTTCAAATGGCCCAACAATTCCAGCTGCTTCCAATTGATCAATAATTCGGCCAGCTCTATTATATCCTAAACTTAATTTTCGTTGAATTAATGATGTACTCCCTTGCTGATGTCTTACAAGTAAACGTGCTGCTTCTTCGAAAAGATCATCTCTATCGTCAACACTTCTTCCACCAGCATCTTTACCTGCTGGCTGTTCTTCTTCGAACTCTGGTAACATATATGCTGTAGCGAAGCCTGTTTGATCCGCAATGAAATCACAAAGCTTTTCTACCTCATCAGTGTCAATGAAAGCACATTGCAAACGAGTAATATCATTACCAGTAGATAATAACATATCACCCATACCAATTAATTGATCGGCTCCTCCAGCATCTAAGATCGTTCTTGAGTCAATCTTAGAAGTTACTCTAAATGAAATTCGTGCAGGGAAGTTGGCTTTGATCATACCCGTAATGACGTCTACAGAAGGACGTTGAGTGGCAACCACTAAGTGTATACCAATTGCTCTGGCTAATTGTGCCAAACGAGCAATAGGGCCTTCAATTTCCTTACCTGCTGTCATCATCAAGTCAGCCAATTCATCAATTACTAATACAATGTATGGTAGGAAACGGTGTCCTTTTTTAGGATTAAGTCTTCTACTATTGAATTTTGCATTGTATTCTTTGATGTTTCTAACTCCTGCAGATTTCAATAAAGAGTAACGCATATCCATTTCTGTACATAGTGAATTCAAGATATGGATTGCCTTTTTAGTATCTGTAATAATAGCTTCCTCTGCATCAGGTAAACTAGCAAGGAAGTGTCTTTCAATTTTATTAAATAGTGAAAGTTCTACCTTTTTAGGATCTATCATTACAAATTTCAACTCCGAAGGATGCTTCTTATAGAGTAAACTACTCAGAAGAACATTGATACCAACTGATTTACCTTGACCTGTAGCACCTGCCATCAAAACGTGAGGCATTTTTGCAAGGTCCGTCACAAATACTTCATTGGAGATCGTACGGCCAAAAGCGATTGGAAGGTCCATTTTTGCTTTTGCAAATTTTTCGGTTGCTAAAACTGAAGAAATAGAAACCATTTCTCTATTACTATTTGGTACTTCAATACCAATAGTACCTCTACCAGGAATAGGAGCAATGATACGAATACCTAAAGCTGATAAGCTTAGTGCAATATCATCTTCGAGGTTACGGATCTTTGAAATTTTAATGCCTACCTCTGGTACAATTTCATAAAGGGTAACTGTGGGACCAATCGTCGCACTGATAGATGAAATGCCTATTTTGAAATGTCTTAAGGTATTTACAATGCGTTCTTTATTCTCTTCAAGCTCCTCTTTAGTAACCTTTGCTTTATTTTCAACAGGAGGATTTAAAAGCTCCAAGCTAGGGTGTCTATAATGACTTAAATCGAGCTTAGGATCATACTCATCCAAATCTTCCACCTGAATGAAATGTTCCTCTTCTTCTTCATCAAATTGAATATTCAAATCAGCTTTGTCTACATCATCAGTGTTGGAGACATTACTCAATTGATGAGGATCTATCGATTTGTCTACCTTTGGTGCCGGAGCAGGTGGATCTAAGGCGATAGGATCTGATTTTTTATTTTCTTTTTCTAATTCATAAGAAGGAGCAGGCTCTGCTTCTTTAGAAGTAGAAGCAGGAATTTCTTGTTTCGGAGGAACCGGAGGTAATGGTTCTTGCTTTGACTTTTGAGTTCTATGTTCAGAATAGTTTTGTGATGGTGGAACCGGAGTAGCTTCACCTACTTGAACATGCTCTACTTGAATGTTGACGTCAACAGAAATTGGATCTACCTTAATTTGTTGAGGTGTATTTTGATCTTGTTTCTCTTCCTCAATTACAGCAGGCGGAGTGATATCAGAGTGAGGTATGATTTCAGCAGGAGTTGGGGTGTCTTTTTCTAAAATAGTATTGACAATCTCATTTTCTAATGCCGTATCTCTTTCTTCTGCTACCTCCTCTTCTTCAATTTCATTCTTAACTTCTGCTTCCACTGAATCTTCTAAAGTAGTATCAACATTGTCTTGAATCTCTTCTTCTTCTGTTTCTTCAATGTTTTCTGAAGGTGGTGGTGTTGAAGTAATAGGCTCTTCTACATTATTCTTAGTCACTCTTCCGATTAGAGAAGTGACTTTTTTAAACTTTGTGATATAAACTGTATGGATTAAAACCGATAAAATCAGTAAAATTACGGTTCCCCACCCAATCAAACTGTAAAGTCCGTCAGCTACAGTAAAACCAATTTTACCACAGAGAAAACCCAAGAAATTAGGAGAGTCATTGACAACTACAAAGTAGCCGAGCAAAATACTACTCCACATCATGTAAAACAGACAGATATAAGATAGCTTTCTAAATCGGATTAATTTTCCTTTACCCAAAGTGAATAATTCATATCCGCCAATAAAAAGCATTGGAATCAATAATGCTGTACCTACACCAAATAGGTTGTAGATCAATAAGTGAGACAAAGATGCACCCAAAAGGCCAAGCCAGTTTTGCACCTCTTTACCAGATGAAATTAAATTGCTAATTCCACCAACATTTTCAATGACGCTTTGATCTGCTTTACCCGTGAAAATAAAAGAGAATAAAGCAAGGAATGTATATATGGAAAGGAACATTAAAGATAACCCAAGGCTTGTCTTCAATCTAGGATCACTAAACTTATTGTTACTGATTGATATGCTTGGCATTTTCACTCTTGAAGGCCTTTCCGTTCTTTCTTCATGTGGGGTAGCAGAAGTGGGTTGAACGGTAGCATTGGGTTTATATATGTTCTTTCTAATATTTCTATTTCTTTTTGCTTCTGAAGCCATATAGTAATTTGCTTAACGCTAACAGTTAAAAAAATTAATTACAGAAATAGTGATCTCTTTCAACGCTGGATTATTAACTAAATAGTTTATCGTTAATAATTCTATTGCATTTTCACTCTTCTTCCGATATCAAAAATTGATTATGCAATGTATCTTACAAAAATCCTATCACTATCTACCCAAAATTAGGGTTTTCTATTGTTAATCGAAATTTTCTCTGTTGATAATTACTTTAAATTATTGATAACCTCCAATTTTAATTCATATAAGCCTTTTTCAAGCCCTACAGGGTATTCGTGTGGATTATAAAAACGCTTGATACTATTGTCAAATCGGCTTAATTCGGTTAAAGTTTTTTCTTTTGAAGTATGAATACTAGGTTTTTCATACACTAATTTTCCTCCATCGAAAATTTGAATCAATAAGTCTTCTCCTTGGTCTTTTTCAGTGATTTTTTTCGATCGAATACCATTATTAGGATCGATTAATGTACAATTTTCACTCATCGAAAATTCTTCATTGTAAATACCATCAGCACTATATTTCCCTTTATCATCTCTAAATCGTCTAATTTGTAATATTCCGGGTGTTGAAATTTTATTGACCTGTTCCGATAATTTTACTTTGTAATCGAATTGCCCTTTCTCATTTTCAATTGCTCCAAGCTTATAGACACCTCCTAATGCAGGTTGATCATATGCCGTTACAAGTTTAGTACCTACTCCCCAAACATTAATTTTTGCATCTTGTTCTTTTTTTAAGTTGTTGATCAAATATTCATCTAAGTCATTACTTGCTACAATATTAGCTTTTGGGAATCCGCCATCATCCAAAAGCTTTCTAGCTTCTATACTTAAATAGGACAAATCTCCTGAGTCAAGGCGGATACCTATCATTTCATATCCTTTTTCTCTTAATTCCAATCCCACTTTGATGGCTTTTTTTACACCTTCTAGGGTGTTGTAGGTGTCAACTAGAAAAATGCAATTTGTAGGCATTGCTTCAGCATAAGCTTTAAATGCTTTTAATTCATCATCATATGACATTATCCACGAGTGTGCATGAGTTCCTTTAACAGGAATATCCAACAATTTTGCAGCTAATACATTTGAAGTAGCATCAAAACCACCAATATAAGCCGCTCTTGTAGCCGCAATTCCCCCGTCTATACCTTGTGCTCTCCTTAATCCAAATTCTAACAAAGTATCCTCTTGAGCAGCTATTCTTAATCGGGCCGCTTTAGTAGCAATTAATGTTTGGAAATTGACAATGTTTAAAATAGCCGTTTCTAATAACTGACACTCAATTAAATTACCTTCCACTCTTATAAACGGTTCATTTGGGAAAATTGCTCTTCCTTCTTCAACAGCGTAAACATTCACGGATAGTTTAAGGTTGGACAAATAATCTAAAAACCCTTTTTCAAATAATGGTTGATCATTATTGTCCTTTTGTTGAGCAAGAAAAGCAATATCATCGGGAGTGAATTCAAACTGATTGATGTAATCTATCACATATCCTAAGCCTGCACAAATTGCATAACCGCCTTTAAAAGGAGCTTTTCTAAAGTATCCATGGAAAACGGCTTTTTGTTCACCTTTACCTTGCTTCCAATACCCATAAGCCATGGTGATTTGATAGAAATCGGTCAATAAAGTCAGTGATGTTTTGTATAAGTCTTTTGAAATATTCATTTGTGCATGATTTTTATACTAAAGAAAAATGAATTTACGTTTCTTTTTTGAGTGATAAAATAACATAAGTTTTTAAGTACATTTGTTACAGGAACTTTTTATTTTATGAAATGAGCGAAGAGAAGAGGGGAAGCGAACTATAGCAGAGCGTTTAATTTTTAATATATGAACATTTTTCAGCAGATATTTTCAATAGGTTTAGATAAAAATATTCAAGGGATTACAAGAGAGAAGGTGATCACATCCAATCAGTTTGCCTTTTACCTGACCTTTTTTCAGATGTTTTATCTTATACTTTCGATCATGAAAGCCCCTGTACTAATGCAGTGGCCATTGATGGGTATTCTGGGAAATTTGGTTGTACTTACTTTGAACCACCTTCGATTATTTCAGGTATCAAGGGTGATTTTATGTTTAGTACCAATGAGTATCGTAATCATCTATAATTCTTATCTAACACCTGAGGGGGCAAACCCTCGTACATCAGGATTTATTGTTGCAATGGTTCACTTATTGATTCCATTCTTAATTTTTGATGTTAGAGAGAAAAAATTTCAATGGTCCTTATTTATTATTTTGGCAGGTTTCTTATTGTCAATGTTCAAATTACAAGATGTTCTGAACGACCCATTGATTGACTACGATACACTTTACGCCCCAAATTCCACTCGTGGAGCTTATTTAGGTTTGTTAGGTATGGGTATTCTGATGCTGTTAATGCAGAGAGAAAGAATGAGTTACCGTTTAGAGTCTGAACGATTAAACCGCGAGAGCATTGCAAGAAATATAGAGCTTGAAAAATCAGATAAAGAACTTCGTGAAGTGTTGGAGAAAGTTCAGATTACAAAAATAGAAGATGAACAAAGAACTTGGACCACACAACGACTTGCAGAGTTTAATGATTTAACGAGAACGGTAGAAAACTTAGACGATCTTATTGATCATTCGACAAGCTTCTTGGCTAAAGTTTTAGATTTGAATCAGGTTGCTGTTTTCTCAAGAGTAGAAGACAAAGAAAGAGGGGATTACCTGAGGAGGCAGTCTGTTTATGCTTATGATCGTAAAAAATATTTGAACTCAAATAAAATAGAACAAGGCGAAGGTCTCATAGGTCAATGCTTCTTGGAAAAAAAACCTATTGTATTAGAAGATGTTCCATCAGGTTATTTGAATATCAGTTCTGGCCTTGGAGATATTACCGCTTCATTTGTGGCTATCTATCCTTTAAAAGCTTATGATAAGGTCGAAGGGGTCATAGAAATAGCTAGTTTTAAAGTTCTCGAAAAATATAAATTAGAATTCCTTTCTAGAGTTTGTGAAAGTCTAGCGATCACCATTTTAAATAAACTTGCATCCGAAAAACTAAAAGAATTGCTTGCGATATCACAACAGCAGGCAGAACAAATGAGGTCACAAGAAGAGGAGATGAGACAAAACCTAGAAGAGATGCAAGCAACTCAGGAGGAAATGAAGAGAAATGAGGACTTTTATCAAACTGAATTAAGTAGAATTCGAAAACAAGGAGAGTAATTAAAGTATCTAAAAATCAGTAACTTATAATTTTAATTTGTAATTACTCGCCTATTACTCTTGTAGATTGGTAGAGTTTATATACTTTTGTATTGTCAAGACGATAAAAACATACTTTTTTTTTTAGTCAGACTCTTTCAATTATAATCTTTAAAAATTAATCCAATGAGCGTAAATTTATACAATGACAATTTAGTACCTGTAGGGGAAAAATTAAGAAATCAACCAATAGGAGTTGTTTACAGTTCTGAAACTTATGGAGCTGGAGAAACAAAGATGTCTTTATTCTCAAAAGAGCAAAAAGAGCAGTTAGATGCGATTTGTGATAGAATTTTGATGAATTTAACAGCTAATCCTGACCGAATGTATAGAATCTCATTGGAAGGTAGAGGTCAAGCTTCAGGTGAAGCAGATGATCGTAATTTAAAGTTAGCATCATTGAGAGGTAAGTACATGAGAGATGCAGCTTACAAGTATATGTTAAGTTATGAGAAAGGTGGTCAAACTATCGCTTCTTTCGTCTTATCAGGTCAATTGACACTAAGAGTAATTGATATTAAACCTTTCTACGATGTAGACAAAGGAAGAATTCTTTGGGCAGATGGAATTGCTGGAGATGCAACATATCAAAGATCGAAATTAAATGTATATTATGAGTCCAAGTTGAGGTAACAACTGACTTGGATTTTGAAAGGTTATATATAAATAGGGCTACATTCTTTATTGAATGTAGCCCTATTTTTTTGCAAAAGTTGCAATGATGATACTGACCTAGAAATTAACCATTAACAATTAAAACATCAATTATAATCACTATGATGTCATATGGTATTGTTCGCCATTCCAAATAACTGATAGACCTCCATTATATTCTGTAATGGAAACAGATTTTTTGGTATCGTCTTTTTTGTAAAAAGTGATTACACTAGGTGTATTCGCATTATACTTTGGTTCATAGCCATGTAAGACTTCTCTGTGTTCAGAACCGCTTTTATCCATGAATTTTAAGACGAGATCTCCAGAAACTTTATCATAGGAAATACTAACATTTACTTCAGAAGAATGTCTAAACTCGACGATATAGAGTTGAATTTTGTCCTCAAATTTTCCACCTTCAGTATAAAAGCTAGCGAGTAGGGGATAGTTGTCGTTTTGAACCTGTGCAAATGAATTGTAAGAGATGAAGAGTAAAGTAAAAAGTAAACTCTTTTGTAGTAATTGTTTCATGTAAGGGGTGTTTAATTGTATTGTTGTGCAGATAAAAATAGTAAATACTTATTAAAAAGACTATTAACTTTACCTTAAGTGATGTACTGTATTTCGAAATTACTAAGAAAAATCTTCTTATTATTTTGTAGAATTGTAATTACTTACACTTTTTCAGGGACAATCTAGTATTGTCACAATATTTAATATTACACCTCAAGCACAATGACAAATAGAAACTTCAGTCTATCTCATCGCCTACTTCACTGGCTGATAGCATTTACGATGCTCTTTATTTTGATGACGATTTTCCTTCGAGAAAATTGGATGAGCAAGTACTATATGCGTGATGTAATTCTAAACTATTTAGGAACATTCGATATCGAAATCACAAAAGATCAAGCTATGAAAGTTGCCAAAGCTATTCGTGGTAACATGTGGCAGTGGCACATCAATGCAGGCTATCTATTGATTGGTCTTTATGTATTAAGACTTCTCACGAATGCAAAAGAAAAAGGAATAAAGCTAAACTTCCTGTCTTCAAATGATATGACTGGCAGAGAAAAAGTAGAAGGATGGGTTTATTTCATTTTTTATGTTTGTATCGCTGGTTCTTTGATCACGGGAATGAGCTTAATTTATGATATTGGAGATCATGAATTAATGGAGGATATGCATAAGCTATCACTTTATTATTTAGTGAGTTTTATCGTGATTCACTTCTTTGGTATTGTTGTGGGTGAATTGAGAGATAAGAAAAACATTGTCTCTAAAATGATTCACGGTAAAAACAACTAAGAATGATTTGAAAGGTGACTTTCGTCATGTATATTTGTAGTACTCGAACCTAAAATATACCACTATGCAAGGAGAAGGAATAATATATAAGATACTATTTATCATCACTCTGAGTACAGTATTTCCAATGATAGGATATTACTTGGACTACAGACATAAACGTAAAATGTTTAGACAGCATCCTTCTCAAAAAGGAAAGTCTGTTCAAGAGAATAAATAAGGTGACGTAGTGCACACAAAACAGCCCTGTAACTATTATAAAGTTACAGGGCTGTTGTATTTTATGACATGTGTGCTATTGTTTCTAGAAGATATAAAGATAATATCCATAATATATCAGTCCTGCTCCCACCATTACAAAGATGTGCCAGACCGCATGATTATATCTTAGCTTTCTCCATAAATAAAATGGAACGCCCAGTGTATAAGCTAAGCCTCCTGCTATAATCCATTGCATACCTTCTCCTAAGGCTTCTAACATTTCAGGAAATACAAAAACACCTACCCATCCCGTTAGTAAATACAGGGTGATGGAAACCCATTGGTAGCGGTCTGCAACAATCATTTTGAATATAGTACCAAGAATGGCAATCACCCAAATCACAATGAAAAGTTCAGTTCCACCTTGATGAGGTATTTCGATCAGACACATAGGCGTGTATGTACCAGCAATGAGCCAATAAATAGCAGAGTGGTCTAAAATGACTAATGTTTTAGTGTAGTTGTCGTCTGAGTGAAGGTGAAGAAGTGTTGAGCAAGTAAATAAAATGATCATACTTCCTCCAAAAAGGATCGCAGAGATGATGTATTTAGGGTCATTGGCATCTATTTGATTGAGTAGGATTGCTAATCCCACTGCACTTAGTAGTGCTGCAATACCGTGTGTTATGCTATTGACGACTTCCTCTTCGGGGGTGTCGCGAGGTATTTCTAGTTCATCTGCGGTAGAGGCTTGGTTAAGTTCGTCGTTTTCTAAAGTGGATGTATAAGAAAGTTTCTTCATGGGATAATTATATTTATCAGAGATAGGTTCAGGGTGATGAAATTTAATGCGTCATCTATTAATATTATGACAATTATGTTAGATGAGTAGCCAAAATAATTTTTTAGTATGCACAACAGGTGAATGTTAATTAAACTTTTTGAATGGGTTATTGGAATTAATATACATAATTTTTCTATCCTAAACAACCTTTTTGTTAATTTGTGAATCGCTAAAAACTCATTTTAGTTGAATTAAAAAAAATATTAGAAAAATACAATATATAAATACATGATAGACCATAGATACCTAGCAACAAACCCTTCAATCTGGACTGGAAGAATAGATGGAGAAACATATGATGTTTTTAGATGGCATCAGAAGGTTCAAGTTGTCAACTTGGAAACGGAAGAGATGCCGACTTTGCAAGAAGGAGAATCAGGGGTAGCTATTATTGGATTCATGTGCGATGAAGGTGTTAAGAGGAATAATGGTAGAGTAGGTGCATTGGATGGACCTTACGCAATGAGAAAAGTAAGTGCTAACTTGCCCGTTCATTTCCCTGAATCAGTACATCTTTTGGATCTTGGGAATATTCAATGTGTTGATGAGGACTTAGAAGGTGCTCAGGAAGCTTTGGGTAAAGTGATTGAAATGGTCTTGACGAAAGGTTATAGACCACTTGTGTGGGGTGGTGGTCATGAAATCGCTTATGCTCACTATTTAGGGGTCAACGCGTATATGAATAAAGTACACCCAGGAAAGAGATTAGGTATCATTAATTTCGATGCTCATTTTGATTTAAGAGAGCCGAACCCACTTCCTAGTTCGGGTACGCCTTTCTATCAAATAGCTCAAAAGCAACAAGAGCAAAATAAATCGTTCAATTATTTAGTGATTGGTATTCAGAAAAACAGCAATACACAAAAACTTTATGATACGGCTAACGAACTTAATGTAAAATACATCACCGGTAGAAGATTATCAGAAGCTGACAAAGTGGGAACAACTCATAAGTTGAGTGCCTTTTTGGATAGTGTTGATTTTGTTTATCAAACTACTTGTATGGATGTGTTTGCAGCACATTATGCTCCAGGTGTAAGTGCATCTGCCTACAATGGGGTTGAGCCTAACCCTACTTTTATGAGATTGTTCAAGAAGGTGTACAAAAGTGGTAAAGTCATTTCATCAGACATCGCCGAATTGAACCCACGTTTAGATATTGATAAGCGTACCGCGAAACTTGCAGCAGCCTTATCATTCGAAATTGTAAAAGCATAAACTATAAATAATATGGAGTTGCCAATAGGTAACTCCCTTTTCATATATGGAAGTAAGAATAGAAACATCTTGGAAGGATAAACTAAATACGGAGTTTGAACAACCCTACTTTGCAAACCTTGTTCAGTTTGTAAAACAAGAGTATGCCACCAAAACAATTTTCCCTCCCGCAGGTAAGATTTTTAATGCCTTTGACCACTGTTCTTTTGATAAGGTGAAAGTTGTAATTTTAGGGCAAGACCCTTACCATGGAGAAGGACAAGCCAATGGTTTATGCTTTTCTGTCAGTGATGGAATCAAACAACCTCCTTCATTGGTCAATATTTTTAAGGAAATTGAAGCTGATTTAGGTATTCCTAGACCTGCCTCTGGTAATTTAGAACGTTGGGCAGACCAAGGTGTATTATTATTGAACGCAACTCTTACGGTAGAAGCTCATAAAGCGGGATCGCATCAAAACAAAGGTTGGGAGCAATTTACAGATGCTGTGATTGAAAAAGTAGCCAATGAAAAAGAAGGTGTAGTATTTTTCCTTTGGGGTTCCTATGCTCAGAAAAAAGGAAGAGTCATCGATCCTAAAAAACATCTTATTTTAAAGTCTGTACATCCTTCACCTTTGTCAGCACATAGAGGTTTCTTTGGAAATCAACAATTCCAGCAAGCCAATAATTACCTGGAACAACAGGGTAAAACACCAATTAATTGGTAATTAAGTACTAAGGCGAAATTATTTAATACTAATTCTATTTTTGACTTAGTACTTAACACGAACTACTAACTTTTATCGTTGATACATTGTAGGCCATTGAGCCCACAAGTGGAACTTATCCCCTAATTGCAAAATTTTTAATAGACCAATGAAGAAAAAAATCGTTGGAAGTTATCCTTATACTAACGTACTATTCAGTATCTCAGCAGCATTATTTATGATCGCTCTGTTTGGGCTTTTTGCTATTGGAACTAAAAGATTAGCCAATAGACTATCAAGTGGAATAGAGATGCAAGTGATTTTAGACAAGGACATGACAGAGCAGGAGCAAGAAAGCTTAGCCGCTTCGATTCAAAACTTTTCTTTTGTTTCAAAAGAAGAAGCACCGCAGTTTATCAGTAAAGAATCAGCAGCTGAAATAATGATCGAAACTACAGGTGAAGATTTTGTACGTTTTCTTGGTGAAAACCCTTTAAGAGATGCTTTTGCTGTACGTGTTGACGTTGGGGTTGAAACAAGTGCCTTGGAAGATGTTAAGTATCAATTGGGGTCTTTAACAGGAGTTTATGAAGTGGTTTACACTAAAAATATGCTTCAGAATATCAGAGGAAATATGCGAACAATTGGTTTTGTTGTCATTGCGTTATCCTTGATATTTTTCTCAACGGCTATCATCTTAATCAACAATTCGATTCGATTAGCCCTTTATTCCCAACGATTTTTAATTCGTTCGATGCAACTTGTAGGGGCCACACAAATTTTCATTAAACAACCCTTTTTGATCAGAGGAGCAATTCAGGGAGCCATCGGTGGTGGAATTGCTTCATTATGTTTGGCGTTGGTGGCGGCATCAGCAATTGCCTCCATGCCAGAATTGGTTTATCTGATCTCTTCAAAAGATATTGGGTTTATTTGTATATTAGCGGTCATTTTGGGATCTTTAGTAGTAGTCTCAAGTGTATACTTTTCAATAAGTAAATATTTAAAGTTAAAGTTAGACGACCTGTATTAATCGAACAATCATGGGGAGAAAAAATAATAATGACGGAGGCGATTGGAAAGATCGTTTAGGTGTAGTTTTCAGTACTGATCCTGATTATGAATATGAAACAGAATCAGATTTCGAGGAAGAAACATTACCACCCAACCAACAAGACTTAAGAGTAATGTTGGATCGTAAAAATAGAAAAGGAAAATCAGCCACTTTAGTGACAGGTTTTGTGGGGAGTGATGATGATTTAAAGGATTTAGCCAAAACGCTGAAATCAAAATGCGGCGTTGGAGGAAGTGCTAAAGATGGAGAAATTATCATTCAGGGCGACTTCAGAGACAAGGTCATGGAACTGTTGAAAGCAGCAGGATACAAGGCTAAAAAATCTGGGGGTTAAAAAAACAAATATAAAGACTTGTTGTTGTGAAAAGTTGTATTTTTACACTAATAAATAAGATATGAATGGACCTCGATCTATAATTTTTGTAGAAAGAGGTTTTTTCTTATTTAATGAATTTTTTTATCTATTGTCAGTTTACTAGCTTTAAATAGAGATTCCCATTATTAAAGTGCATTGTAAACCAAATTTGATCCATGATAAGATAAGTGATGATCATTAAAAGAATCATGGTTTTAAAATGGATGTTATTTGAAGATGAGCATAACTATGTTTACAATGTGTATAGTACTTATCATAAAATCTGAAGATATTGACTTTTTATTATGAAAAAGACACTTTTTACCATATTTCTATTCCATATATCTATGTTGCTCTCTGCACAAGAAACCTTCCATCTTGTACAGTTTCACGATAAAGCATCAACCACTTTTAGTTTATCCAATCCGGAGGAATATCTTTCAGCGTCAGCGATTAATAGAAGAACATCAATGGATATCGCAATTGATTCTTCAGACTTACCTGTTGTACAATCTTACATTGATGATGTTGCATCGACAGGTGCTAAAATATGGCACCCCTTAAAATGGTTCAATGCCGTAATTGTCAGTAATGCAGATCCCGTTGAAATCGAGAAAATTGAATCCGTATCTAAAGTGATGGACATGTCAGATAAATCGATGGGGGGGATAGAGAGAGATTTAAAATCAAAAGTGTATGACTATGGTAAATCGGAACAACAAAATGCTCTTTTGGGGATTGATAAAATGCATGAAGATGGTTATAAAGGGGAAGGAATCCACATTGCAGTTTTAGATGCAGGATTTCGTAATTACTCTTCTAATCCATTTTTTGAAGATTTGATTTTAGGCGAATCTTTTGATTTCTATGATAAAAATTCAGAGGTTGCTGATGATCATTCACACGGAGCTGATGTTCTATCTACAATGGCCGCATTTGATGAAGGAAGTTATGTAGGTGGAGCCCCTGAAGCGACATATTACCTATACAGAACAGAAAATACAGCCTTTGAAAGTAGAATTGAGGAACTAATGTGGGTCGCTGCAGCAGAGCGTGCTGATTCTATTGGTGTAGATATTATCCAAAGTTCTTTGGGATATTATGATTTTGATGATGCCACACAAAATTATACTCATGATGATTTAACGGGACATAAAGCATGGATCACCATAGGTGCAAACCATGCTTATTCAAAAGGTATTTTGGTAGTTTCATCTGCTGGAAATGAAGGTGGAGGTAATTGGAAGAAAATATCATTTCCTGCTGATTCACCTTTTGTATTGACGGTAGGTTCTGTAAACAGTTCTACTCTTAAAAAAGCATTCTCAAGCTCTGTAGGTCCTTCAGCTGATGGACGTGTAAAGCCGGATGTTATGGCAGTCGGAGAAGGAGCATGGGTAGTAAGATCAACTGGAGAGGTAAAAACCTCTAACGGAACATCATTTTCAGCACCACAAATGGCAGCATTGTGTGCAGGTTTACTGCAAGCATTGCCTGAAGGTACAATGCCTATGGATGTAATTTCTAGGTTGAGAAGATCAGGAGATAACTTTTCATCACCGGATACATTGTATGGCTATGGAGTTCCAAATTATAAAAGAGCTTTGCTGGTAACAGGTTTAGAAGAAAATGAAAGCTTATTTAAGAAAGTAAAAATATACCCCAACCCGGTGGATGGAACAACGGTTAAAGTTGAATTACCATCTAAATTGAAAAGGGTGGAATTAGAGTTTGTATGGTATACAATGGCAGGGCAGCCCATAGAGAAATTGGAACGTAAGAACGATTCTGCTGTCATCTCTCTAGATCTACCTTCAGGCTATAGAGGACAATACTTATTATTAAGAGTATCTACCGAAGAATATTATAAGACCTATAAAGTGAAAGTGAATTAATTTGATCTTATTAGAGTTAGAATTATTAGGTCAAATCATCTTAAGATTAATTTTTAAATAAAATGTCAAAAAATCAAGTATTAGTAACAGGAGGAACTGGCTACATCGGTTCTCATACAGTTGTTGAACTTCAGAATCAAGGTTATGAAGTAATAATAGTTGATGATTTATCCAACTCAGAAATAGAAGTTGTTGATAGAATAGAAAAAATAACAGGCCAAAGACCCTTTTTTGAAGAGCTCAACTTAGTCAACGAAAGTGGTGTTGAAGCTTTGTTTGAAAAATATCCAAATATCGGTTCTGTAATTCACTTTGCCGCTTTTAAAGCAGTGGGTGAATCCGTAAAAGAACCGTTGAAATACTACCAAAATAATATCTGTTCATTGATCAATTTATTGAACAGCATGAAGAAGTACAAAGTGGAAAATATGGTATTTTCGTCTTCTTGTACGGTTTATGGTCAGCCTGATGATTTGCCTGTAACTGAGTCGGCAAAAGTGCAACCTGCTGAATCTCCATATGGTAATACAAAACAGATCTGCGAAGAGATTTTGAGAGATACGGTCAAAGCTTTTCCTGAGATAAAAGCGATTGCACTTCGTTATTTTAATCCTGTAGGAGCACATTCTTCAGCATTGATTGGAGAGTTGCCAAAAGGAGTTCCTCAAAACTTGGTGCCGTTTATTACGCAAACAGCCATTGGCCTTAGAGAACAATTATCTGTTTTCGGTGATAATTACAATACACCTGACGGTTCAGCAATTCGCGATTACATTCATGTAGTTGATTTGGCTAAAGCTCATATTATTGCGGCAGAACGTTTGATAGACAAGAAGAACGAAGAGGGATATGAATTCTTTAACTTGGGTACAGGAACAGGTTCTTCAGTGTTAGAAGTGATCAATGCTTTTGAAAAAATAAATGACATTCCTGTCAATTATAAAATTGTAGATCGTAGAGAAGGAGATGTAGAACAAATTTGGGCAGATACAACGATTGCCAATGAGATTTTAGGCTGGAAGGCTCAAAGTGGAATTGATGAGATGATGGAGTCTGCTTGGAAATGGGAACAAGCAATTAGAAAAGGAAATGCATAAGCTGCATTAATAACCTGAGTTCGATAAAAAAGGCATTATTCTGATTGATGAATAATGCCTTTTCTTTTTATAGAATATTTAGATTCTGTTCTTTAATTTTTTCCAACTCATCTTTCATATTCACCACAATTTTTTGAATATCGACGTCATTGGCTTTAGAACCTATTGTATTAATTTCTCTACCGATTTCCTGTGCAATAAAACCAAGTTTTTTACCGTTTGATTTTGGTTGCTCTAAAGTCTGAATAAAGTATTTTAAGTGCTGAGAAAGCCTTACTTTTTCCTCATTGATATCTAATTTTTCAATATAGAAAATCAATTCTTGCTCAAATCTATTGGCATCAAAGTTTTCGTTATTCTCAAACTCAGCAATTTGATTTCTCAATCTCTCTTTTAATCGCTCAATTCTTTGAGGGTCTAACTCTACTACTTTCTCAAGGTATTCAGTAATCTTCACTACGGCACTTCTTAGTGCCTGTTCTAAAGCATTACCTTCCTCTGTTCTAAATTCTATTGTTTTAGTAATTGCTTCTAAAATACCTTCATTGATAATAGGCCAATCTTCTTTGGTAATATCTTCTTGGTTTTCCTTTGAAAAAACCTCAGGCATATTCATAACTATTTCCAAAAGATTATTTGAGTCCGTATCTAAATCTTCAGAAATACTCTTTAAGCTATTGTAATAACTTTTGATCACTTCTGTATTTAGCGAAGCCGTTAAACTTTCAGAACGTTTAGAAACATAATTCAAGATCAGGAGAATTTTACCTCTTTGAAGTTTTGAACTTAATAAATTTCTTAACTCAATTTCCTTGTCTGAAAAAGTTGATGACATTTTAATATTGCAATCAGCATTCTTAGAATTAAGTGTTTTAATTTCTATTGAAGCACTGAAATGCTCGTTTTCTATTGCTACTTGGCCGAAGCCAGTCATCGATTGTATCATAGGTGAGTTTTATACTTTAAAAAAAACTTCTGTAAATATACTCTATTCTCCTTACCTTATTATTATCCAAAAGAATAATATTACTAATTATAACTTTTAAACCATGAAAAAGGATCGGTTAGGCTAGAAATCATCAAAAATTATTATCTTTTACTAATTTTTTGAAATACGAATAATCACTAAATTATTAAAATGAAATCTTTTGAATACTCTTGGCAAACAGCAGATAATATAGATATATACGGGAAATGTTGGTTACCTGAAGATGAAAAGCCTAAAGCTATTATTGCTATGATTCATGGTTTTGGCGAACATATTGAAAGGTATGCTCACGTTGCTGCTTTTTTTAATGAAAATAATTATGGTTTTATAGGTTATGACCAAAGAGGACACGGTAAGACGCCAGGTAAAAGAGGGGTTGTGCCAAGTTATGATGCTGTATTGCATAATGTAACCGAGTTGCTCTCTTTAATCAAAGAAAAGTTTCCGGATCTACCTATTTTTCTTTATGGTCATAGTATGGGCGGGAATATCGTTTCTTCATATCTATTAAAAGAAAACCCTTCTTTCTTAAAAGGAGCCATTGTGACTAGTCCTTGGTTGAGATTGGCAGTTGATCCTCCAGCTTGGCAAGAGAAAATAGGGAAATTTATAGGCGGTATTTTTAAAGATTTTGTAATTCCATCAAAGTTAAATCCTGCTGACTTATCGACTGATTTGACCGTGGGAGAGATCTATGTAAAAGATCCTTTGGTTCACAATAAGATTTGTACGGCGTTGTATTTTGGCGTAAAGGAAGCAGGGGAATGGGCTATTGAAAATGCAGGACAATTGAAAGTAAATACTTTATTGATGCATGGAGATGATGATAATATTACCTCTTATAAAGCGTCTGAAGAATTTGCGAATAAGGCTCCTTCTGAAAATATGACTTTCAAAATATGGAAAGGATTAAGGCATGAAATGCACAATGAGAAAATCAAAGAAGAGGTGTTGTCAGAGATCCTCCGTTTTATTGAAAAAAGATAAATAAAAATAGCCTCAACTACTAAATAATGTAGTTGAGGCTATTTGATGAATTAACCCTTAATAGCTAATCGTGATTTTATAGTCCTCCAATAATTTGAGCGACAATAATAATAGCAACCAAAGCAAATGGATATACAGTGGCATAAGCTACTTGTGGAGCATCGCTTTCAGTCATATTGTCCATGGCACTAAGTCCTGGAGTAGAAGTCATACCACCTGTTAAAGCACCCATCAGAGACAGGAAGTTTACTTTAAAGAAAACGTGACCTACAATTGTTACAACTAACATAGGGATTAAAGTAATCAATGCACCTATTCCAAATAATTGGAAACCATACTCACTAATTGTCGATACAAGCTTAGTACCTGCACCTACACCAACAGGAGTTAGGAATAACAATAAACCGAACTGTCTTAATAGTGCATTGGCGTTACTTGGTAAGTGCCAAATAATAGGGCCTGTTTTTCCAAGTCTACTCAATCCTAAAGCAGCCATCAAAACTCCGCCTGTAAGGCCTAATGAGAAAGATGAACCACCAGGAATAGGAACTTCAAGTTTACCTAAAAGTACACCGATGATAATACCTAGTGCTACAGGTAAGAAACTAGGAGTTTCCACTATTTTGATACTATCACCAAATAGCTCTGTAAGCCCTACAATGTTTCCTTTTGTAGACGAAATCAGTAATTTGTCTCCAAATCTTAAACGAGTAGAAGGTCTTGGCGATAAATCTAATCCAGCTCTTCTTACCCTTGTAATCGTAGCAAGGTAGTTGTTGTGCAAATCCAATTCACCCAGTGTTTTACCAACTACGTTTCTTGATGATACAACAAACCAACGAATTTCATGTATACCTGATCGAGGTATTTTTTGGTCAGTTGGTTCACCTAGTAAAAGTTCTACTCTTTTTAAAGCATCAACAGTACCAACGGCTTTTACCAAATCTCCTTTATGAAGAACAGTATCTTTCATTGGTGGTTTACTCTCTGTATTAGGTTCCATAACACGAGAGATGTTTGCTTTAGTCATAAAACGAATGTTTAATTCACCGATTGTTTTTCCGTGAACATTATCGTTGGTGACAATAAAGTTTTTGTTGCTTAAGTCAGGTGTATCTGCTGTTGCCTCCTCTTCGTATTTTCTTTCCGTTTCTTCAATGCTGACACCGAAGAACTTAGGAGCTAATTTTACAAAAAGAATGACACCAATTACACCAAAAGGATAAGCGATACCATAACCAATAGAGGCTAGTGGTGATTGTGAACTTTCAATGGCTGCCGCAAGACCTGGTGTTGAGGTTAATGCTCCTGTAAGTAGACCAACTGCGATTTTAAAGTCTACATCAAAAGCAACACCTAAAACAAAGGTTACGAGTCCGCCTGTAACAACAGATAAAGTTGCTAAAATGATCAGTTTACTTCCTTGCGATTTAAAGGCCTCAAAAAATGAGGGACCTGCTTGCATACCGATCGTAAAAATAAATAATAATAAGCCAATTTTTTGAATGATACCTGGTATTGCAAAGTCTTCAAAACCCAGTGCATTCATAAGGTATCCATAAAACATGGCTACGAAAATCACTGCCGATAATCCAAAGGATACACCTTTAACACTGATTTTACCTAATAAAATACCAAATGCAATAATTGCGAATAATGCTACATAGTCTGACTGTAGTAGCTTTAGAAACATCTCCATATGATGAAAGAATGTTTTGTGTGTGAGATAATGAATAATTTGATATTACAAATGAACAACCTTTTATTAATAAAGTTGCTATTTAGATTTCTATAATTATGATGATCTTTTTCATCCTTTTTATTAGAAAAATGTGCTAGTATATATAAGTGTAAAAAATACTATGTAACATTCTATAAACAAAAAAGGTGAGTAGTAACGAGTACCACTCACCTTTTAGGAATTTCACAATTATAAATATTATTTAATTAAATTCTGTCAAAGAAGTTGAAAATATCCAAGGTTTGATTTTTATTTTTATAAATAAGAATCGGAATATTGATATCTGACAGGAGCAGTTTTTCAGCTGTACTTCCCAGTACCATTGACGCCATAAACGTTCTACTTTTAGAGCCAATTATGATCACATCTGCCTTTTCATCTTTAGCGGCTTTGTATATGGCATCGGCAGTAGAGTCATCTTCATCAATCAGTACAGACTTCGTTTCAATGTTATGATCATCAATGGCACTATTGACAAAGTGATCTAATTTCTTTTGAGAGACTTCTTTTAATATTTCCACCATTTCATCATAACTTTTTCCGGTTGAACTATATCCATGAGGTATACGGAAGCAGTTGATGGCGAGCGCCTTAAGGTCACGAATGTGTGTTGCAATTTCTTCAACTTGTTGTAATGTATCTTTACTTGTTTCAGAAAAATTGATAGGAATTAAGGCCTTAGGTTCTTTATCGTATTGCAATAATTCAGGAGCAAAAAGAATAGAACAAGGTGCAAAACTCGCAATCTTTCTTGCTACAGAACCCGTCCCTTTCCCTTGGCTGTTTTTTCCAAGAATCACAATATCAGCTTGTTTCCTCTTGACAAGTTTAATGATGGTTTCGGCTGGGTTACCCTCTTCTATTAAGAGCTCGTGATTAATGTTATCTATGTTTGGGATATGTTCATGAATGAGCTTATCCATACTTACTCTAATAGATTCATCTAACGGGCTAAGCATATTAGGGTATTTATCAGTGACTTCTTTAGGAAGGTCTAAAGACTCTTGTACATGAACGAAGTAAATTTTTTCAGCTTCAGACTCATTGATGTATTTATTGGCATGTTTTAGTAAAGGAACGTCCTTTTTAGATGCATCTAACGCTACGAATATTCTATTTAGTAATCCCATAATATTGATCTTTTTTGGTTAAGTTAATTCACTTTCACTTCCTATTATTAAATACGTTTTCTAGTGATTTTGTATACATAATTTTCATAAATATTTATTAATATCCAATGATGGTGATCAGTAAATTTATTCTTTAATGAAACTTATATTTTTTAACAAAAAGTAAGGCCTTGCTTCTAAAGAAACAAGGCCTTACTTTATAATGAATAACGTATTGATACTGATTATTCTAGCTTGCCAAGACGCATCATTGCGGCAGCATAGTAATTTCCTAGAGGATATTTTCTGATATATGTTTTATATCCTTCAATAGTATCGATTTCTTGTGCACGGTTCCAATCGTCTTCCTCTTTTGCTTGAGAATCATTTTTTAGGGAACTGATTTTATCTTTGGCCTCCTTCCAGTATTTCTTCTGGGTGGTTAGGTTAAGGTAATTAAAGTATGCTCCTAATGTGTTTTCCTCACATGTATTTTTCCAAAGATCTTCTTCGTCCTCATTTACCTCAAATTCATCGTTCTCGAATGATAAACTCTCAATTGGAGATTGTGTTTCGATTTCAGGCTGAGTTTCTGTTTCAATGTCTACTTGAGGTGCAGTTTCAGTTACTGAAGAAATTTCACTGCTATCAAAACCATTTAGAGTACTAGGTTCTTCATTGATGATGGAATCAATACCTTCCTGTAACGTCTCTTCGGAAGAGGAATCACTAGATGTGATTTCTTCAATTTCGAAAGTCGGTACTTCAACCTCAGGTATATCTACTGAAGATGAATCCGCATTATCACTGTCATCTACTGTGTCAAATGAAGTAGGAGTGAAGTCTATCGTTTCAAACTCTTCGCTTGGTGAATTATCTACAATATCTCCATTTTGTATGGTATTGATATTAGAATAAGCATCAGCCAAGTAATCATTCGCTTCAGTACGGTTCAGATATTCTTTGTAAGCGTCTATTGTATTAATAGAAAGTGCTGTATTCCAAAGTGTCTCCTCATCCATTCCATCTATAAATACGGAATTGTTTACCGGCGTTTCTTCAATTTCACTTTGAGGTGCTTCAACCTCGGGTTCTGTTTGAATAGGTTGTTCTTCAACCGTCTCCGCCTCGGGCTCTTCAATGATTGTTTCTTCGACTGTTGGCGGTGCTACTTCATTGAAAGTGATTTCAGGAGTTTCCCCTTGATCAATCTTATTGATTCTATAATACGCTTCAGCAATTTGATCTGCTGTTTTGGTATAGTTGATGTATTCTAAGTACCCATCTTTGGTATTCAACTTCTCCGCACGGCTCCATAATTCTTCCTCGCCTAATTCTTCAAGAGCATTACTTTCAGTAGGAGTAGATGATACAACCGATGAAGAGGTAGTATCAGAAAGGTCTACCACTTCTTCTGTAATTATATCATCTATGACTTCATCAGAATTTTTCTGAGCAGCTTCCGACAGCTGTTGTGCTTCTTCGAGTGAGAAAGAATCTGATGAAACTTCATTGACCTCTGTTTCAGCAAAAGTTACTTCGGTTTCCTCTGCTTGAACTACCGTCTCAGTTGCGGTTTCAACCTCATTAGTAGGAACAACAGTATCTTCCTCTTCTTCTAACTCTTTGATCGCCTCATTCATTACTTCATCTAGTTCAGAAATAATAGGTGAGGGGATAGGAGCAACGTATTCATTTTCCTCTTCATTTCTTTCAAGTAGAATACGCTCGTTGTCTTTCCAAAGCAATACTTCACCTTTTAGGCCTCTTGCTTCTTCAATCTTGGCTAGAATATCTTCTATTGGTTCCATTCTAAGGTCCATTAGAAGTGCTCTATCAATATTAAGTTCTTCTTTCTTTGTTTCTTTTTTATCAATGATTTGAGCAGCAGGAATAGGAGTGATTTCCTCCATTTTCTTTGCTAAAGTCTTCTTGTGAATTTGATCAATTCGCTGGTTAGCTTTATCAATAAAGTGTCCTTCAGGGAACATAGAAAGATAGAATTGATACCCCTCTATACTGTTCCAAATCGCTGTTTTTTTCCAGATTGTGGTTTCCAGCTCTTGTGTTACTTCATCTTTTGCCTTCGGCATCAAGGAAGAAGAAAGCTCGTTTTCAATTTGAGATCTTAATTGTTCTTTTAATTCTGACTCTTTGTTTTTGATTTGCTCTTCTACTTCTTTATCAAGGTCTTTCTTGATTTCCTCTTGAAGTTCAGCTTTAATCTCTTCTCTCAGCTTTTCCTCACGTGATAAGATTTTATCACATTCTTCTTTTCTGCGGAGTACTACAGGGTCTTTTCTATATTCTAAAGCTTTACTGTAATGCTCTTTTGCGATTGTGAATTTATTTTCAAAATAAGCTTTATCTCCCAAGTCAATATGAGAGGTAAACTTCAATTCATTATCACAATAATTGACTTTATCGTTGTACAATCCATTGGTTGAATCGTACTTCAATAATTCAGTATATGTTTGTTTAGAAGCTTCAAAGTCTTCATTGTCATATTGAATATCAGCAATTTTTTCTAATGACTTAATGATTCCTTTGTAAGCAGTGTCTTCATTAATGATTTCCCAAGCTGCTTGGTATCTGTTCTTGGCTGCATCGTAGCTTTCATTCGTAAACATCTGATCGGCTTGATGCAATGTTTCGATGAAAGTAGCCATATTGTTGAACTCATCGTCATTTTCAAAGAGTTCAATACCTTCTTTTAATAAAGGTAAAGCTTCCTCGAACTTCTTATCATTGAATTTATTTTCAATTTCTGTTCTCAGCTTTTTTGCCTTAGAAAACCTTTTATTTAGGCATACTGGAATGTCACCTTCTTCATTAGTGATAAATAATACCTCACGGAGAGATGCTTCCTTACTAAAATGCTTTTTGACATCATTGAGCGTCAATACTTCTCTTTCTTCCTCAATTCCTG
This sequence comes from Flammeovirga sp. EKP202, assembly GCF_014534745.1. GTDB lineage: Bacteria > Bacteroidota > Bacteroidia > Cytophagales > Flammeovirgaceae > Flammeovirga. Next base: position 205,439 of record NZ_JACVVP010000004.1, read on the forward strand.
TTTGGAACAAGCTCGTTAATTCAGAAGCGATAGTCTGATTAGAATTAACGTTCCCGAATTCAGATACAATATATGTTTTCTTTGGGCCTGTAGGCAGAAGTTCTTTTATAGTAGAAGGGTCTGTATTTTGATCTGACTTTTTAGCTCTTCTGTAGTCAGCATCTAAAATTAAGAACACACGTTTAGCTTCAGATTCATCAATGATCTCCAAGACTTCGCTTAATGGTATACCATTAATATGGCATTGATTAATAGTCGTATGTGGAGAAGAAAGAATCAATTTACCTTTTCTTTCTATGAGGTATCCGGAGTAAAACAAGATCAATGTATCCTGAGTAGCATCGGCCACTTCAGCAATACGTTCTTTAATCATTGTATTCCCTTCTGAATCAACTAAAGAAACAATATCTCTTTCGTGAATTCCAAGAATCTGAGTGTCGGTTAATGTATCTCTTAATAAGCTGATATCTTTATAAACATGCTCACGTCTATGGAGATCATCGTCTTTTAAGAAAGTACCTATACCTATGAGTATAGCTCGAGATTTTGATGAATCAAACATCAATGGCATATTAGAGTATTAATGAAAGTAATTTCTAAAGTAAAAATAGCCTTCCTAATTAAGTGATTATTGGGATAAAAGGAAGCCTTTAGAGAAACAACGTGATATTGTTATCTGTATTGTACAAGAAAGTTTATAATTATCACTCTTCCAAGTCGTTTTCTTGAAAATCGTTGTTTTTTTGTTCCTGATCGTATTCTTTTCTTATAATATTAATATCAGCAAGGAAATCATCTGGGTAAGGACTGAATTTTTCTTCTTTAGAAAGTAGCTTTTTTTCTTCTTCAATTTTATCAACATCTACTTCCTCTTCATTAGAAACTTCGTTTGCTTTGTCTTCTGCTTCTAACGCATCCCAGTCAATTTCTTGATGCTGCTCTGATTTATCTTTACTCATAACTACCTTATTTACATTTACGATGTATTTCTCAGTCAAAATCTGCTCACTTACACTTGCAGTTTGATTACAAAAATAGCAAATATTGTAAGATAATTTTGTCTGAGTATCTAACAAATTATTATAAAAAAAATTGCACAATGAAAGATAAATTTCTCTCATTGTGCAAGACTACAAAAGATATTTAGATAAACATCTCTTTGATATGGTCTTCAAACTAATTGTTGAATATTTTTTCTAGGATTTTTAAAGTGATATAATAAGTTGGTTTTACCCCTGTTAATCCCAAACTACCATTCGCTAAAGTACTTCCGGTAATAAGTGGGTTATCCGAGGCATAGTAAGCATACCTTACTTTTACGTCTTTACTGATATTATTTCTAATTTTTGACGCACCTTGAATTGCTTTTTGGTAGTGGGCACCTTCCATTTCAAGCCCCATTACACCCCATGAAGAATTTTTGAAGTACGTTAAGATATCTTTGTTCTGTAATGAGGTTCCTAAAACGGTAACCATTGGGCCATCTACAAACTTCAGATCCTTGATATCTTTGAAATCCTCTGGCGTAAGGTCATTTTCTACAGGGTAATTGTCTGCAGTACCTTCAAAAATGTGAGCAGTTGGTGTCATCACATCACCTTTTCCTCCTTTTAGAATACCTGCTTTACCCATGATAGAAACACTTTGAACGTCAAGGTTGATTTGTTCGTTTTCTGATTCATATGGTTTCAACAGTTCATCCATTGTTTCAAAGGCCTGTTCACCAAAAGCATAATCCATTACCACAATGACCGGAGCATTTTCAGCATCAATACTTTCAGGCATTTTGATGTTGGTCGGAAGTGAAGCGGGTAGAATTTTAGCGGTATCAAAAATTTGAACTGAAATGTTTGTTCCTGAATCTTCCTGTACCTGAATCATTCCCTTCTCAACGGCAGAGTGATAAATTTTATCTCTCAAGTGACCATTATCTCCTTGGCTGACTTCTTCCATCAAATTAAGAAAGTCTGTATTCTTTCCTTTTTTACCCAATGCATCACAAGCATAAAACGTGTTCATAACACTATGCAGGTTTGAACTGATGATGTGGATTGGTCGTTGAATAAGTCCGTTGTGCAGTAAAGCTCTTTTGATTTTGTTGGCCCATCTTTCACCATAAATGTGGTGTCCAATTCTTTCACGAAGTGTTGGACTGAAACTGATGATACGATCTTCGCTTTTCAATTCTTCATTGATGGCTAATTTTCCTAACCAATAAACAATGTGGAAGAGGCCGTTATTCTTTTTAGAGTGTTTAATAAATCTGTGGTGGGCATCTCTAGTTTCTTGGTAAGTTCTACCCAAAATAGTCGCAAGGTAAGTAAATGCTACTTCCTCGTTTTCCTTTGTCAGTGCCTGTTCACCTGTTACAATTTTTTCTAATTGTTCCCACTCTCTCAGTGCATTTCCTTTTTTATCTTGAGCATGTTGTTTGATTTTTTCAGCCTCAATATAAATAAAGGTCAAGTGCGTGAGAATGTCATAGATTTCACTTCTACCACGAGTGATCTCTATAAACATTTGTTCTTCGTCAATACGATAGCAATTTCTTCGTCTTGCTTGAGGAATAATCTTAGTAAATGAAGATTTCTCGTACCCTTCTTCAGATGTCAATTTAATATATCGTGTTTCTTCAATTCCTTTAGGAAGACGATCAAAAACATAGACAAGTCCGTTAAGGTCGACTTTTTGAGGGTCAGCGAGTGAACCATAAATTTCTGGCTCAAGGATTAATAAATCTTGCATGATGGCATGACCAGAAGCCCCGCCAGGTTTGTAATACCCTCTGATGAAGAGATGTCTCATCACTACATACATTCTTTCAATTGCTGCTCTCGACGCCTGTGCTCTTGTTAATTCTATCATATAATCTATTTAAATTTGAAAAATAATTGATTTAGTGTGCGTAAAATACTTATTTCGATGGTCTTAGATCTTTGATAATGGATTGAATCGTCAATCTTAATCATTACTTAAAGTTAAGGAAACAAGATAGTGGTTTAAATCACCAACGTGAATTAAGTTGACCTTATAACCTGCTACTGCTGCATATTCTTCCAATACAGGGTAACTCACATAAAGCCAGTCAAATTTATCACCTTTTAAATCGCCAAATTCCATCCAATATTGGATTTGGCCATAGTATTCTGCTGTAAGGTCAATAAGGTATGAACCATCCTCATCTTCAAAAAGGTGTATGATATCTGAAGAATCAAAAATGATTTGTCCGTCTTTCTGAATGAAATTTTTAGCTTTTACTAAAAACTCTGCCAATCCTTCGAGAGTGCCTACAAGTCCAATTCCGTTCATGAGCATTAGTAGGGTATCAAACTTTTGACCATCATAATCATAGATGTTACCTGCAATGACGTTTTGTATACCTCTCTTTTTCATGGTATCAACAGCCAATGAAGAAATATCCATGGCAGTAACGTCTCTTCCTCTTTTTTGCAGTGCCAAAGCATGAGATCCAGCACCAGCCCCAACGTCAAGAATTTTCCCTTTACATTGGTCTAAGGCTAATGTTTCTATCTCAGGCATATCCTTCTCTTCTCTAAATAAGAGAGGGACAGGAATATCATCAGGTTCACTAAAATCAGAGTATACTTTTACACAGTAATCCTCATTTCTATCTTCTTCATAGGCCGCAATTGCAGCTCCCATTGCATCTTTTGCTGTATCTAATGTTCTCCCGTATGTGATATGAGACATGACCTTAAAATATGGTTAAAATACTAAAGTGTAAAATTTATGCAAGTAACCACAATTTTTCTGAATGGGCAATTGATTAATGTTAATAACTGTGATTTATAGGAGGGTGACTAAGCGATAAAAATCAATCATTGTAATTCTGAAAGCATTTTTTTCTTCAACGGTATCAAGAAATGGAACTCTTTTATTTCCAAATTCGACTTCAAAAGTGACTTCGTCTTTGTTGAGTAAATTGTAAATTTCTGAGGTAAATAGGAATTGGTCAGCCATGCCGCCTTGTTTATATCTAATTTCCCCTTTAAAATCATCTTTGTGGTCTACCCAATGTACTTTAAAATGTTGATACCCTTTAAAGAATTCGTTAGGGGCCAGCATGATAAAGGCATTGTCATTTTTATCAATAGTGACCAAGTGTAAATTAATGATAGCTTGAGTGGAATCTTGAATCGCTTTATCATAAAGCAGTACGTTCATATGGGTAGCCGTGTCAGTTTGGGGAAGACTGACTTCGTTGTAATAACTTGCTCTCACATTTTTAAAATACATTCTTGTTTGATCATACGTTACAAACTTAGGGGCAAAGGGATCAATGATGACATCTTTGTAAGGTTGACAAGCAAGAGTAATTGTGATGAGAGTTAGTACGATTAATAGTTTTTTCATGAAAACAAAATAAAAAATATGATTCATTTAGATAACTGAAATGCATGCCTTTTCAGTATAAATAGTAAAAGAATCTTTTGTTGTGAAACGTGTATAGTATGATAACTTGCTGGATTTAAAATAGTTATTTTTTTAAGCAAAAAAGTACTAGAACAAACCAAAATCAATGATTTATCCTAGTACTTATTTTAATCGAAAAATGGGATTAGATTATAAACGTTGCATTAATTTTGGTGTAATGCTGTTTTTCCATTCTCTAAAATCACCATCTAAAATATGTTGACGGGCCTCTCTTACCAACCAAAGGTAGAAAGTAAGGTTATGTACACTTGCAACCATTCCTGCTAAAGCTTCATTGGCTTTGAACATGTGACGTAAGTAACCCTTTGAGTAGAATGTACTCACATATCCGCCTAGTTCAGCGTCTAATGGAGTAAAGTCATCTTCCCACTTTTTATTTTTTAAGTTCATGATCCCTTGAGTAGTGAAAACATGACCATGTCTTGCTTGACGTGTTGGCATTACACAGTCAAACATATCTACACCTAAAGCGATATTTTCAAGGATGTTTGCTGGTGTACCTACACCCATCAAATACCTTGGTTTGTCTTCAGGAAGAATATCACAACAAAGTTCAGTGAATTCATACATCATTTCAGCAGGTTCACCTACTGACAAACCACCAATTGCATTACCTTCTCTTTCAAAGCTAGCAATTGTTTCCGCAGATTGTGTTCTTAAATCTTTGTATGTACTACCTTGAACAATAGGGAATAATGATTGATGATAACCGTATAAAGGTTCTGTTTCTGCTAATCGGTCTACACATCTTTGTAACCAACGGTGGGTCATGTGCATAGAGTTTTTAGCATATGTATAGTCAGAAGGATAAGGAGGACATTCATCAAATGCCATAATGATATCGGCACCGATTGATCGTTCAATATCCATTACTTTTTCAGGAGTGAATAGATGTTTCGATCCATCAATGTGAGATCTGAAAGTAACACCTTCCTCTTTGATTTTACGATTGTTGGCCAATGAGAATACTTGGTATCCTCCAGAGTCTGTTAGAATAGGACGATCCCAACCGTTGAATTTATGAAGGCCACCTGCTTTTTCAAGAATTTCTGTACCTGGTCTTAAGTAAAGGTGATACGTATTACCAAGAATAATCTCAGCATTAATATCTTCTTTTAATTCTCTTTGGTGAACTGCTTTTACTGTACCTGCTGTTCCTACAGGCATGAAAATAGGAGTAAGGATTTCTCCATGTGCAGTAGTGATTTTACCTGCACGTGCCTTTGTTTGAGGATCCTTTTGTTTTATTTCAAATGTTAATGCCATATTACTTTTCAGTCCTTTAAATTAATAAGCACCAATACAATAGTGAACAAACATTTTAGTGACTCTTTTTCATTCTATTCCACTTCAGGTTAACGATTTGCACTTTGAGCAAAACGAGTCGTACAACCTGGCTTTTGATTAGCATAAAAAATAATATAAAGATGTCTGTTTTCTTATGTGTTAGTACTTAGGAGCTTAGCGTTTGAATGAAATGCTCTTCATACATTTCATGGCTCACGCTTCGATATATTCTAAACCTATACTTCAATAAGCTATTTGCAAAGGTAAACAAAGACATTTAGATTTTCATTCCATTAAAAATACATTAAGAGTCATTATATTGATAAAAATTGAGTAAATTTGATTGATAATGAAACCTTTTTAATAATTTCATAGCAAAGGTGCTAGAATAATGTATTTTATTAATTAATATTGTTATAGAGTAAATTTCTCTTCATAACTATTATTTTAATTAGTATATTATTTAAAAAAACAAAATTACTGACTAGTTACTTTTAATTATCCATATTATAAATGAAACAAATTAGCTTTTTTAGAGCGATAAGGATTTATAATTTATTTCTTCTCATGCTGTTTCCAATCTTAAGCTTTGGCCAAGATGGAGAAATGATTATTTCTGGCGTTTACAAAGGAACCAATTTATACATTGAAAACCCCTTACTGTCAGATGGTACATTTTGTGTGAAAAAAGTATTAATCAACCACAGTCAAATGCAACGGCTACCACTAGCAAGTGCTTTTGAATTGGAGATGAACCACTTAAACAAAGGAGACGAAATCAGTATCGTTATATTTCATTCTAATGATTGTGTGCCACGTGTTCTTAACCCTAATGCGATTCGTGATAAAGGACATTTCCAATTTGTAGAGTTAGACATTACCGAGGATGGCCTTGAGTGGATTACTTCAGGTGAAGCCGCTGAGGGTAACTTTGTTGTATTACGAATGGAACATAACTCCTGGAAAGAAGAAAAGATTATTCAAGGAACATCAAAACCAAAACAAAATAAATACTTCTATAAAGTACTTCATCACTCTGGTGAAAACCAATATAAAATTAAGTACTTAGAAGTAACAGGAAAGGTTTACTATTCAAGTGTTTTAGAACACACTTCTAAGTCAGAGCAAGTCAAATTTTATCCAAATAGAGTTTCAAAAACATTATCTTTCACAAGACCTATCAAGTATGAGATCTTAGATCAATATGGTAAAGTGATTTTAACTGGCAATTCAAAAGAGGTGAATTGTTCAAAACTTGTGGGAGGAAGATACTACTTTGTTAATTACGATAATAAGACCGAAAGATTTTTCAAAAAATAAGCATTTTGTTTCACAAAAAAGCCTTCTTTAGTGGTTTAAAACTGAAGAAGGCTTTTTTGCGTAATGCCTAAAATATAGTATTTTAGAATTCTACTCATCAACTTTTTCTATTTCAATAAGTACATGCCCCTTATCTACAGAATTGCCTTCTACAGTGTCAATTTTCTTGATAATTCCAGACATGGGAGCTTTCAGAATATTTTCCATTTTCATGGCTTCTAATATAATTAAGCTGTCATTTTCCTCAATTTGATCACCTTCCTTACAGAGTAATTCTAATACCTTTCCGGGCATCGGAGCTTTGATGATATTTTCTTGGTTTCCTTTCTTTGAGTTCATTCCCAATTGATCTAATAATTGATCAAGTTTGGTTTTAGCCTCAAAAGAAACCTTCTTGCCATTAATTTTTAGTGTTACATTTTTGAAAGAAGTATCTGAAGCAATGACTTCAATATCAAAACGTTGCCCATTGTGATTTACACTAAATACATTGGGATGAGTTTCTTTGTAGTCAATATTGTAATTTTTATTGTCTATTACCACGGATTGTTTGTCCTTTAGAATAGAATATACTTTGTCATTTACTGAAATGTTGAGCATTGTGTTGTGTTTAATTTGGTGTTGATATTAAAGTATGTTTCTGAAGTTTTATTATCTAATCAAATAAGACGTCAGAGATAGTATCTGGTTGAGATACACTAAGTACAAATTCAAAATAATAAATTAGAATTAACTATGATTTATTTTTGATTTAGTACTTATTTTTGGTGTTTTATGTTCTTTAAATATATAAAAAAGGATTTAGAGAAAACTATTTATTTTGCTTATTATGAAAAAAAACTACCTCAAGATTTTAGGTTCCTTTTCCTTGATATTTGTCATGGGAATAATAAATAGCAGTTTTGCTCAGGAATATAAAAATCAAGATTCCCTTTCCAACTACCAATCGAAATACTACGCACCCGAAAAGAAAACCGTAGAATGGGGATTTTTTATGGGCCCTTCTTGGTCTATTCCGTCTGGTAGTGCACCACAATTAGAAACAGGTGCTCAATTCAGTAACGTTAGAGAAAGAGCAAGAACAACATTCTATTTTGGTTTTAAAGCTAACTTTTTTATTGAAGATCGTCTTTCAGTAGAATTTGATGCCTTGTTCAATTCAATGGGTCAAAAAACGGAATTTAGTGGCTTTAATCATGAGTTAGGGCAGTCTAATGAGACCGTGAAATACACAGAGGTTTTAAGTTATTTTGTATTCCCATTGACCCTAAACTATTATCTCAACGAAAACATCTATATCAAAGGCGGTCTTTATGGAGCTACTTTAGCTGGAGCTCAGAGAAGAGAAGGCGGTCTTTTTGGAGATTATCTTGACGTAAACCATTTGTATAGAGGAGGAGATTTTGGCTTTACAGCAGGTATTGGAGCAGAAGCAAAAGTGTTATTTGTAGAGTGGAGATACAGTAGAGGTTTAATTGACGTCACTTTTGATGATGAAAAATATTATAACCAAAATATTCAATTAGTTGTAGGTTTTAAATTTGGAGGATAAGATGTATAAAAATTTACTATTAGTCATTGTAGCAGCATTATTTTTCAGCTGCGGTACTGAGCTCGATAATCCAATTAATAATATACCTGATAATAGCAACTATGTGTACACCTCACAAGTGAAATATTATACAGTACCGGGAGGTGAGCCTGAACAAGAGCAAAGCTTCAGTGGTTATCTTTCAATGAGTATTAATGAAGGCAGTGGAAATGGTATAATTGAGATTCAACCAGAATATGGTGTGAATTGGACGTTGAACATTGATAATTTATTGACAATTGATGGTGATTCGAGCGTGTTAATGATTCCTGAACAAAACGTGATGATCAATAATGATAATTATTCGGTGATTGGTATGGAAGTTTATCAATCAAATAATACAGTTTTTCATGTATTAAAAACAGCTGATTCGATTTTTGTGAATTACAACTCTTTTTACTTAGGTAATAATTCAGATTATAAATACACTGAGGGCGAAATTAAAGGAAGAAGGTTTAGATAAATAAGCAGTTGAATAATTGCTTCAATCAATAAGGGCTTGTGCATGCACAGGCCCTTATTTTATTTAAAGAAGTTAATATTACTCATTGCAAACTAAATTAATGTTAACTTCTAGTCGATCTTTCTACAACCTTTTAGAGGTTCTACTTTCAAACTTCCTTCTTCTTCATTTTTGTCTTAACACAAAAACGAAGCAAAAAAGTCAAGGCTTAGAAGTCAAAAGCTAAATTCCATTTCACTCGCCTAAATGATTTTAAACTCGCTGCGCTCAAACAGCAAAATCATTTTTAACGGCTCATTCCATGAAATTCTTAACGTTTTTCCCTTCAAGGCCGATGGAGATACGGCAAAATGATTATCTAATTACAGGGAAAAAGACAATGGTTTATAATTATCTTATAAAATGCAGTGTTGTAGGTAAGTTGCATTCTAACGTTCTCACGAACCATAATACACTACCATTTATCCTTCACAAAAGGAACTACATTACTAAACAAAACTAATGCATTTAACCTTCCATATAGTAAATTCTTTTGACTCTCGAGCTGACAGAAGTAAGGATTTCATAAGGTATGGTTCCAATTTCCTTTGCAATGGTTGATATGGAGCGGTTTTCTCCAAAGACGATCACTTCGTCACCAACACTGGCTGGAATATTTGAAATATCTACCATTGTCATATCCATGCAGACATTACCAATTACTGGAGCTAAGTGACCATTGATTACTACTTTACCAACTCCATTGCTAAGCCTTCTGTCAAAACCGTCTGCATAGCCAATTCCTATGGTTGCAATTTTCTTAGGTGTATCCACTTTTCCTTTTCGGCTATAGCCTACAGTTTGCCCCGCTTTCATTTCTTTGATCTGAGCAATTACTGTTTTTAAAGTGGCTACAGGTTGCAAATCATCTTGTTTGAGGTTGTTGACCTCCACGCCATGCAATCCAATACCTAGGCGTACCATGTCCATTTGAGCGTCAGGGTAACGCACAATTCCAGCGGAGTTAAGACAATGTTTGATTACAGCATAACCTAGGGCATCTTCAAGCTGAGAAGAGAGTAATTGAAACGCTTTAATTTGCTCTTTACTGTAGGTATCGTGTACGCTTTCATCCGCTCCTGCTAAATGGGTAAAAGCACCTTTAACCTCTATTTTATTACCCAGTTTTAAAAGTCGATCTTCAAGCTCTTTATAATTTTCAGTGGTGAACCCTAAACGATGCATGCCTGTGTCAAAGTTGATCTGAATAGCAAAAGGTTCATCATGATTTTCTTCAGCAATAAATTCCTCCAATGCAGAGAGCATTTCGAGGTTGTAGATTTCCGGTTCTAATTGATGCATACGCATCATTTCAAAAGAGTCAGGAGATGGAGTTAATACCATAATAGGTGTTCTAATTCCATTTTGTCTTAATTCTACCCCTTCGTCAGCAAAGGCGACTCCCAGGTAATCGACTAAGTGATATTGTAATATATTAGCCAATTCGCTTTTGCCACTGCCGTAGCCCAAGGCTTTCACCATTACCATCACTTTGGTTTGTGGTGAAAGTTGAGATCTATAAAACATTAGGTTATGTACAACAGCATCAAGATTGATTTCAAGCTGCGTACTATGAATTTTCTTTTGAAGTAAAGTAGCAATTTTTTCAAACTCAAAATGTCTAGCTCCTTTTAGTAGAATCAATTCTTTATTGAATTGTAGCGTCGAGTTTTTGATAGCCGTTCTTACTTCGTTAGTATCATTAAAGAAGTGTTTTTCCCTTATATTGAAGACTTCTTCGTAAGAATTCAGCTGTTCACCTACACCAATGAACTTGTCAATATTGTATTCTTTACAAAGTTGATTGACTCTTTCATACAATGCTTTTTTATCTTTATCTCCTTGTAGAAGGTCGGAGAAGATAAGTGTTCGTGGATATGTTTCTTGATTCTGATTTAGAAATGATAAAGCAATTTGAAGTCCTCCTAAATCATTGTTATAGAAATCGTTGATGAGAACCGTATTATTGATGCCTTCCTTACGTTCCAAGCGCATCGGAATCCTCTTTAGCTTATTGATCCTACTTTGGATGGTTTCAAAAGGGTATTCCAAGCAAACTAACATGGCCACACAATGCATCGCATTTTCAAAAGAAGCATCGTCTAAAAATGGGATGTTCATTGGAAACGTTTCACCTTCGTAGTTGACCATGATTTCATAATCAGCCACTTTCATGATGATAAGGTCAGCATCTGGATGTTCACCCCATGAGAAAGTAGGGACATCTAATGCCGATAATTTTTCATCAATCAACGGATGATCTTTGCAGTAAACAACAATTTCACAATTTTGGAACAGTTTTGCTTTCTCATCAATTTTTTGCTCTATGGAATCAAAATCTTTATCATGGGCGGTTCCAATATTAGTAAATAAACCAATGTTGGGTTGTATGATTTCTTCCAACTTGTGCATTTCATTAGGTTGAGAAATGCCAGCTTCAAAAATGCCTAAATCATGTTTTTCATTAATCTGCCATACAGAAAGTGGTACTCCAATTTGTGAATTGTAACTCTTAGGGCTTTTGACCACGTTATAATCCATTTCTAATAGAAAATACAGCCATTCCTTTACTATCGTTTTCGCATTAGAACCTGTTATGCTGATCGTAGGTAATTGTTGATGTTGTTGTCTATGCCATGCAGTGAGTGCTTGTAGTGTAGCTAAAGTATTTTCAGTATATACGAATGTGGCTTCTTTATAAAGATATGCTTTATCAAATGAACTTGTAACTACGAATTTACGCACTCCTTTTTCATAAAGTTCAGGGATGAAAGATTGTCCTGTCCTTTTCTTTCCCTCCAATGCAAAAAATATTGTGTTTGAAGGTGCCGAAAGCTGTCTGCTATCAATCAGTAAATATTCGGCATTCCAAAATGAGGTAGAAAAATCAAGGTTCGAATTAGGCATATCTTCCTTATTATTTTTTATTAATGTGAAATGAAAATTAAAGATAAGTTTCAGATTTTTACTTTTAAAGGGCATTGGTCAGTAAATTTTGAAGCGTTTTAATGTTTGTTTTAAAGTGGTTGATATACAGTGTTTTAAAAGGGTGGTTGATGATTTGGTATTTGATTTAATATTGGTTAACCAAATCATTAATTTATCAAAGAATTGAAAAACAACACGTATGTTTGTAAAACTTTTACAATCGATACATTTTAGCTCATAATAATCAATCATTTCAAAAATCACCTAATCACAAGCACGCATAACTTTCACCTATTGGCTTTAGGTATTTTGATTGAGATAAGAGCGAGAAGAGAACACTTTAAATGAGAAATCTGTTAAATACATATAAAACGCATTACAAAGATACTATTCGAATAGCAACACCTGTTGTAATTTCCCAGGCTGGTCAAAACCTAACCAACATTGTAGATAACATGATGGTAGGGCACTATAACACTGTCGATCTAGCAGGTGCCGGTTTTGCGAATAGCTTATTTGCCATATTCTTGGTATTTGGAATTGGCTTTGCTGTAGGTGTGACTCCTTTGGTAGGGAAAGCTTATGGTCAAAGGGATTTCAAAGAAATGGGAAGTTTATTCAAACATAGTATGACGTTGAATGCTTTGTTTTGTGTATTCCTTGTGGTGGTATTGTTGACTTTATCCACGTTAATGGATTACATGGGGCAAACACCTGAAGTAGTGGACGCTGCTAGGCCTTACCTATTGATTAATACATTTTCATTGGTGCCGTTGATGTTGTTTTTTACAGCAAAGCAATTTGCAGAAGGAGTGAAATACACTAAAGTAGCCATGTATTTTACACTTTCCGCCAATATTATCAACTTTTGTTTAAACTATATATTAATTTATGGAAAGTTCGGTGCTCCGGAATTAGGTTTAACGGGTGCCGGTATTGGTACTTTAGCTTCAAGAATTGTTGGGGGTGTTGGTATGATGATTTATGTGCTGAACAGTAAACATTTCCATCGATATTTAGAGAATTTCAAGACAACAAAAATACACGCAAGTAAGTTATTACAACAGTTGAAAATGAGTCTTCCTATTGGTTTACAAGCACTAATGGAAGTAGGAGCATTTGCAGTTGGAGCCATGATTGTGGGGTCTGTTGGTACACAGCCAATGGCAGCACATCAAATTGTGATGAGTATGATTTCTCTTACTTTCATGATGGTGAGTGGTGTAGCATCTGCAGTATCTGTAAGGGTAAGTAATTTTTATGGAGAAGGCAACTGGCAACAAGCTCGATTGGCAGGGTTTACAGGAATGCAATTCGCATTATTAGCCATGTCTATTTCAGCCGTTACATTTTTAGTGTTCAATGAATTTCTACCCTCCCTATTTACTGAAGACGTTGAAGTAATACAATTTGCTGCATCCATGTTGTTTTTTGCCGCATTGTTCCAGTTGTCAGATGGTGCACAAGTGATTATGACAGGAGCTTTAAGAGGAATTTCAGATGTAAAAGTGCCAACAGTCATCTGCTTTATTTCTTATTGGGTAGTGTCATTACCTTTAGGTTTTGTACTGACACATTATACAGAATGGAGCTTTTTAGGGGTTTGGATTGGTCTTTCTACAGGTTTGACTTTGTCTGCTATTTTATTGTTTTCTAGATTTACATTAAGAACAAATCAAGAACTCAATAAAAAGAAGGTAGACCAAGAAGCCTTAGTAAAAAGCAATGCATAATCAAAAGGAGACTTTAAGAAAAAAAATTATACAACAGCGAAACCTCTTGTCTAAAGCACAAGTGGATAAAGCTGAAAATGAAATAGCAGCAACTTTTTGGGAGAATAATACCCAAGAAGTTGCTGTTTTGCATACGTACATTCCCATCAATAATGAAGCATCAACGTTATTGATTATTCAAAAGGCACTTTCACTAGGTTGGACGGTTGTAGTACCCAAAACACTTCCAAAACGCCAATTAAAACATTTGGTCTTGAGTGACCTCTCGCAACTGAAAGAAGGAAAGTTTGGTACTCTTCTGCCTTTAGATGAAATTGAATACAACGGAGAAATAAACTATGTTTTAGTACCTGGTGTTGGATTTTCAGAAGAAAAAGGGAGAATGGGGTATGGAGGAGGTTACTATGATACTTTCCTTTCAGAATATCCTAAAGCAATCAAAATTGGAATTGGATATGACTTTCAAGTTATCCCAAAGTTACCCATAGAAGAACATGATGTACCTATGGACCGACTCATTATAGCAAAGTTGTAAACTTAAAGTAAATTATCCTTTAACCTTTTTTGGATTACAAAAAATAATAAACGGAAAAAGTATGTTTGCCCTACAATTTAACAGACATACGATGAAGTTTATTACAAATCTTACATTTATTACAATAGCAGTTTTAGCATTGGGTTGCGAAACATCTCAAAAGAAATATAAAGATCCTCGTGAGCATGATTCAGCGATGAAATCGGCTTATGATATGCAATCTAAAATACCTCATGCAGTTACTGCCGATGTTGAAACGGTTCCGGTAAATTCTCCAGTGGATGCTGATGCAGCAGATGATCCCGCAATTTGGTATAACGCTGAGCACCCTGAGCAATCGATTATTATCGGTACAGATAAAAAAGCAGGATTATATACTTATAATTTGAAAGGTGAACAACTTGATTATGTTGCAGTAGGTAAAGTAAACAACGTAGATGTGCGTCGTCAATCTATTGTCAACGGTGATACGTTAACGTTAGTAGCAGCTTCAAACAGAACGCATCATAATGTGAGCATCTTTACAATGGATAGCCTTGGTAAGTTGTCAGAAATTAAGATGCCTCAGGAAATCTTGTTGGACGACTCTTATGGTTTCTGTATGTACCAAGATACAGCTTCAACTCCTTATTTCATCATGAATTCAAAGGACGGAACGATCAAGCAATTCGCTTTGACACTGAAGGAAGATCAATCAGGAGAGCTCTCTTTAGTAAGAGATTTTTCGGTTCCTTCTCAACCAGAAGGAATGGTAGCAGATGACGCAACAGGTATTTTATATGTAGGTGAAGAGGCAAAAGGTGTTTGGAAAGTAGATTTGACTAATGCCGACTCTAAAATGGAATTTATTGCTGCAACTGCAATTGAAAACAATGATGCTTTGGTGGCGGATATTGAAGGAATAGCGATTTACAAAACGGGTGAAAAAACAGGTTATCTTATTGCTTCTAGCCAAGGAAACTTCTCTTATGCTTTATTTTCATTGGAGACAGAGGAATACTTAAAAAGTTTCAAAATTATTGACGGTGCAGTTGATGGTGTAGAGGAAACAGACGGTTTAGAGGTTTGTAATATGCCAATCGGTGACCAATACAAAAAAGGAATTTTAGTAGTGCAAGATGGCTTCAATTACGATGGAGATTCATTAAAAGCACAAAACTTTAAAATTATCTCTTGGGAAAAGATTCAAAATATCATAGATCAAGCTATTTAATTTAAAAATTACGCATTGAAACAGAAGTAATTGCGTCTTTTCTCCATACAATTTGATTACAGCAAGGTCGCTTTCTTCGGGAAGTGGCCTTTTTTGTTTGTATTTTATTTACTAATTAATAAAAAGTGTCAATTGAAACTATTATTTTTGTGGGTTAATAAAGTTCTTCGTTTGATGAATGGAGACTAATACAATCTAGCAATATTCTTCAGATTGAGTAATACAGAGACAAAGAAAAAAGAAAGCAGATGGGTAAGACTTAGGAAACTTTTTTTGATAAGGAAAGTACTGAGGCTTTTACGTGTTTGGATTTTTAGATTCGCTACTCTTTTTATTTTTCTTTGGATCAGTTTAATTAGTCTTTCACAACTATCTTCAGTACAAACTTATCTGACGCATCAAGTGGCATCAGTAGTGACGAAGAAGACATCACACCCTACAACAGTTTCTTCTGTAAAGTTCGACTGGTTTGATAAATGGCGTCTGGAAGAGGTGAAAATCCTTGATCTTGATAGTATCCCTTTGATTGAAGTTGAGTCTGTAGTGTTGGATTTTTCATTTATATCCATGCTTTACAATGAAGATCAATACATCCATATCGAAGAAACAATCTTAAATTCTCCAAGAGTAGAAATGATCATGGATTCTGGTTTAGATTCCATGAACAGCATGACGAAATGGATTCGTTATATGGCTGGAGATCCCACTGGAGTACACCGTTTTGATTACAAAGAACCTGGAGATATTCACCTGCTTTTTGAAAAGGTGAAATTAAATAATGGTACATATATCATGCTTAATCCTGATGCGAATTTTCGTGAAAAAGGAAAGTTTGATGTCTATGATATGGAGTTTAGTGGCATCTATGCCGACATTACCCAGTTTAAAATCGTTCGTGATACCATTGCGATGGATGTTCAAAACCTGAGTGCCATTGAACGAAGAACGCAGCTCAAAGTGTTTGATATTGATACCTATTTAGCCATTTCCACCACTGGTTTGTCGTTACATGATCTAGATGGTGATATAGGTTCAAGTACTTTAAAAGGAAGAATTGATTTCATATACGATGATTATAGCGACTATAATGACTTTTACCATTGTATAGGTTTAGATGTAAAATTAAAGCAGTCAACATTACATACGGATGATCTTGCTAGCTTCTTCACTTATTTTGATTCCCTTCATGATTATGTTGTGGGAGATTTCCATCTGGAAGGAACCGTTAATGATTTTGTGGTAAAGAATACCAACCTCCGTTTTGGTGGTGGTAGTACAGTTAAAGGTGATTTCCAATTCAATAAAGTCATCGCAGAAGAAAGGACAGAAATGGATTTAGTATTCCATGATTCCTATTATTTTACTGAAGATTTGATTCCCTATGTTCCTGATTTTATGCGAGAGTACATCAATATGTTTGGTGCAGTTGCCTTGGATGGAACATTTAAAGGAAACCTTGAAGATTTTGAGTTAGATGGGGTATTGAATTCAGATTATGGTGTCATTACTCCCAAAATGGATATTTCCATACCCGAAGAATCGTATGTAGGCTATCTGAGAACAGATAGTTTAAACCTTGGGAAAGTTTTTGATACACCACTTTTAGGGAATTTTGATTTTGAAGGAGATATAGTAGGAAAAGGTTTTAGTGTCGATGAGTTGGCTCTTAACCTCAATGCTTCCATCAAAAGACTTGGAATAAAAGGGTATGACTATACCAATATTTATCTTGATAGCACGTATATGAAAGAAGGGTATTTCAATGGTGAATTAGTTGTCAAGGATCCTAATATTAAATTTTACTTGAAAGGGCTTCTGGATTTCAATGATAGTACTTTTAAATTCCAATCAGGAGTAGATATTCCTAACTTCAAAAAAATTAATTTATCCTCAAAAAATGTAGGTTTATTTACAAAAATGGAAGCCTCATTTGATAGAGTAATTGATAATGGAGTGTCTGGTGGTTTATCATTTTATGATACTAAAGTCTTCAATAAAAAAAGGGAACTCAATATCGATAAACTGATGGGCGTCACGAACATCATGCCTTCAGGACTACGATTGGTCAATATAGAATCGGATTTTATGAGCTTTAATATGGCGGGCTTTTTCGATCTGCCAATGCTCACAAATGATATTATTGATGCAATTGATGAAAGCTACCTGTCTCTTTTTGGAGATGAAGAAACACAGCATAAATACTACACAAAAAAGAAAAAAAGGAAAGAAGCATTTGGCGAGAAAAACTATTCTGTAGATGCAGAACTAAGCTTTATGAATGTCAATGATGTGATTTCTATTTTCACAGATAGTATACAAATTGCCGATGACACAAAATTGATTTTAGAAGCCTCTTTTGGTAAAAATGTAGGTTTTCATTCCAAACTCTTTAGTGATCACCTTCATTTCTATGGTGTCAATTTAGACTCCAATTACGTCAATTATTTTGCGGAGAAAGACGGTTATTCTAGTGATTATAATACCTCTTTGGAAGTAAAGTCAAAAGCTCAAGACATCAATGGCTTTTTATCAAAAGATTTTAATTTTTCGGCTTTTACCGTAGATGAACATTTGGTTTTTGATACTAAAATTGATGTTTATAATTATGATCTAGCACTGAACTTGAAAGGAGACATTTTATTAGATAAAGACAGTGTGGTGTTTAGATTGCCTCAGTCAAATATTTTCTGGGAAAAAGAAACATGGACAACTGAGGATTCTGAGCCTTCAAAGATTGTGTTATATCAAGACGGTGTTTATTTCCACAACTTTAATGTTAGAAATAAAGAGGAAACGATTTACCTGAATGGTTGGGCCAAAAAGAATGTTGATAAATACCTTCATCTAAAATCACAAAATCTAAACTTATCTTCCTTTCAGAAATACCTTGAGCAAGACATAAATGGTCAAGTAGATTCCTTGGACCTATATATTGAAGATTTATTTATCTCGCCGAGAGTGTATGGGCATGTTGCTGTAGATTCGTTGAGTATTGATGGTTATTTTCTTGGAGATTTAAAAGGAGAATCGGAGTGGACGAAAGAAAAATTAAATGTCAACCTTCAGATATTAGACAATACAGAGAAGCGTTTTAATTTATCCGGAAATTATTACCCCGAGAATAAGAATAATCAATTGGATATGAAATTGGAAGTCAATGATCTTCCGTTAGGTATTTTCCAACCTTTCATTTCTGAAGTTGTTGAAAAACTAGAAGGGCAAACGACCGGTTGGGTTAAAATTTCCGGTAATGCCGATAAGCCAAAACTTTGGGGAAGTGTCTACGCCAAAAAAGGATTGATACGCTTAGTGTACCTTGGGGTAGATTATATTTTTGGGGATACACAAGATCTACCAAGAATCCTTATTCGCCCTAATAAAATTTATACTGAAAACTTAAGGACAGTAGACGAGTACGGACATTATGCTTACATCAATGGTGGAATTAATTTCAAAGAAGGGTTTGATGAAATGAACGTTGGACTTGACGTTGATTTTGATGATTTCTTCATTATGAAAAAAAATGAAAAGGGGAATGATCTATTTTATGGTACGGCTTTCGGTACTGGAAATGTAAACGTATCAGGTCCTTTTGATGATATTATTATTGATGTCAATGCAACAACAAACAAAAGAACTAAGATCTATATACCATTAAATGAAATAGACTACTCAGAAACAGACCCTTATATTGTTTATGTACAGCGAGATACTTCTCAAAATAATACAGATAAAGAGGAAGTAGAAGAACCAACAAGTGCAGCAACAAAACAGGCGAACTTTCAAATGAAAATGAATCTTGATATTACGCCTGATGCTTATTGTGAATTAATTTTCGATAAAAAAACGGGTGATATTATCAGGGGTAATGGCTTAGGGAAAATTCAAATGAACATTGACAAGAACAGAGAGTTCGAAATGTATGGCAATGTTGAAATTGTAAAAGGAGCCTATAATTTCACCATGAAAGTGGCAGAGTTTAACTTAGTAGATAAAAAGTTTGTCATTGACAAAGGTTCTACACTTTCGTGGAATGGTGATCCTTACGAAGCTCAGATGAATATTATCGCAAAATATGAGCAAAGAGTGAGTTTATTACCCTTAATTGACATACAGGACAGTACAGTGAGAAATGCTCCGGAAATTGTGAAAAGGTATCCTGCCGATGTGGATTTGATGATCAAAGGAGATCTTTCTAATCCTCAACTTGCCTTTGATATTGATATCCACGATTATCCTGCAACTGTAGTCACGCAAGCAGGACCTGTCTCTTTAGAAAGTTATGTTGCGGCTTTTGAGGAGCGTATCCATAGAGATGAACAGGAACTGAACCGTCAGGTATTTGGCTTGATCGTAATGCGTCAATTACTCTCTAATGATTCTTATGGTGGTTTTGGGCAGACAGCCTCTAGTAGTGTGAGTGAATTATTGACCAATCAGCTCAGTTATATACTTTCTCAGGTGGATGATAATTTTGAGATAGACCTTGATATGAGTGGTCTAGACCGGGAAGCATTACAAAATTTACAGATGCGTCTGTCGTATACTTTTGCTCAGGGAAAAGTGAGGGTGACAAGGGATGGAGGGTTTACGGATAATCAAAACCAAACAACCGCCGCTTCAGTGTTGGGAGATTGGACTGTAGAAGTAGTCATTTCTCAAGATGGTGCATTAAGAGCAAAATTCTATCAGAAATACAGACAGGATGTTTATTATACAACAGCAAATCAAGATAATACATCCCTAACAGGGGCAAGTGTTATGCACACAAAAAGCTTTGATAATTTTAAACAAATTACTTCCAATAAAAATAAACTGGAAAAAACGAAGCGCCCTAAACACTATAGAAGACACCTTAGAAAACTTAAAAAAGAAGAAAAGCGAAAAAAAAATGAAGCAAATACAGAGTAGTGAAATTACGGCCTGGTTCAAAGGGCTGCAAAACGATATATGTAGAGATCTGGAATTAATTGACGGTAAAGCTAAATTCCAAGAGGATCTGTGGGAACGTCCTGGCGGCGGCGGTGGCAGAACAAGAGTGATCAAAGATGGTAATATCATTGCAAAAGGAGGAGTTAACTTTTCTTTGGTTGAAGGACCTTTATCCGCTCAAATGGCCAAAGCTTTAAAAGTAGAAGCAGCGGAAACATTTAAAGCGACTGGTGTTTCAATTGTACTACACCCTCAAAGCCCAATGGTTCCTATTATTCATATGAACGTACGTTACTTTGAGCTTTCTAATGGAGAGTATTGGTTTGGGGGAGGAATTGATTTGACGCCACATTACGTTGATCAATCCGCTGCAGCTGATTTCCATCAGCACCTGTTCGAGGCATGTGAGAATACCAAAATAGGATATTATGACCGCTTTAAAGAATGGGCAGATAACTATTTCTTTATCCCTCATAGAGATGAAACAAGGGGAATCGGTGGTATTTTCTTTGATCGATTAAAGCCAGATGTGGAGGGATTAAATCCTGACCAATTATGGCACTTTGTTCAAGATGTCGGAGAATCTTTCATACCTGCTTATAAGGAACAAGTAGAGAAATTTAAAGATGTGCCTTTTGGAGAAAAAGAGCTGAACTGGCAGAAATTAAGAAGAGGTAGATACGCTGAGTTCAATTTGGTGTGGGATAGAGGTACTAAATTTGGTTTGGAGAGCCACGGTCGAACAGAGTCGATTTTAATGAGTTTGCCTCCTCAAGCCAATTGGGAATATGATTATAAACCAAAAGCAGGATCTAAAGAAGAAGAAACTTTAGGTTTACTAAAGAAAGGAGTGAATTGGTTAAATCAATAAAACACCAATAAATTACCTTATTTACTACACTGTAAATTAAATTATAGCAATTCCTTTTATGAAGGATAAAGGGTAGTGTATTGTGGTTCGTGAGGACGTTGCAATGCAACGTCCCTACAGAACTGCATTTTAGAAGGTGAGTACAAAACTCTGGTCTTTGATCTATAATCAGTCATTTAGTGGTAACTTCCTTGGCCTTGAAGGGAAAAGCGTGAAGAATTTCATGTATTGAGCCGTTAAAAATGATTTTTTTGTTTGAGCTTTAGCGAGTTTAAAATCATTTAGGCGAAATGAATGAAATTTAGCTTTTGACTTCAAAGCCTTGGATTTTTTGCTTCGTTTTTGTTTCAAGACAAAAATGAAGAAGAAGGAAGCTTGAAAGTAGTTCCTATAAAATCTAGTAGAAATACGGATTGAAAGTTTGCTGTAATTTAGTTTACAATGTATTTGCTATAACCTTCCTTATTCATTGAAATAGTATAAGGAAGGGTTTTTGTATCGTAAAATATGAACATCTAGTTGATCAGCTAGATATTAGAAATAAGTACAAAGTCAAAAATAAATCATAGTTAGTTCTAATTTATTTTTTGTGAGTACAACGCTAAAAAACGTATTAATAGTGGTTCTATTGAAAGTTTTTTGAAGGAAGTAATCGCAAAACAATAAATAGAATTAGTATTAGATAATTTTGAATTTGTACTTAACTAACTTAAAGAGTCACAAACTATAATGTACAAACTATTACTATTCTTTTTCTTATTGCCATCAATGGTTCATGCTCAAGTGAATTTGGATGAATTTTTAGACAAGTATTCTGATCTATGTCCCGGTGCTGTAAACTTAGTCATCAATGATAGTGTAATTATTGATGAAACTGAAATAACACATTTAGAATGGATGCTAAGTGTTCATTCGCAGTCTTTTAGTAGAAGGTATTATAAATCACTTTTACCTGATACCGTTTGTTGGATGAATAATGGTAGTACCAATATTGAGCTTACAAAACACTATTTAAGGTATCCAGGCTTTAGGTATTATCCCATGGTAGGGGTTTCTTATGATCAAGCGGTAAATTATTGTAAGTGGAGATCAAAAGTGGTCAATCATTACTTACCGATAAGAAAAGAAAAATATAAAAAGCTAAGAGATTATACTATCGAAATAGAATACCGTTTACCTACAAAGGAAGAGTGGGAAATAGCAGCCTCATCAGGTTTAGACCTCAAACAGTTTCCTCATGGAGTTCGTCGCCCTTATGATCCAGACTTTATTTCTAAAGAGACGAATAGAAAAAAGAAAAAGTCAAAAGCGAAATGGTATAAAGATCAAATCAATAAAATAGAGGAAGCATCCAACAAAGACCTTTTTTTATCAAAAGAGTTGATACCAATGGAGTTTAATGTCTATGAAAATTATTACTCTCCAGATATGCAGGCGTATAGGTTGGAATTTCAAAAAGAAGGAATGAATTCTCATACTACATGGGTTTATGAAAGTAACCCCAACAAATATGGTATTTATCAAATGATAGGTAATGTTTCAGAATTGACGGTTGAAAGAGGGGTAGCCAAAGGAGGTTCTTACAAAGACAAGATTAATGACTTCACAATAAAAACAGATTTTAAATATACGAAGCCTTCTGAAAGTATAGGCTTTAGATGTGTTGGAGTTTTGAAAGTATACAAAAAGGGAGAAAAGGCTCCTCCAGTTAATATTCCTCTAAAAAAGCAAATTACTCTAGATCTTAATTATGAGTTAGTGAATAATTATCTGACAAAGGTTGAGAGTGAAGAAAAAGAGTATTCTGTAATTAGGAAATTAGGTCATGATGAACTGAATAAGTATTCAGATGGTATTACTTCATCAGTCGTTAATGATTCTTCAAGTCTTTTAAAGCAAAAAGCTCGTTTGATGTTAGAGGCTTATTCTAAGGCTAACAAACTCTTTCCAACTGAATGGATTCCTAAAAGTGATCTGGAGGAATTAAAAAGAGAAAGAATAGCACTTTCGGTTGATACCTTATCTGTATCGCAACTTTTAGCGATGAATGTGCAAGAATGGGTTGAAATTAAGATTGACCTTTTAAAACTTGAAATGAATTATGAGTTAGTTCATAACTACTTAAGACTTATTGAAACTGATAAAGCGTCTGACTCTTATCTTCAAAAAATTGACCCAAGTATTCGAATTCTATATACCAATAATTTATTGATACAATATTATAAAGAGTCTTATGAGAAAGCTTTATACAATCTAGAAACTTTCCGTAAGGAAAATTCACATTATGGGGATTTGAGAGAAAAGTTTCCGACGGTCTACCCTAAACTAGTAAGAGAAAATAGAATAGCTCATAGAGATTACTGGGTGTCTTCCATAAGGTATTTTTTGGAAGACTATTATTTAAAAGGAAAACTGTTCCCAGAGCATTGGATTCCAACTCATGAAAAAAATAAACTTATGAATGAGTCCTATTATCTAGAATTGGGTGAACAATTGCGAGAATTAGAAAGGCAAAGCAGTTTATTTTAAAAAAGAATGAATACACTGTAAACTAAGCTTTCAGCTATTTGTTTTTTTTTGAAATCAGGAGATTTCTGATGATTTATAGGATACGAATGAAATTTAGCTTTTGACTTCAAAGCCTAGATTTTTTGCTTCGTTTTTCATCAATGGAAAAATGAAGAAGAAAGAAGCTTGAAAGTAGACACTATAAATCTTGTAGAAAGATCGATTGAAAATTTGTATTCAAAGGAAAATATTATAACTGATACTGTACATACATTGAATGAAGAACAGTATGAATAAATATGAACGCTACCTCATAATTATGAGGTAGCGAATTTTATATTAAAATTTCCCAGAGTTATTCCAGGTATCTTGAGGACCGATTTTTTCCATTACATCCCAATGCTCGACAATTTTTCCATCTTTCACTCTAAAGATATCAATCACACACCAATCTTCATCTCCCAATTTTACATGAGATAAAGAAGCAGCAAAATTACCTTGTACTAAAACCTTATGTACTTTTTCATATTTCATAGGTGTACCTGCTGCTACTAATTCTTGTGCGAACTTTCCAAAACCTTCCAACCCATCACCAACAGCAGGGTTATGTTGCAAGTATTCTTCCGTAGAAATGTAAGTGGTTACTTGGTCAAAATCACCACCAATGAGAACGTTATTGACAAAACCAGTGATGACCTTACGGTTGTCTTCTGTCTTATCTAAGTCTTCGATTTCAGTAGTTCCATCTACCATTGTTCTTCCAGAAACCGTTTCTTTTACCTCTTCTTGGATGACGTCCCAATGCTCAATGATCTTGTCGTTACTATCTGTATCAAAAATATCGGCTGTAACATAGTACCACTCACCGTTATTCAAACTTTGGTGTACATGAACAAAAACATATTGTCCATCCTCAATCGTTCTTTTGACTTGTATGTCTCTTACGGGGTTTCTTTTTAAGAAAGGTATAAAAAATTCAAGAAAACCCTCTTTTCCGTCTGCAACACCTGTAGAATGTTGAGTGTAGCGGTCCCCGATGTATTTATCGAGTGCTTCATGAGGTTTTCCCTGATTGATACCTTCCATGTACAATCCGACAGCATTGTCTAATTTTTGTCCCATAGTTTTTGGATTATTAATAAATGAATAATGAACTGAATGGATTTATTAAATAAAAATCAACTTTTCTGTTTAACGTTTTTGTTTGAATATTTTACATTTTATTTAAAATATCCATTTCAGTAACGTGTTTTGTAGAAGTGCAAAATAGAATATTCAAGTCACTTTTGATTTTAATTATATATGATTTTGTTGCAATATTTTAATAAGTGTAAACAACTTGGTAATCATATTCTTAAATTAGATAAGATGAACACGCCGATTTAATTAAAGTAGCATGAATTTACATGAATTAGAGAAAACTAACATACGTGACCCTTATAATTCTCATGAAGTCTTATACCATGAGTCTCCTGAGATGTTCATGTCAATTTGTCCTAAAACTGCAAAATTAATCACTTGTAACATTACTTTGTGTAAAGCCTTAGGTTACACCTCAAAAGAAATTATTGGAAAAAATATCTTTGAACTTTATGACGAAAGTTGCCATGATAGAGTAAGGACTCTTTTTAAAGGTTTTTTGAATGGTAATGTCGTCGAAAATGAAGAATTGGTTGTTCGTAAAAAAGATGGTAATGTATTTCCGGTCTTGCTCAGTGCAAAAGCAGTGAGAAATAACAAAGGAGAAATTCTCTTTAGTAACTCTTGTTGGAGGGACATTACCAAAATTAAAGAACTAGAATCTTCATTAAAAAGGTCCAATCAGCTTTTAAATCAAAAAGTAAAAGAGCTTGCACAAAAGAACAAAGAACTTGAACAATTCGCCTACATCGTCTCTCATGATCTAAACACACCACTCAGAAATATCAAAGGAGTATTAAACCTAATACAAGAGGATAACGAAAGTGAAGTCCCTCCAACTTGGAATACTTACTTTGGTTATATCAATCAAAGTGTAGCTAGAATGGAACGCTTAATAGATACTATCTTAGAGTTCAGTCAGCTTGGTGTAAAAAGTGAAAAACAATGTATTGACCCTGCATTAATTTTGAATGAGGTATTGGAAGATTTCGCATTGGAAGTCAAAGAACAAAACGTAATGGTTTGCAAAGCAACATTACCAAAAATTAGTGGCTATTCAGTGGAGTTCCATATGCTTTTACAAAACCTTATTGGAAATGCTATTAAATTTCAAAACAAAGAAAGAACGCCAGAAATAGAGGTTGGGGCGATTGATCAAGAAGGAGAATGGATGTTTTATGTGAAAGACAATGGAATAGGTATCAACCTAGAGTACAAGCATAAAATATTTTCTTTCTTCAAGAGAGTGAATGAAGATTTTAAAGGTACAGGAATTGGCTTAGCACAGTGCAAAAAAATTGTCGAACTTCATGGAGGTAGAATTTGGGTAGAAAGAAACAAGGACTTCGGAAGTTGTTTTTATTTTACCATTCCAAAATGAAAAATCACGGTTACGTATATTAAAAGGCGAAAGGTACTACTACTTTTCGCCTTTTTCATCTTTAAAATATAGCTACTATCATCCCCTTTCGTATATCAGTGGCGGGAAGGGAATTCACATTTTATATTTTTTACTTCAGCTTTTAAAAATCAGAAATCAATAACAACAATCGAAAACTTTTATGAACAAACCCTGTTACTCTTTCTAAATATTCAGTTATTTTTGTGGCAGAATACGAAAATTATATGTCAAGAAGAAAAACTATACTAAGAGTAGAAAACTTTTCAAAATCTTACGAAGAAGGGAAATTAGCGGTAAATCAGCTATCCTTTGACGTAAAAGAAGGGGAAGTTTTTGCACTGATTGGACGAAGCGGTTGTGGAAAAACCACCACTTTAAAACTACTTTCAGGACAAATGAGACCTGATGATGGTGCAGCCTATGTACATGGAGAAAGGATTTTAGGTCCCCATGAAAGACTGTTGGCAGGGCACGATAAAATTGCTTTAGTAGAGCAAGATTACAACCTGTTTAACCATCAAACAGTGGCAGACAATATCAAATACCCAATCCGAAGAACAACCAAAGAATATCAGGAATATAGATTAAATGAGCTATTGCGTATTTGTCAGTTAGAGGAATACCGTGATACTCGTCCTAAAGAGTTGTCGGGTGGTCAAAAGCAGAGAGTAGCTATTGCTCGAGCGATTGCCAATGAACCTCCAATTCTATTATTGGATGAGCCTTTTTCTCACCTTGATATGGCACTTCGTAGTGACTTGAGAAGAATGGTGAAAAATATTGCTGTTGAAGCAAATATTTCAGTGGTATTTGTAACGCATGATACGCACGATGCCTTGGCAATGTCAGATAGAATTGGTGTGATGTCAAGAGGTAAATTGATTCAGATCGCAACTCCTGAGGAAATTTATAGACAGCCAAAAAATAAATATGCCGCACACTTTTTCCCACATTGTAATGTGATCGAAGCTGATGAACTAAAAAAGTTAGGCATCGACAAGTCTACTGGAAAATACATGGCAAGACCAGAGTGGTTGGAAATGATCGACGAAAAAAGTGCAGAACATACAGCAGTTCTTCGTCATGTAGATTACTTTGGTAATGCAAGTTATGGTGAGTGGGAAGTAGACGAAGGAAGCAAATTATGGGTACACCATGATAGCTTCGCAACGTATCATATTGGCGATAAAAAAGGAATCGCTTTAAAATCAAATGCAGATTGGTGGGCTTTGGAAGATTAGAATTGTATTTGAGATTTTCTTTTTGAGCAAAACCATTTAATACTTAATAATTCTTAATGTCTTATTTTTTGCATTAAGTTGAAGTATATTTAATAATGAAGTACTAGGTAATTGAAATCACACCTAGTACTTCAATTTTTTTAATATTCTACACTCAATCAAAATTAACTTTTTACTTACCAATAGGTGCATTAAATAATTTTGATTTTGAACTTACAACCTATTTAAAGAGCCAATCAGTTTATGATTTTAAGAAATACGTTATTCCTCTTAATCGCTATAAAATGTATTCTCTTTTCATGTGAAAAAGAAAATAATAAGGCAGACCAAGGGGAAGAAAAACCAATGACAAAATGGAGAGCGACCATTACCAATACACATCAGAAAGAAGTTCCTTTTTATCTTACAATTGAAGGAAATGGTGATCAGCAGGTTTGGACAGTAATCAACGGCGAAGAGCGAATGGTATTGGATGAGGTTTTTTATGAAGGAGATTCATTGCATATACCATTGTTGATTTATGAAGCAGAGTTGATTGTAAAAGAAGGAGAAGAAGTTATCAACGGACAATTTGTAAGAAATGGAGCTTACCGTTTACCTTTCTCTGCTGTAAAGGGTGGCGATAAACGATTTTCGAAAGGGGAGGAGCCTACAGTTGATTTTACGGGTAATTATGCCGTAAAACTAGGAAAAACGGAGGCTATAGGACTTTTTAAACAAAATGAAGATTACCTGACAGGTACTTTCCTCACAGCAACAGGTGATTATAGATTTTTAGAGGGGACAGTGAGAGGCAATAAGATGTTTTTGTCTTCTTTTGATGGAGTGCATATTTTACGTTTCGAGGCAGAATTAGAAGGTAATAAGATTGTCAATGGTAAAATGTGGTCTGGAAAATCAAGAACTGAAGTATGGGAAGGAGTGAATGATCCTAAAGCGGCCTTGCCTGATCCAAAGACGTTGACGTACCTCAAAGACGGATATAATAAATTTACGTTCTCATTTAAAAATCAAGAAGGGAAAGAGGTATCGTTAGAAGATCCAAAATATCAAGACAAGGTAGTGATTGTACAAATTATGGGTTCTTGGTGCCCAAACTGTTTGGATGAAGCAAACTTTTTTGTGCTTTTGTATGATCGTTATAAAGAGAAGGGATTGGAGATTATAGGTCTTTCTTTTGAAAGAGCTACGGAAGCAGAGAAAGCCTACAAGCGTATCAATAGAATGAAAGAGAAATTGCATATTGACTATGAGGTAGTCTATGCAGGGACTCCCAAACAAACGGCTCAAGCCTTACCAATGTTGAACAAAGTAATGTCTTTCCCAACATCAATTGTGTTAAGACGAAATGGTGAAGTAGCTGAAATCCATACAGGCTTTTCAGGTCCTTCAACTGGAAGTTATTATGAGGAACATGTGAGTGAATTTACGTCATTGATTGAAGAATTGATCAAGGAATAATTAATACAGCACACGGTATCTAAAAAAGAGTGAAACGAAAGGTTTGTTTCACTCTTTTTTTATCCTTAAATAGCATTAAAATTCCGTAGTGATCGCATTTGAAGGTTATCACTCGATTAAAATTAGTCGTATAGTAGATGTTAGCATCAAGTTTTACAGAAGATAAGATAGAAGCAGGCTTGGATGAAGCAGGTAGAGGTTGTTTGGCAGGGCCTGTAGTGGCTGCGGCAGTGATTTTGCCAAAGGACTTTTCACATCCAGACTTGAATGATTCAAAAAAACTAACCGCAAAGAAAAGAGAGTTCTTAAGGGAAGTGATCATGAAAGAAGCCTTAGCTTATAAAGTAGTAGAGGTACAAGCAGAGGAAATAGATAAAATCAATATTTTACAGGCATCATTCACCGCAATGCACCGATGCATTGATGGAATTGAAATAAAACCTGAATTATTATTGATTGATGGCAACAGGTTTAGACCTTACAAAGGAATAGAGCACGAGTGTATTGTAAAAGGAGACGGGAAGTACTTGAGCATTGCGGCAGCTTCTATTCTTGCCAAAACCCATCGTGATGAATTAATGACGAAACTTTCTGAAGAGTACCCAGAGTACGGTTGGGAAAAAAATGCAGGTTATCCCACAAAAAAACATAGGGAAGCCATTGCCAAACATGGTACAACACCTTGGCATCGCAACTCGTTTAAATTATTGCCAGAACAAAAAACAATAGATTTTTAATGAGGTACATCAAAGCATTTCTCTTCTTTCTTGTAATCGCATTCAGTTTACAATGTGAGGTGCCCAATCCTTACGGGGACTTGTATGTTTTGATAAGAGATGAATCAGGGAATTTGGTGGAAAATTGCTCAGTAACCTTGTATGGAAGTTATGAAGGTTTTATTAATGAAACGGACACCATACAAGGACCCAACGTTACGGACGAAAATGGAAGAGCATTTTTCTTGAATTTATCTGAAGGAACATACTACATCGCTGCAAAATACATTAACGAAAGTGGAAATGTAGAAAAGAATAATTTGTTAGTGGCAACGCAAACAGATGTTCAAGCATCAGAAATTGGATTTAGAAACTCGATAACGGTTATCATTTGGGATTCTTTTATTGGTAATATGTCTTCGGCAGAAGGTAAAAGATGGGCCTACAGTCAATTCATTGATGTGACGACCGGAGAGACTAGACCTGTTCCAGACTGTTTACAAGATGATGAATTGATTTTCTTTAGAAATGGCCAATTTGAATATGTCAGTCAAGAACTGAATTGTGATGAAGGGGTAGATGATAACTTTACAGGGACGTTTGCTCCGGTTAGTAATGGATCATTTATTCTTATAAAAGATTCTTTAAATCAAACCCGTTATGGACTTTATATAGTATCGGCGACTCAAACACAGATGATCGCTCAATACGGTCCTGATTTTATTGTATATGACAACGTAAGTAATTAGAAAATGAATATTGGAGATAAAGTAAGAAGTTTACACGATGATATTGAAGGTATTGTAGTGGCTTTAAAAAGTGGAATTGTTGAGATTGAAGATACAGATGGTTTTAGAATGGATTTTATTCCAAATGACCTTGCTGTTGTATCTACAGTTGAATCAGAGGAGTTTGGAAGTGTTGAAGAAGAGGACAGAATTGTATCTACTTCTCAAAAGAAAAAGCATAAAGATAGACCTAAAGCAGCACTACCACTAATCTCAGAAAGAGGTGTATTTATCGCCTTTGTACATCAAAATGATCAGATTTTAGATGTATATGTTTGTAATAATTCTGATTTGACAATTCCGTTTGTATTAGGTTCTGATCGTAAAGGAGAGTACAAGGGTATTTTCACATCGACCTTAATGCCAAGAACTCAGATCAAAGCAGATCAAGTAACACTTCAAAATTTTGAAGAATGGCCTGCATACATTTTCCAAGCGTTATTCTTTTATCCGGGAAGAAGCGTAAACCATGAACCTTTGGTAAAGAAACTTCGTTTTAAGGCATCAACTTTCTTTAATAACAAACAGGAAGTGCCAGGAATGAATAAAGACGGTTATGTCTTCCAATTGGATATTAAAGCATTGACGGAGGTTGATGTAGCGAAGATTAAAGATGGTTTGGTGGAGTCTGGAACAAAATCAGATCAAAAAGTTGAAAAGGTTGTTCAAAAACCAGCTTCAGAAGTGGACCTTCACGCAGAAATGTTAGGGTTAGATCCAAACATGGGAAATAGCACATTGAGTATGCAGATTCTTCACTTTGAAAAAGAGTTGGATGCAGCAATCGTTAGTGGAATGGACCATATCACGTTCATCCATGGTGTAGGTTCAGGAAAATTGAAAACAGAGATTCAAAAGCGTCTTTCAAAACATGCTGATGTTGAATATTTTGAAGATGCTAGGAAAGAGAAGTTTGGTTATGGTGCCACTTATGTAAAATTAAAATAATGAACTTTAGAGTTGTAATTGGAATTTTACTAACGGGTATTGCATTGTCACTTTATGGTGTTGGTAAGCCAAGACTTTCAAAAGAACAAACCTATTTAGAGGAGGCACTTGAAAATAAGAATAACAAAGTCTTTTTAGAAGGAAGAGTTTCTACTCAAAATGATACCCTTCAAGACTTTTTTGTTTTAGCCTCTAAAGAAGAGTTTACAGGAGCCGGAAAACATAGAGGTTTTAAGCCCGTGCAGCAAAAGTTGCAAACCCTAAAATTGGAAACTTCTTCTGGAATTCAACTTTTAGAGTTTGAAGAAGCACCGTTTAGGGGAGAGGAAGTAGCACATGTACTTTTGGAAGAAACAACTTCTTCTAACGCCCCCATTCAATGGCAAGGGGTAAAACAAAATACCCGTTTGTTGGTGTTGGGAGAGCAAGAAGGAGATAAAGTAATGGTCAAATACAGTTATGCTGGAGTAAAAGAAAATTACTTTCAATTGTTAGACGAAGGGATCAAATTACTGACTCAGATTTGTACAGGATTAGGGTTACTCGGTATTCCATTATTAATATGGGGATTAGTTAGAAAGTAATATTTATCATCCAACTCAGGTTAAAAATGATTTAATATTAATTCTCAAATAATTTTTAAATGAAGGTGTTAGCATAGGTTAGCACCTTTATTTTTTTCAATTATATTTGTGTTGAATTACTGAAATCAGAATAGCAAACTGTTGATGAGGTATCAATGTTACTTGAATGAATAACATGAGCAAACTAAAAGTATTTTTACTATTACTAATTACGTATTTAGCTTACCTACCTGTTTCTTTTGCACAATCCACCGCTGTATTGTCGTATGATAAAGAAGCATTTTTTGATGGTAAAAAAAAGAAAACCACTTATACCTATAAGGTACTGATAGGAGATAAAGAAAATCATGAATTGGGAGATCTTTCAATTGACTACTCTTTAGGAGAAGATGTGGTCATTCATGAGGCGTCAATTTATACATTGAATGGTCAGAAAATAAGAGCACTGAAGAAAAAAGATTTTCAGAAAAAAAACGCGGTGAGCGATGGAGCCTTTCATGATGATACTTATCAGATGTATGCCTCTCTAAAAACCAATCAATATCCTCATGTTCTTCATTTTTCGTATACCATTACTTCCAAAGAGATGCTTTACCTCGCAGGGTGGTATCCAAAGGTATATGCTCATATTCCAACTTTGAAATCAAGCTTGACGGTGAAATATCCTAAAGATTTTCCCGTGAGAATTAAAGAAGATGCATGTTTTGAATATCAAGAATTTAATGGTGAAGAGTATAACATTCAAAAATGGTCTGTCAAAGAAAATTTGGAATACAACCCGGAAAGGAATAGCCCGCATATCAGAAATATCTTTCCAGTAGTTGAAATTTTACCAGAAACGATTTCATATGGTGTGGACCACAAAGTGAAGAGTTGGACAGAGTTTGGGGAATGGATTCGAATTCTTAATGCAGGTTTGGATGACTTGACAGCACAAGAAAAGGTGAAAATACATGCACTTACTGATACTCTTACAGACCCTTGTGAAAAGGTAAAAGTGCTTTACAATTATCTTCAAGATAATACACGCTACATCAATGTTTCATTGGGAATTGGAGGTTTAAAGTCTCATCCTGCAAGTTATGTTTGCGAAAATAAATATGGAGATTGTAAAGCGTTGACAAATTATATGCAATCCATGTTGAGTGAGATTGGAATTCCTTCCTTTATGGTAGATGTGTATGCAGGAAAACAGATTAAATCAATAGATACAGAATTTCCCTCTCAGCAGTTTAATCATGTGATTTTAGGAGTTGTCGTAGATGCTGATACTATATTTTTAGAAAATACATCCAAAGTTCACCCTTTTAATTATTTAGGCAGTTTTACTCAAAACAGAAAGGCATTGTGGATAGAGCAAGGCAAAAGTAGACTGGTTGATTTGCCTGCTTTAACCAAAGAAAATACTGTTGATAGTATAGCCTATACTTTTTCTCTAGCAGATGAAAATGAAATAAGAAAGGTAAAGGTTGATTTCACTTCCTCGGGTGGTCAGTTATTTGAGGCATTGAACAGTTATAAAAACTCTTCTGACAAGAAACAAGAAAAGGTCTTTAGAAGTCATCTATTACCTTTTGCAATTGGTGCGATGGATAGTATGCAAATTGTAAAAGAAGATAGGAATTCAACTTTTATTACAGGCAGTTTTCAGGGAGAGTGTAAAAGGTTAGAAAAGAAAATAGCGAGTTTTAGGGTGATCACTCTACCAAGAATCATCAATACTGAAATAGAAAAACCTTCGGAAAGAGAACATCCTTATTGGGTCAATTTAGTGATTCATAAAAAAGAACACTTTGAATTTTCGATTGATAAAATAGAGCAGCTGAAAGTAGAACTTCCTAAAGATTTTGAATTAAAATCGAAATATGGAGAATACAAAGACCATTACTATATCAAAGAAGGTAAAGTCTGTTTAGATCGAAGTATCTATATCAAACCTAATCAAATAAGTTTGGAAGACTATCCAACGTTTTATGACTTTTATAAAGCAATTCATTCCCGAAGCCGAAAAACTTCAATTATAATAAAACAACAATCTTAAATAATGAAATATCTATTCATCCTAAAGTGTATCCTAATTTTTTCAACCCTAGGTTATGCTCAAAAGTTATCACGTGAGTACGGAAAAGTAACAGACGCGGATTATAACTATCAATCCAAAGATAAAAAGGCGGAGGCCGTAGTTTTACATGATATAGGCGAAGTATCTTTTATACGTTCAAAAGATGGCGGGTTTGATGTACTTTATAAAAAAACGACAAGAATCAAGATATTAAAGGATGAAGGCTTGAGTAGAGCGAATGTTGAGTTTTTGCTCTATAAAGGAGACAACGGTGCAAAAGAAGAAGTACATAAATTGAAAGCAAAAGTTTATAATAAAACTGATGGAGTACCTTCTGTAACTTCTTTCGATAAAAAGAATGCATTTACAGAAAATGTCAATGCCTATTACAATAAGTATAAATTTACTTTGCCTCAAGTTAAGGTAGGATCGGTAATAGAGTATCAGGTTTCAATTATATCACCCTTCTTTTTCCGTCTACCAAAATGGTCTTTCCAAGATAGAATTCCTACAGTGCATAGCGAGTTTGATATTAAGATATTTCCTTTTTTTGAGTATTATTTTATTGCTCAAAATATAAAGGCATTTACTTATAAGAACTCAAAAAAACTATTGGCTGAACACAACTACAATGGCAGTACATACAATGAAATGCAGCATGTGTTTGTAATGAAAGATGTGCCTGCATTTAGAGATGAAAGTTATATTACTTCTATCAATGATTATTTGATGAAAATCGATTTTCAATTAGGAAAATATTACAATCCAATAACAGGAAGCTCAATAGAGGTGGTTAGTACATGGGAAAAGTACGCAAAAACCTTAATGAAGCATGAAGAGTTTGGAAAGTTTGTGGCTAAAGCAAAGAAAGAATCTAAAGCTATTTTTACAGAACATCCAGAACTACTGGAAGGAAGTGACACTGAGAAAGCACAGAAGATCGTTCAATACGTAAAGGACAATTATGTATGGAATGGTTATTACGGTAAATTGTCGGATGACAACCTAAATACACTGTAAACTAAATTTTAGTAAATTGAAGATCTTAAATTTAAAGAGATGAAAAGAGATCATATTCAATTAAGTG
>NZ_JACVVP010000050.1 GCF_014534745.1 Flammeovirga sp. EKP202
GTAATTAAATATCTCCTTTCAGACTTTTATTTCTAAATGCAATACGAAATATTAAGATCTATTTTTAAATAGCTTCTCAGAAAAAAAAGTATTTTTATACGATTATAACTATGGATTTGAACTAAAGGACTTAATAGAAAGCGATAAATCAATTAAAGTATTAACTGAGAATAACGAAAAAATCGCTTATTATTATTTTGATAATGCATGGATTCATTTTTTTTATTTAAATAAAAATGGAACAATTTCATTGAGATTAAACTACGTAAATGATCATCTTGAGTTATACTATAAACTTATTGAAATTGCGAAAAAATTAGATCTCTGTTTAATTGGTGAAGAAGTATTATTATTCGTACCTGATTATGGTATTTTATATGATCCGGAAGACCCTGAAGAATCAATTTCATACGAAATTTTGGTTGATGAGTTGGAGGAGAAGTTAAACAATGGTTACAATTCAATTGTTGAAATTATAAATTCAATTATTGAAGATAAAAAAGCTGAAGAGTTAAATACTAATCAGTTTAAAGGTAGAATTGAAAATTTTAATTCAAGTTACACACCGAAAACTAAAAAAGATGAAATGAATTATACAAAACATATTGTCATTTTTGGAATTGTATTACTCATTACATATTTCTTTGTAATATAATTTGTCACTATAAAACACTATACTATAATTAGGTCTAAGCTTGGTCCTCAGACCCAAAAATTAAGCCCAAGTTGAACAAAGGTGTTGATAATCATGCATTGCTAATTTGGAAATTATGAGGAACTTTTCGATTACTCGGAAGGTTTTTTGTTGTAGATTTTTTCTCCATTAACATCAAAAAACACTAGCAAAAGCTTATCGAAGAATTCAATCGGTAAGCCTTATGAGGGAAAGCTATAGAGAAATAATCAATTTTATGAAGAGTTATATTTTTATTAAAACCCATTAATTTCTCCGATTAATCCCTATTTAATATAAAATTAAGGCCCGTAAATAATTTTGATACCAAACAAAATAGGAAATGAATTGAATTAATAATTCGATCGAAAACTATACGAAATGAGTATGAACTATTTACTACTTAATTTACAAACTAGAAGGGTTAAACTTCTCTTTTTATGCTGTGTATTGATCACCAATATTGGTTTTGGTCAAAACATTTTCCAACATCTATCCACTCATGATACATCAACAATTAAAGTGGATGAAACCAATTTTGTAACAGAATGGATCGATTTGTCTGGAAACGAAAACCATGCTATACCGTATTTCGGTAGTGCCATTTACCCTTCCGCTAACGCCTCTTTTTCCAATCAATATGGGATTGATTTTGGAGCCTACGTTAATCCTGAAATTGATAAAGACCGTTCGGGTTTACAATTACTACCCGTTGAAAAGGGAGCGGAACTTTTTGATTTTATAGGAGCTGCAAGTGCCAAAACAGGTTTTAGTGTTTTGGTCTCTTTTGAAGTCAACAAATACCACAACAATTGGAGTGATTTGATCGGTAATACTTCCAATAATAGCAATAATGGTTTTGGAATCCGTTACGGTGAGCAAGGAGAATTTCAGATTTATTTAGGTGGTCAGACTTTGAATGTACCAGGTGCAAAAGCATTACTCAACCATTCGGTAGTGGTGGCTTGTAATTATGACGCAGAGAGTGGAATACTTACTTTCTGGGATTCCCAAAACCTACTGTCTCACACGTTGACTGTACCAAAAGATAACTTCAATTTTGATCATTTATACTTGGGTACATTTACCAATGGCAACCGACAAGTCAATGGAATGGTGGGAGAAGTGAAAATTTTTGACGAAGCACTTTCTACTGAAGAATTTATATACGAATACACTAAAATGCGTGACCTATGGCATCGTTTTATCTTGCCTGTGGAAGTTATTGGTGCAGAAAACTTGGTGGAACTGCGTTCTTTTACACTCACTCAAAATGAAGTGGACGCCACGCAAAAGTTATGGATGCAGATCAATAATTTGAGCTATGAAAATAAAGTTTCCATCAAAGTAAATGATAGAGCATGGTACGACTTGAATCATGCATCTGTAGAAATGCCAATTCAAGAGAAGGCAAGAGGAGGCATGCAACATGGTGGTTACAATACCATCAGAGTGGCCATTCCAGCGGTAGGCTTCAAGGCAGGTGTCAATACAGTGTATTTTAGGTTTAATCATTCCGATGCGATTTCAAATGGCTTTCGTGTAGTGAAATTCAATTTATTAGATGAGTTTAAAGAAAATATTCTTTCAGAGGATTTCTTTTATGATGATGACCCTGAATTGTGGGTAGGGCCGTATACTGATGATAAATCTATCAAAGAAGGTGAAGAATTATGGAGGGAAGGAGCTTTGTGGTCCAATTACTTAAAAGAAGATACAAAAGGTTTTTGGTACGGTTACGAGTTGTTGCCACATGCTCCAATTCAAGCCAAATGTGCAGATTGCCATACACAAGATGGTAGAGATTTAGAGCTGTTTTCTTATTCCAATAAATCGATTATTGAGCGATCAGTTTTTCATAATTTAACGGAAGATGAAGGACGAAAAGTAGCATCTTATATCCGATCATTAAAAGATAAATACGAAAATGTAAACCGTCATGGACGACCTTGGAATCCGCCGTATCAGCCTGGACCAGCCTTGAAAGACAAACCCATTGAATATTGGGCGGCAGGAGCTGGACTAGAAGCGGTATTAGAAAAAGACGAAGACATGCTACCTTATATGTTTCCGAATGGCGTAAATGAGGAGACAGTTAAGGACTATTTTGACCAAGATAAAGGAGAAGACCGTACAGTTTTACCTTTAGCACTTCAGTTTCCGGATTGGAAGCATTGGCTTCCAATGGTACACCCTAAAGATGCTTTCACAAAAGGGACTTTTTATGAAGAAACTTATAAAGATAGAACGCCATATAAAAACAGTCAGGAAAGTCTGCTAAACCCTGAAAAAGGAATTGAAATCATCAGAGATAAAATTGCCGAATTACCAAAAAAAAGTGATGGTGTTACAGTGGATATGAATGTGCTTACGGAAGAACAATTGGCTGATTTTCGTTATGCTCACGAAGTTTTTCGTTATAATTTCCGTTTCTTCCAATCACAAGGGGGCGGACAAACTAAACACTGGCGATCAACAAAAGGAAATGGATTAGACGCCTTAGATGATAATGTGGCACAAGAGTTTGCAGGTACAAGTTTAGCCCGTTTGATGGCGGTTAAAAACTTTGAAATCATGCAGGAATTCAATCTACAAGATCAAGCAGAAGATTATATTTTAGGAGAAGATCACCCAACATCAAGACAGTGGTTTCATGGACTTTCAAAACACGTTTTTGAGGTGCCCGCACATATTACAGGCTGTGTAGATGGGAACTGTCAAACGTTTGGTGATCAACCCGAAGAAACGGGACAATATGAATCGACAGTTTGGTATCATCTTCAAGCCGTTCTGGCAGGGGGTGAAGGACAACAATGGTGGAATGGTCCGGTGGATTATAACTATCAACCTATGTTCATACTTCGCAGTTCTCAGTCCTCTAATTTATATCAACCTTTAAGATACTATCACTCGTTGAGTACTTTGTACAAAACAAAAACGTGGTCAGGTGATCTTACACCTAACGATGGGATGGGCTTTAGAATCAGAGTACAGGGGCCTTGGTATTTCTTTGGAAAAGAAGGAGATGGTGGAAAGAATAACTTCCATGGTTTTGAATCGGGATTTTGGCCTGGTTTACTGGATGATATTCAGCCGGGTATGACTAAACTCTTTTTAGATGCCCAATTGAGAGAATTTTTAAAAGCCGTTAGAAAACATGATATCGCAACTTGGGATCGATGGGAAGAAGGAATGAACGGTTCGAATGTGTTGGACCCTATCGAAAAGTCTGAAGTTTGGGATGTCACCTTATCCAATGATGAACTCTCTGATGGTAGTGAAGACGAAATAGGTGCTCCACTTTGGGCAGATCATATGTATTGGGTGATTGGGGAGTCGATCAAGTTTGGGGTAGATTGTGAAATCATCAGAGATTTAATCGCATGGAGTGAAGAAGCTTGGCCAAATATTGATTGGTCATTTGAAATTAAGCCTCAATTGAAATTAAAACTCAATGATAATGCAACTTTTTTCAGTGAGGTACAATACATAGAAGCTATTGTTTCCACCGAAGGAGAAACAGCCTCACAATTTGAGTGGTGGATCAATGGAGAAATTATATCTGAGACGACTTCAAAGTTAGAAACTACACTATTATCTCCAGGAGATGTCGTAGTTTGTAAGGCTATATCTTCTTCAGAATGTCTTGATTTTTATACTGCTTCAGATACATTGGGATTGCCGGGTGATTTAAATATTCAGATGAGAATCAATGAGGAAGAGTGGCAAACTCCTCAAGATATTTGGGCTTGTGAAGGAGATCAATTAGAGATGAAAATCGGACTTGAAATTGCTCCAATCATGTGGTTAGATGCTGCAGCAATAGAGGAGTTAAAGGAAGGAGATAGAATTACAACATGGAAAGACCAATCTCAAAATGGCAATGATGCTATTGCTATCAATAGTAGTATTGCCCCTGTTTACAGCAGCAACGCCATGAATGGTTTGCCTGCTCTGGCTTTTGGAAAAGAAGAAAACGAAACCAACAGCCTACGATTATTCCCATCGAGTAAAACGACTTTCTTGGAAGAGGATTTTACGGTCATAATGGTCCATCAAATTGATCCTGTAAGTGTGTGGACCAATACTATTTGTAATAAAAACAGTACTGATGGAGATGGTATTTATTTTAGAGTTTCCGATTCTGGCAAATTTGCCATTGGCGGAGGAAGCAAAACACTTTCAAGCTCAGCTTATGGTTTACCTTACAGCAGCATCAGTACTTTTACCCGAAAAGAGGACGTTATGGCAATGTATACAAATGGGGCAAAAGAATTTGATTTACAGTTGGAAGCCAATGAGAAATTGAGCAATAATGACGATTTATTTTTAGGGCAATACAGTAGTTCTCCGAATCAAAATAGACACCACAAAGGGTATATTGCTGAGATCATTGTTTTTGATAAAAAGTTGTCTCAAAGCGAACAAGAATTAATCGAGGGCTATTTGGCCCATAAGTGGGGATTGGTGGAGCAGCTTACTTCCGTAAGTAACTTCAAGTTTTCGTCTCCTCTTGAAATGACAGTTCAATCCCCTACAGGACAAGATTATTTTTTCAATCAGTTAAAGAGAACATTTTCTTATCCATTAAACAACGAAGAAAGCTTTGGAACATTTAAAATGATTTCAGAATTCAGTAGTAATGAAGGAGTTGATTTCAATATCAATTGGTCAAATAATTATTTTGAACAATACGAAGCCTCTTATAAAATAGATGCTGATTTGGTACAATTAGGAAATACAATTGAGGTGACTGAGGGAAGTGATATTACTTTAATGCCAAATAGTAGTACATCGGAAGATTATTTTTGGACCTCTCCTTCAGGGGTTCGTTACCCGAGTAATGAAAACCCAGTTTGGACTGCATCTTTAGAACACGAAAATAATGGCATTTGGACATTAGAGGTTCTAGGTGATTTTTGTGAAAATGTAGAGAATACTGTTCAAATCACAGTCACTACAGTAGAGAAAATAGATGATAATAACGGTAATGTAACTGCTGTAGATATTGACGAAACAAATATCACAGTGTATCCTAATCCATCTGATCAAGCGTTTACCGTCAAATCTTCAGCATTAAACATCAAAAAAATTCAAGTAAATAACTATCTTGGATTACCACTCAAAACATTTGATGTCAATAATAAGTCCATAACCATAGACTTAAAGGAATTGAATAGTGGTATTTTCTTGCTGAAGATAGAGTTGGATAATGGTACAATTCTGTATCATAAAATCATTAAACAGTAATAATTTTTCATAGACCAAGCCCTCATTTTTCTTAATAGAAGGCTATTAAGGTACAATTAATATATAATTAGCCTACTTCTTACACTTTTGTAAAGGCATCAAGCACTTCTTCAATGTGCAAGGAAAACATTGAAGAAGTGTTGCTTTCAAAAACGATTTTTTAAAGAATAATTAGAGATGAAAAGAATTATAATAACGATCTTAACTTACCTCGTTGGTGTTACGTTTGTAAGTGCTTCTTCCAATCCCGAAGAAAATAAAAGCAACGCAAAGAAAAAGAAACCCAACATTGTCATTTTCTTTACGGATGATTTGGGCTACGGAGACTTATCAGTCAACGGAGGTTTAACGCCAACACCCAACATTGATAAAATATTTAATACAGGTACCACTTTCACCAATTACAATACACATTGTGTTTGCTCTCCTTCAAGAGCAGGAATGTTGACGGCGAAGCATTATGTGAAGACCAACTCAGGCCCTAAAACAGGCGGAGAATTGTCTACAGATGAAGTGACAATGCCGGAGACTTTACAGGAAAATGGCTATGTTACTGGTGCATTTGGTAAATGGCATAATGGAGCACCCACTTCTTATGGCGGAAATGAGAAGAAAGGAAGCAAGAAATTTCAATTAGGAGCAGGTGTAAATGCTCATGGTTTTGACCGTTTCGTAGGTTACTACGGAGGTGGTGGTAATTACTTCACACGTATGTCGAATGTATATGCACAAGTATCATGGTACCATGACAAAACCAACCGTCCGGATGAAAAGGGCTATACTACGGATCTGATTACAAAATATGCTTTAGAGTTTATTGAGAAGAATAAAGACGAACAATTCTTATGTTATATTCCTCACGAAGCCATGCACAATCCTTTAAACGCAAAGTACGAGGACATATTAAGAGTACCCGAAGCAGTGAAGCAAGGAACAGCTTTATTGTCAGAAGAAAAGTATAAAAACTATTTTAAAGGAAGTAAGGCTTGGATGAAAATGTCCGATGAGCAAAAACAAATTGTACGTTCAGCTATGTTGCTCAGTTTGGATGATGCCGTAGGAGAAGTAGTGGCTTACCTTGAAAAAGAAGGTCTATTGGACAATACGATTGTTATTTTCACCTCTGATAACGGAGCTACTCCAGAGGGAAATAACTTACCATTTAGAGGTCATAAACATACAATTTATGAAGGTGGTATCCACGTACCTATGGGTATGATGTGGGAAAATGGAGGAATGAACAAAGGTGAAAAATATACGGGAGATTTCAATTATCTTGATATTTATCCTACACTTACGGCAATGGTTGGAGCGAAGCGTGATCAATCAGTAGAGATTGATGGACGAGATTTGTCGAAAGAAATCATGGGAAATAAAGCACATGATAATATGGTGCAACAGTGGGTTTGGACTGGTGAAGGGGCCGTAAAAGAAGGTAATTGGAAATTGATTTATAATCCATTGGAAATCCAACTATACGATTTAAGTACTGACTTAAAAGAAGAAAATAATCTTGCAGAGAAGCACCCTGAGAAAGTTGAAAAAATGAAGCAGTTGCACCTCGACTTTTTGAGAGCAAACAATATTAATCCTTCTTACTTACCTCCTTCATACCTTCCTAGTGCATCACAAAAAGCTGCTCCACAAGGTGAAGTATTAGAGTTTTACGTAGATCAGGCAGTGCCAATTAAAAGCGGAAAAGATGTGATGCGTTTTGCATTTGCCAACGGTTATGACAAAATGAAATATACTATTGAGCCAGGAGATGTTGTGGAATACGATATTATGGTGGCAGAAGATGGACTCAATGAAGGCTTCTTCTATTCACCAACCAGCACATGGAAATTGCTTTTTGCAAAATCAGGCTATGACCAATATGGAAGATACCAAAAGAAAGGACCGGGAGTAAAAGAAGGAAAAGGTGTTTGGGAGCATAGAGTAGTAGGAATCGGTGAAGCAACACCTCAGAAATTGTCCTACAACATGATGTCATTTATGGGAAGAAAAACAGGCGTTTACCATTTTTACATTGACAACCTTATTGCGAGAAAAGCAGATGGTACAGTAATAGAGCTTTGGACGAGTGGAAAACATACCATCAAAAGATGGAAAGAAGCTCCTTTTATGAAAAACTATAAAGAAAACATCTTTAAAAAAGTAGAAATCAAAACGGTAAAATTAGACCAGATCTAATAAGTTTTACATTCGCCCATGCTCAAAACATGGACGAATGATGAAGAAATACCCTTCACAAATATCGTATATTATATTGCTTAGAACAGTCAGGAACGGCTTCGAAACGGAGTCTGCCTTGGCTGTTTTTTTGGCATTTATTTGCAGACGTTTTTCGCTAAAGTTTTTTGAAGAGAAACAACATCTACTCCGCTGCTCAACTCATATTGAAGAGGTTCACCTTGACCCGATAACCAAATTTTAAGCTCAGCATCGGAATCAAAATTACCTGCAGTTTCTACCAAAAATTGAGTGATAGATTTATAAGGAATAGAATGATACTCTTTTTTCTTGCCTGTTAAACCTTGTACATCCAAGACGATTAGTCTTTTGTTGGTAAATACCCACTTGTCTCTAAAGATTTTGAAAGCCGCTTCTACGGTCTCCCCATCATATATTACATCTGCGAAGTCAGCTTCTAGATCTTCAGCATTAAGTTCAGAGGCGTTGCCTGTTAAATTGGAGAAAAATCCCATTGTATTTAATAGTTAAAATTTGCATTAAAAAAACAGATAGCAAAACACTACGATTTACGATCTGTATTTAAATATACTAAAAGTATGATATTATAAATTAAATGATCCAATGTTTTAACCTAGAAAACCAGTATGGTATTCTCCTGTTTTTCACAATTATCTACCAAAAACTAAAATTTAATTTCATCTCTTTTTTAGTCCTAACCCCCTTAATAAGGCAGGATTAAGGATTAATTAATGATTAATTAGTGTATACCATACATTTT
This sequence comes from Flammeovirga sp. EKP202, assembly GCF_014534745.1. Classification (GTDB taxonomy): domain Bacteria; phylum Bacteroidota; class Bacteroidia; order Cytophagales; family Flammeovirgaceae; genus Flammeovirga. The sequence continues at coordinate 8,898 of NZ_JACVVP010000050.1, forward strand.
TGTATCAAGTACTTCTACAAATACAAGGAGTCATTTTTTAATAGAAATTCAACAGAAGTAGTTGACTGATAGGGTTGATTTGGAAAGGAATGAAATAAGTGAATTGACCGACATCAAACACATAGAGCAATTTTTTTGAATCGTCAAATGATCAATTATTTCTGAGTAAAACAATATGTAATGATATGAAAAAACTTAGTACTTTACTCTTGGTTTTCTTTGTCATGATGCAAGCATCTTGGGCAAAAGATATTTATGTAAAGAGCACCGGAAACGATGATACGAATGACGGTAGTTCGGTAGAAACAGCAGTGCTTACGGTGAATAAAGCCTATGCTTTGGCAGAGTATGGAGATGTGATTATTATAGATGGAACAGTAGTAATTACGGAATCATTTGCCATCTCAAAAAGCATTACGCTAAAAGGTATCAATAACGGTACAATTGATGCTCAATCCACTACGAAGCATTTCAATATTGCCCTTTCTGATGTAGACGAAAGTCCTTATTTCAGAATGGAAAATATCAGCCTTATCAATGGTAATGGTGAGTACAACACACCCGGATCTTACAATATCGGTGGTGCCATCACTATAGCAGGTGGAACAGATGTACCAATAGAAATTGTGGATTGTGTTTTTGACAACAACTCTACACTGAATAATGGCGGTGCTGTAGCGGTAGACGGAGGTAAAGTAAACTTCATTGGTTGTCGCTTTACTAACAATAAGACATTGGGTGTATTGGATGATAGTAATATGGGTGGTGCCATTGCTTTGAGCCAAGATGCTGATGTGATGATCTCCAATTCTACATTCGAGAACAATACAAGTACGTGTGATGGTGGTGCTATTTTCTACAACTCCAACAATGCAATCATTAGTTTGAAAATCGCGAGATCTTATTTTTCTGGAAACACAGCTCAAAATAATGGTGGTGCCATTGGTTTTATTGCCAATAAAAATAACAGCTCTAGCGTTGAGATCATCAACTCTACTTTATATAACAACTCTGCTGATAATAATGGTGGAGCGATCAGTGTAGCTTCAAAAGGTGTGGGTACGTTGGTATTGACTAATACAACGGTATACAGCAACATTACAACGAAGAGTTTTGGTACAGCTGGTGGTATCAGAGTAAACGATGCAAACTTTGCAACAACACTCAATAACTCGTTGATTTTTGACAACTATTTCCCAAGTGGAGAAGATAAGATTGAATCAGATTTACAGGTGATTTCAGGAGTGACGGTCAATGCTTCAATTATTGGAGTGGTAAACGTTAATGAAGTAGATCTGTATACAATTGATGAAGTCTCGTTAGTAGGAAATAACAATAGCGGAAACAACATTAAAGATAAGGCAGAGCTCGCATTGATGCTTGATATGGAAAAAAAGGTAGTTACATTTGCGGATGATGCTGTAGCTGTTGGACTTGGTAAAGCAGAATACTTAACGGCAGATGCCAACGGTTATATTTTTGATCAATTAGGAAATATAAGACCTGTTTCAGATGGTAAAATTGATGTGGGAGCGTATCAAGTAAATGGAGTAAAGGTGACGGACCCTCTAGTGCCTGAAATTTCATCATCTAATATAACGGCGACTAGCTTTGATGTATCTTGGACAAGTGCTACAGATTTATTGAAGAACTATACGATCTATTTAGATGATGAATTTGAAGCAGAAACTTCAGAATTATCTTACCAGTTTTCAGGGTTAAATCCTTATCAAAATTATACTGTAAAAGTTGTAGCGACAGATGTTTTTGACAAAAGTACAGAAGCAACAAAGGAGGTAATGACAATTGACAATGTGAAACCAACTTTTACAGGTGAACTGTTATCGTCTGCCATTGGTGAAAATGCTTTTACAGTAACATGGCCTGTTGCAGTTGACAATGAATCAGGTTTGAAAGGCTATAAAGTGACATTGGGTGAGGAGAGTATGGAAGTGAGTGCTGCTACACAAATGTATACTTTCGAGGAATTAGAAGTGATGACAGGTTATATTGTAGTAGTAAGTGCTGTTGATAATTCAGGAAACGAAAGTGATGCACTTACATTGATGGTAACTACTATTGATGAGACTGCTCCTACTATTCCTACTGATGTTGCTGTAAACCAAATTGAATCCTACAGTGCAGTGGCTTCTTGGACAGCATCAATGGACAACCATTTAGTGGATCATTATATTATCAAATTGGGTGATCAAGATATTGTGACAGAGACAGCGGCCACAACATTTAAATTTGAGGAGTTGAGCCATTCTACAACGTATAAATTTACTGTAAGTGCCGTGGATGTCGCAGGTAATTTTTCTACTCCAAGTGAAGAAGTGACTTTCCAAACTATTATCCCAGTACCAAGTATTCCTGATGGAGTGAGTGTTGATGCTTCAGAAACATCAGCAGTAGTGACTTGGAATGCATCGAATCATATCTCAGCAGTAAGTTATGTAGTCCTGTTAGGTGAAGAAGAGTTCGAACCTACTTCTGAAACAACATTGACATTAACAGGATTGGATGAGAATACAGATTATGCAGTGAAAGTGAAAGCAATAGACGAAAGTGATGTTAGCTCTGAATATAGTGCTGAAGTTGCCTTTACTACATTATACTTTGCTCCAGATGTTCCTACAAGTGTTGCCGTAAGTCAAGTTGACAATACATCGGCAGTTGTGACTTGGGATGCCGTAGAACATGTAGTAGGTGTAAGCTATAGTGTGATGTTGGGAGATGAGGAATTCGAAACAACATCGACAACTTATACTTTGACAGACTTAACACCGAATACAGATTATGAGGTGAAAGTTAAAACAGTAGATGTGAATGATATGGCATCCGATTACAGTGATGCAACTTCTTTTACAACAACTTATGATGCACCAACTGCACCATCAAATATTTCGGTTAGTAATGTGATGAAGACTTCAGCAGTGCTATCATGGGATGCATTGGTTCATGAAGTAGGGGTAAGTTATACGGTGATGTTAGGAGATGATACATTTGAAACTTCTGCAACGACATTGACTTTATCAGACTTAACAGAAAACACGGCTTACGAAGTAAAAGTAAAATCAGTAGATATAAATGATAAGACCTCTGAATACAGTGATGCTGTGAGTTTTACAACTGACTATTCTGCACCTGCAGCCCCTCAGGATGTTACAGTAACTGAAATTGAAGAGACCACCGCAAAAGTAACTTGGACTGCTGTAGAACATTTCTTTGATGTAGTATACATTGTCATGCTAGGTGATGATGAGTTCGAAACTGAAAATACCACACTCACACTTTCCGATTTAACAGAGTATACTGATTATGCAGTAAGTGTGAAAGTGAAGGATGCGAATGATAAGTATTCTGAAATGAGTGAATCAAAAGCATTCAAAACTTCCTATTTTGCTCCAGAAATTCCATCAAATGTTGCCATTTCTAATGTAACAACAACTTCAGCGGAGGTATCATGGGACGCTGTAAATCATGTAGTCGGTGTCAGCTATAAAGTGATGCTAGGTGGTGAAATATTCGAAACTTCATCTACAACATTGACCTTATCTGACTTATCAGAAAATACCGCTTATGAGGTAAAAGTAATGACAGTAGATGAAAATGATATGACTTCTGATGAAAGTGATGCTGTGAGTTTCACTACAGATTACACTGCACCTGCTGCTCCTCAAAATGTAACGATTAGTGAAATCAAAGAAACTTTAGCAACAGTAACTTGGGAAACTGTAACTCATATTTTTGATGTAAAGTATATCGTTAAGTTAGGTGATGAAGAATTTGAAACTGAAAACACCACACTCACGCTTTCCGATTTAGCTGAGTATACTGATTATACAGTAAGTGTGAAAGTGAAGGATGCGAATGATAAGTATTCTGAAATGAGCGAATCAAAAGCATTTAAAACTTCTTATTTTGCCCCAGTAGCACCTTCAGATATCTTGGTTTCAGAGGTGACTCCAACATCAGCTACCGTATCTTGGACGGCAGTGTCACATGCTTTAGATGTCACTTATATTATCACGATTGGTGATAAAACGTTGACAACATCTTCGACTTCGTTCGTTTTAGAAGATTTATCTGAGGGTACATTGTATACTTTCACGGTGAAAACTATGAATAGCGAGGATGTGGGGTCAGAAGAAAGTGAGGAAAATTCTTTTACAACAGGAACTACCCCTCCAACAAGCGTTGATGGAGCATTAAGTGAATTTGTAAAAGCATTCCCAAATCCATCAAGTTCAGTGATGCAAATTCAATTACCTCAGGTGATGGAAGGAGAGTACTTTGTAAGCGACTTGAATGGTAAAAAAGTGCAAACAGGAAAAATTAATTCTAACCAATTCACTTTATCTCTTCCGTCAGGAATTTATATCCTGAATATCCTATCTAATGATCAATACCTTGTCAAAAAGGTCAGCTTTAGATAAAAATGAGTGAAGAAGGATAAAAAAGGGTTGAGGGGAAAAGGAATTAGAAATGTAGTAATCATTATGAAGACCTTTTAGTTCTCAACACTATCCATCTCAGTACAAAAAGTAATTATAGACTTCTGTAAAATATAATTATGGTTGGTGGTTCAAACTTAGTTTAAAGTGTAGCAATTACTTAATAGTACTTGAGTTAATAACATGGGTATTTTATCCTTCTTTCTCTTCATTCAAAATAATATTGTGGTGTGTGTAATTCTTTATGATAGTAATAAAAGCTATTCATTTTAAAAGAGCGATGTATCAATATCAGTTTTAAGCTCTATTTTTTACATAGTAATTGAGTATTTCAAGCGGTTATTTTGAAGACTTTATTACTAGGAATACCTGTTGAATGTTGATGAGAATCTAGTTGACAGTATACCGAATAGCTTACTATCATTTTTTTAGATTAAATGATATGAAGATTGACAAAAAAGTTATTGTTAATGGAATTCTATTTCTAACAATGCTTAGTTTTTTAAGCCTAAGCTTTCAAAATCAAAAAGAAGAAGACTTTGTAGATTATATTGACCCTACCATCGGAAATGTAGCTCCCTTTTTGGTACCTACGTATCCAACCTCCCATTTGCCTAACCAAATGCTCCGTACTTTTCCAATCAGAAAAGATTATTTATCAGACGAAATTAAAGCCTTTCCAATGCATGTTTTTATGCATAGAAATGCTGGTTTATTTCAAATTAAAGTAGGAAAATATACAGATGATTTTTCACTGCAAAATAAGGCAATGATTGTTGATCATGATTTAGAAAAATATCAGCCATGGCATTTCACATCTTATTTAATTGATGAAGATATCCGAGTAAGTTTTACACCCTCAAAAAAGTCAGGTATTTACAAGGTAGATTTTCCAAAGGGAAGTAATCAGTTGGTAATTAAAGGGAAAGGGGTTTTAAAAGTTGAGCAGATAGATGAAAATACTTACTACCTTCAAGAATCTATCACGAATAAACAAAGAGGAATTGGAGCTCAAAAATTGACAATGCAAGTGTATGCATACTTGAAAATTGTCAATCAAAAAAATCAACCCCAACCGCTCGAAAATATTGATACGGATGATGCTTTCTTATTGTTAAAATCAGAAAGCCCAAAAAAGAAAACGGTATACCTTAAATATGCTGTTTCTTATGTAAGTAAAGCTCAAGCCAAAGAAAACTTCGACCAAGAAATCAGTGCTAAAAGTTTTGATGAAGTGGTACAGGATGCTAAGTTGGAATGGCAGAAAGTCATCAACCAAATCAAGGTAAAAGGTGGAACGAAAGCCCAAAAAAGAACCTTTTATACTTCTCTTTACCGCACCTATGAAAGGATGGTGGACATCAATGAATATGGTACCTATTTTAATATCTACGATGGTAAATCACACTCTACTAATAGACCCTATTACGTTGACGATTGGGTGTGGGATACTTATAGAGCAACTCATCCTTTACGCACGATTCTAAATCCTAGACAGCAAGGTGATATGGTGAATTCCTATGTGAAAATGTATGAACACAGTGGTTGGATGCCTACTTTTCCTCAGGTTTTTGGTAATCACATGTGTATGAATTCCTATCATTCGTCATCCATTATTTTAGATGCGGTCAACAAAGGGATTGATAATTTTGATCATGAAAAAGCTTATGAAGGGATCAAGAAAAACCTTACTGAAGGTACTTTCTTACCTTGGAGGCAGGGACATCAGAAGGGGTATATTGATGATTTTTTCCTTACAAAAGGTTATTATCCAGCCTTGAAAATTGGAGAAAAAGATACCATTAAAAATGTAGATGATTTTGAAAAAAGACAACCTGTAGCAGTGACTTTGGGAGTGTCATTTGATTTTTGGGCTTTAGCAGGAATCGCAGAAAACTTGGGGAAAGAAAAAGAAGCTAAATACTTTTATGCTATATCAAAGAATTATAAGAATTTATGGAATGATCAATTGAAGCTCTTTATGCCCAAAGACAGTGATGGAAATTGGGTGAATATTGATCCTAAAAATGGAGGAGGACTAGGTTACAGAAATTATTTTGATGAAAATAATGCATGGACCTACGCTTGGGATGTACAACAGGATATTTCAGGTTTGATTGGTTTATTGGGAGGAAAAGAGAAAGCTGAAGCTCGCTTAGACCAACTATTCAGAGAGCCTTTAGGAATGCGAAAAGCCTCATTTTATCTCAACGGAGCCAACTCTACAGGAATGGTTGGTCAGTTTTCTATGGGAAATGAACCCTCTTTTCATATTCCTTACCTTTACAATCATTTCGGAGCCCCTTGGAAAACACAAAAGAAAACAAGGTTCCTGTTAGATACATGGTTCAAGGACAATATTTTTGGAATTCCTGGCGATGAAGATGGGGGAGGAATGACTGCTTTTGTGGTGATGACTTCTTTGGGCATTTACCCCGTTACACCAGGTTTACCATATTACGATATTACAAGCCCTATTTTCGAAAAATCATCCATAGAGCTACAAAATGGAAATACTTTTGTGATCATAGCCAAAGGAGCAAGTAAAGAAAATAAATACATTCAAAAAGCGTTTTTAAATGGAAAAGAGTTACGTAATCCTTTTATAAAACATGAAGATATAATGAAAGGAGGGAAATTGGAGTTGGTTTTAGATAAATTACCCAACAAAAAATGGGGTACCCAATGGAGTGGTTTGATGTAACGGAATCAGTACATTTCGGATGATCAGTGAGACATGAATGACACTTACGTTTAACATTCGTGCCAGTAGGATTTCTATCCAATTAGTTTGGTAATATGCCCTCGGCCTTGAAGGGGAAAGCGTTAAGAATTTCATGTATTGAGCCGTTAAAAATGATTTTGCTGTTTGAGCTTTAGCGAGTTTAAAATCATTTAGGCGAGAGAAATGGAATTTAGCTTTTGACTTCTAAGCCTAGATTTTTTGCTTCGTTTTTCATCAATGGAAAAATGAAGAAGAAGGAAGCTTGAAAGTAGATCCTATAAATGCTTACAGAAAGGCCTATTGAAAGTTGAAGATAATTTAGTTTACAATGCAGTACTATTCTAATCAATCTTATCATTGATTGACCACTTTTGAATTAAAAAATGCTTATTTTGATGTACATTACTTTTTTAATCAGAAATGCTCTCAAGCATATTTTTTAATAGAAATGGAGCGAATCAGCTTCAATTAACCCCAAATTAATGCTGTATTAGTGAAAATTTTGAGATGAAATTCAACTTTATACTCATTAATTGTACGTGATGAAATGAACTTAAAAACAGAAATTATTTTATGAAACGAAATATACTATTACTGTTCACTATGTTGCTCTCTTTCACGCATCTTTACGCTACAAAGGTCTACGTGAAGAGCGATGGAGATAACACAAACGACGGGACTACTTTAGCAACAGCGGTAGCGGATCTAAATACAGCCTATGATTTATCTTCCAATGAAGATTCTATTATTGTAGATGGAGCTTTGATGCATACACAAGCCTTTACCATAGAGAAAAATTTATATATCATTGGTCAAAATGATGCTGTTATAGATGCTGCCGGAGCCACGAAGTTTTTTAATTATAACAATACAGTAGAAGGGGCATTTCTCGAGGTGAAAAATATTACGTTCAGAAATGGTAATGGCCTTTTCATAGATCAAGAACAAGATGGAGGAGCAGTATTAATTGAAGGTACAGGAAGCGTAACAATAGAGCAATGTATTTTTGAGAATAACACCACGACAGCTGATGGTGGAGCGATTGCCGTAGCAATTGAAGGAAAAGCCAGTATTGTATCATGTCATCTAATAGGAAATGAAGGGTTTGGAGGAAAGAGTAACGGAGGTGCTTTGGTTGCCGGAAACGGTGGGAATACCTCCACTCTCAATATTTATGAGACACTTATCAAAGACAATAAATGTGATAGACACGGCGGAGCTATTTTCTTAAATGGCAAGGTCTTTTCTCATCTTAGAAATACTACAATTTATGGTAATAGAGCCGCTCTTCATGCCGGAGCTATTAATGTAGTTTCGGAAGAAATTTCATCAACACGTTTTGACAATGTAACGATTACCGCCAATGGCAACGTCAAATCAGTCACAAACGGAGGGGGTTTGAAGAGTACCAACTTCAACCATGATTTTATCATCAACAACTCTATAATTTTTGGAAATGTCAGTAAAGTGGATGCAGATGGAAATGGAGATCCGTCAGATATTAATTTTATAGATTATAATAAAGTAGAAATTAACTCCTCTATCATAGGGTATTTTGTGAGTGGAATGACAGAAGATGTTGTTACTGACAATAGAGTATTATATGGTGGGGAAGGATTAGATACTCCTCAATTACTATTAAATGAGATAGATGAGCGAGGTGTAGTCACTTTTGAAGCATCAAGTTTAGCGGCAGGTTATGGAGATCCATCATTATATTTACCTCACGAAGAACATGACTATATTATAGATCAGCTTGGAATGTTACGCTCAAAACTATCAACTTCCATTGACTTGGGTGCTTATCAACTCGATGGAAAGGTAAGTATTGAGCAAATCATGAATGACACAAATGCCCCAGAGGTCCCAGAGAATATACGTTTTAGTGAAGTCTTGGATATTGCATTGGAATTAGAATGGGATGCATCTATTGATGATGGAGGTATAGAATATTATACCGTTACAATTGACGATCAAGAACCAATCATTACCACTCTCACAAGCTATCGTTTTACAGGGTTACAGATGGACACGGAGTATAAATTCACCATTGTAGCTTACGATTATTCTGGTAAATCCTCGACTCCAGTTGAAATACTTCAAGCAACAGAAGGCCCCATTGTACCCCTTATTCCCTACAATCTAAAGGTCAATAATATCACTTCTACTTCTGCAACAATTTCATGGGAAATTGAAAAGCATAAAGGGCTAATTTATGAGATAAACGTATTTGGTCGTTGGTATCAAACGGAAGACTTGTCTTTTGACTTAGTGGGGTTATTACCTGAAAAAGAATACATCGTTGAGGTAAGGTCAATCACCAAAGAAGATCAGTTATCGTCAGAATACAGTGAGATTTTTACATTTACCACTTCATCAGGAATAATTGCTTCATTATCAGATGACGGTATTAGCATTAATGCCTACCCTAACCCTACATTTCAGACGATGAAAATTGAACTAGGCGTTAACGCCAACTCTTATGTAGTGTATAACCTGCTAGGTAATATTGTAAAGGAAAGCAAGGTGTTGGGTACATCTTTTGATCTGACCTTACCAAAGGGAATGTATGTTATTCAAGTCAATGCAGAAGGAAAGAGCCTTTCGAAGAAACTGATCTTCAACTAAAGAAACATTAAATCATCTGTACTATAATGCATAAGCCCCTGTAATAGTAAATAGCTATTATGGGGGTTCTTTTATGCCCTTAATAATGTAGATTCTTCTCCATATTTTGCATTCATAATGAGCCTTTCAATGGTCTCAATATCGCTCCACTCCCTAGAAGAGATCTTAAACTGTTTCTTCTTATCATCTGATTGGTAACATCTCAGAATCAAAGAATAATAAGTTCTACTCATTTTAACCTTATCGATATCAAAAGAATATTTTTGAGTCACGAATAATTTTTTCTTTTCAAAGATGAGTTGATCATTCTGAATTGAAATTTGACTCAAGTATATATATTTCTTTTTTATTAAATAAGAGGAAAGTAAAGAACCTCCAATAATACAAATTAAGAAATATGTAATTATTGAACTAAAAATTATATTAAAAACAAAAATTCCAACAATATTCATACCTGCAAGAAATGAACAAAGAAGATCTATGTTTTTAACATCATGGTTTGAATTTCGTTTGAAAACGTCCATAACTATTAAAAGTATATTTGTAGTAGAGTAAAAAATTCTGTTCTTTTATTTAGTGCTAACAGACTAAAAAGTAATCACTTTATGTCACCGTACTGATGGTCGCAAATTTACAAATAAAAAGATAATAACTTTAAATTGTACAATAATTAAATGCAATATTGCTATTTAATTTTTCAAAAATTAAGATTAACAATACGTACATCACTTTATTTGTATTATATAATTAAATCAACTACAGTGACCCTATCACTTTTACTTTATCACTATTATTTCAACTAGAGCGGTTCAACACCTTTTTTAGTTTAAATAGTATTTTGAAAACTCTTCATATTAAACATATTTTATAGATACATTAGCCTAACTTTATTTTATATTCATACTCTTACAATACATGCTGTCATCAGTCTAAATCATCATGCAAGAGAAAATTATATTTTTAAAAAAATAGGTGTAAAGCGAGTTCTTTACACCTATATTAAGGTAGTCACATCTAAACCTGTTTACAATTTAGTTGTTAAAATAAATCAGTCGAATTATAAGGCATAAACACCACAACGTTGTGATATACCATCACTTTTACTTTAATTATATGATAAATGTGAATTCGTTTTAGTCTTTGTTAATTGCTATTTTAATTACACAATCTAAAGGTCGTTTTTTTGTTTAACATTGTTAAGAACATAACAGTCAAATACTGTTACTTTTTGTTTTGTGACTTATTTTGAACAGTTATTGGCTGATTTGTACAATTTTTTATGCTTAAAAGGAGTAAATAGTTGTTTTTTGTCAAATATTGTTGGCTAATTTATTTCAAATAAAATTTGAGGGCGATTTTATATTTTTATAATAAAACGGTCTTTATTGTAATAATAGGCTACTCAATATAATGGATAAGTACAATTATTGTGTCACTTGTTCTCAAAAATGTTAAACTAAGTTTGCGAATTTTTATAGCATTTTTTGTCTGGGCAAAGCGAGTTTAAAATCTCTCTTTTATAATAGTGCAATTTGATATTTCAAAATATACACCCCAATACAAAATATTTGTATTAGAAACAGTGTGATAAAATCATTTGAATATTTTATATTAACGTTTTCAATTCTTTCATGGGCTTGAAAGAATAAATATATATTTCATTCAAACAAACATTTACCAAGTACTTTTTTCAACTACACTCTTTGTAGACTAAATGCTCTTCTTGTGAGTTCTTCTCTAAATTGAAGTAATTATGATAACTAACATCAAAGTAGGTAAACTATTCTTTTTCATATTATTTTATCTGTTCGTTATTAAAACTGTCTCTGCTCAAATTACGATTGATGGAACCGTAAAAGGAGAAGGAGGAGTATCGATTCCTGGTGTCAATATCAAGGTAAAGGGAGCACCCGAAGGAACAATATCTGGTTTTGATGGAAAATATAAAATTAAAGTGACGAATAGTAAAGACGTTCTGATCTATTCGTTCATTGGTTATAAAACACAAGAAATTCAGGTTGGAAACCAAACTACAATTAATGTACAGCTGCTTACTGACAATACCACATTGGAGGAAGTGGAAGTCGTAGCGATTGGGTATGGTGCAAAAGTCAAAAAGAAAGATCTTACCGGAGCTGTAGGTTCGGTACATGGTGAGGAAATCACTAAAAGTAAGGCGACTTCTTTTATGGAAGCAATGCAAGGAAGAGCCTCCGGAGTACAAATAGTCTCTCAATCGGGAGAACCGGGAGCAGGAGTGAATATAAATATCAGAGGAAAAAACTCCTTGAGTATGAACTCTCAACCATTGTATGTAGTGGATGGCGTACAGATTGAAGTCAACGATGGAGAAGTGGCTTCGGGTGATTTCGGTTCGACCCAATCTTACAATCCTTTGTCATCCATTAACCCAAGTGATATACTTTCAGTTGAAGTGTTGAAAGATGCATCTGCAACCGCAATTTATGGATCGAGGGGAGCAAATGGTGTTATGATCATCACTACCAAAAAAGGGCAAGAGGGTAAGTTTAATATCAATTTAGATGTATCACATGGCGTATCACATGCCTCCAAAAGGCTGAATGTTTTAGATGGAAATACTTATGCTGCTATGCGTTTTGAACGGAATCCTAATTCCACTTTATACGGAGAAGAGATTGATGGAATAAGAGTGCCGAGAACATTTCCCGACTCCATGATGGTCAATTGGCAAGATGAGGCATTTGTTCAAGCTCCTATTCAAAATTATAATATCTCTTTTAATGGAGGAGGAAAAGGATTTAATTATGCTTCCTCCTTTTCTTATTTAGACCAACAAGGAATTATTAAAGGGACAGGGTATGATAGAATTACAGGGCGTATTAATGTTCATCAAAAAGCCAATAAATCCGTGCAGTTAGGAGGGAATCTCCAATTTTCAAATTCCAATAATAATGGAGCCGCACTGAATGGAGGGAACGGTGATTTTAATGGAATCACACAAGCGATCGTTCTCTTAAATCCCATTTTAATTGACCCTAGTTTAGATCTTGAAGGATATGAAACGGGTGGCTTAACTTCTCCTTATACTATGCTGACCGATGCCTACAAAAACGTGGAAATGAACCGCTTTTTAGCCACGGCTTACATGCAACTGAATTTCACAAAGAAATTACGTTTAAGAGCGACTGTCGGTACCAATAGAGTACTCTCTGAAGGAAGGGAATTTTATGGTAAAAATACGAGTTGGGGTAGAGTGGCGAATGGAAAGGGAATCATAAGAAATAACAATGCAGCCTCTACTTTTCTCAGAAATATACTGACTTACAATAATAATTTTAGAAGGAAACATAACGTCAATGCACAAGCGGCATTTGATATAGAACAATACGAATTTAAAAGTAGCTTAATCAAAACTTCTGGCTATGTCAATGAAGTGGTAGGTGTAGATGACTTAGGTTTTGCCCAAAATGTAGAAACGCCGTATTCCAATAGACAAGTCAATACGAGAATGTCCGCTTTAGGAAGATTAAATTATACGTTCAATAAAAAATATCTTTTTACACTTTCTTATAGAGCAGACGGATCTTCAAAATTCTTGAATCATAAGTGGGGCTTTTTTCCTTCAGCAGCATTGGCTTGGCAATTGGGAGAGGAGGCATTTATGAAAAATATTAATACCGTTATCAGCACTGCCAAATTGAGAGTAAGTACAGGGGCAACAGGCAATGACCGTATTCCCACCGATGTCGCCTATAGTTATGCATCATCTGCAGACTATGGCAATGGAGGAACAATTGACAAAGGTTTTGCACCACTTTATGAGGCTTCTTCAGATCTCAAATGGGAAACAACTTGGCAGCATGACGTTGGGGTAGATTTGGGCTTTTTAGAAGATCGAATTAACATTACTGCAGATGTTTACTATAAGAAAACTTCAGATTTGTTGTTGTACGCTAATGTTACAGGTGTCAGTGGTCAAGCTAAGCAGTGGCAAAACATCGGTGCAGTGGAAAATAAAGGGCTTGAATTGTCTCTGAATACGATCAATATCGACAAGAAAAAATTCCAATGGAGTTCGAATATCAATATCACTTTTAACCAAAATAAAATATTGGACTTAGGTGGAGTTGATGAAATTCCTTTTCTTATTCCCGGAGGTTATATGACTGATATGGGAAGGTTGATTGTGGGCGAATCCATCGGTACAGCTTATGGTTATGTGTTTGATGGTGTTTATCAGACGGATGATTTTACTTCCGATGGAGCTTTAAAAGAAGGGGTGGTCAGTATGGCAGGAAGAAATGTTCAACCCGGAGATTTCAAATACAAAGATTTGGATGGTGATGGTGTGGTGAATTCCAGCAATGATAAAACAGTGATTTCCCAAAGTGTTCCCCAACATTATGGAGGTTTTTCAAATACTTTTAAGTACGGAGGATTTGACTTGAGCCTTCTTTTCCGATGGTCTTATGGAAATGATGTTTACAATGCAGGACGGTTTCGATATGAAGGTGGTTTAGGTGTACAACACATCAATAATGTGACGCAGGAATATTGGGAAAACAGATGGACGGAAGATAATGCGTCCAATACCCACGGAAAGCTAGGCAATGCAGGTGCAAAAGATATTTCGTCTTATTATGTGGAGGATGCTTCCTTTATTCGATTACAAAATATCTCATTGGGTTATACTTTTAGCGGTCCATTTTTGGAGACGATGAATGTAAAAAATATAAGGGTTTACGGGGTAGCTGATAACCTTTTTGTATGGACGGAGTATTCGGGTTATGATCCTGAAGTGAGTTTTAATAATACAGTCATGACGGGATTGGATAGAATTGGCTACCCAAGAGCAACCACAATCACTTTAGGCGTCAACGTAAATCTATAAAGCAGCAAACAATGAAACAGAAGATACTTATAAACGTCAATACCTTCACTTCATTCCTATTTGGATTTACATTTTTGTTGTGTATGACTTCATGTAATGATTTTTTAGAAGTGCCTCCAAAATCTAAAATTGACCCTGAGTTTTTAATTGTTGATTCATTGAGTGCAGAAACGGCTTTGACGGGAATTTACAATATTCTGAATGCGAGTGATGTAAATGGCGAAGGAAATGCGGCTACTTTCAGAAGAAACATGCTGTATTTATTGAATGGTGGAACGGATGAGACGGTGCCTAACTCCAATCAAGTTTTGTTTCAGCCTTATTTGACGTACACTTACAATGATTCAGACGTTATGGGGAGGGAAGCATGGCTTTTCTTTTATGCGGGAATCAAAAGAGCTAATTTCTTTTTAGCTAAAATTGAAGCTATAGAATTTGAGGGGGAGATAAGAAAGACAGAACAAATTGCAGAAGCACGATTTCTCAGAGGAATTTATTATCAATATCTAGCTTGGCTGTACGGAGGAGTTCCGATTATTAAATCTTCTAATGGAAGTGATGCTGATTCATTAAGTAGAGCGTCATTGGAAGAAGTGTATTCTCAAATTGAAGAAGATCTACTTTTTGCCTATCAAAATTTACCGCTTCAAAATGCTAAAGCGGGTAGAGCCGATAAATGGTCGGCGGCAGGGTACCTTTCTAAAATGTACTTGTACCTTGCTTCCGCAAAAGAAAACAATATTGATCGCTATCATTCTACGGAAATCAACACATTGGATTGGGTAGAAAGCGAGAGGTACTATCAAAAAGGGTATGAGATCAATTCAGCAATTATTGGTCAGAAACAGTTGGTAGAAAACTATATCCACTTGTTTAGGGCGGAAACCAATCAAGAAACGTATGGAGAAGTGTTGTTTGGAGTGGAAGCAACGAATAACCAAGATGTCATCATGATTTATGTGAATGGGTTCATTCCCCAAGGTAATATTAATACAAATGGAGGAGGGTATGGCATTGTTCGACCAAGCGTAGAATTAATCAATCAATACCATTCAAAAGACGGTCGTTTTCAAAACAACGTGACTGGCAATATCACAAATCAATCGACAAAAGAGAATTTCTTTGGAGTGGAATACTTTATGCCTACTCCAATTAATCCATCCAAAACCAATATCAGTGTGGGGAAATGGAGACAGCCAGTTCCGGGTTCTTATCCGCTTGAACCTTGGGCAAGCCCTTGCAATTTCCAATTGATACGATATGCAGATATTTTATTGATGCAGGCAGAATATGAAGTAAAGGTTAACGCTAATGAAACGATTGCTCGAAACTACCTGAGAGAGGTGAGAAGGAGAGCGGCAAACGGTGATGAACAACTAACCAATGAACTGACTTTTACTTATAAAAAGTATGATGTCATGGAAGAAATTAGAGCAGAACGTTCCCGTGAATTATGCTATGAGGGATGGAGAAAGCTGGACTTGATTCGATGGGGAATTATGGAAGAGACTATTAATGGTTTAACATTGGAAGGGAGTGGTTTTCAATCACAAATGCAGCTATTGAAAAGTAATTTCTCCACTTATAAAATTTGGCTGCCAATACCTTCCACGGAATTAATACTAAATACTAATCTGACTCAAAATTCGGGCTATTAAGCAAAGGGCTCGTTCTATTTTGACCAACTATTACAAGACATTTAAATGAAACTATTACAAAAATTTATAGGCATTTTGATTTTGTTAATTCCACTGAAAGGAATGGCACAAAGCGATCCTATTATTCAGCTATTATTTGATCAAGCTACGCCTAATAACACTGGAACGGAAACCAACATTATTTTTAACGATTTGGGTGGTTTCACTTATCAGCAATCGGATGAACAAAGGGCAGCTTTTGTGAATGTTGTGTCGAGTAATCAGGGAATTACATTCAAGACTTTAGAAGGCACAAATTATCCTATTGCTAATGGTAATGCTGCTCGATCATTTTCTTTTTGGATCAAACCTAAAGTACTTACAGGAACCCAAAGCCTCATTTATACGGGTGCTGGAAGTGGAACTATTTTTACATTGCAATTGACCAATCAAGGTAAAATTAAACTGGCTGATAATGGAGGGAACTGGGTGGCCGCACAAACTATATTGGAAGTGGATCAATGGGCTCATGTTACGGTTACTTTAAAAGAAGCGATAGGCATTCATGATGTTGAATTTTATATCAATGGAATGCCTACTACCGTAGGCACTAGTGGGACCAACAATATCATCAATACCAATACCGGTGTTTTTAAGATTTTTGGCACTTTGACAGCTGATATAGCAGACTTTAGGTACTATGATAAGCATTTAGATTTTGTCGAGGTATTTAATGTTTTTGGTCAAAAGGAACTACTGCTTGATGTAGTCACAAATGAATCAGTTTTGTCTGATAGAAGCTCTAACGATTATGCCTTTTCGGTGCTTTCCGGAGTACCTACTATCGGTTTTGATGATGTGGATTTGGGGAGTGTGCTATCTGCAGATGGTGCTGTAATTACAGCCTCAGGTTTTAGAGGAGTGGAAGGTGTAACGCCAAGAACAATCTTATTTTGGTACAAACAAAAAGAGGATGCTGGTACTACAGACAAACTAAGCTATTATGGGGCTGAAAATAATAAGTTTGATCTTCAGATTAGAAATAACAACTCTTTCAGATTCTATAATTTTTACAGTTCCGAACAAGGAGGTAGCTACTTAGCTGTCAATGAGGAGATCGACTTTTCAGTATGGAGGCACATCGCTATAATCACTAACGGGGAGACAGTTGATGATGTGAAAATATATATTGATGGAGTTGAAAAAGACATTGATCTAACAAATGCCACTGTAACAGCGATTAATACTACTTTGGCGGGTGATTTTAGAATTACAAATGCAACCCAAGGCTATTTTAATAGTTATAAAGTATACAAAGGAGCACTGTCAGAGGAAGAAGTAAAGGCTGATTTTGAAGAAGTTAAATTCAATCAAACCATCACTTTTGAGGCTCTTCCTACCGTTGATACACGAACAGAAAGCATTGAACTATCTGCTACAACAAGCTCTGGATTGGAGGTGACTTTTGAAAGTTCAAACCCTGATGTAGGGATAGTAGAGGGTTCAACATTGACAATAGTAGGAGCTGGAGAAACAGTGATAAAAGCATCCCAATTGGGGAATGATAGGTATAAAGAAGCCATTGAAGTCACAAGGGAACTCTTGGTTACTCAATATATTCCGGAGGTCGATCCTCTGCTTGATTTTTCTTTTTCAGAAGAGAATGAAGCTACATCATTTATCAATACAGGTGTACTTTCAGAAGTGAGTTTATTCGCTAATACATCAGGTGGAGCAGGAATCACTTTAGGTGCATTTGATGAAGATAAAGGTCAAGTGTTAGGTGTGAGTATGGAGCAAGGAACCGGAAGTCTTATTTTTAAAGAAAACGGAGGGAATTATTCGGGAGTAACCGGAACAGATGCAAGAACCTATTCCGCTTGGATTAAACCTAATGATTTGTCTGAGTTGAATACTATCTTTTATGCCGGTATTGAAGAAGGAGAGAAGACCTCTTTAAGTGTTCAAGTATTACCGACAGGTACTATAAAATTAGTTGCAGGAGGAAATATAGTTACAACCGAAGCGTATCATTTTATTGAAAATCAATGGAATCATATTGTGGTTTCTATCCCTAATGAAGCAATGTTGTCTGACATTCAGCTGTATATTAATGGAACGCTCGCCGAAACGGAGGTAACCAATGATCGTGTTTTAAATACAGCCCCTGCAACGTTTGCAATCGCCAATAAATTCTGGGGATTATTCAGTGATTTCAAATATTACGAACGAGCGATAAGTGAAGAGGAAGCAGTGGATTTATATGCTTCAACAATCTTTACTCATCGTATTAATTTCAATTTGCCAAGTACGTTGGCCGTTAGAGAAACGGTTGATTTTATGATCAGCACTTCCTCCAATTTGGAGGTTGAATATAGTATTTCAGACCCTACAAAAATAAAAATTGAAGAAGGGAAATTGACTGCTTTAGAAGAAGGTGAAGTGATCATTGAAGCGACTTCTTTTGGGGTAACTTCCTCTCATCAACTGACAATCACACCTTATATTCCAGAACAGGAACCGTTGTTGGATTTCGCTTTTTCAGAAAATGTTTATGACCCTACTTTTATCAATACAGGTGTACTTTCAGAAGTGAGTTTATTCGCTAATACATCAGGTGGAGCAGGAATCACTTTAGGTGCATTTGATGAAGATAAAGGTCAAGTGTTAGGTGTGAGTATGGAGCAAGGAACCGGAAGTCTTATTTTTAAAGAAAACGGAGGGAATTATTCGGGAGTAACCGGAACAGATGCAAGAACCTATTCCGCTTGGATTAAACCTAATGATTTGTCTGAGTTGAATACTATCTTTTATGCCGGTATTGAAGAAGGGGAGAAAACCCCTTTAAGTGTTCAAGTATTACCGACAGGTGCTGTAAAATTAGTTGCAGGAGGAAATATCATCACAACCGAAGCGTATCATTTTATTGAAAATCAATGGAATCACATTGTGGTTTCTATTCCTAATGAAGTGATGTTGTCTGACATTCAGATGTACATTAATGGAACGCTCGCCGAAACGGAGGTAACCAATGATCGTGTTTTAAATACAGCCCCTGCAACGTTTGCAATTGCCAATAAATTCTGGGGATTATTCAGTGATTTCAAATATTACGAACGAGCGATAAGTGAAGAGGAAGCAATCGATTTATATGCTTCAACAATCTTTACTCATCGTATTAATTTCAATTTGCCAAGTACGTTGGCCGTTAGAGAAACGGTTGATTTTATGATCAGCACTTCCTCCAATTTGGAGGTTGAATATAGTATTTCAGACCCTACAAAAATAAAAATTGAAGAAGGGAAATTGACTGCTTTAGAAGAAGGTGAAGTGATCATTGAAGCGACTTCTTTTGGGGTAACTTCCTCTCATCAACTGACAATCACACCTTATATTCCAGAACAGGAACCGTTGTTGGATTTCGCTTTTTCAGAAAATGTTTATGACCCTACTTTTATCAATACAGGTGTCCTTTCAGAAGTGAGTTTATCAGCCAATACATCAGGTGGAGCAGGAATCACTTTAGGTGCTTTCGATGAAGATAAAGGTCAAGTGTTGGGGGTGAGTATGGAGCAAGGAACCGGAAGTCTCATTTTTAAAAAAAATGGAGGAAATTATTCTGGAGTGACGGGAACAGATGCAAGAACCTATTCCGCTTGGATAAAACCTAATGATTTGTCTGAGTTTAATACTATCTTTTATGCCGGTATTGAAGAAGGAGAGAAGACCTCTTTAAGTGTTCAAGTATTACCGATAGGTGTTATAAAGTTAGTTGCTGGAGGAAATATAGTCACAACCGAAGAGTATCATTTTATTGAAAATCAATGGAATCATATTGTGGTTTCTATTCCTGATGAAGCGATGTTGTCTGACATTCAGCTATACATTAATGGAACACTCGCCGAAACGATTGTAACCAATGATCGCCTATTAAATACAGCCCCTGCAACGTTTGCAATCGCCAATAAATTCTGGGGATTATTTAGTGATTTCAAATATTACGAACGAGCGATAAGTGAAGAGGAAGCAATCGATTTGTATGCTTCGACGGTTTTCATGCATCGTATTAATTTCAATTTGCCAAGCACGTTGGCCGTTAGAGAAACGGTTGATTTTATGATCAGTACTTCTTCCAATTTAGAGGTTGAATATAGTATTTCGGATCCTACAAAAATAAAAATTGAGGAAGGAAACTTGACTGCTTTAGAAGAAGGTGAAGTGATCATTGAAGCGACTTCTTTTGGAGTAACCTCCTCTCATCAACTGACAATCACACCTTACATACCAGAAGAGGAACCGTTGTTGGATTTCGCTTTTTCAGAAAATGTATATGACCCCACTTTTATCAATACAGGTGTACTTTCAGAAGTGAGTTTATTCGCCAATGAATCAGGCGGAGCAGAGATTGCTTTAGGTGTTTTTGATGAAGATAAAGGTCAAGTGTTGGGTGTGAGTATGGAGCAAGGGACCGGAAGTCTTATTTTTAAAGAAAACGGAGGAAATTATTCGGGAGTAACCGGAACAGATGCAAGAACCTACTCCGTTTGGATTAAACCTAATGATTTATCTGAATTTAATACAATCTTTTATGCCGGTATCGACGAAGGAGAAAAGACCTCTTTAAGTGTTCAAGTATTACCGACAGGTACTATAAAATTAGTTGCTGGAGGAAATATCGTCACAACCGAAGCGTATCATTTTATTGAAAATCAATGGAATCATATTGTGGTTTCTATTCCTAATGAAGCGATGTTGTCTGACATTCAGCTATACATTAATGGAACGCTCGCCGAAACGGAGGTAACCAATGATCGTGTTTTAAATACAGCCCCTGCAACATTTGCAATTGCCAATAAATTCTGGGGATTATTCAGTGATTTCAAATATTACGAACGAGCGATAAGTGAAGAGGAAGCAATCAATTTATATGCTTCAACGGTTTTTATGCACCATATTGTTTTTGAAATGCCATCAGAGATTAATGTGGGAGAATCTATTGATATTAATGTGTCAACAAGCTCGAACTTACCTGTTGATTATTCAATCGATAAAGAAGAGGTTGCCTTTTTATTGGAAGGGCAACTAATGGGCATGATGGAAGGAGAGGTTATCTTAACGGCTTCTTCATTTGGAGTGGTGGAAGAGAAGGTAATTCTTGTAAAAGAAGCCATTAAGGAGATTGCCCCTGCGGAAGAACCAATTTTATGGTTTGCTTTCGATGAGGCACAAGGAGAAAACACTTTTACAAACCAAGGTTTGCTGAAAGAAGTCTCATTGGAGGTTGAAGTAGAAGAAGTAGCGATTGTACAGATTGGTGCCAATGATGAAGAAAGAGAGAATGTCTTGTTTACTGATATTCCAATTCAAAGTGGAAGTTTGATGTTTAAGGAAGGCGATACCAATTTTCCGGGTGTAGTAGGAACTGCAGCCCGAACTTACTCCATGTGGATCAAACCTACAGATTTAACAGAACAAAAAACACTTCTCTATCAGGGCATCACAATCGAAGAGGAAGAGGCTACAAATATTTCATTACAAGTGCTACCTACTGGTCAAGTCAAGTTTGTCGCTGGAGGAAATATTACGACCTCCGTTTATGATCAAATTCAAGAAAATCAGTGGAATCTCCTTCAAGTCGTGATAGAAGAGAATAGTACTTTAGAAGAGGTGAAAATTTACATTAATACAGACCTCGCCACAACTACTTTGTCAGGAAATAATAATCTTATCAATACAGGGGCAGCAACTTTTTCTTTAGCGAATAAATATACGGGTTATTATAGCGATTTTAGGCTTTATAATAGAGCTTTGGATGATGAAGAGATAAAATTTTTTATTCCGAAACAAGAGCAGTGGATTACTTTTCAACCTATTGAAGATAAGACTTATGGAGAACCTGAATTTCGATTAGAAGCCACTTCCACTTCTGGTTTGGAAGTTAGTTTTAAGTCGTCAGATGAAGGTATTATTCAGATTGATGGGAGCATTGCAAAGATTGTAGGATATGGAAAAGTAAGCATTACAGCAACACAATGGGGCGATTTGAATTACAACCCGGCAGCGCCAGTTTCTATACATTTTATTGTAGACATTGGGAAGTATAAGGAAAAACCTGAGCTACAAGTCAATTACCGATTTGATGAACCTGCTGATTTACCGGGAGACCCTTATGATTATTCGGATTACCATAGGACAGCAATTATGAGAGGTTCTTATTCCAAAGGTTATGTGGATCAAGAAAGAGGGGAAGTAATGAATTTTAAAGTGGGCACTTTAGAAATAGAAGATTACGAAGGGGTTTTAGGAAGTCAAAAACGTTCGATGACGACTTGGTTCAAAGCCAATGAAACAAAGCAATCTATTTTAACGAGCTATGGAGAGGCTGGAGCGGGACAGTTCAATATCGTTTATAGGGCCAATAATAAAATTAGAGTCTCTTTATTTTACAATAGTTATGAAGATGCGGATGGAAGTCCTGTTTATGAATCAAGTTATGTGGAGACGGAGAAAGCTTTTGATTTTATAAGTGAGTGGCATCACGTTGCAGTGGTCACTGAAGGAGAGACATTGAATGATATAAAAATATACATTGATGGTAAGCCTGAAAATGTAATTATTTCCCCATGGGAAGGATTTGAAAGTGTGAATACAGTAAAGGGGGCAAACTTCAAAGTAGCACTCAATGCTGACCTCAAGATGAGTGATTACAGGTGGTTTACAGGAGCACTTAATGCTCAAGAAGTGATAGATATTTTTGAAGGAAATAAAAGTGTAGAAGAGGAAATAGTAGTAGAGGACAGAGTCATGACGGGTGGGTTTGGAACTGCTTTTATTGAGATGTCTGACTTTTTTACAATTGAAAATCAGGGCTTAATTTATAATGTGACTTCTAGCAATATCAACGTTGTCAAAGCACAAGTAGAAGGATCAATTTTACTATTAAATGAAGTAGGAAATGGCGTTTCAGAAATTACGGTCGAAGTGTATTCAAATGAGTATGAACTTTTAGGAACACAAAAATTTAAAGTAACCATAAGCGGTTCATCAGAGGAGTCCCCCAGTGATACATTTACTTTCAGAGATTTACCTGAATTTTTTAGAAAAAAACGAAACAAACCACTCCTTTCATTCTCAACGGTTACTACCATTGATGTTGTAGATTTTGGAGCACAAGCAGATGATGATCGTAATGATTTTGAAGCAATCAATGAAGCTTTAAAAACTGCTGTAGCAGTCGCTTCAGCAGATAATCCTGTCAGAGTCAAATTTGGTAAGGGAACGTATGACCTCCTGCCTGAAAATGAAGAAGCAGTTCATCTTTTTAACCTCTCTGATCTGTCTCATATTATCCTTGATGGAACTGGTACAAAGATCAATATTTTATCCCCAACAGTAGGTTTTATTGCATTGAGAAACGCTCGCAATGTTGTAGTTCAAGGTTTTGAAGTAGACTATGAAATTTTACCTTTTGCTCAGGGAAAAGTAATCACAATTGCCGATGACCATATTGAAATTGAGATGGATAAAGGGTTCCCATCATTAATGGAATATTTTATGAAAAACGCCACTCAATCTTGGGGATATATAAGAAATGAAGAGGGCCTTATGAAAGAGGGGGTTGATAATTTGATTAAAACAGACCTCAATGGTTGGAATGCTTTGGGCAATTCTATTTACTCAATTACGATGTCTTCTTCTCAAATCGATAATTTTGAGATCGGTGATTATTTCATACAAATGGCTCGGAATAATGGGAAAACGATTACTAAAACAACGGAATGTAAAGATGTAACCTTCTTAAATATGACGATTTATGCGAGTCCCGCAGGAGCCTATAGTATGTCTAAAAATGAAGAAGTGAATTTGATCAATTGTCGAGTATTACTTAAAGAAGGTAGAGTACACAGTACAAATGCCGATGTGATTCATGTTGTAGGAAGTAAAGTGGGACCTTGGGTGCAGGGTTGTGTTTTTGAAGGATATGCAGATGATGCAGTCAATATGAAGCACGGTCGAGCCAATATTTTAGAAGTATTGAGTCCAATTGAATTGAAAGTAAATTCACAATTTGAGGTCGGGAATCATTTAGTGGCTTTTAATCCGAGAGAAGGAAAAGTGATAGAAAGAGTGACTATTCTCTCTATGAATGACAATGATGACGGTACTTATAACATCACACTTTCTAACCCTATCAATGTTCAAAAGACAGGAATACATCAAAGTGCAGATCATTTATACAATGAAGATTTTGCCACGGAATCCTTTATTTTTAGAGACAATATTTTTAGAAATGCGAGAAGATATGGAATGCTGATTCAAAGTGCATTTGGCGTTGTTGAAAACAATAGTTTTGAAGACCTTTCAACGGGTGGTATAGTAATGGAAAATGCAGTAGATTGGGGAGAAGGTTTCTTAGCACATGATATTCTGATTCAACAAAATATCTTTGCGAATTGTGGGTTTGATAAGACTTTTATTGAGGATGATTACGCTGCAACTATTAAAATGTTAGTCATGAAATTGGCCAAAGAAAACTGTAATGAAAATGATGAATGGTGTGGAACTTTGCCGGCAGATTGTGCTGCTCAAGGCTTGAAAAATATTTGGTTAAAACAAAATACAATCCATTACAATAAGGTGGGAATTTTGGCGAATTGCGTCGAGGAAGGGAGCATCATAGATAACCAAATCCTACACAATGAATATGATCCAACCTTAAAAGAAGGAGAAAAAGGAGAGGCCATGAATATTCTACAATCCACTTTTGATTTTAATGAAGTGTTGTCCATTGATAATGAATTTATTCATTCAGATTGGGAGGTGACTATTTCGAAAAAAGGCCTTCAGGTTCAATATAAGGGTGCAGGATTGCCTATTGCAAGCTTAACACTTTATGATGCAATGGCAAGACAACTATTGACCGCCAATATTAACCAACACCAATCCACAATTTCCACATCAACTTATAAAAACCAATTGTATATCATTCGAATTGTAGATCAAAAAGGAAATGTATTTACAAGGAAACTAATGTATTTATAAAATGAGACCACTACTACTACTAACGCTCCTGTTCCTTCCTTTGCTTATGAAGGGACAAGGGTTTCATCAACCTGATTTTTTTAGAAAAAAACGACAATTACCTTTTATAGAGCTAAAGGATAGAAAAGTGCTACCTCTTTCTAAATTTGGAGCTCACCCTAATGATGGGGAAGATGATTTAAAAGCCTTCAGAAAAGCATTTGCAAAAGCAGCTTCTATGGCTGATGCAGGAAAAAATATAGAAATCCTTTTTGAAAAAGGAATTTACGACTTGTGGGGGAAATCAGATGGTACACATGCTTTGACGCTCTTTAGAAATAAGAACCTTTTGATTAATGGGAATGGTGCAACTATCATTATGCATTCTCCAATGTTGGGTTTTTTGAAAATGATGAATGTTAAAAATGTCATTATCAAAGATCTTTATATTGATTACGATCCTTTACCTTTTACACAAGGAAAAATAATCGCCTTAAATCCAGAATCGAATACATTTGACCTACAAATAGACGAAGGATTCCCTGAACTATCCGCTCCTTATTTTACGGCATCAGCTGAAAGGTGGGGTATGTTGATGGATAATAATATCCCTGGTAAATTAAAAGATGGCGTAGGACATCTCTACCCTTACAAAGGTTGGGAAAAGATAGGTGAAAGAACCTATAGAATTCAGCAGCCTCAGCAACGTTTTATTGATGACATGGAAGTTGGAGATGTCTTTGTTCAGATTGCGAGAAACAATGGAAAAACCATCTTTACCTCTTTTGGAGGTGAGAATTTGACGTTTATGAATATCACAAGTTATGCTTCTCCAGCCGGAACTTATGCCGCTTTTGGACACAAGGAATGGAATATCTTGAATTGTAATGTCAGGTTGAAAAAAGGAAGATATCATTCTGCAAATGCGGATTGTATTCATGTGAGTGGTTCTATGTTTGGACCTTGGGTTGAGGATTGTTTGTTTGAAGGGGCCTCAGATGATGCTGTAAACCTTAAAGCTGTTAAGAAATACATCCTTGAGCAACCTCAAAAAAATCAAATTTTAACCGTTGGTAATGGCGTTTTAAAAGGTGATGTATTCCGATTTTACAATCCGAGGGAAGGAGTGTTATTAGATGAAGCTTATGTGATCAACATTGAGCGACAGAAAGAGAAAAACTTTCTAATTACTTTCAATAAAGAGATACAGGGGCTTAGGAGTTTTGGAAGTGATAAAAGGAACGATATTGCCTATATTGATACTCAAGCTTGTGAATCCTTTATTTTTAGAAATAATACATTTAGAAACGCAAGAAGATTTGGAATGCTCTTGCAAAGCAATTACGGAATAATAGAAAATAATACTTTCGAGAACCTAAGCCAATGTGCCATTTCGATGAACAATGGAGCGGATTGGGGGGAGGGTTTTGTTGCTCATGATGTTTTGATCAAAAATAACCTATTCAAAAACATTGGTTACGACAAAACTTTCCTCTCACAATATAATGCAGCATCAATTCGAATGTGGGTGACAAAGTTGAAAAACCCTGAGGCAAAAGGGAAATGGTGTGGTATTGCCGCAACGAAGTGGCAAGGATTAAATACAATTGCCATAGAAGGGAATCATTTTATTTATAATAAGAGAGCCCTTTCCATTGAGTGTGCACAAAATATATTCATCAATAAAAATACCTTCATAAGAAATCCCAACGATCCCTTTTCCGAAGAACTAGATCCCGTCTTTCAGGACAATGTAAGCAACGTATTATCAGAATAAGAATGTTGTAAATTGAGTACATTATAAACTAAATTTTCGTTAATTAATACAATTTCTTGTATGAAGGATAAATGGTAGTGTATTGTGGTTCGTGAGGACGTTGCAATGCAACGACCCTACAGAACTGCATTTTAGAAGATTTATTATAAAATCTTTTTCGTTTGATAAGTAATCAGACCATCATTTAGTAGTACTTCCCTCGGCCTTGAAGGGAAAAGCGTGAAGAATTTCATGTATTGAGCCGTTAAAAATGATTTTGCTGTTTGAGCGCAGCGAGTTTAAAATCATTTAGGCGAAAGGAATGGAATTTAGCTTTTGACTTCTAAGCCTTGAATTTTTTGCTTCGTTTTTGTTTCAAGACAAAAATGAAGAAGAAGGAAGCTTGAAAGTAAGTCCTATAAAATCTAGTAGAAATACGGATTGGAAGTTAACCGTAACTTCGTTTACAGTATATTGAGTAAGTACTTCTATCTAATGTTTTGCAATTATTTCCTTCAAAAAAGAAGAGCATGTTTAAGATTTTCTTTTTCCCACAAAAAGAAGAATCTCAACATGCTCAAATATAGCAATAAGAAATAGTCGCTTGTAAACTCTAATTAGAAGAAATGATTAGTTTTTCTAGTTTATCCAAATTCTTCCATTTGGAAGAAGACAATTTAAATTTTCTTGTTTTGTAACCTACTCCAGGCTTATAACATCTTACAATTAAAGAATAATATGTCCTAGTAGCTTGTATATGTTCTACCTTACAAATGTATTTGTGAGATAGAAACAGAAAGTTCGTCTTAAAAACGAGGTTACAATTTTCAATGGTAATTTCTTTCAAGTAGAAGATCTTTTTCCTCAAACTGATGATGCATAAAAGAGTACCACCTATAAGACATAGGAAGAGGTATTGATTTATTGCATTAAACATTACCGTAAGACTTATGATACCCATTACATTCATCCCCGCAAGAAATGTAAAAAAGATATCTACACTTTTAATATCGTGATCTGAGTTCCTGATGAAAGTTTTCATTGTCGTCTGTTTTTTTGAGATAGCTTTAGTTACTGCCTCCCTAGAAATTTGTAACAATGCTATGTTCCGTCTTTTTTCAAAGGTAGTGGGTCAAAAACGAAATTAAAATCTATTTTTTTGAAAGAAAGCTTTTGTCACTTTTTATAAAAATGATCATTTATTCAATAAAGGCTAACCAAATTTAATGTACTATAAATAATAGGTTAAAAAATTGATACAAATGTGTCTATTTATTGTAATTATGGTGTTTTTAGAGTTGCAAATAGTGACATTAAGGGGTAGAAATGTAATGTTTTACCCATTAATATGAACATGTTTATAATGATTTGATCAAATTGTATAGAAAAAGAGTAAAAAAATTATTGTCATTTAAATAATGCACCTAAACTAACTTTTCGCTTACTTTCAATCCTTCTTGTCCATCAAACCCTGTCTTACAGATCATCAGAAATCTTTTGAATTCTCATAATCACATATCTCCGAAAACTGGGTTTGCCATGTAATAGCAAGATGTTTCACTTTCTTTTATTCAGACTGTTTCAATTATGTAATTTCTCATGTACTTTTGAAGTTTAAATTCAATTACATTAAAACCAAAATGATCAATCACAAGTTATTTACTTTCATCCAATTTATAGCGATAGTATTCATCTTATTTTTCCTTAAAACCAATACAGTCAACGCACAACTATTACATCATAATCATCAACATTTTACAGAGCAAGATACACTGAGAGGAAGTATCACTCCTGAAAGGGCTTGGTGGGATTTGAAATATTATCATCTAGCAATTGAGGTCGTACCAGAAAAGAAATTTATTAAAGGCTCAAATACCATTGAGTACACCGTCTTGGAGGAATACCAAGTGTTGCAAGTGGACTTACAGGAACCTTTGATGATTACAAAGGTGACGCAAGAAGATGAAGATTTGAAGTTTGAAAGAAATGGCAATGCATTTTTTATTCAACTCTCCAAAAAACAAATCGTAGGAGCAACAAATAGTATTGTGGTCTTCTATGAAGGACATCCTAAAGAAGCAGTAAAAGCACCTTGGGATGGTGGTTTTACTTGGTCGAAAGATGAGAATGGTACTGATTTTATTGCAACTTCCTGCCAAGGTTTAGGGGCAAGTGTTTGGTGGCCTTTGAAAGATCATATGTATGATGAGGTAAACTCTATGAAAATTTCAGTGGAAGTTCCTCAACATTTAATGGATGTCTCTAATGGGCGTTTGATTAAAGTCGAAAAGAATAGAAAGAAGAAGACGAAGACATTTCATTGGTATGTGGACAACCCTATTAATAACTATGGTGTGAACGTCAACATTGGAGATTACGCTCATTTTGATGACAGCTATGATGGAAAAAAGGGCAAGCTCACTTTGGATTACTATGTTTTGAAGCCAAATGTCGAAACAGCAAAAGTTCAGTTTCAGCAAACGAAACAAATGCTAGAAGCTTTTGAACATTGGTTTGGACCTTATCCATTTTATGAAGATGGTTTTAAGTTGGTGGAGGTACCGTATTTAGGGATGGAACATCAAAGTTCGGTAACGTATGGCAACAAATTCCAAAACGGATATTTAGGGAGAGATTTAAGCCAAACAGGTTGGGGTTTAAAGTTTGATTTTATCATTGTACATGAGGCAGGGCACGAGTGGTTTGCCAATAATATCACAGATAAAGACATAGCAGATATGTGGATTCATGAGAGTTTTACAGCTTATTCTGAATCTCTT
The DNA here is from genome assembly GCF_014534745.1 of Flammeovirga sp. EKP202. Classification (GTDB taxonomy): domain Bacteria; phylum Bacteroidota; class Bacteroidia; order Cytophagales; family Flammeovirgaceae; genus Flammeovirga. The sequence goes on from NZ_JACVVP010000050.1 coordinate 38,775, forward strand.
TTCCTAGACTATTTTTATGGGAAAGAAGCAGGGCAGGAATATGTAAGAGGGACTCGTTCAAACATCCAAAATGATATTCCTATTATTGGTATTTATGATGTAAATTCAGAAGGTTCAGGTGATATGTATTACAAGGGATCAAATATGTTGAATATGATCCGACAGATTGTCAATAATGATACTTTATGGTTAGAAATGATGAAAGGGTTGAACAAAACATTCTATCATAAAACAGTAGATACCAAAGAAATTGAGGATTATATGATCGAGAAACTAAAGAAGAATTTATCTCCAATTTTTGATCAATATTTAAGAACTAACATAATCCCTACTTTTGAATATAGAGTTTTTGAGGACCGTATGATGTATCGTTTTACAAATTGTAATACTGATTTTGAAATGGAATTGGATATTAAAATCAACGGAAAACCTCAACGTATATTAGTAAAAAATAAATGGCAGGGAATGCCTTTGGAAATGGATTTTGAAGGGTTAGAAGTGAATCCCAATTATTATATCTCAATAATGGAAATAAAATAGGATAGAAAATACTTGAACGTACTTCTCATACGTTCACCTGATCTAAGTTTGTAGACGTTAAGGAATACAAGAAAAAAAAGATCAGTAGATGAGATGCTCTGTCATGCAGAGCATCTCTTTTTTTCTATTTTCCCTTTTTCAAAACTGCCACACCATAAAATCTATTAACACTATCTCCTAATTTACTAGTGACTACATCATTAAAAGATTGAATGCTTTCCACATGTAAATTCGTATTAGCCACTAAATTTCGAATAGCCTGATCATCATACAGTGTGAATTTATCCCTTACGAAAGGTAGTTTTTCCATAAAACTTTTCTGAGCAAAACTGATGATACAACTTCCCCCAACTTTCAGCACCTTTTCAATTTCTTTGATAAAAGTGAAGGGTTTAGTCCAGAAATAGACATTATTGACACTCAATACAAAGTCAAATTGGTTCTCTTCAAAAGGAATTTTCTGCCCTTCATAGAGTAAAAATGAAGCAGTAGTATCAGTGTAATTTTCCTTACAATATTGCCACATTGTTTCAGAAATCTCTAAACCTGTATACTCTACATCTTCTGCTTTCTTTAGAATTTTGTATAAATGACCACAGTTTCCATGCCCGAGTTCTAGTATTTTATCTTGATTTTGAACATCCATCGCTTCAATACCACTTAGCGTCATATTGATATTGGACTCATTCATGATATTGCCAACATTGATTCCGTTGTCTCCTTCAGGACAGCTGAGTTGTTTTTCGAGTTCTTGTAACTCTTCTTCCGTTAGTTTTTCCATTATTATTTATAAAGTTTGAGAGTTTACTGTTACCAAAAATTTTTATCGTTGGATAACAAGATCAATTTAAAAAGAGTAATGTAAAGCTATGGGATTATTTTGATTTGTGTATTTATACAATGTTAAAAGAGGCTTTCTCATGTGTTTATTGTTAATACAAATGAATGAAGTTTCTAATTTAGGAAACTAAATATCATATTTGTATCATCAGTTTCCGAAAGAGGAAACAAATAGATTTGAAATATTAATTTTAGTTGAAAAAAATTGCAATGTATATGATCACTTGATATTGAGTTAGTTTTAATATTAGTGAAAATGACGTTGATTATAAGGGTTGTATTATTTATTGATTCTTCATGTTAATGCAGTTGATATTTTTTTTAATTATGAAATAAAGATGTTAATGAATTTTATTAAGTTTCTTTATCAGGAAACTAATTATCATCTTTGCATTGTTATGTTACTTCATCGGAAGTGAAATTTTTATTTCAAGAATTAAAAAGTTGGTATAAAAATTAAAATTGTGATTTAATCGTATTATTTTTGTTTCTGAAATTGGAAACTAATTTAACCTTAAATCAATAAAGAAATTAGAATGGATAAAAAAGTAGCATTAGAACAGTTTGTGGCAGCACATAAATTTGACGGGTTACCGCCATTGGCCGTTAGAATTATCGGAGTATTTTATATCTCAAATGAAAAGTACCTGACATTTGATGATATCATTGAGTTGGCAGATTCTTCAAAAGGTGCGGTGAGTAAAATGCTTAAAGTGTTGATTGCTGTTCGAAGAGTGAACTTTATCCAAGACCCAGCTTCATCACGTAAGCGTTTGTTTTATTTGGATGCTCACGGAGTAGAAGAGTACATTAAACTTGTTGTAAATGGCTTGATGGATCAAAATACACAAATCAGAAGGTTGAGTGAGTTTAGAACTTCTGAAAGTGATAAAGAAATTGATGAATTGATTGATAAAACAATTCAGTTTAATTCGGATGTAATCACTTCTCTTTTAAAGCTCAATGTTAAACATTATAAAAAGAAATAGTCTTTAAAATTATTAATAATCACTTGCTGTATCTTTGTGATATCAAATAGAAACGAGACTAAAACTAAAACCAAATGAAAAACGAAATTGTATTTTGGGTAAAACGTTACCTTCCGATGGCTGTAATTTCAATTATTGCCATAGTACTCACAAATTAGTAATAGTATTATTAATAATGTTCTGTGTATCAACAATTCAGTTTTTGATAAGCTGATGATACACAGAGCACCTTAATTCAAAGTTTAGTCATCAAAAATAAAATCTTAATTCTTTTCAACCTCTTTTTGTCTTAACTGAGACATGAAGTGAAAACTTATTGCCTTTTAGTTTCCTGTTTTGGAAACTTAACATTAATCTCTATCATGAAAAATTTACTACTATTCATTTTTATTGTTTGCTACAGTTCCGTTTTAATGGGGCAAGATCAAATCAAAATTGGCGTTTTAGCCGAAAAAGAATCTTTACAGTCAGATGCTTTGGGTATGACCATGAAAGATGAAATTTTGTCGCTTTTAGGACATCAATATCATGTTGTATTTACTGAAGTAGTTTTTAATAGTTATGATCCAACGCTTGCAAAGACGCAATATGATAGCCTTGTGGCGGAAGATTGTAATATGATTATCGCTTTTGGTCCTACCAATGCGTTGATGTTTTATGAGGAGAACATTACGTTTGAAATTCCAACGATCTTGGCAGGTTTTGTCAATCAGGATTTTGTAGAATTATCCAGTCAAAACGAAACTTCAGGCATTGATAACTTTACTTACTTTATTACTCCTTTCTCAATGAAAGGTGATGTAGGGTCATTCTATTCGTTATCTCATTATAAGAATTTGGGAGTTGTAGTGGATGATTATCTTATTACTTCTTTTCCAATAGAACAAAAATTGGATGAAATTTTCGCTGAAATGGATGCGGAATATACATTAATTCCAATTCATGAAACGACATCACTTTTAGAAATTCCAGCAGGGGTAGATGCGATTTATTTTAGCAGTTCTTCCCAGTTAGGAGAAGAGGATTACCAAAAGGTCATCAATCAAGTAAACGAGTTACAACTTCCATCTTTATCGGGGTACGGAGTTAGAGATTTAGAGTTGGGTGTGATGGCCACCAATCAGCCGAATATCAATTTTGATCAGATTTTTAGAAGGATAGCATTGACGATTGAAGCGGTAACGAGAGGTCAAAACTTATCAGAATTACCGATAGAAATTGATTATGAAAATGGAATGACAATCAACCTTGATGTAGCGGAGTATGTGGGTATGAATTTCAAGAATAGCGAAATCGTAAAGTACAACTACATGCAATCGAACTTCAAAGGTGAAGAGCACCGCTTCTCATTAAAAAGCTTAATGAACATCATGCTTCATCAAAACTTAGCGTTGCAAGCTGAGCGAAAATCCATTGACATTAAAGGCCAAGAAGTTCGATTGTCGAAGTCGAATTACTTGCCAGAAGTGGGTGTAAATGCAGGTGGTACTTACGTGAATGCGGAGATGGCAGAGTTGTCTTTCGGTCAGAACCCAGAGTATAGTATGACAGGAAATGTACAATTGAAACAGACTATTTACTCGGCGGATGCTTCAGCAAATATTAAAATGGCCCAACTATTATTAGAAGCTCAGAGAGAAGATTTTAATGCTTTAGAATTGGATCAAGTTTTGGAAGTTGGGATGACTTATTACAACACTTTAATCTATGAAGCGAACAAAAGTATTCAATTGAAAAACCTCCAGCTAACCAAAGAAAATTTGAAATTGGCAGAAGAAAATCTTCAAATGGGAGTGGGAGGGAAATCTGATGTATTAAGGTTTCAAAGCCAATTGGCTCAAAATACGCAAGGAATTATTGAAGCCAAGAATACAGTTGCTCAATCGCATCTAGCATTGAATAAATTATTGAACCTGCCAATGGACGAACGCCTAGTTTTGGAAGACAGCTTACTGCTTGGGGTACAAGTACAAAATGAAGCGTATGAGCAATTAATTGAACTGTTGGATCAGCCCAATGAACGCTTTTTATTGACGGAGTTCTTGATCCAAGAGGCGTTGACCAACTCTCCTGAATTGATGAGTTTGCATTACAACAAAGAATCTGTTGAGAGGAACTATAAGTTGAACAAAAATGGTCGCTTTATTCCAACAGTCGCTTTACAAGGACAATACAATCAGTTTTTATTAAGAGAAGGAGCGGGTACAACAATGCCGGTGGGCTTTCCAAGTGTTCCATTGAACAATTACAATGTAGGTTTGAATGTTTCTATTCCAATCTTTCAACAAAATACAAGAAACATCAACCAGCAAAAATCAAAAATTCAGATGGAAAAGTTAACTGTTCAGAAAAATGATTTTGAGCAGGACATGGAAAGAATGGTCTATGACAATATCATTGCTTTGGTTAATGAATTGACCAATATCGAAATCTCAAAAGCCAACAAGGTAGTGGCAGAAGAGAACTTAAAAATCTCTCAGAGTGAATACGCCAACGGCATTATTCCAGTGATTCAGCTGATAGACGCTCAAAATAATCTTTTAGAAAATGAGTTGGCATTTATCACTGCACAATACAACTACTTTATAGTTTCACTCCAAATACAAAGAGCGATCGGTTACTATTTTCTATTAAACTCAGAAGAAAACAACCAAGCCTTTTATGCTCGTGCTACACAATTTATCCAAAATAATTAATCATCCTATATCAATCAAAATCATGAAAAATACTACAATTTTATCTTTGCTATTTGCTGTTTTCATTTTCAATTCAGCTTGTCAAAAAGAAGAAAATCAGAAAGAAGAAACATATAGAAGTGTTCGTTATTTAAAAGTAGGGAATACTACTTTAAGCAATAATACAACCTACAGCGGGAAAGCTTCTGCGGATCAAGAAATGGAGTTGAGTTTTAGGAATAATGGCATTATCGTAAAGAAATTAGTGAAGGTGGGACAAAAGGTGAAGAAGGGAGAATTATTGATGCAATTAGACAATATTCAAGCTCAACTTTCTTACGAGCAGTCATTGGCCTCTTTAAAAGCGGCAAAATCTGAAATGTACACTGCCAAGTCAGAGTATGAAAGAGGCCGAAAATTATATGAACAAGGTAATTATACTTTAAGTAAATATGAGACAGTCAAAAATACTTTCGAAAATGCTTCTAATCAGTTGACATCAGCAGAAAGAAAATTAGCCATCGATCACCAACAAATTCTCAACGGATACATTTATGCTCCAAAAGATGCAGTGGTGGCCGAGGTCAATGCAAATATCAATGAAACGGTAAGTTCTGGCCACAAAGTAATGGTCTTGAATGCAGGAAACGAGATGAATGTGATTGTGGGAGTGTCGGAAAGTACTATCAATGAAGTCAAAAATGGAATGGGTGCGTTTCTCAACTTTAAGTCAATTGCTCAAAAACTAAAAGGTGAAGTGATAGAAGTATCGCCCATTTTAAATCAGGAAAATGCTACTTTCCCCGTGAAAATTAGAATCAATAATCCTACAGCTTCTATCCATCCAGGAATGGCGACGGAAGTGAAATTTGACATGGGAGATTTGGCTTCTGAATATAACATTGTCTTGCCTTTGAGTGCTATTGGTGAAGACGAGCATGGCAACTTTGTCTACACTATTGAAGACCATAGTGATGAATTAGGGGTGATAGGAAAGCAATACATCAAAGTAGGTGAATTGACGGACGAAGGCATCCTTATCAATGAAGGTGTAGAACAAGGTCAGATGATTGTGACTGCCGGCCTGCATACACTGATCAATGGTCAAATCGTAACGCTTTAATCTATTATCCAATCTCAATAATTCATCAGTCAAAATGATAAACTTCGCAAAATTCTCCATCGAAAAGAACCGTATTGTTCTTAGTATTTTAGCCGTGGTCATGATCATGGGAGTCGTCTTCTACCAATCTTTATCAAGAGACAGTATGCCTCCATTTACAGTAAGAGTAGCCACAATTGTTGCTTCTTTTCCAGGGGCTAGTCCAGATAGAGTGGAGGAATTAGTAACGGACAAAATTGAAAAAGTAGCTCAAGAATTACCAGAACTAAAGAAAGTAACAAGTGATTCAAGAACAGGCCTTTCAGTGGTTACGGTAGAGTTGAAAATGGAGGTGACCCCTGAAAATTTACAAGACGTTTGGGATCGTTTGAGAAGAAAATTGGACCGTATGTCAGACCTTCCTTCCAACGTTCATCCACAATTACAAGATGATGGAATTGGCGAGGTATTCGGTATTGCTGTAGGCATCACAAGTGATGGTTTCTCTTATGCTGAAGTCAAAAAATATGCGGATCAACTGAGAAATGACTTGATCAGTTTGGAAGATGCGGCCAAAGTAGAGATCAATGGAGAGCAAGAAGAGAGAGTATTTATCAAGTTTGATAATGCAAAATTGAAAACCTATGGATTGACTTCAAGCAGTTTGGAGCAAATGATTAGTGCTACGAACATTTTGAATACAGGTGGTGAAATCAATGTTCAAAATGAGAGAATTGTGTTAGAACCTTCCGGCAATTTTAATCATGTAAAAGACATTCACAATATGCTGATTCCTGTAGGAAACAACGGCAATGTAATATTGCTATCTGATGTGGCAACAATTGAAAAAGGTTATATCTATCCGCAGAAACAGATTGTAAAAATCAATGGAAAGAAAGGTGTTTCATTACATATTTCATTAAAGGAAGGAAGAAATATTTTGAGCCTAGGAAAAGAAGTAGATCAAGTTTTAGCAGAGTACGAAGAGCAATTACCAATTGGTTTGGAAGTATTGAGATTGTCTTCTTTGGATCATTATATTGATCATAAAGTAACAGATTTTGAAGGCAATTTAATTCAGTCTGTAGTGATTGTTTTAGCCGTGATGTTGATCTTTTTAGGCCTAAGAACAGGGTTAGTGATTGCCAGTTTAATTCCAATGGTGACAATTGCCACATTTATGGTGATGGGTTTATTCGATTTAGGTATCAACCAAATTTCATTGGCGGCATTAATTATGGCTTTAGGGATGATGGTAGACAACGGGATTGTGGTTGCGGAATCCATCATGGTGAAAATGGAAGAAGGAATTGAGGTGAAAAAGGCGGCGATTGATTCCGTACAAGAATTATTTTATCCTTTATTAATCTCCACTTTGACTACATCAGCAGCATTTTTATCTTTCTATATGGCAGAGTCAATCATGGGTGACATTATGGGACCCATCTTCTCTGTTATTTCAATTGCATTGATTTCTTCATGGCTGATTTCATTGAGTATCATCTCCTTGTTATGTGTGTACTTTTTGAAAGTAAAACCAAACGGAGAGCAGAAAAAGAAGTTCTTAGATCGTATGATTGAGGCTTTAAAATCGGGTTATCATCAAGTGATTTTGATCTCTTTGAAATACAAGAAAACAGTTGTAGCAGGAGTTTGTGTGATGTTTGTGGCTTCGATTTTAGGTTTTGGCTTATTGGAAGTATTATTCTTCCCTGATAGCGATAGAAATATGATTACCATTGATATCAATTTACCGCAAGGTTCAAGAATCGAATCTACTCAAGAAGTGATCCAAGAGTTGGAAGGTTTTTTCAGAGAAGAATTAATGGTCAATGATCATAGAAATGAAGGAATTACATCGTGGACTTCATTTATTGGAGAAGGTCCTTCGTCTTATGATTTAGGGTATACTGCAGATGAACCGAACGCCAATTATGCTCACATTTTGGTTAACACTTCAGATCAATTAATCAATAATGCATTAATTAAAAAGATTGACGAATACAGCTTTTTACACTTTCATGATGCTGATGTAAAAGCAGGTTTGTTAGGAGCTGGAAGTGGTGGAGCACCCATCGAAATCAAAGTTTCAGGAAATAATCCAGACCAATTACAGCAAATTGCGACAAGCATCAGAGCAGAGTTATCGAAAGTAGAAGGCACTAAAAACGTAAAAGACGATTGGGGACCGAAAGGTAAAAAGTTTGTAATTGAAATCGATCAAAGTAAGGCACAATCGGCAGGGATGACCAATCAAGATATTGCCGTGTCATTACAAACAATCTTGGACGGTTTTCAGACGGGTGAATTTAGAGAAGATGAGAAGTCAATTCCAATTTTATTGCAGAGTATTGAAAGTTCTGATTTGTCATTGTCTGCTTTAAAAACGGCCAATGTTTACAGCCAAAACACAGGAAAAAGTGTTCCATTAAATCAGGTTGCTGAGATTGTTCCGGTGTGGCAGTATACACAGATCAAAAGAGAGAATTTGAAGCGTACAATTACGGTAGAATGTGAATTGAAAGAAGATGGAAACGCCAATACCATCATGACAGCCATTCAGCCTTGGTTGGATCAGGAACAAAAAAAATGGGGAGCAGGATATTCTTACTCTCTGGGTGGAGATGCTGAAGAAAGTGCAGAGAATATGGGAGCGGTTTTCGTTTACTTACCCTTATCAGCTTTTATCATCGTGATGCTATTGGTGATGCAGTTCAATTCTTTCAGAAAAATGACTATTATTCTTTTGACCATTCCATTGGGTGTTATCGGTATGGTACTCGGCTTGTTGGTTTTCCAAGTTCCATTCGGATTTATGGCTTTCCTTGGGATTATCTCACTGGCAGGAATTGTGATCAACAATGCCATTGTACTGATTGAGAGAATAGAAGTAGAAGAAAAGGAGTTGAAAAAAGCACCTTTACAAGCCGTGATTGATGCATGTTTACAGCGATTCAGACCCATTATTTTAGCCACTTTCACCACGGTACTTGGACTTATTCCATTGTACTTAGGAGGTGGAGTAATCTGGGAACCAATGGCAGTAACCATTATGGTCGGGTTAATGTTTGGAACTATCATCACCTTGATTTTTATCCCCGCTTTGTACAGTATTTTATTTAAAGTGAAGTAATCAAGATACAAACCATACTTTGTGATAATAGGATAATTATACCCAAAAACGGTAGTAAGAGTGAAAATTAGTTATCATGTAAAGCAATTGAGGCACCCTAATCTTTAAGGTGCCTCTTTCTATTATTATTTTATAGCTCTTCAAACTCAATATACTCAGAAACATCAGCAGGTGCTTTTTGTTCATACACATAGTTCATATCGGGTCTTGCCACACTATGGTTATGAAGCGTATATTGATTTTTTAGTTCAGTGATGAGAGGTATAATCAGTTCAACTTTTACAGGATCAATATGAATCATATAGGGCGTGAGTTTTCCTTTTTTCTGTATGATTTCAGTTAAGTTTTTTACCACCTGATCTACGTCTTTATTGACAGAACCAATGATTTCTATTTTATCAAACTTTCCTTTTTCATTTAGGATCATCGAAAGAAAATAATGTCCATTACAATTCTTATCAATACTTTCTTGAACTAAAGAACTATTCTCTATCATATACTTATCAATAATTCTTTGAATAGGAGAAAAATCAAGTTCTTGAATTTGATCCGTATAAGAATAGATTCTTTGATTGTTTTCAACTCTACTCAAAAAGATAAGCTTTTCATAGGAAAACTGAATGTCTGTTTCATTTTTGGTGTATGGGTCAGCGATTGAGAATCGTTGATTTTCAAATTCAACAGGGTTTCCATTTGCATCATTGAGGGCATCAAAAGTAGGGTAGTAGAAATTCTTATGGTATCGTTCTATCATCATTTCTACGATATGATAACTGTAGAATATTTTACTCGATCCTGGATAAAATATATTATAGCTCATTACATTTCCTTTTAAATCATATTTGTACTGGGCTATAAGTTGCTTGTTAGAGTAAAAAGAGGATGTACCTATTTTGGTATACAACTGATCTAGATTAGAACCGTAATTTATGACTGCAATTTTTTCATTATTCTGATAATAAGTAATCGTGAAATAACGGTTATTGAAAGCTGTAACTTTTCCTTTGTAGCTCGTTTTTTCGGAAGTAGGATGCCACGTTTTTGTAAAGTAAAAAGGTTTACTGTTCGTGTAGCTATCATAATAGTTTTTCAATTTAAAAAACCGATGGATCTTATCTGCATTAAACTGATTTCTATTATTTCTTAACTCAAAAGTACTCAACTGACCATGAAAAACAGAATCATCAGCATTGGTGATCGCTCTATCTTCCAATTGATGAGTCGTTAAATTTTTAATCATGCGCCCCCAAAAAGTAGACCTTTGATGATAGCTAAATACAGTTTTTTCATTCACTTCCTGGTATTGATTAATGGTTTCCCATAAGCCTTGCTTTTTGTTGAAGACAAAATTTTGAGGACGTGTCACACCAATACTTTGAGCGTATTCATGTAAATGATCTACTTTACATTTGTAACCCAATACTAAAGGTTTTTGAGTTACTTTTCCTTTCTCAAGAATGGATTTTACCGTAAAAATAGAATCTTGAACTGATACAAGTGTTTTAAAATTATAAGGTATCAATTCAGTTTCAAATTCGGTGGTTAATAGTTTTTTATACTTTATGCTTTTGTTACTGATATAATAAAAAACGGTATCTTGTTTACCACTGTTGTAGGTAAGTATTCCTTTCGTGTAGTTGTAATTTTTTTGTTTTAATAACGTAAGGTTGGTCGCGGAGTAAATAGAATCGTTGATGAAAATATCTTCCAATACTGCTGTATTATAGGTAGACCAATAATTATCAGTCTTTTCCTTATAGAAAAATAATTCTTCGATTCTGCCTGACCGATTGACGATTTGCTCACCAAAAGCGAAATTGCCATAATTCATACTGGAAAGAATTGAATATTTTCTTTTCGTCATTTTACCTTTCACATAGGCACTATAGACGATTTTTGTAGAATCTTGTCCTATGGTTACACTATTGATTTGTCTTCCACTAATAACATTGACTTCTATATCATCAACATTCTTTTTAAAGTGAAAATTACCATTGATATTTTTGATATATCCTGATAAAACACTTTCATCCTTTAGGCGTATTTTCCCTTTTGCAAAATCTTGGATTTCTGTTTTAAGAATTAACTTTTTCTTTGGAGCAAAGTTAAAGTCCATAATAACCCCATTGAGCGGTAATCCATTGACATCCGTTTTTATCCCCATAGGGTTTTGAGAATAAGAATGTACATTTAAAACAAGTAGAACACTTAGTAAATTAAAAAATCGTAGTCGCATAACATGTTAAATAATAGTACACATTTCTAGTATCGTAATCAATAATAGTAGAATTATAGATGGGTGGTAGTAGAAGTGTGTTTCAGTAAATTAGTTAGAGATAATGGCAAAAATAGTGATATTTTAAGAATATTTATGAAAATAGTGCCGATTAATTATTGAATTCCATACTCTGATTAAGTTATCTGCCATAAAATGAAAGATTTCGAACACTTACAAACTAAATTATCATCAACTTTCAATTGGTATTTATACAAGCTTTTTTATTTTCTACTTTCAAACTTCCTTCTTCTTCATTTTTCCATTGATGAAAAACGAAGCAAAAAATCTAGGCTTAGAAGTCAAAAGCTAAATTCCATTCCTCTCGCCTAAATGATTTTAAACTCGCTAAAGCTCAAACAAGAAAATCATTTTTAACGGCTCACTTCATGAAACTCTTGACGCTTTTCCCTTCAAGGCCGAGGGAAGAAGTAGCAAATGAAAATTGGGTAGTAAGTCCACTGGCGCGAATGTTAAGCGATAGCGTCATTCGTGTCCTACAGATCAGCAGAAATCTCCTGATTTCTAAACACCGTAAATATTCGAAAACATAGTTTACAATTTAATAAGGTGTATCACCCAAAATCAACTAAACTTCTCGACCATCCAAAATATAGTCTCATCAATTATATTGCTTTTTGGCTTTGTAAATCAAAAGAATAACGTTTAGAAAGCACTTTTTGAATCAAAATGAAGTTTTATTGTTAATGAATTTATTTAAGTTTCCTTTTAAGGAAACAAAGTATCATATTTGTATTGTCAAGTTACAACAACGAAATCAAATATTATATTTAGAACCTTTGCAATAAAGTGAATTTAGTATTTGGTCGAAGTATAAATTATTAGTTTCCATTTATAGAAATATAATTTAATTTAGAATAACATTGACGAACCAAAAGATAGATTTTTGAAATTTATTTTTACTGAAAATCATAATAAAAAATTGCTATAACCAATTGGTTTCCTGAGTGGGAAACTATTAAAAATTTGCCTTATGAAAAATGAAATAATACTTCGAATAAAGCGATACGTTCAGTTAATAATTACTTGGGTGATATCGATAACCATTACAAGTTAATGGAAGTAATAGCGAACCTTTTTATCATTTAACTTAACCTGCTCATGTTATTTAAAACACATGAAGTAGAAACCTATTATCAAATTGTTTCCTATTTTGGAAACCAAGTCAATCTAAATCATGAAAAATATACTACTAGTCGTTTTTATTGTTTTTTATAGTCTTGTGTTAATGACACAAGATCAAACCAAGGCGGGCTTCCAAATTATAAGGGAGACCATTGAGGAACACTCATTAGAAAACAAATTAGATCAAGAAAATAATAAGTCTTTTATAGAATTACTTTTCGAAGTCAAAGACACTGTTGATTAACTGAAAAAACCTTCAAAAAATTTAATTGCTACCCTTATGTCAATCATCGTTATACAAGCCATTGCTTCTGCTATATCTATTCCAACTGAAATGGACAATATCAATCTTCACCTAAAAGATGAACAAGTGGTCTCGATTACTAAGAAAGAATGGAAAAGAGGAAAACGGTTTAGTGATGCGTCTACTTTTGTGTATATGCGTGATAAAAAGCTTCATGTCATCGATGTAGAGGATATAGAATCGATACGCTATGAGTCAGTGGAGACCTACAACAAGACTGTAAATTTTATGGAGGAATACGCTAAAATTCAACCATTAAAAGAAGAAACCAAACAGTATTACCATACAAAAAGGCACAAAAGAGGTCGGTTCTCTCAAGTGTTAGGAGTTGGTGCTGTATGTGTAGGGGCCACAGTGGCACCATTGGTATTAGTGGTCTCGCCAATTCCGCTGGTGCAGGCTGTCAATCGATTAAAAAAAGTGGATTATCAATACTGCCTTAAAGGAAAAGAATGGAAGAAATTGAAATCCTATCACAAAGCACAAATCAAATATTTTAAACAAAAAGCGACAATCTAAAAATCAGAAAATAATGAAACTTAAATCAATTTATCTATCGTCATTAATGTTGTTTTTGACACTGATCTCTTATGCTGAAACGAAAGAAAAGGAACCCGCTTATGACCGAGGTATCACAAATAGAACCTTCATACCCAAAGGGCAATGGATGGTTGGTGCCTCCTTCAATTACTCTCAGCATTTCAATGATAATTACCAGTTTTTGGTTTTGAATGAATGGGATGGAAGCGGTTATAATTTAAGAATAAGTCCATTTTTTGGCTATTTTGTAAAGGATGATTTAGCTATAGGTGGGCGTGTGACCTATGCTAGAAAAGGATTGAACATCGATAATTTACAACTGGATCTTGGAGACGATATTAATTTATCTGTAGAAGGAATGAGTGATGTTTCCCATATGGTGTACACTACATTCTTTATGAGGAATTATATCAGTTTGGGAAAGGGAAACCGATTCGGCTTGTTCAATGAAGTGAGTTTATCTTATGGTTATGGGCAATCTAAAAGCCTGAATATGGAAAACGGTCCTCATGATATTGTGGGTGTTCACTCTACTTTGCATGAGTTGAATATTGGAATTTCTCCAGGTATGGTGGCTTTCATCAACAATAACCTGGCCTTGGAAGTAAAAATGGATGTAATCGGCTTCAATTTTAAGAATACAGAACAGGTCGAAAATCAAGTCAATACGGGTTCTAGAACGACGAGCAGTGCCAACTTCGACTTGGATATTTTCTCTTTAAACATTGGTCTAACTTTATTTATCTAAACACATGAAAAAGATTATATTATTATTAACGGTTACTTTAGGTCTAGGTGCTTGTATCAAAAATGACATTCCATATCCCTATGTTTTTGGCAAAATCATATCTTTTCAGTTGGAAGGACAAAGTGGCAATGCCATTATTTCAGAAGAGGATCAAAGTGTAGAAATAAGGGTACCTTTTGGAACGGATCGATCAGCACTGCATGTTACCGGTATTGAATTGACGGAAGAAGCAACCATAACTCCTGATCCATTTGAGGTTACAGATTATACGGAAGATGTGAAGTTTGTGATTTCAACTTATCAGGAGTACGAATGGACAATTTCGGTTATTGAAGATGATTTTGATATTGTATTCCATCATTTTGAAATCGAAGGGCAAATATCTGCAGACATTAATCAAAGTAATTATACAATTGATGTGGTGATTGAGGACAATGCAGATATTAAAAACCTAACCATTAAAACCTTTCATTACGCTCCTGAAGATGTAACGGTAGTTCCTTATCCGTATGATGTTCGTGATTTTTCTGAGGGTGTAGTCTTTATTTTTGATGAGATTGAATGGACCATCAATGTGACTTTCCAAGATGGTGATACGGAAAGAATTGGCGATCAAATTTTATACTCAGATTTTATGACTTGGTATTATGGAGGTCGTAAATCCAATGAATCCAATAGCAGCAGAAAGTTCTACATTCCTGGAGAAGATTTTGAAGGAACACCTTGGAGAACCGGAGATGTAGGAGCGGCGGATTTGATCATTCCAACAGGAGTAAGAACGGTGTACCCTTCATCCTCAGAAGAGGAATACGAATACACTACTTTAAAAACCACTTCAGCTTTGGGCGTTGTGGCGGCAGGTTCTCTTTTTGTGGGAGAGATCCAAGGAAGTGGACTCACCAATGTGAGAACAGATTTCGGTATCCCATTTACAGATCAGCCTAAAAGTTTTGAAACAGACATTCAATATATACCAGCACCTTACAATGGAAATATGGACCAATGTGATGTCTACGTTCTATTGCAAGTCAGAGAAGGAACTGGAGATGATGAAAAACGTTACCGTCTAGCGACTGCTTGGTTTAGATCAGACGAAAAGATGGAAGATTTTGAGAATATCAACCTTCCTTTCCTTTATGGTAATCATAACGATTTAGCACCTTTTATGATGCCTTCTTCCTCTAATGAGCGAATGCCCGAACATGGTTTTGCTAGCTTAGATCAGTCACCTACGCATATTATTGTAGTGTATTCGTCAAGTTTTGATGGAGCCAATTTTAGAGGTGGAGTAGGAAGTGAACTACGAGTGAAAGATTTTCAATTGAAGTATTGATAAAAAATGAGGAGTCATTCTTAGTTTAAGAATGACTCCTTTAAGCAGTTGTACAATTAAAATCGTAAGTTTTAGATTTTCTTTTTTAGCCTACTCTGCGTTAGAATATCATCACGTAGCTTCGGCTATGCTCTTCTATTCTACCTTGAATAGACTAAAAATAATAATAATCCAACCTCTACCAATTTCAAATGTGCAACTGCTTAAAATAGGTAAAGATGATCTATCGAGGTTAGAATATCATTTTCATTTCTGAGCATTCATCCTTATAAATATACATCACCAATGCCTTCATAGCTTCTTCCTTACTTTGCGCTTTGGCAAGCATTTCAACTCTTTTGTAAGCGGAATCTACTGTCCAAACCTCTTTTTTATTATACCATATAAAAGTTACTCCCTTAATAGTGAAATATGATTCTCCATCCTTACTTTTTGAATGGAGGCTGTTGTTTTCACTTTCAAAACGATTCCCCTTTGGTGCTGTAACTCTTGTGATTACGCTGCCTGTGTTTGGGTTTGAATATACTTCACAAGTACATTTCCCTTGAAATTGTTCCTCTTCTAGAACAGTTACATTAAATTCTAGAATTGACCATTTTCCTTTTTGAGCCACAAAAGTTGCAGTAATAAACTCCGAACCTTTAGATAATACTCTTCTATTATCATCACTGATTAGGTTGTATTTTAATGCAAAAGTACAGACACCCAAATTGCCCTGCATTTTAGTAGAGAAAATTTCTAAGTCCGATTCTCTATGTACATTTTGTTCCAACTGATTATTTAAAGCTGTTTTATAGCCTTCTTTTCCCATTGAAAAATGACGGCGTTTCCCATCAACAGATGTTCTTGTCACTTTAATGGTAAGATCAGGATGCAGATACTGCATCAATTGTTCTACATTTTCTTTATTATACCCTTTTTTATTTTTCTCGACCATCTTTGTAATGATCTCTTTCATCTCATTTTCTGTCTGAGCAAAAGTGGAAGAGAGTGTCAATACTACGGTAAGAAAAGCAATAATTGTAGGTAGAAATATTTTTCTCATAGTTTTGGATTTATTATAATTTTATAGCAAATAATGATCTTGAAATCAGTGTTTTTGGTCTGACGGTCAGTTGAAAGTATAAGAGTTTTTGAGCTTGAAATGTTTATCTTTGATTTTCAGATTAAGAACATTTCTTGATCAAACTCCTTTTAGCTTCTGAACTATTTTCGTCTATTAGAAAGTTAATGATGATGCAAATGAAAACAAAATGTATTACTATGAATTCTTTAAAAAATTGATACTATTTTGAAGGCTAGTTAAAAGAGCTCATAAATGATGAAGTTTTCAACCTTTGCCTTTATCTATATATGAAGACCTTAGAAAATTCTTTCTCTTCTATTGGACATATATATTAATTAAGTAGATTGTAAACTAAATTACCGTCAACTTTCAATCGAACTTTCTACAAGTTTGCAAAGATCTTCTTTCAAACTTCCCTCTTCTTCGTTTTAGTCTTAACACAAAAACGAAGCAAAAACTCAAGGCTTAGAAGTCAAAAGCTAAATTCCATTTCTCTCGCTTAAATAATTTTAAACTCGCTTTGCTCAAACAAGAAAATCATTTTTAACGGCTCATTTCATTAAATTCTTGACTCTTTTCCCTTCAAGGCCGATTTAGATACTACTAAATGATTACTTGATTACAGATCAAAAGGCGAGGGTTTTATAATTATCTTCTAAAATGTGGTGCTGTAGGGGGCTGTCGCAAAACTAAGATTTGAATAAATAATCATTATGTTTAACTTATAACATAATGATTATTTACT
>NZ_JACVVP010000051.1 GCF_014534745.1 Flammeovirga sp. EKP202
AGCATAGTAAATAATCATTATGTTATAAGTTAAACATAATGATTATTTATTCAAATCTTAGTTTTGCGACAGCCCCAAACGGACCATTTACTATTTCATCAAAGAATTTATTATACCTAATAAAAACTTAGTTTATATTCTTGTCGATATTTAAGATAATTCTATCCGCAATTTCTTTTGCCGTTGTAATATTGGACATATCAGTATACAATTCACCATTTTTTCCAGAATGATGTCCATGTCCAATCAACTCCATAATTTTATAGGTCTTTGATACCAAATCAGTAGGTTGAATCTCGGAGGTAAATATCATAGAAGGTTGTCCAACAGCACCAGACCCTGAGTAGATCTTATCATCAGGGAAACGGTCTTTAGAGTAATATTCATTCCAATCAAAAGATTGATTGAATTCAACCATGATTTTAAAGGGGGCGTGTTGCTTCAAATTCGTTTTGGAAGAAATGATAAAATTATTCAAAGGAGTTGCTCCAGTTACGCCATCTAAATCGGGGGCACTATCCAAAGGTATATAAAGACCGTCAGAGGCTTTGATTCCCCTTTTGTGCGACCAATAAGGAAGTGCTTCAGGCCTTCTAACTGTTGCAGGTGCATAACCATCACCTACTTTTTTTCCTATTTGAAAAGTACTTGAAGAAATGGATTGTGATATATATAAAGTTTCAATATAATGACCCCCAGTATCTTCCAACCAAATAGCTATCAAAGGATGTCTAAATGATTTTCCTTTCTTAAATTCTACACTTATTTGATGATCACCAATAGTTTTATCGAGATCGATGATTTCATAATCAAAAGTTTGCTCTTCTTTACCCATTTGCTGATTTCTAAACGCATTTCCCCAATCATACAAGGTATTAAATGTAGGGATTTGATAGATAATTCCTATGGAAAGAAGTAAAACAGCCATAAAAATTAGAGGAGCATGAAAAGGTTTGTATTTTGATTTCCCTTTCCCTTTTCCTTTCAGGTAATTTTTTATGGGTACTTTATTATTGACAATATGGAAAATCACACTGCCAAGAAAGACAAGCCCAAATACGGTATGAATGGAAGCTACACTTTTTTGATGAGGTGTAAAATATAGAAACAGTCCAGAAATAGACAAAACGATAACTACAGAAAGTAATACATTCCCTAATATTCTTCTATTCACGTTGATTTTTTGATAAGGGTAGATAAAAACAAAATTGATACTATGTGTAAGCTAAGTCATATAACATAGTACACAAAAAGCGAATCTAATGGTTATTGTTTGTTATCCATTACTTTTTAAGAGTTTTAAGATTTCTATCTTTAAAAGTTTGTGGAATACTGCCCTTGTTCTAACAAAGGGTATTTTTAATTCATTTTCCTTTGCTGTTTAATATCTTCCAAAATCCATGTTAAATCAAGATCCACTTTATTCTTTAGAGCACCCCATGTAGGTTGTATAGGTACATCAGGAAGGATACCGTTGGATACACTATCTTGAAATTGATAATGTCTTTTCGAATATTGTACCCAAATTTTTGAATGAGGTAATTGAAAGCCATCTGCATCTTGAAAATCATTAGGGTTTGAGCCTGTAGGTTCGCCAACAATTTTAGCGTTGAGTAGTTCCTTACATTGAGCTGTATTGCTCATTCCAGCAGAGTAAGTCGTTCTGCTTGTAATTGCATAAACGCCGTTTTTCCAATTCACTTGATCCAAAAAAGATAAAGATTTAAGAAGTTCTATACCGATAAAAAAGTTACCGCCACCATTATCTCTTAAGTCAATGATGATATTTTGAATTCCCTTTTTCATAAACTCTCGTGATAGTGCAACGGCAAAACGTCTCATCTGCAGCAGTTCAGGGTAGCTTGCAAAATAGATGTAAGCAGTATTCAGTTCTTCCATGGGCTGATACCATAAATAAGGAGTTCCTATAACCGACTTTTCAAAACTAAAAGGGCTTTCAACGGTCATCTGTGGAGTCATAGATAAGTGGTAATTTGTATTAGGAACGGCATGAAGCGTAACAGTTTTCCTATTATCGTCTTCCAATAAAAACTCAAAACTTGCAGCATCTTCTTGCTTCGTGATGCCTAACCCTTTTAATACTTTGGAGTATTTGAGGTAAGAAACCATCCTTTCACTTTCAGAATACCAATTATCGGTGCATTGTGCAACCAAGGAAACTTCTTTGATGACTTGTTGTAAAGGAGTATTTTCAATGCTTAAGAGTTGAGCACCTATCAATTCAGGATGTTCTTTTGGAGCTCTAATTACCCTTATTTCATGATCATTAAATACAAAAAATTCTATGGGTAAAGCATCATAAAATGAGGAAGATTTCCAAATTCCGGTATGACTATCGTCTAATGATTTTACAATTTTTGAAAGCCTTAAAAAGATCTCATCATCAGATAATCGAGCAAGGTCATTGAGTAAAGACTTAACTTGTTTTTGAACACTATCTTTAGAGATACTATGATAAGGATGAATGTGTTTTTGTTCTAATGTTGAAATAAGGTTTTCGATATCATTTTTCCATTTTTCAGGAGTCATCTCAGACGTTTCAACTGTTGTTTCTTCACAACCTATCAGACAAAATACAATCAGTAGGATCGATTGGGTGTAGTGTAACATTTTCATAAACTATTTTTAAAAGTAGAACGTTATAAGTGCATTGGGTAAATAAACCAATGTGATGGAAAGTAGCATACTTAAAAAAATACCACTTAGTTTGAGTCGTTGAACTTTCAATAAATTTATTGTTGCTATTAGAAACCCAATGACGGCAAGTATACCTAAAATAGAAATTTGATAGTCTTCAAGACTTTTGATGATATAGTAATTTTCATTGACGTAAATTTCCAATAATGATGTGAGACTAAAAATCAGTAAGAATAGGTTTGTACTTTTAGATTGGAAAAAAGCGGTCAGACCTGCCAAAAAGAGCAAGAAATAAATACTCCACCGACTGATAAATAATAAGATGGAGTAGTCAATAAATCTTTGGATGCTTTCAGGTTCTAAAATGCTATTGTAATCTATCAAAGCTAGGCCAATGGAAAATAAGAGAAGTATTCCACCGAGAAGGCTTTGTAGGTGATTCCTTTTGAATTGCATATTTTTTAGTGTTAGGTTAGTCGATTAAAGAATATATTTTGATAACTACTATGGACCTTAAACCTTTTTGATGTGACATTAATCAATAGAAAAAAGAGACTTTAAATGTACTATTGGTATTTTGAATATCAAAACAAAATAATTATATTATGTATTTCAAATTACTTATCCAGAGTGGCGTTTAAACTTCCCAGTAATTTATTATGCCAATACTCTGAGTTTAATTGACTTGAAACGTCTAATAAAACTTTCTGATCTTCCTCTCCAACATCACCAAATTGTACTCCTAAAAATACATCTTCAGTAAAAGCATCATTTTGAAATACATTTTCTGTTTTTAATTGAGATAATGTATTAATGATCACTTCAGAAAAGAAGCTTAAAATAAGGTTCCATAATTGATCTTCTTCTAATTCTTCTAAATCGACATCATCTAATTCCCCCTCATAGAATACATCATAAATGTTATCGATACATTCATCAACTTGATCAAAAACAGCATAATGCTCGTTGACATATTTCCATTCAGAAGCATAAAGTTCAAAAGTGGTAAGGTCTGAATCCGCAGGAAGGTGGCTGACTTGTTGGCTCAAACTTTCAAGAGTTGAAATGGCTCCTCCCATACTTCTACAACCGGAGTCACAATAGACGGCAAAAGCATAAATTTTCTCATCCGAAAGCCGTTGTAATTGTAACGCTAAGTACCTTTGAAGTGCATCATAAAGTAGTTGTTGGAGCTGTTCACCTAATTGTTTGAATGTCATAATTTATTTCTTTTGCTTACTGTATTGCAACAGTGTTTAATTTCTCAGAGAGTTCCTTCAATTTTTGATTCATTTCTTTAAAACCTTCCGTTGTTTCTGAATCCAATTTCTTTTTGAAAAGTCCCACTAAAAGACCATTAAATTTTTCCTCTTGTTTAAAAGTTGATGTACCATCTTTATTATCAATGATTTCAAAAATGTGTTCTCCATCAAAAAGCCCTTTGATCAGCAGTTTTCCAATCCATCTTATTTCTTTATGCTGCTCAAAGACCAATACTTTAGGTTTGAAAGTCATGCCACCTGCATTAATTTTTACTTTATGACCTTCAATAAAATCACCTTCTACGGATTTTATAAAGGGGTTCCAGTTGGCATATTCTGTAAAATTGGTGAGTACTTCCCAAACTGTTTGGGGCGTTGCATTGATGTGAATTGCGGTTTTGATTTCTTTTTGAGCCATACCTTTGATAGAAAAAAGTGCCAGAAAAACGACTAAACTTAATTTTTGCATATCGCTGTTTTTGTCTTAATACTTATGCAAATTAAAGTGGTTTTTACAGGCCTTCTCTTGACATATGTCAAGAAATCATTTTTCGCCTTACTCTACTTAGTGTTT
Organism: Flammeovirga sp. EKP202; assembly: GCF_014534745.1. Lineage (GTDB taxonomy): Bacteria > Bacteroidota > Bacteroidia > Cytophagales > Flammeovirgaceae > Flammeovirga. Next base: position 4,495 of record NZ_JACVVP010000051.1, read on the forward strand.
CGGGAGTCATGCCCAGCATGGAGGCAATATATTGTAAGGGTACATTTAAAAAAATTGAAGGATTAGTGGCTAATAATTGTTTTACTTTTTCTTCTGCAGTCATGGATAATTGTCCAAAAACTCTATTTTCAAGAGTGATAAAACATTTTGTAATGAATAACTTTTCTAGTTTTCCCCAATCTTCCACATATTGCTCAATAGAGTGAAAATCTTCTTTTGTAATGGTGAAGAGTTCGCAGTGTGATAAAGCTTGAATGTTCCACCGCGATGGGGTCTGAAACATAAAACTAGAAAGGTCCGCAACGAACATTCCTTGACTGGAAACCCATTGTGTTATTTCTTTATCTCCATTTTCATTGTAAGCAAACATTCTGAGATAACCCGATTTTACAAAGTGAATTGTGTTTGAATATTGCCCAAGTTGAAGAAGGTAATCATTCTTATTGATCTCAGAAAACGTAAATAAATCACTGACCGAAGCTAAGCTTTTACCACCAATCCCAAAGTATTCTTCTATATATGATTCTATCTCTTGCATTTTGATTGAACTCAAATCATCGTTTTTCCATTAAATGGAGTGTAGAGCACAGTGGGAATTCCTCTTTTCTTGTATTTAAAAGTAGTGACTTTACTGATAGGAGGTTTAAAGCTGATAGGCCCCATTTTGTAGAACTGGTTGAGAATACGTTTTTCAATCAATTCACAAAAGGCAACCCACTCCTTGTTCTCTTCATTACGGATATTTTCTTCAGTGTGCAACGCTATTCCGGCAGAAAGCCAATGCAAGTTGAGCGCTGTTCCTTGATCACAAAAAGGGTTATTGGCAATTGCAATAGGGAGTTCATACCCATCATTCCAGTTGTACAGCGTAGCACTTTCTTGTAGAAAATAAGGATTGGTAGATTTTTGAACTTGAAAAATCCATTCTTTTAAATTAAAGTTTCCTTCAAAAGATTCGAGTAGTGTTTTTTCGTTGTGGTTTAGCATTTTAAAATAGCTTTTGTTTAGGATTTAAACTTACCTCTATTAAGAAATTTATTAAAGTTCTTCTAGTTAGTTTCTCATTGATGAAAAAGAGCGTTAAGACATAACTTTCTTTGAAGTGTCAATCTAATCAATTCTTTGTTTGATTCAAATTACGTTGGATTACATCTATTTTAAGTTTCTATGAGCAGGGGGATTTTTATTCGAAAGATAGGGGTAAAATAAAATAAAAGTGGCGAATTACCTTCTATGATAAGGATTCGAACATATTTAAAGAAAGATGGTCAAAATCAAAAGTAATTGTGATCAATAATCCATTGATTTGGGCAATTAGTTTATATAAAGCAAAGCACTGAGATGAAATATTTTTTACTACTTATAGGACTCATCCATTTTACATTTGTTCGAGCGCAAGTTCCTTCTCTTAAGCATAGGAAACCTATTGCGGTTACGGATTGGAAATTTTCCAAAGGAGTGATTTATAATGCACAATCGACCAACTTTGATGATCAGTTATGGGAGGATGTAAAAGTTCCACATACCTATTCTATGGATGCCATTGAAGAAGTCGGTTATTACAGAGGTATGGCTTGGTACAGAAATCAAATGACCGTTCCAAAAGCTATGGAAGGAGAACGTATTTTCATTCGTTTTGAAGGAGTTGGACAAGAGGCAACGGTGTTTGTCAATGCTCAGAAAGTAGGAAAACATGTTGGTGGTTATTCTGCATTTTGTTTTGAAATCACAAATGCCATTCAATTGGGGAAAGAAAATACAATAGTAGTCAAAGTATCTAATGCACCCGACTTTCTTCGTATTCCGGTGGATGATGCTTTATTTAATCATTATGGTGGTATTTACCGACCAGTACATCTTTTCACTACTCCTTCAAGTAATATTACGCCTACGTTCTTTGCTTCTTCCGGTGTGTTTGTCACATTAAAGTCCTTAGAAAATAATAAAGCAAATCTAGAAATTAGTACTCACCTTTCTTCAACAAAAAGTACTGAAAAAGCAGTTCTTAATTTAAAAGTTGCAGATAAAAACAAGAAGGTCGTTTTTCAAAAAGAAATCAAAATTGATGCACTTGCTTCAAGTGATTCTACTTTGACCACTGAGGTAGAGATTCATAATCCCATTTTATGGAATGCACGAAAAAAACCACATTTATACACGGTGACTGCAATTCTAAAAAATGACCAACAATCAGATACAGTAGTTGAAACTTTTGGTATCAAAACGTTTGAAGTAGATGCTGAAAAAGGAGCAGTATTGAATGGTGTGCCGTACCGTATTTATGGTGTGGCCATGCATCAGGAATGGAAAGAAAGAGGGCCTGCACTGTTACCGGAACATCATAAAGTAGATATGGAAATGGTGGAGGAGATAGGAGCAACCGGATTACGTTTGTCTCATTATCAGCATTCTGATATCACCTATCAAAAGGCGGATGAAATAGGCTTGATGGTGTGGACTGAAATTCCTTTTGTACATAATTATAGTGGTCGTGAAGGTCAAAATGCCACCCAACAATTGAAAGAACTTATTTATCAAAATTATAATCATCCAAGTATTTATGCATGGGGGTTGTGGAATGAAGTACGAGCTTGGAAAAGTAAAGATGAACCTCCCGTTTTACTAACAAAAAAACTCAATGAATTGGCCCATCAAATTGATCCCTCAAGGCTAACTGTTTCTGCAAGTGACCGAGGAATGGAATCGAATATGGGAAATCTTACAGACTTGCAGGCATGGAATAAATACTATGGTTGGTATTATGGAGAATATGCTGATATGGGAAAATGGCTTGATGATGCTCGAAAGGATTATCCTCACATTGCATTGGGTATTAGTGAGTACGGAGTCGGCGGTAATATTTACCAACAAGATATTACAAAGCTAGAGAAGCCTATTGGTAATTATTTTCCGGAACCTGTACAGACCAACTATCATGAAATCACTTGGAAAATCATCAAAGACCGTCCGTATGTATGGAGTTCTTTTGTGTGGAATATGTTTGATTTTTCTGTGGCTGGATGGAACAGAGGTGGCATCAAAAATTTGAATCATAAAGGATTGGTCACTTTTGATAGAAAGATGAAAAAGGATGCATTTTATTTTTACAAGGCCAATTGGAGTGATGCACCTGTTTTACATATTGCGGAAGCAAGAAACAATCAAAGAACAGAAGCCATTACAGCGGTTAAGGTATTTACCAATTTGGAGAAGGTGACCTTGAAATTAAATGGAAAAATCATTCAAAAGCAAAAGTTAAAAAGTGATAGGCATACTATTGTTTTTGAAAATATCCATCTGTATAAAGGAGAAAATACAATAGAAGTAATAGGCGAAAAAGGAAAGGAAATCTTTACACATAAAGCAAATTGGTTTCTTGTGATGAATGAAAATAACACTTTAAACTAAGATAATAAAACCATTTTACTCTTCATTATTTAACTATGAAATTAAGTCATGGACTGATGATGAAGACCTTATATCAAAATAGCAATCATTGAAATGAAAAAATTATTCTACCTAAGTCTCATTACTTTAGGCTTGATGAGTTGTGCTCAAAAACAGCAATTTCCAGATGCTGCATTTCCTTTAAAAGTGGCTGATGTAGATCCTAATCGACCTATGAGTTCCGCCATGAAACGAGCATTTCAACATTATGAAGCTCCTCGTTTATTGGACAATGAACTCTATACCAATTTTAAATATACGGAGCTAAAAGGGTTTGATTATAACAATGGAGATGGAACCATCAGCCGTAGAGATCCATCCAAAATCATTTTTGAAAATGGGCAATATTATGTTTGGTATACCCATCGAGAGACGCCTTTACCACCTCAAGGAAAAGGGAATGCCAACGATACTTTACCTTCTACTGATTGGGATTTGGCGGAAATATGGTACGCTACCAGCAAGGATGGTTTTACCTGGGAAGAACAAGGTGTAGCAGTGACAAGGCCTCCAAAGCCAAAACCGGGATGGCGTTCGGTGGCGACTGCTGATATTCTGAAATTTAAAGGGAAATACTATCTCTATTATCAAGCCTTTAATGCTCCAAGTGGAACTTATGATGAGGCTAAGGATGCATATGATATTTGCCCCGTTGCTCTATCTGTGGCGGTTTCACCTGATGGACCTTGGACACCTGTCAATAAAGTCGTTATCCCGTTTGGAGAAAGTAATGAATGGGACTGGAGAGTGATTCATGACCCTATGCCTTTGGTGCACGATGGGAAAATTTATCTTTATTATAAATCTGGGATGGATCAGAGAGATGCTAACCGCAAACATTGGGATTGTTGGGGTTTGGCAATAGCTGAACATCCCGAAGGACCTTTTAAAAAACATCCACTCAGTCCTGTGATGAATTCTGGACATGAAACTATGTTATTTCCTTTCAGGGAAGGCGTTGCTGCAATTGTGGGAACCGATGGAATTGAGCACAATACCATTCAATACGCTGAAGATTGGGTCAATTTTGAAATTGCTTCAGTAACCCAGTTACTCCCCACAGCAGGAGGTTTATTTTCACCTGACGCATTTACCGACAGTAAAAATGCAGATGGAATTACATGGGGGCTTTCTCACTTTATTAATGCTGGAGGGAATTGGAAAAAACAATACAGCAAATTAGGGCGATTTGATTGTGATTTGAGTCAAAGTGTGCATGATCCGACCATGAAAAGGTCCAATGTTTTGATGCCGAATGATCTTTATTTTAAGTACGGTCTCACTAAAAAACAAAGAGAACGAATTGAGAAAGAAAACAGCCAAAGAGCCTTAAACCAATAGTCATTCACTAGCCTAATATTAAATGAATTGGAGAGAAATACTTACAGATAATGAAAAGATTAGAAAATAAACTTTTGCTTTTACTCACATTCTATTTTACAGCAAAAGCAGCCCTAGCACAAGATGTCGATTTGTCTTTTTTCAATAAGAGTTTATCAATTGAGGAACGAGTTGAGATTTTGGTATCTCAAATGACTTTAGAAGAAAAAATAAGTCAATTGATGAACAGTGCTGATGCCATTCCTCGTTTACAGGTTCCCGATTATAATTGGTGGAACGAAGCCTTACACGGAGTGGCCCGAAATGGGGAGGCTACTGTTTTCATGCAAGGTATTGGCTTGGGGGCTACTTTTGACCCCGAACTAGCACGACTAGTCGCTTCTGCAATTTCTACTGAGGCAAGAGCAAAATACGCAATCGCACAACAGATTGGTAACCATAGTAAGTTTGCAGGTCTTACATTTTGGTCTCCAAATGTCAATATTTTTAGAGACCCACGTTGGGGGCGAGGTCAAGAAACGTTTGGGGAAGACCCTTATTTGATGTCAAGAATTGGCGTTGCTTTTGTCCAAGGAATGCAAGGAGACGATCCTAATTATTTAAAAACAGCCGCTTGTGCTAAACATTTTGCTGTACACTCAGGTCCGGAAAGTGTGAGATTAAGCTTTAAAATCAATCCTTCCAAACAAGATTTATATGAGACCTATTTACCAGCTTTTGAGGCCTTAGTGAAGGAAGCGAAAGTAGAAGGTGTGATGGCCGCTTATAATGGTGTTTATGATAAACCGCTTTGTGCGAGTCCTTTCTTCTTACAAGAAGTATTACGTGAACAATGGAATTTTGATGGGTATATCACTTCCGATTGTGGTGCGGTGAGCGGGGTTGCTTTCAAACAAAACTATGTAAAGACTGGGGCTGAAGCAGCTGCAGTGGCTCTCAAAGCCGGAACGAACCTTAATTGTGGTAGAACTTACAGACAACTGATCAAAGCTGTTGAAAAAGGGTGGGTAACCGAAGTATTGGTGCATGAAAGAACAAAGCAATTGTTCAAGACTCGTTTTCGATTAGGAATGTTTGATGATACCAAAGAAAACCCTTATTTATCTATTGGAAGTGATAAAATACATTGTGAGGAACATATTGATTTAGCAAGAGAAGCAGCTCAAAAATCTATTGTACTCTTAAAGAATAAAAATAATGTTCTTCCTTTATCAAAACACGTCAAAGTTCCTTATTTAACAGGCCCTTTTGCCAATTCAGCGGATGTATTAATGGGGAGTTATTATGGTGTGAGTTCTAATTTGGTGACTATTTTGGAAGGAGTGACAAAAGCGTTGGCTCCAGGTACTTCACTCAATTACCGTAGTGGTGTACTCCCTTTTCAAGAGAATATTAATAATCATAATTGGGCTCCGAATGTTGCGAAAGAATCAGATGTGACAATCTGTGTTGTGGGACTTTCTGCAGATAGAGAAGGTGAGGGCTTAGATGCCATTGCTTCTGATCGAAGAGGAGATAGACATGACCTTAAACTTCCAGAGAGTCAGGTTCATTATATCCACCAATTGGCGGAGAAGAAAAAGGGACCTTTAGTGTTGATTATAGCGAGTGGAAGTCCTGTTTCATTGGAGGGAATTGAAGAACATTGTGATGCAATATTGCAAGTGTGGTACCCTGGAGAACAAGGTGGTAATGCTGTAGCAGATATATTATTTGGAGATGTTTCTCCATCAGGTCATTTACCACTCACTTTCCCTAAGAATGTTGGTCAACTTCCAGATTATGAAAGTTATTCAATGAAAGGGAGAACGTATAAATACATGACCGAAGAACCTTTATACCCGTTTGGTTTTGGTTTGACTTATTCTAAAACAACGCTGAGTAATCTTCGTTTAAATTCTGAAAAGTTAAAGAAAAATACGCCATTGGAAGTACAAGTGGAGGTCAGTAATAGTGGAGCCTATGACATTGAAGAAGTGGTTCAGCTTTATATCAGTCCATCAGATACTACAGGAGGTTTACCTCTTCAAAGCCTCAAAGCATTTGAAAGAGTGGTATTAAAAAAGGGCGAAAAGAAAAACTTAAAGTTTACCCTCAATTCTGAATCACTTAAAATAATTAATACCGAAGGAGAAAAGGTTTGGCGAAAAGGGAAATATAAAATTACGGTAGGTAATGCTTCTCCAGGTGATCTCAGCGTTCGGTTAGGTGCAGCCGTACCACAAGAAAAGGGAATTGAATTGAAATAAGTATACGTTAAAACTCTAGTTGTAAGGCAAACGGAAGTGGTTTATATTTACAAGTAATTGTAAAATGAGATCACAATCATGAAATGAAATCACGGACTAGCCACCTTCTATTTTTTTGTCTACTATTACTTTTTAGTCATACTAATACATTGGCTATTCAATACAAATTACTGACTGTAAACGATGGGTTGAGTATTAATGAAGTCACCGACATTCTTCAAGATAGCCATAGGCAATATCTTTGGATCAGTTCTCAAAATGGGTTGAATCGATACGATGGACATGAGATCAAAAGAATTTATTTGCCTAAGTCTTTAGCTGATAATTACATTTCTGATATTGAAGAGGATGAACAAAAAACAATATGGCTAGCAACTAATAATGGATTAGCAAGGTACAATTATATCACCTCAACATGGGAACCTATTCCGATTGCATTGCATAACGGGACATATCATATGGTGAGGTATATTGGGAACAATTCACTGTTGACCTTAAAAGGGAAAAATACAATTGTAAAGATCGATATTGGGCCTTCTTCGGAAATTAAAACAACGCAGAAAAAAGCACCTTTTACAATTCATGCTATTGAGAAAGTAGAGCAGCATACTTTTGTTTCTACAAGTCAGGGGTTATACACAGTAGATTCGAATTTGGAATTCAAACTGTTGACTAAAAAATTTAAAGGATGCCAAGAGATTAGATATCTCAAAGAACAAAAAGAGGTTTGGGTGAATGCCAATGGCGTATGGTTTAACATTCCATTATCAAAAGGCCAACTTCAAATTGCTCAAGCAAAATCTTCCTTCCAAATATTTAAAACCTCTAAGAAAATTGTTCAAGTGTATTATGCCTACTCCAGGTATCACCTTGTGTATAGAGAAGGGTATGAATCTTTTACCATAAAAAATGGTCATGCCATCACCTCAGGATTTGAATTAGAAAAATTACATTTTCGAAACTTTACTTTTGACAATAAAAATAATATTTGGGGAACAACTTGGCAGTCGGGAGTGGTTATGATCCCTTCAAATCAACCTCATTTCAAAAGCTATCATAAATCAGAAAATGTGGAAGCACTTCCTTCAAGATTAGTTCGAACTTTTTGTAGTGTCAATGACAGTTTGTTGATTATTGGTACAGAAGAAAAAGGGGTTGTTTTATTTGATACAAAACATGAAAAGTTCTACAGTCCATCAACGATTCCTACTGCTGATCAGATAGGAACATTTGATGTAAAAGGTAAAATACTACACCGTTTAATGAAGGATTGGAAAGGTAATATTTGGTGTGGTTACCACGAAGATGGTTTTAATGTAGTGTATGGGAAGGATAAGGAGAAAATAAATGCGGCAATCAATGCAGTGATAGGCCCCAACGAAGAGTTGATTGGTGATGATTTTATACCACAACCTGACCGAAATAGAGTTTTAATTTTTATGAGGTATAGTGTATACAGCTATAATTACGATGACAATACCCTTCGCAAGCTAACTCAAAAATTCCACTATTTGAATTGTGCGGTGCCTGATCACCAAGGGCGGATTTGGATAGGTAGACATTATGGTTTGGAGGTGTATGATAAAGAGTTGAATCATGAAGACCATACGGTTACTTCTATCTTTAAAAACCATCGATTAAATGTCAATTGCTTTTTTGAAGATAGAAAGAAAAATATGTGGATTGGGACCTACGGAAATGGACTTTTTTGTTATTTCTCGTCCGTCAATCAGATGGAATTAATTGAAGCACCAACATACCTCAACCTTCAAATTGTGTATAGCATCACGGAAGATCAAAATGGAATTCTTTGGTTGGGCTCAAATAATGGATTATTCAGTTACGACCCACACCAAAAGCAGTTTAAGCGTTACGGGATTTCAGAAGGAATTCAAGGCAATCAGTTTAATTATAGAGCCGTTTACCAACATCAAGAAAATGATATCTATTTTGGAGGAATTGATGGTTTTACACGTTTTAATCCCCAAGATATCCCCAAAAGTGAGATTTTACCCGCTCCAATAATCAGTGATGTTAATGTGGGCGGTGATCCATTTTTCCCAATTCAAAAGAATGATTTTTTTGAGATCCCATATCATAAAAATAGTTTTGATGTTCACTTCTTCTGTCCCGATTTAACGACTTCTACTACCTACACTTATAGTTACAAATTACATGGCTTTGATAAAGACTTTCAATATTGTATACCCAACCAGCCAAAGGTACATTTTTCAAATATGCAGGCAGGGGTATATCAGTTAGAAATCAAAGTGAAGAAGCCAAATACGGTATGGAGTGAAAGTACGTTCAGCAGATCTATTATTATCTTACCTCCTTGGTACCGAAGTAATACAGCGTATGTTTTTTATGTGTTTTTGGTCCTGATTTTTTTCATAGGAAGTATTTATATCACAAAGAGACAGGCATTGATCCAGAATTCCTTAAGAATTGCTCAAATTGAAAAAGAAAAAACAGAACAATTGAGTCAAGCTAAACTCCACTTTTTTAGTGATATAGCCCACGAAATCCGATCACCTCTTACTTTGATCATTGCACCATTACAAGAAGTGCTTTCTTACCGTACTTTTGACCGTCCACTGCAAAAGTCTCTTGAAGTAATGTACAGGAATGCTAGCAAACTCAAGAACTTGATGGATGAATTATTATTATTCAGAAAGGCAGAGAACGAGAAGATTACTCTTCAATTATCAGAATATAATTTTTCATCATTATTGCATCATGTCACAATGCTTTACCAATCAGAGTTAGATTCAAAAAAGATACAACTAAGGTATTTTCCATCGGAAGAAAAGTACGTTTTTGATTATTCTAAATTGGAGATCGTCATAAGTAATTTAGTGCATAATGCCATCAAATATACTCCCAATGAAGGGCAAATTTTAATTGAGACCAATACAGAATTCAACGGTCTAGCGTTCAAAGTATCAGACAACGGAATGGGTATGAAAGCGGAAAACCTCGACCATATTTTTCAACATTTTTATCAGGAACAAAATACAGGAAAAGAAGGTTTTGGAATTGGTTTGTCTTTGTGCAAAAAGATCATAGAGTCACATTCGGGGAGTATTGACGTGGAAAGTGAAGTAAATAAGGGTACGACGTTCACTGTCAAAATTCCGAAGTTGGAGGTGACGTCAGGTATCGATGTTCAATTGCCAAAACTAATGGAATTGACAAAGGAAGATACGAGTGCAGTCAAAACCACCATCAAAGGACATCTCTTGATTGTAGAGGACAATGAAGAAATACAGCAATACATTCTTCATATTTTTGAGCAACAATACAAGGTGAGTTTAGCAAAAGATGGGGAAGAAGGTTTTGAAATTGCTAAAAATAGTTTGCCAGATGTGATTATTACAGATTTTATGATGCCTAAAATGAATGGAGTAGCTTTATGTAAAAGTATTAAGGAAGAGGTAAAGACTTCTCATATACCCGTTATTATCTTATCAGCATTTAGCGAAATCGAAGATCAAATCAACGGCCTTCAGGTAGGGGCAAATGATTATATTGGAAAACCATTTGATCAATCTGTACTTTTACAAAAAATTGAGAATTGGATTGATTTTAAAACCAAAACTATTGCTTCTTTTAAAATATCTTCAACGTTAGAAGCCATTCAATTGGAGAAAACAGATCAACTCTTTTTAGAGCGCCTCAACCGAGTGATTCAACGAAGAATAGCAGATGATCAACTGGATGTAATTGCACTGTGTACAGCATTAGGGATGGGAAAAACCACATTAAGTGAAAAACTGAGAAGCATGTTGGACACTTCACCAGCAGAGTATATCAAGAAAATAAGGTTAAAAGAAGCTTACCGGTTACTAACACAAGAACAATATACGGTGAGTGAAGCTGCTTTTGCTGTTGGTTTTAATCCTTCCTATTTTTCTACCGCCTTTAAAAAGCAATACGGAGTGTCTCCTAAAGGCATGTTGAAGCAGTAGACAAGTCATACGTATCAAAACCCATCTTTGAAGATTGAATAAATTTCAATTACATTTAAGGCCGCTTAATATATAAATTACTAAAAGAACAGATGAAACAACTAATTTTAGCTCTTGTTATAATGATAGTAAGTAACTACTCTTATGGTCAAGAGGAATTCCTAATTCAAGAAAATCAGGCTGGGATTTTTAAGGTAGGAGAAGAACTTCCTTTGGTGGATGCAAGAGGGTTATTTTATAAAATCGAAGAAAAGTTTGATGTAGTCAGTACTCCAAATGGCGACATAAAAGACCCTTACTATTTGTTTAGTACAGATGGAGAGGCATTAGTAAAAATCACCATGGAATATGATGATGCTACAGGTGCTTATAATGATACAATTGCTGAGATTGAGGTATTTTCTCCAAAATACAAAACAGCAAAGGGAGTGGGTGTAGGTTCAACGGTGGTGACCTTTATTGAAAAATATGCCGATTACAAATTGTGGTATACTTATATCAGCGATATGTATGTCATTGATACAAAGACTTTAAAATCAACTCAATTTTTATTGAATGGTGAAGACTATGTTGAGGAGGTAGATTTTGATAGTGATTATACACCTTTGATGGAATCTAAATTTAAAGCGGGTTCAAAAATTCAAACCATCCGCTTTTTCTAAGCTTTACAAATTGTAAACTAAGTTTTCGTTAACTTTTAATCCATGTTACTACTAGATTTTATAGGATCTACTTTCAAGCTTCCTTCTTCTTCATTTTTCCATTGATGAAAAACGAAGCAAAAAATCTAAGCTTTTCCCTTCAAGGCCGGGTTAGTAACTACTAAATGATGGTCTGATTACAGTTCAAAAGACAAGTTTTTTACAATTATCTTTTAAAATGCAGTGCTGTAGGGATGTTTTAGTAAAACATCCTCACGAACCACAATACACTTCCATTTATCCTTCATAAAAGAAATTACATTAATTAACGAAAACTTAGTTTACAATGCAATAAATTGATTTATTAATATCAAGTTTCAATCTATTGTTACTTGATCGGATCCTATTCTTTATTTCCTCTAAAAAAAAGAGTAGCCAACAATTTTACTCGTTGACTACCCATAATCATCATCTATAAAAATGTGTTTTATATCTTTTTCGTAGGCGATGCATTGTAAGACAAATTAAAGCTTCCTTCCGCAACTCTACCATCGCTGAAAGTGACCTTATAACCATATCCTGGAATCACCTCTCCTTCTTTAGTGGCTTGTTTAACAGGCCCTAAATTCACAATTACCTCAGTACCTGAAGAAAAGTTAGAACGTTGTAATTTAAAATCGTCGCTGATGTATTCATGATTAGTAAGTTCAGCGAAGAAAGTTTCTCTGTTTACTGGGCTTACCACTTGGTTGGCAATACGAATCATTTCTTTCATTCCATCAAACTCATAAGGAGAGAAGAAAATTGTAGTACCCATACCGAAAAGAATATTTCTTAAGGATTTTACTCTAAAATCACCATTAATTGAAATTTGGTTATCAGGGTCTTGAATCTTACCGAAGATCGCAATGGCATCATGATATACTAAATTAAACAAAGGTGCTCTGTGTGAGAATTGTACCAAGTTCGGGTTTGGAAGGTACGTTAATCCTTCAAACATATCGAAGTAAGGGATAAACTGTTGTTGACCGTGCTCCGTACCATTGACTAAGTTTAAAGAATCAATGTATTTGGCAAGGTTAAATAAACCTGTATTGTCTTCATCAGGGAAAGTAGCAAAAGAGATATCAGTGATATCGGCTTCTAATTCTAAAGCTGCAATTTCCTTATGTAAGCTCTTTTGTGCTAAGCCTAATTGTTTATTTTGATCAATATTGGCCCATCTACTACCTGTATTTCTTAATTTACCCTCTTTATCTCTTGCGAATAAATCGGTATTGAATTCAGGATCGTTTTCTAAAGTGGCAGAGTAAGCGTGGTACGAAGAGTAGAGGTAACCGTATTTTTTTGTAAGATCAACCGCTTTTTTCAATCCTTTTACACCACCAAGGTTTTCGTTGATAGGCCAGCAATTGGGAACAAAGTTAGAGAATACCCCCCAAGCATGGAAAAATGCATTGTCAACACCCAATTCATCGTGTGTAGTTTTGATAATGTCTTGAAGCTCTTTAAAAGTGAAAGCCATACCCGGCATTTCTACATAGTGAGGGTATCCACCATAAACACCCATATAAATAGCACCTTGCAGTTTATTGACATTCGGATCTCTTTTCGCTTTATCTTTCAATGAAACAAAATAACCGTCTTTAATGGCTTCTTTTCTGTAAGCTTTGGCCATATCAACATGATTTCCGTTTGGAATAAACTCATAGCTGATCATCTTGCGTTCATTTTCTCTATTGATTTTCCAAACTGGATCTAAGAACGCAATTCGCTTGTAAGGTGACATCACACCTTTGCTATTAAATAAATACTGACCGTTGTTATTGATATTATAAAACATATCGGGTCTTGCAGAAACATCAACAATACCTACTACTGCTGTTTTTTCAGTATGCGTTCCCCACCAAGGCATCGTTAATCCAATGCCGTTGTTGAATAACGGTAACTTTCCACTTGTCTTTCTGTAGTAAGTAGCATCGTCCCACATACAGAAAGATCCACCGTTCATAGGCGAAATATAAGAAGGGCAAATGACACCTTGTTTTTGAGGGATAACGGCAGCACCTTTGTCAACATCCGTTTCTAAGCTAAATGCTCTAGTAGGATATCTTAATTCAGTGACATTATATTCTCCTTTTTCAACCGACATCACTTCCACTTCCAAAATGCCATCTTTCAATCTTAATTCAGTATTGATTGATACACCTTGTGCAATTTTTCCATCTTCAAAAACAGGGTTGACAAATGAAAGCTTTACTCTATCATTTCCTATTTGTTCAACGTCTATTTTTTTACTGGTTGAAATATTTAAATTTTCTAATTTTCCTTGATTTTTAATAGTCAAAAGACCTGCTGCTTTCACCCATGGATCAGCTTCCCATAAATGATTTGTTGTTTTTTCCAGCACTGTAAATGAACCTGTTTTTTCATCTACTGTAACTTTAATTTTATTATTTTCTATTACTGTTTGAGCAGCATTATTGATCGGATTGGCATACGTAAAAAATGTTCCTATAGATAAAAAAAGGACCATCAATAGACGTATGAATTTATCATTTCTTTTCATAACTATTGAGTTTAGATTTGGTGATTACAATAGCAGTGGTCACTTCAAAATGCTTCCATCATAAGCTTTTGGGGATAGGGGAAATGATAAAACTTATGATGGTAAAGTAATTTTTTGTGAGCACTTTATTAAACCACACAATTGTTTAAAATTAACAGTAGTAAAATTAGCTGGAGGTTGAAAATACGATGTTGCTCTAGATATTATTTATATTGCTGAGAATACGTTTCTGCTTAAATACAGGTGTTTTGCTATTATAAACAACATTTTTTGGACTTATTTCAAAGTGTTATCAACCATGGATAACGTTAGGAGAAATTCAGTATTTTTTATGGAATTGGATGGTAGAATACGTTGTAAACTAAATTTTAGTTAACTAATATAATTACTTTTATGAAGGGTAAATAGTAGTGTTTTGTGGTTTGCGAGGACGTTGCAATACAACGTCCCTACAGCACTGCATTTTAGAAGATTATTATAAAACCTTTGTCTTTTGATATGTAATCAGACTGTCATTTAGTAGTATCTCCCTTGGCCTTGAAGGGAAAAGCGTTAATAATTTCATGGAATGAGCCGTTAAAAATGATTTTCTTGTTTGAGCTTTAGCGAGTTTAAAATCATTTAGGCGAGTGAAATGGAATTTAGCTTTTGACTTCTAAGCCTTGAATTTTTTGCTTCGTTTTTGTTTCAAGACAAAAATGAAGAAGAAGGAAGTTTGAAAGTAAATCCTATAAATGCTTGCAGAAAGGCCGATTAAAAGTTGACGATAATTTAGTTTGCAGTGTGATGCAAATATTGATTTACCACACTTCATGAGGTGTAAATACCACCTCTAATTGACACTCTAAATTTCTTGTATAATTAATCAATTTTAACCTTTAAGTTGAAACATATATTATCAACAAATATTATACATCGAAATCATTAGACTCTCAAATTTTCACCTGTATTGAACTTATTTTTGATGAACTTGGTTCAGATTGTATGTTACCTCTTCAATGTAAAAATCTTAGTAAAACCGATCATTTTAGAGAGAATTTTTTATATGAAGGTTCATTCATTTCAATTATCATAAAAAAATGTTAATTGAAATTTAGTTTATGTGTTGTGTAAATTATTATAAAACTGTGCTTAAGATAATGCTGAAATACATTGTTTTAAGTGTTAATATCGACTAGATCATAGGAACCTAATAATGTAATTCATTAATTATTTTAATATGTATCATAAAATCTATTAATAGTATTTATGCTATTAATGTGAAAAGGATTTAAGAATTTTGAGCTCAGTTTTGAAATTATGATTAAGAAATAATGATTAGCAAATCCATCAAGTCCAACTTCATCTCTGGTTTTTTAGTCTTTCTAATTGCACTCCCACTTTGTTTGGGTATTGCAAAAGCTAGTGGATTCCCACCTATTGCGGGTATTTACACGGCTATTATTGGAGGACTTATTGTCACCTTCTTATCGAAAGCGCCTTTGGCTATCAAAGGTCCAGCGGCAGGTTTGATTGCCATAGCAATTAATGCAGTTGAAGAGTTGGGAGGCGACGATCCAATTTTGGGTTATCAACTTACTTTGGCGGTTATTGTAGTTTCTGGTGTACTTCAGATTCTAATGGGCTTCGCAAAGTTTGGTAAAATGGGAGATATGTTCCCGATCTCAGTGATTAGGGGTATGTTGGCAGCAATCGGTGTGATTATCATAAGTAAGCAGATTCATGTGATAATGGGAGTGGTACCGGAAGCAAAATCTCCTTGGGGATTATTAGCCGAAATTCCACATAGTATATTACATCTCAATCCGAAAGTAGCAGTAATTGGTGTATTAAGTTTGGCCTTGCTCTTTGGTCACCCTCACATCAAAAACGCAACAATAAAGAAATTACCTGCACCACTACTTATTCTATTAGTAGCAATTCCGTTAGGCTTCGTCTTTAATTTATCAAATGAACATAGCTACAGCGTTGGCTCATTTGACTACGATATAAATCCAACTCAATTTTTAGTAGTACTTCCTGACAGTTTCTTAAGTGGTATTACTTTCCCTGATTTCTCTCAACTATTAACGTATACCTCTTTCAAATATGTATTGATGTTTGCTTTGGTTGGAAGTATAGAATCGGTATTGAGTGCGAAAGCAGTAGATGCTTTAGATCCTAAAGGTAGAGTGACGAATCTTAACCAAGATTTGGTTGCAGTAGGTATCGGTAACACAATCGCAGGTTTGATTGGTGGTTTGCCAATGATCTCAGAAATTGTAAGAAGTTCAGCCAATATTAATGCAGGAGCGAAAGGAAGAATGAGTAATTTCTACCATGGTCTTTTCTTATTCCTTTTTGTTCTTCTTGCAGCAGCGGTGATTAAAACAATCCCGAACGCAGCATTAGCGGCAATGCTTGTTTTCACTGGATTGAAGTTAGCGTCTCCTAAGGAGTTCAAAAAAATCAACAGTATTGGTTTAGACCAATTATTACAGTTCTTGACTACCTTGATTGTTACTTTATTGACGGATCTTTTAGTAGGTGTAGCAGCAGGTATTGCATTAAAAGTAGCCATTGAATTGGTACAAGGAGTGAAACTGAAAGAAATGTTTGATCTCAAAACTCAAGTTTCTGCTTCAGAAGATGGTTTAGTCATCAAGTTTACAGGTATAGCATCATTTATCAATTACCTTAAGTTTAAGACGCTAATTGATGCTCAACCTAAAAATCAAAAGATTGTACTTGACTTCAGTGAGTCGTACTTTATTGATCATACATTCCTGAATAATATTCACAACATTCAGAATAAGTTTACAAAAGAAGGTGGAGAGTTGATAAAAGTAGGTTTCGAAAACCATCACTTCCAATCACAACATCACTTGGCTTCTCGTAGGTTGGTGACGAATCCATACCATCAGGCTACTCCTCAATATGAATTATCAAAACGTGCGGGTACCATTCAAAATATGGCACTTCGACATGAACTTGACTTTGAGGCAAACTTAAGCCCCTCTTTTGTAAGACCTTACTTGAGTGCTTTCTCTATCTTGTCAAGATTACGTAGAGCAAAGAACTTTATCTTGGGGACCAGAGAGCATTACAGTTTCATGATTTGTGATATTACCTACGTCAATGTAAGTGATTTCTCAACGGAGAATAGAACGGCGACCATTGCTTTGATTTTCAATATTGCCAAAGGTGGTATTCCAGATTTCTATACTAAAGAGAAAGGTGAATTATTTGACCTTGTGAGACAATATGATTTTGATTTTATGCCGAAATCGAATGGTATGCCATTCAACGTCTTTGGTAATAACAAACAGTTAGTAGATTCATTCTTCACTCCAGAAGTCACTCATATCATAGCAGAAAACCCTTACAGTATTGAATGTAAGCGTAGAGAGATGCTAGTTCATAAAGAGTGGGAAGTAATTCCTGAAGGGGATGCACTTGAAGAAATGTTATCTTATGTTGATCAGTTAGCTTCAGAAGTGGTAAAGAAGAGGTTGGAAGAAGCTCAAAAAGTGAAATAATAATTTAGAATACATTTATATATTGTAAGGGGTTCCAGAACTTTGTTTTGGAATCCCTTTTTTATGACTTTGTCGAGAAAATTAAGTTCTAGTTCTTCCCTTTGGACGAGCATACAACCCAATATCATCTATCTTCACTCGATCTGGCATCTTGAAAACGAATGCAACTGTTTCCGCTAGATCTTCTACTTGAAGTATATCATAATTTCTATCTTCTTCTTTTGTAGGAGCTGGAGTCTGTATTAAAGCAGGATTAAGGCTATGTACTAAAATACCATGCTCGTATACTTCTTCTTGAAGGGCATCAGCTAATCCCACCACACCAAATTTAGAGGCACAATAAGGCCCCGCTTGGGCGTATCCTCTTTTGGCGGCTTGAGAGGCAATATTCAAAATACAGCCAGATTGTTGTTTGATCATTGTTGGAAGTACAGCTTGTATCATGAAAAACGTACCTTTTAAATTGGTATCAATCACCATATCCCAATCTTCCTCAGAAGTGTCTTGAATCAAACTTCCAACGCCAAGTCCTGCGTTGTTGACTAAAAAGTCTATAGTCCCAAATTCTTCTATGGTTTGCTGAGCGACTTCCATACAGTTGGCTTTCTTACGTACATCTAGTGAGAGAGCGATTGCTTTACCTTTTCCAAGCACATTCAGTTCCTGAGCAGTAGGTTCAAGGTGTTCTTTACTTCTTGAAGCAAGGACCACATTCACTCCTTCATTGACCAATTGGCGAGCAATGGCTTTTCCTACGCCAGTACCACCTCCAGTAATGATAGCTGTTTTACCTTCTAAATTTTTCATTGTCATATTTATCTTTGAATTGAATTAGGTGTATAGTTGTGAGCAAAGATAAATGGATTTATGAAAAATTAATGGCTGATTAAATTTGCTCCATGTATTTGATGCTATTCATTGTTATTTAGAAGAGTGAATACCCCAAAATAACAGAGAAGGTTTGATATGAAGAGTCCCAGTAGAAATAAGGACCTAATAGGTTTTTGGGAGCATGATATCTTAATTCTACACTATATCTATCATTATATTTAAAACCTGTACCCAATGCAAGATTGTAAGAAACTTCTATTTCTAGATCTTCTTTTACTTCAAAATCTATGGTAGAGCTATTTATAATTTCATAAATAATTGACCCATTAATAAAAAATGTGGCGTTCTTATTTAAATAAAAATAATGTCTGATACCCATAGGTATTTCTACTGAACTATAATCTACTTTTATGGAGCTATCGGTGGTATTATTTTCTGATTTGTAATATTGGTAAGTAGGTTCAACAATCAGTGCCCATTTTTTTCTATTGAAAGGCAATAAATATTCTGCTTCAATCCCAAAACGAAAAGAAGTACTATTGTCGAAATTAATATCATAGTTATTATAGCGTAAATTGTTAATTGAGAGAGAAGAAAAGCTAACTCCTGCTCTTAAATTCAAGTTAAAGAGGTCTTTCTTCTGCTTTTCTGTGAAAGTATCAAAATCTTGATTTTCACATTCGTTGTATTTGATGAAGAAGTTAGTAAGTGGTTTTTTAGAATAGCTTAAGCTTGTAATTTTACTTTTCTTAATCTCATCACATTTCAAATTATTTATAATTTGTTGTTGATACCTTTTATTCTGAGCGACTTGAGATTGTGTAATCCTATATCTTTTATACACTAATTGTTGAATCGATGAATTATTGATTTTGTAGAAAAAGCGAACAATAAATTTGTCCTCGTACATATAAAGTGATGCTTTACCTTCCACTAGCACATTGAGGAAGAGCTGTTCTTCTTTGAATGATGGTTTTCTTGTGTCATCAAGTGAGCTAATATTGTCACTTGATCTATCAATTTTTACAGTACTTCTTATGTATTTAGCCTTGTTGCCAATTGTAAATTCTTTGATAGTATCGATTGTACCTTTTTTTGATTTTCCTTCTTCTGTTAGTTTGTATTCGAATTGAGAAGGGTTATTTTTCCATTCAGCATACTTGATTAAACAGTCTACTTTTTGCTCATCATTATTGATGAAATATCCTTTTTCAAATGTAATTTGAGCATTAAGGTTGAAGCCTAATAACATTAGGAAAAGTAATAAAGCTTGCTTTTTCATTTTATCTAGTTTGTAATTTAAATGTGTAATGGTTACGTTTAGTTGGATGCAAATTTAATAGTTAAAGTGAAACCTTGATATATTTGTACTACATTTTTTTATTATAGGATATCAACAGCTTTCTCTTACGACTAATTCAGTATCAATGACCACATGTTTATGTTCATCTTGTTTTTCATACTCAAATAGTAGTTCCAAAGCTTTCTTTCCCATCTCAAAAGAAGGTTGTTTGATAGTTGAAAGTTTAGGAGTAGAGTATCTTGAAATAGGTTCGTCGGCATAACCAATAATAGCAACGTCTTCAGGTACTTTCAAACCCAATGTAGTAATGGTTTCTAACGCCATAAAAGCAAGGTAATCACTAGAAGCAAATATCGCGGTTGGGGCGTTATTGGAAAGTAGTTTTTCTTTAAGAGCATCTTTGGGGTTGTGTTTTAAATTACCACTGATCACTAAATCTTGATCAAAATTAAGGTTCTTTCTTTTAAAGGCTTCTACATATCCCATATAACGGTTGAAGGTAGTAGAAATCCCTTCGTCACCTTTCATATGAAGAATTTTGCGATGTCCTTTTTCTAATAAATAATCAACTGCTTTAAAGGCTCCCGAAAAGTCGTCAGTAATGACTACAGAGGTGTCAATATCTTCACAAATACGATCTAAGAGTACAATAGGAATTCCCTCATCTCTGATATCATTCAAGTAAGAGTAATCTTCCATATCTTGAGACAAAGCAATCAAAATTCCATCAACCTTGGCATCCGCCATAGAAAAACAGGCTTTTTTCTCTTGTTCATAATTTCTTCCAGAGGTAGTGATCATCATTTGGTACCCTAATGTTCGGGCCACTTCTTCCACACCGTGCAACATCATGGAGAAAAAGTTATGATTGAATTCAGGGATGATGACTCCAACCGTTTTTGTCGATTGCTTTTGTAAGTTCCTAGCCACCATATTGGGGCGATAATTATATTTTTTGGCTAGTTCTTCTACTTTCTTTCTTGTTTTTTCTGAAATACGCTCTCCACCATTCAACGCTCTTGAGATGGTTGTAGGAGAAACCCCAAGTTCCTTTGCCAAGTCTTTTATTGTTATACTTCCCTTTGTTTTCATACTGTTGCTTCTATATGCAGTTGATCAGATCACTTTTAATGGTTTGTATCGAGCTAAAACTTTAATTGAAAAGTGCTGTTTGTAGAGTCCAAAGTAAATTTAGCTCAAGGACCATTACAAAAACCATTTTCCAAAACACTAAAATACGAACAATGTAAAGGTCTAAAATATTAGTTTAAACACTTGCGCAAACGTTAAACTTTTTTTGTGTTAGTGTTGATTATACATTTGTATTGTTGGTAAAAACAAATGGCAAAAAGAGAAGGTAATACAATTGCTTTCTATGAAATGATAGATATAATTTAAAACTAAATCAAGTACTAATTAGCAGATGTGACAAAGAAGAATTGGACAAAAATCTTAGCACAAAATGACTTGTCATACCTTGTGTTTTGAGGTGGAAGCGGAACAACTTCATCCAATGATTACCTTTCATTGGCACTTCTAAATTAAACTTGAATTAGGTAATAGATATTACTCTGATAAACGTATGAAAAAAATTGATGCACACCATCATCTGTGGAAGTATTCTCCAGTAGAACACGCATGGATTGATGACTCGATGTCAGTCTTGAAACAAGACTTTCTTCCTAAAGATTTATGGAAGGAAATGGAAAAAGCGGGCTATAGTGGATGTGTTGCCGTACAAGCAAGTCAGACGGAAAAAGAAACGCAATTTTTATTATCGGAAGCAAGTGTTAATCCTTTTATACTTGGTGTAGTAGGTTGGGTAAACCTTCGTCATAGCAATATTAGAGAAAGATTGAATTACTTCTCTCAATTCTCTGATTTTAAAGGGGTTCGTCATGTATTGCAAGATGAAGCGGATGATCATTTTATGTTGCAGGAAGATTTCTTGAAAGGGATTGAAGCGTTGTTAGAATTTAATTTGACATACGATATTCTAATATTCCCAAAACATCTTCCATACGCATTGGAGTTGGTCAAAAAATTCCCTCAGCAACCTTTTGTAATCGATCATATTGCAAAGCCTGAAATTAAAGATGGTAATTTCTCTCCTTGGAAGGAAGATATAGAAGCTATCGCTAAGCATGATAATGTATACTGTAAACTTTCGGGGATGGTCACTGAGGCTGATTGGCAAAATTGGACAGAACAAGAGATTCATCAGTATATCAAAGTAGTGGTTGATGCTTTTGGAGTAGAAAGAGTAATGATAGGCTCAGATTGGCCTGTTTGTAAATTGGCAGGGGAGTACGCTACGGTGATGCAAATTGTGGAAAACTATTTCACAAACGAAGAAGATAAGGCTAAGGTACTGGGAGAGAATGTATCACATTTTTATAATCTAGTCAACAAGGAAGAGGTCGTTTAATTCAGCCTTCTTCATAAGCCTAACATAGGTTCAATAAATCAGAAATTGATTCACATCTATACTTTTAATAATAATAAGAGTTTTTGAAATGATAAATACACTAACTAAACCAAATTATCAAGCAGACGCTAATAAGGATAATTATGGATTTTCACACGGATCACGATTAGTTTTAGGTTGCTCTGGACTTGGAGGAGTTTGGGGAGCAGTAGAAGAAGAAGAGTCAGTAAAAGTTATCTTGAGTGCTTTAGAAAATGGTATAAGTACTTTAGATACAGCACCTTCTTACAACAGATCGGAAGAGTTTGTAGGAAAGGCACTAAAGCAGTGGAACGGTGAACGTCCATTTATCTCAACTAAAATTGGTCGTCTTTTCGCTGAAAAGGCAGATGAGTTCAAACTAGACTATACTAGAGATACTATGTTGAAAAGCATGGAAAATAGTTTAGAGAAATTGAATGTAGACTATGTAGACGTATTGTTCTTGCACGAACCTCATATGTTACCTTATGACAAGCAAGATGATATTGTAGCAACGCTTTCTTATATCAAGGAGCAAGGAATGGCCAAGAAAATTGGTGTAGGAGGTAATCCTGTAGACGATTTCTACCCTTTCTTTGAGTCGAGCATTTTCGATGTAGTATCTGGTTTTATGAAAATGGATGCTTGTAATATGTCTGCTTTCGAAAAAGACATTCCTTATTTCCAAGAGCACAACATTGCTTATTACGCGGCTTCTGCTTTACATATGGGACTTTTGGGTGCTCGTTTTGACAAGCTTTGTGAGGAAAGACCAAACAATGAGTGGATCTCTAATAAAGATGTGGATACAGCAATAGAGATTAAAAAGATTGCAGATGAGAATAATATGGATATAGCGGAGTTATCATTACGTTATCTGATGTCTGTAAAAGAAGCATCAAGAGTAGTGGTTGGTTCTAGAAAGATTGCTCAGATTGAATCTACTGTTGATTGTTGGAATAAAGGATCTTTATCTGAAGACCTATTTAATCAAATTACAAACTGTATCTATAAGTAAGAAAAATGAAAACGATAATTTTAAATAAACCTGGTGAGTTTGAAGTAAGTGAGATGGAACGTCCACAAGAAACTTTAAACGCAGGAGAAGCTTTAGTAAAAGTACACAGAATTGGTATTTGCGGTACTGACTTACACGCTTACACTGGTAAGCAGCCTTTCTTTACTTATCCTAGAATTTTAGGTCATGAGTTGGGAGTAGAAGTCATCAAAATCGCCGATGATGTTACAAATGTGGAAGTGGGTGATAAGTGTTCGGTAGAGCCTTATTTCAATAAAACACAAGATCACGCTGTAGAAAGAGGTTTTACAAACTGCGGTGAAAATATCTCAGTATTTGGTGTGCATGAAGACGGCGGAATGAGAGAGTATTTCAAGATTCCAGCACAATACCTACACGTTTCCAAAAAACTAAGTTATGATCAATTGGCATTAGTGGAGACATTGAGTATTGGTTGTCACGCTGTAAATAGAGCAAGAGTAAATGCAGATGATACAGTAGTTGTAATTGGTGCAGGTCCTATCGGAATGGGAGCTTGTCAGTTTGCGATGGCAGCAGGAGCAAAAACAGTCATGATGGATATCAATCAAAGCCGTTTAGATTTCTGCGACAAGCATATCAAAGTAGATGGTACTGTAGAAGTACATCAAGAGGTAGCTGAGACAGAAAAAAGAATCCGTGCTCAGTTTGATGGTAATCTTCCAACAGTGGTGATTGATGCTACAGGTAATAAGCATTCAATGGCCAATACATTACAATTTACAGCGGCAGCAGGTCGTATAGTATTTGTAGGTTTATTTCCAGGTGACTTCTCTTTCCACGATCCTTATTTCCACAAAAAGGAATTAACAATCATGGCAAGTAGAAACTCATTGCCATCTGATTTCGATCAAATCATAGAAATGATCGAAAAAAATCAAATCGACACAAATCCTTGGATTACACATAAGGTGTTATTCACAGAAATAGCAGGTCATTTTGATAGCTGGTTAAAGCCGGAAACAGGAGTGATCAAAGCAATGTTAACACTATAATTTGGTGAAGAGGTATGAGGAGTTTATTACTCTTCCCTCATACCTCTTCCTTCTTCCCTCAACATACACACACACATAATTTACTAACAATGAGCAATATTACAGTTGATGATATCGATTTAAAGAAGAAAGACGAACAAGGAGAGCATCCTGTTCCTTCATCTGACAATCAGAAAGTTATTGAGAAAAAATATTTTATCCCTTTTGTGTTGATTACAAGTTTATTCGCACTATGGGGATTTGCAAATGATATCACCAATCCAATGGTGTCAGCCTTTAAAACGGTGATGGAAATTTCCAATTTTAAAGCATCATTTGTACAATTTGCCTTTTATGGCGGTTACTTTACGATGGCATTGCCAGCAGCAATTCTTATCAAAAAGTACTCTTACAAGAAAGTGATTTTATTTGGTATGGCATTGTATGCTATTGGAGCACTATTGTTTTATCCAGCAGCACAATTCCAAATGTTTGGTTTCTTCTTAGCTTCGTATTATATCCTGACTTTTGGATTAGCATTTTTAGAAACTACAGCCAACCCTTTGATTCTTTCATTGGGTTCAAAAGAGACTTCAACACGAAGATTAAACTTAGCACAGTCTTTCAACCCTATCGGATCTTTGACGGGGATGTTTGTAGCACAACAGTTTATCCTTTCAAAACTTAACTCAGCAGAGAAAGCAGCAGATGGAAGCTTGGTTTATTCAACCTTGCCTGAAACGGAGAAAGCGATCATTAGAGCACATGATTTAATGGTCATTCGAGATCCTTATGTGATGCTTGGACTAGTGGTAATTGCAGTAGCAGTAGTGATTGCAGTAACTAAAATTCCGGTAACGAATGAGAAGGATAAGAACTTCAGTTTAGCAGAAACATTAGAACGTTTGCTTTTCAATGTGACTTACAGAGAAGGTGTGGTAGCTCAGATTTTTTATGTAGGAGCACAGATCATGTGTTGGACTTTCATTATCCAGTATGCAGAAAACATTGGATATACTAAAGCAGAGGCACAGTCTTTTAATATTATCGCCATGGTACTTTTCTTATCCGGTCGATTTATAGCAACCATCTTAATGCGTTTTGTAAAAGCATCTATGTTATTGGCAGTGTTTGCATTGGGAGGCATTGGAATGATGACAGTAACCATTTTTGTAGGAGGAGATATTGGTTTATACGCCTTGATTGGAACTTCTATTTTCATGTCATTAATGTTCCCTACCATTTACGGTATTGCTTTAGAAGGCTTGGATAAAGATGCAGAGTTTGGAGCTGCTGGTTTAGTAATGGCCATTGTAGGAGGAGCATTGATGCCACCATTACAAGGAGCTATTATTGATAGCGGAGAGATCATGGGATTACCAGCCGTAAACGTTTCATTCGGTTTACCATTAATTTGTTTCTGTGTCATTGCAGTGTTTGGCTACAGAAGATTTTTAACGACGAAATAAGCATTGAAGATGCAGTTCAAAAGATATTGTAAAACGCTTTCATTAGCGAACGACCCTTCTTTGATTGAAGATTATAAAAAAGTACATGCTAAAGGACAAGCATGGAAAGAAATCACTGAAGGCATGAAAGAAGTAGGTATTCTTGATATGGAAATTTATCTCCACAAAAATCAGTTATTCATGATTATGGATACAGTGGCAGATTTTGACCATGAGGCAAGAATGAAGGAATTGGCTACGAAACCAAGACAATCGGAATGGGAAACTTTTGTGTCCCGTTTTCAAGTAGCCGATGCCGATGCGGATGCAGATAGTAAGTGGGAATTAATGGAACGTATCTATGAGATCGAACAGGAAGAAGACTACGATGCATTGGCAGGGCAAGTGAAAGAAATTTCTAAACTCCAACAAACACAAGAGGCATAATCATGGCAAAGTTCTCAAGAATTGAGGTGGTTTCTAAGATGAAATCCACAGTTATTGTTCCAGTATTTTACAACAGTGATCTAACTACTACTTTAGAAGTAATTAGCACGGCTTATAAAGCTGGAATTAGAGTTTTTGAATTTACAAATAGAGGGGAGCAAGCAGATCAAATCTTCATTGAATTGATCAAAGTAGTAAGAGCAGAGTTTCCTGATATGGCTGTAGGAATTGGATCTATCGTAGACGAATTTACAGCAGCTATCTTCATTCAAAACGGAGCGGACTTTATCGTTTCACCTTTATTCAATCCTGAAATTGGTAAAATTTGTAACCGAAGAAAAATTGCTTGGTTCCCAGGTTGTACCACAGTTTCAGAAGTTTCTAATGCCCATGAATGTGGTGCTGAGGTGGTGAAAATTTTCCCAGCAAATTCATTTGATGCCAAAGGTTTTATAAAAGGAGTCAAAGCCCCAATGCCTTGGACAGATGTGATGCCAACAGGTGGTGTTTCACCAACAATCGAAGACATTAAAAGCTGGCTAGATGTAGGAGTAAGTTGTGTAGGTATTGGTGACAAGCTATTAGTGAAAGCTGATGCGGGTTACGATTACGAAGCAACCTATGAACGTTTACAATCACTAATGGAGTTTGTAGCAGACTACAAAGAAGGAACAGTAGCAGTATAATCAAAATTATAAAATAGTTCCTGTGTTTTAAAATACTGGTTTCCCTGGCCTTGAAGGGAAAAGCGTTAAGAAATTCATGAAGTGAACCGTTAAAAAATCTTCATTTGTTTGAGCAAAGCGAGTCTGAAGATTTTAGGTGAATGAAAGGAATTTTAGCTTTTGACTTCACCGCCTAGATTTTTTTGCTTCGTTTTTTCATCAATGGAAAAAATGAAGAGGAAAATAAGGGTGAAAGAAGATATTAAAAATCTGAGGTACTCTTTTTTGAAGAGTATACTAATTAAGTTTAAAAGACGATGAATAAAGTATTAATGGTTCACCCTACAGACAACGTAATGGTGGCATTGAAAGATTTAGAAGCATCTGAAGAAATAAATTTTGAAGGTCAACACCTTACAACGGTAGGTCCAGTGAAGAGCAAGCACAAATTTGCTTTAAAGGATTTTGCGAAAGGTGATGAAGTATATATGTATGGTGTTTTAGTAGGAAAAGCAACTCAGTCGATTAAAAAGGGCGAAGCAATGACTACTGAAAATGTAAAACATGCGGCTAGTGATGTGGTAGTAAGAGAGCGTAAAACAGATTGGGTAAAGCCAGATGTTTCTGCTTTTGAAAACAGAACCTTTATGGGTTATCACAGAACAGACGGACAAATAGGTACACAAAACATGTGGTTAGTGGTACCATTGGTATTCTGTGAGAATAGAAATGTTTTAGCTGCCAAAGAGATTTTAGAAGAAAAACTAGGGTATTCAAAAGGTAGAGATTACGATTTGGATATCGATGGTTTATTACAAAAAATAGAAAACGGAGCAGACAGCAATGGATTGATTGATGAAGACATCGTGATTCCATTAGCAGAGCAAAAGAAAAACCGTGCTTTTAAAAATGTAGACGGGATTAAGTTCTTATTACATGATGGCGGTTGTGGCGGTATTCGTCAAGATTCTGATACGCTTTGCCAGCTGTTGGCAGGTTACCTCAACAATCCTAACGTTGCAGGAGCCACATTCTTAAGTTTAGGTTGCCAAAATGCACAGGTAGAAATTTTACAGGATGCCATTAAAAAGGTGAATCCAAAATTTGATAAACCAGTGTATTACGTTGAGCAACAAAAGAGTTCATCCGAAACAGACTTCATTTCTAATATTGTCAAATACACGATGGCAGGGTTGGTAGAGGCCAACAAAGTAGAACGTCAAGAAGCACCAATTTCAGCACTTCGTTTAGGTTTAGAATGCGGTGGTTCAGATGGTTTCTCAGGCATTTCCGCCAATCCTGTAATTGGGTATGTTTCAGACATGTTAGTAGCGCTAGGTGCAATTCCAATTTTAGCAGAATTTCCTGAATTAAACGGTGTGGAGCAAAGCCTTACCGACCGTTGTGTAGAAGAGAAAGATGCTCAACGTTTTGTAGACCTTATGGCTATTTACAAACACAGAGCAGAGGCAGTAGGATCAGGTTTTGATGCAAACCCTTCTCCAGGTAATATCAAAGACGGTTTGATTACTGATGCCATGAAATCAGCTGGAGCAGCTAAAAAAGGAGGATCCTCTCCAATCGTTGAAGTATTGGACTATACGGAACAAGTAACGAAGAAAGGGCTGAACCTACTTTGCACACCAGGTAATGATGTAGAGTCAACAACCGCTTTAGCAGGGTCAGGAGCAACTTTGATCACATTTAGTACTGGATTAGGAACACCAACAGGTAACCCAATTACTCCAGTAATCAAAGTGTCATCCAATTCGATTTTAGCAGAACGTATGAAAGACATTATTGACTTTGATACAGGATCAGTGATTACAGGAGAAGATACAATTGCCACGAAAGCAGCAAAAATGTTAGACTACCTTCTAGAGGTAGCAAGTGGGCAACTTGAAACCAATTCTATGAGAATGCGTCACGATGACTTTATTCCATGGAAGAGAGGAATCTCATTATAAAATATCAATTGTGATACCCCCATATCGCAAGTGTTATGTCGTTGTGCACTTGTGATTGGGTATTGGAGAAGTTACCCGACTTTGAAATCAAACCAATTTCGAAACAAGGAATTTATCATTGCACCAGATTTTTATAAGTTGGGGCGCTTCTCTGATACTTTTTCAATAGCATTTATACGATAACACTAATCATCAGTCGAGTAAAACTTCATTTTAAAGTTTACAGTTCGATTTGATTAAAAAAAGAGCAATAGCCATGAAACTAAATAGAACAACAGCAATAGTAAATCCTCGCCCAATTAAAGTAGTACAATTCGGTGAAGGTAACTTTTTAAGAGCATTTATTGATTGGATGATTCATGAAATGAACGTACAATCTGATTTTGATGCGGGTGTAGCCGTAGTACAACCTATTCCTCAAGGTTTAGGTGAGCTTTTAGCTTCACAAGATGGTTTATATCATTTATTATTAAATGGTATTGAGAAAGGTGAATTGATCAACAAACAAATGTTGGTGGATTGTATACAAGAAGTGATTAATCCTTATGAGGACTTTGATGCTTACTTAAAATTAGCTGAAGTTGAAACATTACAGTTTGTCTTCTCAAACACTACAGAAGCAGGTATTGTTTATAAAGAAGGAGATCAGTTAGAGAACCTTCAAGAGAGTTTTCCTGGTAAATTAACAGCATTTTTATACCGTAGATTTACACATTTCAAGGGGGCTGAAGACAAAGGTTTAATTATCTTACCTTGCGAATTGATTGATAAAAACGGTGTCAAATTACAAGAAATTATCCTTCAGTATGCGAAGGATTGGAACTTAGGTGATGATTTCGTGGCATGGGTAAAAGAAGCTTGTACATTCTACAATACTTTAGTGGATAGAATTGTACCAGGTTATCCAAAAGATAGAATTGAAGAAATTCAGAAAGACCTTGGTTTTGAAGATCAATTAGTGGTAGAAGGTGAGCAGTTCCATTTATTTGTATTGGAAGGTGATCAGAAAATCAAGGAAGTTTTACCTTTCGAGAAAGCAGGTTTAAATATCGTTGTTACAGACAACCAAGCCCCATATAGAGAGCGTAAGGTTAGAATCTTAAATGGTGCACATACTTTAATGGTGCCAGTTGGTTTATTAGCCGGAATTGAAACGGTAAGAGAAAACCTAGAAAACGAAACAGTTTCTAGATTCATTAATACTTGCCTTACAGAAGAAATTATTCCTTCTCTTCCTCCTGCAGATGGATTGGTAGAGTTCAAGGATGATGTACTGGATCGTTTCAGAAATCCATTCATCAAACATTACTTAAAGAGCATTTCATTAAACTCTTTCCCTAAATTCAAGACAAGAGTTTTACCATCAATTCTTAGTTTCTATAATGAAAAAGGAAGAGTGCCTAAGCATTTATTAATGTCATTTGCTGCATTGATCAAACTCTATGCTCCAAGCGATGATTTCCAACCCGTAGACAATGCTGATGTATTGGAATTGTTGAGCAATGTATGGGCGAAATACGAAACAAAAGAGATCTCATTAGAAGAAGTGGTACAACAAGTATTGGCTTACAATACGCTTTGGGATCAAGATCTAAACGACATTCCTCAATTACATGAAGGCGTTGCACATTATCTTCAAGCTATTTTGAATGATGGAGTAACGACTTTATTGGAAAGCGAACTATACGTTTAAAAGTGAATAGTGGTGTGATATGTAGGGATGAGATAAGAGTTAATTGTCGCTTAGCTCATCCCTCATGTGTGTACTACTTTACATTTTAGAATTATGAAAAAACATAAAATCATAACCTTAGGTGAAATCTTAATGCGACTTTCACCTATTCGACATAAAAGGTTTGGTCAGACTACCGAGTATGAAACGTATTATGGTGGAGCTGAACTAAACGTAGCTTCTTCATTGGGGAATTACGGCATGGACGTGAGTATGGTATCGGTTTTACCTCAACACGATATTGCTGATGATGCACTCATGCACATGCGAAAGTTTGGTATTGATACAACCAATGTTCTTCGTGCAGAAGGCCGTTTAGGTCTTTATTTTGTGGAAGCACCTTCCATGCAAAGAGGAGGTAAAGTGATTTACGATAGAGCAGATAGTGTTTTTACACAAGCCGAAGTAGATACTTTTGACTGGGACGCTATTTTCGAAGGAACTACTTGGTTTCACTGGAGCGGTATTACTCCAGCCGTTTCTGAAAGTGCTGCATTGATTACGGCCAAGGCATTAGAAGTGGCAGAAGCAAAGGGTTTAAAAGTTTCTATGGATTACAACTATAGAGCAAAGCTTTGGCAATGGGGTAAAAGCCATGAAGAAGTGATGCCTGCTTTGATGGAGAAATGCCATGTGATGTCGGGTATTCACCCTGATGTTGATGTTTTAAATGAAGAGGTCACGGATTTGGATTTTGCCCTTTCAGGTAAAGCAATGATGGAAAAATATCCCAATTGCGAAGTAGTAGTTTTCTCATCAAGAGGAGTCAAATCTGCCAATCATCATACGTGGGCAGGGGCTTTGTTTGATGGTGAGAAAGTATATAGAACTAAGAAATACGAATTAAGCCATATTGTAGATAGAGTAGGAGGAGGAGATGCTTTTATGGCTGGCGTAATTTACGGACTACATGCTTTTGAAGGAGATTTCCAACAATGTATAGATTTTGCTACAGCAGCTTCAGCATTTAAACATGGCATTGATGGAGACTTTAATGCCGTTAAAAAAGAAGAAGTAATGCAAATGATTTCTTCGGCTGACTTTTCTAAAGTAGACAGATAAAATATTCCTCAATAGTACATTACATAAAGCATGTGCTATTGAGGAAAATCATAAATATAGATCTAAAATAATCGGGGAAATGATCATGAATCTCCGGTTAGATTGGATCAAAAAGTACTCAGGATGTAAAAGGATGGACAGTGTAGTGAAGTACTTTAAAGAAATGGAATGAAGTACAAAGTCAAAAATGAATTATAGTTAATTCTAATTTATTTTTTGTGAGTACAACACTAAAAAACGTATTAATAGTGGTTCTATTGAAAGTTTTTTGAAGGAAGTAATCGCAAAATATTGAATAGAATTAGTATTAGATAATTTTGAATTTGTACTGATAATAAATTAAGTGGCACTTAACCTCAATATTACTTATGCACCGATCTTCTATACTATTACTTTTTTTAAGCGTTTTCACGCTTCAACTATGGGCAAATGAACCACCTAAAGACAAAAAAACAAATGTAATCATCATTATCTCTGACGATCAAGGTTGGGGTGATGCAGGTTTCAATGGTTCAGATATTCCAACACCTAATCTAGATGCCTTGGCAAAAGAGGGAGTTTCTTTCTCTCAAGGCTATGCAAGTCATCCTTACTGTAGCCCTAGTAGAGCGGGTTTACTAAGTGGAAGATATCAGCAGCGATTTGGACACGAAAATAACATGCCTTACAATAATCCAACAGAAGATGATGGATTACCATTGGATGAAATTATGTTGTCTGAACATTTAAAGACGCAAGGATACACTACATGTGCAATAGGTAAATGGCACTTGGGTGATCACGAAAAATTTTGGCCTAACAAAAGAGGCTTTGATGATTGGTACGGCTTCTACGGAGGAGGATCAGACTATTGGGGAAAACCTAAAAAAGGTGACCCGATGAGAGGCGTATTAAGAGACGGTAAAATTGTTCCACAAGAAGAACTTACGTATCTCACGGATGATTTTACTAAAGCAGCAACTGAATATATTGGAGAGTATGCTAAGGAAGAAAAACCTTTCTTTATGTATTTAGCCTATAATGCTCCCCACGCTCCTATTCAAGCCCCTAAAAAATATTATAAAGATGTTGCTCACATTGAAGACGGAGAAAGAGCAGCGTATGCAGGTTTAGTAGTAGGCATGGATCATGGTCTTGGTCAAGTCATTGCCAAACTAAAAGAAGAAGGAATTTATGAGAATACATTAATTGTATTTTATAGTGATAACGGAGGGCATACCCATGGAGCAAGTAGTTATCCTTACAGAGGACACAAAGGGATGTTATTTGAAGGAGGAATTCGAGTACCATTTGTGATTTCATGGCCTCAAGGTTTAAAAGGAGGAAAACGCTACGAAGAGTGCATCACAGCTTTAGATATTTTTCCAACGGCATTAGCGGCTACCAATACAGCATTGCCAAGTAAAGAATTGGATGGCGTGAACCTCTTACCTTATCTCAAAGGAAAGAAAAAAGGACAGCCACATGAGACACTTTATTGGAGATACTCTGATGGGGCAGGTTATGCTGTTAGACATGGAAATTACAAATTGGTTTATTCAGGTTATAAGTTAGAAAGCTTCTTATTTGATATGGAAAATGATCCTTTAGAACGAAATAATTTGGCAGAAGAAAAACCTGAAATTGTAAAGCAATTAAAAGAATTATATACCAACTGGACCTCAGGAACAGTGAAGGCAAAGTGGCAAGATCCACACGCAGCAAACGTTTTAAAAGAAGAGAAAAAACGTCAACACTTTATTGATAAAGCGAGTGCTGGAGAAAAGAAAAAAGACATTTAAAATATTTGGACTGAATACGTAATCTTATAATCAATAGCTGAAAATGCTTAACGATAACATTTCGAAATATTTGCGATATATAAGTTAGATTGAAGAGCCGTTACTGTTTATGTAGCGGCTTCTTTTTTTATAGAATCTGGATAATATTTTAAAAACAATTTCCAATTTGCTGAAGTTAGTTCTATAAAAAAGAAACTATGCTTTTAGAGACCACATTTGGAAAAACAGTTCGCTATCATCAGTCAAGAGGCATTGTTGGGAAAAAGTTTTCATTAATAAAAATTCTCAAGTTAGGAGGAAGTACATCTCCACGCTTTTACATTCGATCAAGTAATTTAAATATCGGCTTTGATGTAGAATCACAATCTGAATTAGATTCGGCAATAATTGAGCTTAGAGAGAAAGGAGTTTTAATTCACATCAATGTTAAGGTTCGAAACTTCGAATGGATTATTCCTTATTACCGTTTAGTTTTATATCATACAGATAAGGTTTTAAGTTTACATAGCCAAGGCTTCTTTCTTCAATTTGAACAAAAGAAAACCAGTAGACAGCATACCGATTTCGTAAAGAAACTCATTGACCAAAAACAGGACTTCAGAAGCGATTTTTCATTTATTGATGATCTCTAAACCTTTGTGAGAGAATATTAATCACTAAAAATGGAGTATTAAAATATCTTAACTCTGATTTTTGTTATTTTTCTTCAATGTCATACTTTACTATCTTTGTATGTTTTTTAAAATTATTACCTAAACGAATATTCAAATGAATTTACTATTAGAGAAGACAGACAAGATTCGTTTAATCCAAGAAGGCAGTAAGCTACCATATGACCTTCTTTTATTAGCAGATGAAACTATCGAAGCGATTGACAAATATATCCATGACTCTGAAATTTATATTTACCAAAGAGAAAATGAAACGTTAGGTGTTTACGCTTTACAAATGTTCGATGGAGAGTCTATTGAAATTAAAAATATAGCTGTATCAAAAACATGTCAAGGTGAAGGAATAGGCCAAAGAATGTTATTGAATGCTATGGAACAGGCCAAGGATAGAGGCTTTAAATACATTTTAATTGGTACTTCAAATGCTGCTTTCAGACAATTATATATTTACCAAAAAGTAGGTTTTGAAATCTATGAGGTTAAAAAAGATTTTTATACAAAAAATTACAGTCAGCAGTTGATCGAAAACGGTTTACCGCTTAATCATATGCTTGTTTTAAGAAAGCAATTAAATGATTAGTAAAAAAAATATCAGAAAAGGGTTCTTGCTTAACAGAAAGTAAGAACCCTTTTTTATGTCCGTATACAATTCTCAGCAATAAGTTTCGTTATCTTTGTAAATGATAAATTTTTGTTGAAAAATTCATATGAGACTAATAACAATAATCTTCTTACTATTAGCTACATCAGCTTCGTATGCACAAATAGGCATTGGTGATACGGTAACAGTAGCAAAATCAAAATATAAGTACATAGTGACATATATTTCTGTAACAACTCACAATAAAATTGCTTATGAATTACTCAATCTTAAGAATGATAAAATGAGATGGGTGCTTGATGAGGAATTGGAATATCAGCGTAAGCATACATTGAAAAGTAAGGTGTATCGTAAAGGGGAAGAAGAAGAATTTGAGAATTTTATTCAATAATTGTTCGGTTTAATAATCGATTTCTAAACCATTCTTGTTCTGTAAATTAAGGATTTACTAGATTACACTTATCACTTTCTTCTCATTGCTACCCCCACTTATCTATACCCCAAATCAAAAACGCCTCAACATTCAACGATTACTGTAAATCAAGGTCACTATTTCCGACCAAAAGTTTTCTACAAAATATTAAAAAAAAGATAGAGAAATAAAAAAAGGACTCCAGCAAAACTGTGTCCTTTTCATTCTATAAACTAAACTAACAAACAAACTTCCAACTAAATATTTTTAATCAACTTTTTGTGTTGATGTTGTGTTCTTTATTGATACTTCAAATAAATACTATTTAAACTTGTTAACCAAAATTGAGAATCATAAATAACCACATTATTAGAATAGTGATATTATTAAATTTAAATTTTTATAAAAAGCGTTATTCATACGCTAATATTATGTGGAAATGCATTAAAAAAAAATTCCCCAATCTGTTTTAAACAGAGAGGGGACTCATTATTAATTGGGGGATACTAATGGCATCCCTATTGGAATACACTACAAACTTATATTGATTGTTTGATATCAATATAAATAAAGGTTGTATTTTTTTGAAGACAACCATTTCTTTTATAAATCCAACTTCACTGTATTAATCTCCAAAAATCTTACTAAAACAAGTTACTATTTTTTGTGAGTTTATCTTCTTTTTGGAGAAAACAAACATGTAAATAACATTACACAATACTCTTGATATTTTTTATTTTATCATGAATTTTTAATTTTTATTCTTCAGAAATCACTCAAAATAGTGTTATGTCAACTTTATTCGCATTTCAATTTATTTTTATTGTAAAAGTGACGTTTTATCTTATTTTATATATTATATAATACTTATTACAAATGATATATCTAATTTGTCTATTATTTGAAGGTTGAATATTGCACAATGTTATGAGGTTTATTTGTTTTACAACGATTTGTTTGTGTTGTACTTGTTAAGATGAACTTAATTTCAAATACATGATTTTTGTTATTTTTTTTTAATTTATTGTTAGAGTCAATTGGATTAAACTGTTATTTATACACCACTAATTGTGTTATCACTCCCTGAGTAAAACCTACTAAAATCACTTTTCTTGTAGAAGTACATTATATTTCCCTTAAAAGATAATATTTTATGTTTAGTGTTAAACTAAAATAATGGATTGTTTTTGCTGATTTTATCTATAATTCTGTTTTTTTAATTATTTTGCTTCAAAAGCACACATAAACATAACTTATTATTCTAGACTATGCCACACAAGTATCATCCAGAGTCATTAATGATGACGCATGGATATAAACCAGAATTATCAGAGGGAGCTGTAAAAACTCCTATTTTTCAAACTTCCACTTTTGTTTTCAAAACAGCCGAAGAAGGGAAAGCATTTTTTGAAATAGCATATGGTTTAAGGGAAAAAGGACAAGATGAGAACCTTGGATTGATTTATAGTAGAATCAACAATCCAAACTTAGAAATTTTGGAAGACAGACTCTGTCTTTGGGACCAAGCAGATGATTGTGCTGTTTTCGAAAGTGGAATGAGTGCCATCAGTTCTGTTTTATTGGAGTTTTTAAAGCCAGGTGATTTACTATTATATAGTGCACCGACTTATGGAGGGACAGATCATTTTATTCATGATTTATTGAAAAAGATTGGTGTTCATAGCATTGCTTTCAGACCCGAACACACTAAAAGTGATCTCTTGGAGATGATTGACTCGTCGGGTCTGGCAGATCGATTATCATTGATTTATGTTGAAACACCAGCAAACCCGACCAATGATTTATTTGATATCTCGCTTTGTGTTGAGGTGGCTGACCTATATAACAGTAAATTTGTGGATAAAAAAGTATTCGTAGGTGTTGATAATACTTATATGGGACCAATTTGGTCGCAGCCGCTTACTTTGGGAGCAGATATAGTGATGTATTCTGCTACAAAATATATTGGAGGTCATAGTGATTTGATAGCGGGAGCTGTTCTCGGTAACACTGAAGTGATGCAGAGGGTAAAAACGCTAAGAACTTTCCTTGGGAATATGGTTTCCCCTCATACCGCATGGTTGATGTTACGTTCATTGGAAACCTTAAAGATAAGAATGGAAGCTCAGCTGAAAAATGCAGAGAAAGTTGCAGACTATTTGTTTAAACATCCAAAAGTCGAAAAAGTACATTATTTAGGTTGTATTCCTCAAGACTCTAAAGCCTATCAGTTATTCAAAAAGCAATACTCGGCAGCAGGGGCTATGGTGTCTTTTGATATCAAAGGAGGGGAGAAAGAAGCTTTCAAGTTCTTAAACCAACTGAAGTTAATGAAGCTGGCAGTTAGTTTAGGTAGTACCGAAAGTTTGGCGCAACACCCTGCAAGTATGACACATATCGGAATTGATGAAGAAGAAAAGAAAACTTTCGGCATCTTACCGAGTCTAATCCGTTTGTCAATTGGAGTAGAAAACGCAGAAGATATTATTTGGGATATTGAACAAGCCCTAGAAGTAGTATAAAGCATTTAGAAACAAGACGACTTCTATCATCTTTAAGGCATAAATGACGTTTGTATTTAATATGCCAAATAAAAGAGTGTTTCGTACACCTTCCATACTCGGACAGTGCATGAAACACTTTTTATATTAACGGAATTAATATATTCAACCTTCTAGTCAACATATCAATTCCGAAACTTTATCATTACATCATTTTTCAAACCAAGAAATTATTCTTGATCCTCTTTGCGAGAAATGTCTGATTTGATAGAACGATGATTTTCTAAATCACTTTTTTCTTTCTTTTTGGTTTTACGTTCTTCCTTTCTTTCATTGAAAAGTTCAACCGTTGTTTTTCCTTCTTTTTCAGCTAACGTTGTTTGTATATTCAATCCTTGAGCTTTCACATTAAAACTCAACAGGAAAAGAAATATGATTGAAATTGAAATCTTCATAGGTATTAAAATTAAGTTGATCTGTTAGAGTGATTCAAATATAATTTAATAACATTTGTAAAACTTAATTTTTAAGAAAAGAACACGTTTTTGTATTTTATTAAATAAGAATTAGACCTTTTCGAACCTTGGATATACTAAAATTTTAGATTTAAGTTCTCCATCATCGTACTTTAAGGCCATTTGATAAACGCCTTTTCCCCACTTATTGAAATAGATTTTAGTCGGTCCTTTGTATTCTTTTTGGAGTAAAACCTCACCACTTTCATTCATTATTTCAATAAGGTAATTGGATGATTTTTTTGGTGTAGATACAGTAACATATTCATATACTAGGGTAGGATATATCTTCCATTCCTTTTGAGACGAAACAGTTTTTTTAATATAGTTGAGAGCTTTGGTAAAGAGCATTGGATGATTTTTGTTTATTTACAATTTGCAATAACGCCTTAAATAAAATGAAAATAAAAGTTTCCCAACATTTTTTTGATTTTACCTAGGATGAATTGATGATTTACTTTGAATAGTACAATAGGGGTAGTTGTAACTTTTTGTCACTTCATTATTTTGCACAATAAAATACTATTCAGTCAAGAGTTGTACAATGAAAATTTCTCTAAGAGTAAAAATACAGTAATCTATTCTGAATTACTTTTTCTTTTTTACAGAATATTATGGTATAGAGTAGAAGCTTTTTTCCTTTACAGCATAATCTTGAAACTTCATAGATGGGTGCCATAAGCTCGTGAAAAAGTCGGTGAATTGGCGATAACTGTCATATAATATTGAAAAAACAAAGCTCAGAAAAATTACCCCCTCAACTTGCAGAAGTTTTTCGCTTACAATAGTACAAAAGCCCAGTAAATTGCTTCAGAGATGAAGGAATAATTTACTTAAACTTTGTATGTATGAGATCTAAATTCTTTTTAATAGGTATAACAATTTTATACTTTTCAATAGGAGGGCTTTTAGCACAAGACCTTACTATTCCACCGAAAAATTATGTTGATACTGTAGATGTCAACTTAATCGTAAAACGAACTTCTGATAAGCTTCCATTATCTGATCAAAACAATGAAGGAGAGTGGAAATTATTGAAAAAGTATTCAGATGAATTTGAGAAATCAAAAATCAACGAAAAAATTTGGCATCCAAATAATCCAAAATGGAAAGGAAGAAAACCTACCTACTTTCATGGTTCAAATGTAACTTTCGAAAATGGAGAGGCTGTTTTTAAAGTAAATAAACATAACGAAGGAGACTTACCAGAGGGTTTTACTCACTCTTCAGGTTTTATTAAAAGTAAAAATAAATTTTTATACGGCTATTTTGAAGCAGAGATGAAATTGATGGATGCACCTTGGGTTTCTGGCTTTTGGATGACCAATGTCAGCAAAGATTGGTGGACAGAAATCGATATTTGTGAAAATGCTCCTGGATTATCGTATAACAGAAATGATCTAAACTCTAATATCCATGTTTTCAGAGCTCCTGAAGATCAGGGTAATGTAAAGAAACATTTCTCAAGAACTAAAAAATACTATATCCCTTTTGAATTACAAAAAGACTATCATGTATGGGGTTTGGAATGGACGGAAGAGTACATTCGATTCTACATTGATGGTGTCTTATTTAGAGAAGCTAAAAATACACACTGGCATCAGCCACTTGAAGTGAATTTTAATAACGAATCCAATAAATGGTTTGGAGCACTTCCTGATGATAACCGATTAGATGGAGAATTTCATGTGAAATATTTCAGAGTTTGGGAAAAGAAGGAAATCTCCAACGGAAAGTAAGGGAGCAAATGTAAACGAGTAATTCAAGTC
Organism: Flammeovirga sp. EKP202; assembly: GCF_014534745.1. Lineage (GTDB taxonomy): Bacteria > Bacteroidota > Bacteroidia > Cytophagales > Flammeovirgaceae > Flammeovirga. The sequence goes on from NZ_JACVVP010000051.1 coordinate 44,416, forward strand.
TTTTTTAATCCTGTTGTCATCAGCACAACCTGAGTTGAAGAGTGAAAAAAAAGAGCTACTCGTTTACAATTGTACTATTACTTCACAAATAAATTTCTATGAAATGAAACGACTGCTAATTTTTTTAATCACATTAATGTGTTTTCAACAGCTGAAAGCGCAACAAATCAATGGAGAACTCAAAGTATGGCATACTGTAACCCTTACATTTGACGGACCAGAAACTCACGAACTAGCTCCTGAAAATCCCTTTCTAGACTACAGACTCGATGTGACATTTACCAATGGCGATGAAAAATTTGTCATTCCAGGTTTTTATGCTGCCGATGGAAATGCTGCAGAGACAAGTGCAGATAAAGGAAATAAATGGAGTGTACGCTTTGCACCTAACAAAACAGGTAAATGGTCTTACCAAGCATCTTTTGTGAAAGGAAAAAACATCGCAATTGCTAACGAAATCTCAAAAGGTGAAAAGATTTCGCCTGATGGAATTGCTGGTACTTTTGATGTTTCACCTACCGATAAAACAGGTTTAGATTTAAGGGGAAAAGGTAGACTGAAACCAACAGATACACATTATTTGCAGTTCGAAGGTACCAAAGAATATTTTATTAAAGGAGGAGCAAACAGCCCTGAAGACCTTTTGGGGTACCATGAATTTGATGGAACCCCTAAGAAACACAAGTTTGAAAAACACATACCCGAATGGCAGGAGGGAGATCTAACTTGGCAAAATGGTAAAGGAAAAGGGATTGTTGGAGGGATGAATTATCTTTCTTCAACAGGTATTAATACGGTTTACTTCCTTACAATGAATGTAATGGGCGATGGTAAAAACGTTTGGCCTTGGACAGAAGAACACGAACGTTACCGTTTTGATGTCAGTAAGTTGGAACAATGGGAACTTCTTTTTTCTCATATGGATAAAGTAGGGCTAGTCAAGCATGTTATCACGCAAGAGACCGAAAATGAAAACCTTTTGGATATTGGATACACAGGAATTCAAAGAAAACTATATTATAGAGAGTTAGTTGCACGCTTTGCCCATCACCCTGGAATAGTTTGGAATATGGGAGAAGAAAATGGGATCACTACTTGGTCTCCAGTAGGGCAAACTACAAAAATGAGAATTGCGATGATTGAATATATGAAAGCATTGGAACCTTACGGAAATATGGTCGCTATTCATACTTTGCCCAATCAAAAGGATCATGAAAATACGGTAAAGCCACTATTGGGTAACCCATCATTAGACGGTATTTCATTTCAAATTCACAACCTTCACCATACTTACGAAACAACATTGCATTGGAGAGATGCTTCTGAAGAGGCAGGTAAAAAATGGGTGATTTGGTTAGATGAAATTGGTCCTGCTAAAAAAGGAGTACTTCCTGATGATTACCCAAGTCAACAAGATACGGTTAGGAAAGATGTAATATGGGCCAACCTTATGGCCGGAGGTGCTGGTATAGAACATTATTTTGGTTATAAATATCCAAACAATGACCTTAATTGTGAAGATTGGCATACAAGAGACCGCATTTGGAAAATGACTTTTTATGCAACAGATTTCTTCCAAAAATACTTGCCATTTACTGAGATGAAGGCGGATAATTCACTTGTGGATGTGAAGAGGAGCTATACTTTCGCAAAAGAAGGTGATACTTATTGTATTTATTTAAAAGAAGGAGGACAACCTACTTTAAATCTAGAAGGATATACCGGTAAGTTTAGTGTTCATTGGTATAACCCCAGAACCGGAGGGACTTTGATGAAAACAAAAATTAAGGTGGTAAATGCGGGTAATAAAGTAATTTTAGGACCTTCGCCTACTTTTGATGAAGATTGGGTAGTTTTAGTTCGTAAACTTTAATAAAACTGCTACTTAAGAAAAAACAGCCTTTCAAAATCTTAAAGACTTGAAAGGCTGTTTTTGTATAGTATATGATTACCAATCAATCGGGAAATAATCTTTCAAGAATTGACCAGACCAATGCTTACCGGTATTAATACCATCAATTAATGGATCTAATACTCTAGCAGCACCATCCACAATATCTAATGGAGGTTGGAAATCATGTTCTTCCTGTTTCTTAGCAGAGATATGAGCAGGGTCCTCATCCGTTACCCAACCCGTATCCACGGCATTCATATAAATACCATCTTTTGCTAAAGTACTAGCAGAAGTGTGCGTTAACATGTTCAATGCAGCCTTCGCCATATTGGTGTGAGGGTGTCTATCTTCTTTATGGAAACGGTGGAATTTTCCTTCCATAGCAGAAACATTTATAATATGTTTTTTACCAGTGTAATCTTTCTGCATCACCTTCGCTAATCTATTACATAGTACAAACGGGGCAATAGAGTTGACTAATTGTACCTCAACCATCTCAGGAGTTTCAATCTCACCGATTCTCAATCTCCAGCTGTTGGTTTTACGCAGATCCACTTGTTGTAAATCCACATCCAATTTACCTTCAGGGAATACCTCTTTCGTCTGAATAGAGTTGTCAAAACTGTAAGGAATCTGGGAAAGTTTCGCCGAAGCTCTAATCCCAATACCAGCCTCAGTTGTACTCCATTTTACAGGAAGTCTTCTATTTTTTGCACTTGAACTGCTGTCAGATAAGTCTAATAACTGTTCAACACAGTATTGATGCTCTGAAAGTAAGTGTTGTGTATCTTTATCTAATAAAGCAAAAGGTTTTTCTTCGTCTTCCATCATATGAGCATAGAAGCCAGAAGGGCGTCTTACAGTTTGAGCAGCATTATTTATCAAAATATCTAGACGTCCATATTTCTGCTCTATATAATTACAGAAAATCTCAACACTAGGAATATGTCTTAAATCTAAACCGTGAATCTTCAAACGATCTTTCCAAACATGGTAATCTTCCTCTTTAGAAAAACGCTTTGCAGAATCAACAGGGAAACGTGTAGTAGCAACAACAGTAGCACCTGAACGAAGAAGAATCAATGTAATATGATAACCGATTTTCAAACGAGAACCCGTCACTACAGCAATTTGTCCAGTTAGATCAGCCGTTTGAAATCTTTTGGCATAGTTGAAATCACCACATTCAGGACACATCTGATCATAAAAATGATGCAGTTTTGTATATTCCTTCTTACAGACATAGCAATTTCTGTAAGACTCTAACTCAGGCATATCTGTAGGTAGATCCTGTTCTTCTAGAATTTTAGGAGCAATGAAAATATGATTTTCTCTAGCACTTCTAATTCCAGTGAATTTTCGAGCATGTCTGTCTTTTTCCTGCTGCTTACGTTTTGCAGCTTTCTTTTTATCTTTTCTTCTCTTTTCAAACTCCTCTCTACTAGGACGTGTCAATTGTCCTGCAGCTTTCATCAAAGCAACACGCTTTTCTTCTGGTAATTCAAATAGAATAGTAGTATCTTCAAGAATATCTTCTAAAATAGAAGTACACTTTTCGATTTCTTCAAAACTTAATTTTTTCTTCTCTTCCTCCATAATGCTTTCACTTCTAAAAAAATACCGCCAAATATAAGGATTTCCACTAAATATCTTGATTCAATTAAAGTATGCTTGGAAAAGAAATTCTAAATTTTAATGAACAGGCAGATAACTTTATACATTTATTGATTCAGTCGATAAGATAATGCTGTTTTGACAACATTCCATTCTGAATTGAGAATAGAGAAAACAACTGTATCTCGTAAGTTTCCAACTTTATCGATCGTATGGTTTCTTAATATTCCATCTTGTTTAGCCCCTAAGTTAGCGATTGCTCTTCTTGATTTTTGATTATGGAAGTGGGTCCTAAGTTCTACAGCAATGCATTTTAAATTTTCAAAGGCATATTGAAGCAATAATAATTTACATTCTGTATTTACTGCCGTCCTTTGAAATGATTTAGCATACCATGTAGAGCCAATTTCAACTCTTTTTACTTTGGAATTGGCATTTAAAAATCGAGTAGAACCTATGATTTTTTGAGTTTTATTGTGTAGAACCACAAAAGGTAGACTACTGTCTTCTTTATATTGTTGGAATGCAGTTTCGATATAATTATCTATTTCGTTTTCCGAGGGTACAGTTGTGTACCAAAGTTCCCATAATTTTCCGTCTTTTGCTGCTTCTACTAGACGATCACGATGTTTCAATGAAAGAGGAAGAAGCGTAACAGTATCACCTTGAAGCGTTGTCTCATTTAACCATTTAGTTTCCATTAATTCTTTAATTTAGTTGAAAATGGAAATTAAAGAATAATACATCAAAAACGAGAAAATTTAGCTCGGTATTTTAATTAGAGATTAAATATTACAGGGTTTATTGATGCTCAACTTTCTCGTTTTTCAACTGAATGAAGATGACAATTAAACCTTACTTAGGAAGTTTAATTGTTGAATACTCGATGCAATATGCCCTGACCTCACCAGCATTGTTTTCGCTTTTTTTAAGATCGTTTTTACTGTGTCGGTAGGTCTACAAATTACGGCTAGTATCCCTTCTTTCTGGGCCACTGTGTATTTTACTTTAGCAATCATGATAGGTGTTGTTTAGGATAGTGGATGATTAATGAATTCAAATTTTGAATCCTTAATATGATAAATGGTCAGAAGATGTAAAGTTCTGAGTGTATTTTCGGTTATTATACACTTAATATAAGAAAATTGAAGCACTATAACGATGATATAAATTTTGATGTAGGGTTATCTAAGTTATTTCAAATTATGTCTAAAATAGTTACTTAGAGTAGTTTAAAGCTGTATTGAGTGACATTTTCTTACAGTTGAGACATTCACTTAGAATGGGAAAAAGATTTAGCTAAATTGCGTAAGGATAATGAAAGGAGAATATAGCTTACAAACTATATTTATTAAAAGTAATTAAGCATAATTTTTTTGTTATTAATAGGATACTAGAATTATATCACTTCTTTTTAGAGTGTTTGAATGACTTTAAAAAGGGTTCTAAAATGTAGAAGTAAAACATGCAAGCAGTTATTCTATTAATCGTGGTTTAAGCCACATATGCCAATTCAATTTTTTAAACTTTAAGTGCTAAATAAAATAGTAGGGGAAGAAAGGGGTAAAACTTCTTATACATTTTGAATAGTACTTACAAGAAAGGCTGGAGTTTACTTCAGCCATTTTTTTTACAAAAAAAAGACTGTTTATAGTAAAACAGTCTTTTTTGTGCGAAAACAAGATTTTCATAGGTGTCTTTTAAAGCTTGACTATTGAATCAAATCTGATTCAATTAAATTTCGGATATAGTCCGATACTTTCATGCTTTTCTTTTTGGCTTGTTCTTCCAGTGCAGCGTATTCATCTTCTGACATTCTGAAAGTAACAATCTTATTAGAACCTCCCGTTTTTCGAGGTTTTCTTCCACGATGTTGGATAGCAATGCGATATTCTTCAAGAAAATCTCTTGTTGATAATGCATAAGGTTTAACCCCGTCAACGTAAATCATTGAACCTTCCTCAGAGCCTTTCCATGAAGCTTTTCTTTTCGATGTGAAACTTTGGAAGAAAGCCTTCCTCGTTTCAAAACTTTTCGTTTCACTGGCAGGCACGTCTTTCATAAACTCTTTCATGGATTTATTAGACTCTTTGGCCTGTTTATCGACTTCTTCAAAAGGTTTTTTGTAGTAAATGTACTTTGCCATATGAGATATATTCGTATTACGTTATATACAAATAGATGATTTCTTTTTGTAATTCCAACTATTCAGCAAAAAATTCTGTGAATACATAAAAAAAAGTTTAATATTCATATCTTCACCTTAAATTATTTCAATAATTGAATACTTTTATAGCTTCGTAACACACAATAATCGAACGATAATCAATATGAATACAACTTCATTTTTCTTTTATGATTATGAGACTTTTGGAAAAGACCCCAAGAAAGATAAAATAGCCCAATTTGCTGGAATTAGAACTGATTTATCTTTTAACCCAATAGGTGATCCAATTGTTTTATATTGTAAACCATCAAAAGACTTTTTACCTGACCCAGAAGCTTGTTTAGTGACAGGGATTACTCCTCAAATTGCTGAAGCTCAAGGAGTGAGTGAGTTTGAATTTATGGGTAGGATAAAGAATGAATTAGGTCTAAAAGGAACATGTCATATTGGTTATAATAACATTCGATTTGATGATGAGTTTTCTCGTTTTGGCTTTTATAAAAACTTTATCGACCCCTATTCACATGAGTGGGCAGACCAAAATTCCAGGCTGGATTTATTAGATATAATTCGCATGACTTATGCGCTGCGTCCCGATGGAATTCAGTGGCCTACAAATGAAGACGGTTCTGTCAATTTAAAGCTTGAAAATTTATCGAAAGTCAATGGAATAGAGCATGAAAATGCACACGATGCTTTGGCTGATGTTTGGGCGACTATACATATGGCAAAATTGGTGGAAAAAGTAAACCCTAAACTATTCAATTATGCTTTTAAGTTAAGAGATAAAAAAGTTTCGCAAAAGTTAGTGGAAGATAGTATGCAAACTGTATCTCCTCTTCTTTTTGTCACTCCATTTGTTCCCTTAGTCAGCGGGCATTTATCATTCTTTGTACCTCTTTCAAAAGATTTGAAAAACAATAATGCTTACAATGGTATCGATATTTTAACTTCACCTTTGTCATTGAGAGGGTTGTCTTCTGATGAGATTAGAGAAAAGTTGTATGAAAAAGCAGAAGGTGATAATAAAATTGAGGATCGACCTGGATTAAGACAAGTAGTCATCAATAAATCATCGATGTTTGTCACTCCAAAGACATTATCTCCACAACGAGCACAAGCGTTAAACATTGATTTAGAGAAGGTGAAAAAACATCAATTAGAATTAGAAGAGTTGATGAAAGAGGATCCCAATTTTGTACGAAGAGTAAATGAAGTTTACAATACACCTTATCCAATAAATGAAGATGTTGACGGACAACTTTACGAAGGCTTCATTGATGGAAATGATAAGCGTCTTGGGGATCGAGTGACAGCTATGGGGAAAACGGATCCTAAGCATTTAAGTTTAGAATATTTTCCATTTAGGGATGACCGTTTAAAGGAGATGTTATTCCGATATAAAGGAAGGAATTTTTATGATGCACTCTCACCTGATGAGTTGAAGGTTTTTAAATCATATTGTAGAGCAAAAGTGATGGATGGTATCGGTGGAGGCACCCCATTAAATGAGTATGTTGAAAAGATTTCTGATATGATCAATTCATCAGAAAGTAATGTGGATAAAGGTATCTTGACATCTCTTTTGAAATATGCAGAACTATTAGAAAAAGAATTAAACAAATAATGAAATATTTTTTCCTTAGTTTATTTATAGTACTACTCTTTTCGCAAGGAAAAGTAAATGCACAAGTTTTTAAGTTTGAAAAACCTGGAAAATCTGAAAAAATTACAACTAAACTGCTCCCAAATGGAAATAAAAACCAAAGATGGAAGCAAGTTATTTTTAAAGATTCCAAGCCATCAAAATCAAACAGCTTAATTACAGATGCATTAATGGTTGATTTTGGAACTATTGATGAGCAGTCAAAAGAGATTAACCTTTTTTGTACGGGTGGTTTTTCAGAAGCTGAAATTGAAATCTTTTATGTGGGAGATACAGACTTTTTCTCCATAGATATTGATACTGTTCAGAATGTTTGGCAAAAATACCATGAAACGAAGTTTACCAAAAAGCCATTAAAAGATCTCAAAGTTAAAATACGTGCCAAGAATATTGAAAAAGGACAACATAAGGCATTTGTTGCTTTTAGAATAGACCAGCAACTTTACCGTGTGGCATTAAAGTCAAAAACGAAAAATGCAATACTAAACGATAGGGATGACATTAATCTTAATTTAGGTTTGGTAGAGGCTGATTCAACTGGCTTTACAGATTTTAGTTTTACCACTTTAGGGGAATTACCTTTAGAAATAGAATATACTGGAGATCCATCTTCATTTATCTTTATTATTGAAGGGGACACGATTCTCTCAAATATAAAACAAACTATTGTGCCGTCATCAGATAGTTTGGTCTTGACGTTTGCCCCTGTAGCGACAAAATTAGGGGATAAATATGGAGAACTTATATTAAAGAATAATTATGTAGAGCAACATGTTTTTATCACAAGTAGAGTAGCAAAAATTAGAGGTGATGTTTTTTGGAATGACACAACTTCTGTACTTTCAGAAAATATAGCTTTTTCTAAAGAAAGATTATATTCTCCACTTGATACAATATGGCTAGAGGCTTCCTTTTATAATGATAGTGATTATGATACTTTATTTAGAGTAGATTCATTAATTGATTTTCAGCTACCATCTTTTCTTAAATACGAATGGAATGCTACTCATCTACAGCCTCGAACTTCAGGAGCAATTAAAATTCCTTTGACTTTAGTGAAGTCTCACGATTTATCGAAAGACTTAAAAGGAAATATCAAGGTGATCGTAAAAGAGGATTCTTCTTCAATGTCACATCAATTCGTATATAAGCCTTTAGAAAAGCTGATCCAAGAAGTAGAAGGTAATATTCCTACAAAATTACAATTCACGTCTCACAAAGATACTTTTGAAATAAGAGTTCCTTATTTAAATACAGGGAAAAATGCTGTTTATCCTTCACCTCAAACTTTTATTAAAGAGTTACAATTACCAAAAGGAATTCAAATGTATTATGGTACTCCAAGGGTAAGACCATGGAGTAAAGGATATATATCTATTTATTTGACTCCTTATGATTCTATAAATTTCCATAAAACAAAAGTGGATACACTTTCTTTAAATATATATGGACTGAATACATCTACAAGCATAGAACTGATACAAGAACCATGGACAGAGATATTGAAAGATTATCTAATGGAAATTGTGCTCGGGGTGGTTTTAATTATTTTGATTGTACTCGGAATATTATCACCAAGAATTATTCAACTTCTAAAGTCTAAATATAATTCATATAAAGATGAAGTGGCTTTGAAACATAAGAAAGAGTTGTATCAAGAGATGGAAGATTTGATGAAAGAATCGTCCTTAGAGAATGTTTCTTTTAAAGAAGGCTTGGCCTTTTTGAAAAAGGAACTAAATAACAAAAGCTAGAAATAGGTTAGTTAAGTTTGGCTGAGATATAATTGAAACATAGCTTTAATGAAACCCCTTTTAAGATTTTCAGAAAAACCTTAAAAGGGGTTCTCTTATTATGTGTTTGTATGTTAGGTATTTAACTTAGAAATAAAATTACAATTCTATGAACTTAACGTGTATTTAGAAATTACCTTGAAATAAAGTTTGGAAAATTAATTCTTAATCCTACCTTTGCATCCGTCTTCAGAAGGAAGGCAGTATAAAACATGTTGTGCGAGAAGCTTTTTAAATTCTTAATTTGTTCATTTTAAGCGAATTAAATGGTGTTTAAATTAAATTTAAAATTAATTAGAAATACTATTGCAAATTAAATTTCTCTTCTTACCTTTGCACTCGCCTTTAACGAAAGGTGTTAAAAACTTCTCTTTTAAAGTGATAAATATAGAGTGTTGTAGGTTGAGAAAATCAACGAAAAAAACTTCAAAAATTTTTGAAAAAAGATTTGGAAGTTAAAATAAAAAGTTCTTACCTTTGCACTCGCTTATGGAAAGAAGCAGCGATAAACAAAAGAGTTTATCGGAATAAAAATCTGAGAAACAGATCATTGAGCAACGGCTCAAACGTTCTTTTGATGTAATGAAAAAGTAATTATAAGATCAGCGAAAGCGGATC
>NZ_JACVVP010000052.1 GCF_014534745.1 Flammeovirga sp. EKP202
CTGTTTATGTTCATACGATTTAAAAATGAAGAGTATTTGGAATTTTTGATGGTTTTGCGACAGCCCCTCGCGAACCACAACACACTACTATTAATCCTTCATAAAAGGAGTTATATTAATTAACTAATATTCAGTTTACAGTGTAATTAGCATTATTTTGTCTTGATACTTAATAAACATAAAATAGAATAAGATGACAAACGCCAACGTACTAGCCAATAGACTAAGAGAAGTGATTCTTAACGGAACTTGGATCGCCAATACCAATTATAAAGCACAATTGGAGGGTTTGGAGTATACAATCGCAACAGCGAAGGTGAAAAACCTAAATACCATTGCTGTTTTGGCTCAGCATGTACATTATTATATCAAGGGAATCACGAATGTCTTTGTAAATGGAAAACTGGAAATTAGTGATAAGTATAGCTTTGACTTTCCGCCGATTACATCACAACAGCAGTGGGACAACTTTTTAGAGAAGTTTTGGAAGGATGCTGAACAACTTGCAAATCATATTGAGCAGTTAAATGACGAACAATTACAATCTGTTTTTGTGAAAAAAGAGTATGGTTCATTCCAAAGAAACATTGATGGTATGATAGAACATGCTTATTATCACTTAGGGCAAGTGACTTTGATTCAGAAGATACTATTTGGAGAAGATTAACATGTATTTAGTTTAGAAATAAGTTTAGAATTTATGACTTTTACGGGCAGAAATAATTCAATGAGCAATTATATCATTTAACTAAACTATTAAAAGCTATTACAGCTTCAATCAGATGGAAAAAGAGCTACAGCACAAAATTAATTTTAAAACAAAGCCTCTAGGATCACTAGGAATGTTAGAAAAATTGGCTTTGCAGATTGGTAAAATACAAAATACTTTATCTCCTACGCTAACTAATCCACATATCATTGTATTTGCAGGGGACCATGGAATAGCCCACGAAGGAGTAAGTCCATTTCCTCAAGAAGTGACTTTCCAGATGGTCATGAATTTCTTACAAGGCGGTGCTGCAATTAATTCGTTCTGTTTACAACACGACATTAATCTTCAGGTTGTAGACGCAGGCGTTAATTTTGACTTTGACCCTAACACTGCGTTGATCAACAACAAGGTAGGGAGAGAAACAGCAAGCTTTTTAGCTGCAAAGGCAATGACGCCTGAGCAATATAAAGAATGTATTGAGAACGGTAGAAGTGTAGTGAAAGAGGTGGCCAAAACAGGATGTAATGTGATTGGTTTTGGTGAAATGGGAATAGGTAATACTTCACCTGCATCATTAATCATGAGCCAGATTTGTAACATGACAATTGAGGAATGTACAGGTAGAGGTTCGGGTGTAAATGATGAACAACTTCAAAAGAAACTCAAAACATTAAAAGCAGCAAAAGAGTTTCATGGTAATATCGAAAATGCCGATGAGTTAATGATGACTTTCGGTGGTTTTGAGATGGCTCAAATGTTGGGGGCATTTCTTGAGGCGAAAGACCAAGGAATGGTTATATTAGTGGATGGTTTTATCACGACAAGTGTATTTATGGTTGCAGCTGAGCTTAACCCATCTATACTTGAAAATGCCGTTTACTCTCATCAAAGTGATGAAGGTGGACACAAAAGAATGATAGAACATTTAGGTGGTGAACCTGTTTTAAAATTGAGCCTTAGATTGGGTGAAGGTACAGGTGCTGCAATCGCTTATCCAGTGGTGAAAAGTGCAGTACAGTTTTTAGATACAATGGCAAGTTTTGAAGATGCCGGAGTGAGTAATCATGATGAATTTAAATAGATAAATGAGAGAAGAAATCAATATTTTCTTCACTTCCCTCATGTTTTATACGAGGATACCTTGTCCCTTTACTATTGTTTATAATCCTGATCATATTAATAAAGCGACAAGGTATTTTCCGTTAATTGGGTGGATAGTTGGAGTTATTTCCTTTGTTACTTTTTGGTTAAGTTCCCTACTTTTTGATACCGCAATTTCAGTAGTATTTTCTTTATTGGCAGGGGTGTTGACTACCGGAGCTTTTCATGAAGATGGATTGTCAGATGTGGCTGACGGATTTGGTGGAGGATGGACCAAAGAACGTATTTTGGTCATTATGAAAGACAGTCGTGTAGGTGCCTATGGAGTGATTGCATCCGTACTGCTTTTCTTAATGAAATATGCCGGTTTATCCCAACTTTTTACATTGGCTCCTTCCAATGATATTGGCCTAATGGTATTATTATTTGTAGCCTACCATTCGTTATCAAGACTCACAGCAATAAGTATTTGTTTTATATCAGAATATGCTCGTGATGATGCCACAAGTAAAGTAAAACCAATTGCCAAAACACACGGTCTAAAAGAGATTTTTGGAGCGTTTATTTTTGGTTTGATTCCACTAGGTCTTTTGTGTACTTATAATCTTTATTTTTCTATAACTATAATTCCATTGATCGTATTGGCATTACTTTCTAAGCGTTACTTTGAGAAATGGTTGGATGGTTATACTGGAGATTGTTTAGGTGCTGTACAGCAAATTGCGGAGTGTGTAAGTATTTTAAGTTTTATTGCTTTATGGAAGTTTATGTAATTCGACATACAGCGGTAGATGTACCAAAAGATGTATGTTACGGTCAGTCTGATGTGCCTTTGAAACCTACTTTTAAAGAAGAAGTTGAAGCCTATCGTAAAACTTTACCGACTGATTTTGATCTCATTTTTTCAAGCCCTGCAGAGAGATGTGTAAAACTTTCTGAAGCTTTGGACTATCAAGATATTACCTTTGATGCTCGTCTGTATGAACTTAATTTTGGAGATTGGGAAGGGAAAAAATGGAGTGAGATTGACTCTTTAGAGTTGAATCCTTGGATGGATGATTTTGTAAATGAGAAAGCAACAAATGGAGAATCTTTAGCAGAGATGTTTACGAGAGTAGAATCATTTTTGGATGATCTGAGAGATAGAGAAATTGAGAAAGTAATGGTAGTGGCACACTCTGGAGTGCTTCGTTGTATTTGGGCTTACCTTCTTTCTATTCCATTAAAAAATATCTTTAAGCTACCTGTTGGTTTTGGGGAAACATTGGTGTTCAACTTAGGAAAAGAGGTGGATTACGATAGGATTATTCAAATGAAATAAATGCGGATTGCATTCTAAAATAAATGAAATAAGGCTTGTGTGAAAAGAAGTACAAACTCTTCACACAAGCCTTTCAACATATTATTTATTTAATATTTTTTAGTGTAATGATCTCTGAAGCTAAATTATCAGAAGCGTTTCCAACAAAGATTTCAAACTTTCCTTTCTCTAGTAAAACATTACCGTTTTTATCAAAGAAAGACAATTGATCATCACCAATTTCAAAAGTTACTTTTTTAGATTCACCCGGTGCTAAGTACACTTTTTCAAATCCTTTTAGTTCTAACTTAGGACGCATATAAGAAGCGACTTTGTCATGGATATACAATTGCACCACTTCAGCTCCCTCATATTTCCCCGTATTTTTTACTTCTACCGTTACAGTAATTCTTTCACCTTTGACCAATTCTGTATTAGAGAATTTTGGTTTTGAAATACTAAAAGAAGTATAAGACAAACCATATCCAAACGCATATGCAGGTGTTACAGACACATCCAAATAGTTATTCGTTAAACCGACAGGATCTAAAGGTGTCCCCGTTGGAATACCTAACATCTGAGGGTTGGCAGGTCTGCCTGATTCAATAGAAGAATAATAGATCGGAACTTGACCCAATGTTCTTGGGAAAGTAACCGGAAGTTTACCCGAAGGAGTTACTTTTCCAGTAATCACATCTAAAATGGCAGGACCGCCCATTGTACCAGGGTGCCAAGCATAAAGGATTGCCTTGACTTTATCCTCAATCGTTCCCAAAGTAAGAGGTCTACCAGCCTGTACTACCAAAATAATATTTTTGCCGGCTTCTGCCAATGCATCAATCAATGCTTCTTGAGCACCTGGTAAATGAATAAAAGCTCTACTATGACCTTCACCTGATAAAATAGCATCTTCGCCTGCAAAAACAATCACATCTTTTACACCTTTCATGGAATCAACAGTAGCTTGTATTTGATCTGTATTATTTGATCGTGCATTTTCTAAACCTTGAGCGAATACAATTTGATCACCAAAAGCCTCTTGAAATGCATTTAAAGGTGTTTCAACTTCATCAATAACAGCATCTAGTGACCAAGTACCGACCTGTTCCGCAGGAGCATCTGCCAATGGCCCAACAATACCAATTTTTTGATCTTTAATTTTGAGAGGAAGAGCATTCTCATTTTTCAATAAGACTAAACTCTCAATCGCCATTTTCTTTGCCTCAGCTTTATGAGTAGCACTTAAAATTTCAGTGTTTTTAGGAACACCATTGTACTCTTGTTCAAAAAGGCCTAACGCTACTTTGACGCTTAATATATTTTTGACAGCTGTGTTGACAACTTCAATGTCGATTTCACCACTTTCAATCAGTTCTTTTAAGTGCTTTTGGTAGGCAGAAGAAACCATTTCCATATCCAATTGAGCTGAAGCAGATTGTAATGCAACATCTCTTAGATTTTCACTATACCCTTGGTTGATCATTTGAGACATTGATTCCCAGTCGCTGACCACAAAGCCATCAAAATTCCATTTATCTCTTAATACTTCTTTTAATAAAAATTGATTTGCAGAAGCTGGAATACCATTGATGTCATTGAATGCTGTCATAAAAGTACCTACTCCAGCATCCAACGCAGCCTTAAAAGGAGGGAGGTAAGTATTCCATAGTTGGTAATCTGGAATGGAAACTGCATTGTAATCTTTCCCATTTTCCGTAGCACCATAGCCGATAAAGTGTTTGGCGCACGCAGCAATTCTCCCTTTTTCAGAAGATAATTCATTGCCTTGAAACCCAACAACCATAGCAGCTCCTAATTCCGCCGTAAGATAAGGATCTTCTCCTAATGACTCTGCGATTCTTCCCCAGCGTGGATCTCTACTAATGTCAATCATGGGAGCAAAGGTCCAATTAATACCTTCATCATAAGCTTCCTTTCCCGCAATGTTAGCTCCTGTTTCTACCAGTTTTCTGTTCCATGAAGCCGCTTGACCAAGTGGAATAGGGAATATAGTTTTATAACCATGAATGACATCTCGTCCAATAATTAATGGAATTTTATTGGGACTTTCTTTGGCTACAATTTTTTGAATTTTTTCGATCGCTTTTGGAGTACCGGCGTTGAGGATAGATCCCACACGACCTTCTTTGATGGCATCAATGACGTATTTTGGTACCTCATCACCATTAGTAGAAGCAATTTGAGTCATTTGCCCAATTTTTTGCTCTAAAGTCAGTTGATTGAAGATAGTATTGACTTTATTTTCCATGCTTTGGTTAGTTTGGGCTGAAAGCATATTGTTGAGTGCAAGCACTGGCATTAATACCAGTGCTGCAACAAATTTATTCACTCTATTCATACTATTTGTATTTCTATTATTTATAAAGCAATGTTTGGATAGCGTGAGCAGGAATTTCTACTTGAATTTCTTGTCCACTAACGATGAAATTATAATTAATATCTTCATCTGTTTCGTTCATAACAATCGTAGCTACTGATCCATCTTCATTTTGGAATGAAGTACTGATCAAAGTACTACGGCTTGTGGTTGTACTCACCCTTTTTGCACCAGGCGTAATGTACTTAGAGAAGTGACCAATATAGTAGTAAGAAGGAGTGTAGATCAATTCACCCTTTGTAATATCTGCGTGAATTGGGGCAAAACATAAGTTGTTGACATGGTTTGGGCCACCTGTTTGGTCTAATAAGATATTCCAATCTGTCCAACCTACAGTCCCTTGATTAAAATCATTGATCATATTACGACCATATCTTTCACCATTACTCCATCTCTGATAGTGCTTGGCATCAAAACCTTCTTGACAACCTTCTGTAAATAAGATGTTTTTGTCAGGGAATGATTCTCTGATATTCCCTAAATTTCTCTGCATTTCTTCACCGCCAGTCCAGTTTTCATACCAGTGCATACCAATACCCCAAGCATATTTTGATGCTTCAGGATCTTCAAAAATTACATTGGCTCTTTGAGAAATCAAGTCACGGTTATGATCCCAAACTACAATGTTTTTATCAGACATTCCTGCCTTTTCGAATGTTGGTCCTAAGTAATTCTTTAAGAAATCTCTTTCTTGTTCAGCAGTGTAAACACATGACTCCCAAGTTTGAGTAGCCATTGGCTCATTTTGGATGGTTACACCCCACATCGGAATACCTTGCTTTTCATATTCTTCAATGAATCTTACATAATAATTGGCCCACGACTGGTAGAATTCAGGTTGAAGAGTACCTCCTTTCAACATATTTTTCTTTCCTTTCATAAATGCTGGAGGCGACCAAGGTGAGGCATACGTTGTCAATTGACCTCCACTGGAAGCAATGGCTCTTTTCATCATTGGAATTCTGAATTCCAAGTCATGTTCAATCGAAAATGTCTTTAATTCTTTATCTCCTTCTTCAATATAGGTATACGAGTAAGGTGAAAAATCACTACTATGTATAGTTGTTCTCAGAAGGGAGTATTTGATACCATCTTCAGTATAATAAGCTTTGATTAATTCGTCTTGTTTGTCTTTTGGTAACTTAGCCCATACTTCAGCAGAAGCATCAGTAATAGCACCTCCAATTCCCATAAAGGTTTGAAAAGACTTATTTGGGTTGACAAATACAGAAACTTCATCTTCTCGGGGTTGATCCGCTTTTTTGAAAGAAGCTTTTCCTGTTTCAGAAAGTCTATGTTTTGTATTTGAAGCAGTAGTAATAATTTTTACTTCTTCAAGCGCTAAAGCAGGTTTTACTTCCTCGGTTTTAGTTGTTTCATTTACGGCACCTGATTGCACACATGCTGATAATACAACGGGTGCGATAATAGCCTTTAGAATATTGCTTATTTGTTTTTTCATGATGGAATCAATTCGTAAAACTTTATTTTTCATTTCGTTTACAAATGTAGATGACGCACTTCTTAAATGTCCTACAACATGTTTCTAAATAAAGTCTACAGCTGAAATGTATAAGTCTACGAATAGTCTACATAAATTTATAAAGATCACTGATTGAGTGACTTGAGTGTGGTTTTAGGTATAAAATAAAATCAGTTATTGAAGTAGATTTTAAGTATTCCAATATTTCTGTAAAGTGTATTTTCGTTTAAGAGATTAAATTTCACACATAAAAAAAAGGAGATAAACTCCTTTTTTCGATTTCTTTTTGGTTTTGTTTTTTAGAGAAAGGGCAATACTTCAATTCCTTCTTCAGTCAATATGATTTTAATATCATCTTTTTCTTCCTTGGCTTCAATTAACCCATTTCTGCATAGTGTGTGTGTGATCCTTTTTAATTCATGCAGTGAAGAAGTTAGTCCTAATGTTTCGGCTAATACTAATATCGAATGATAAGCCCCTGGTTCAAGAGCTTTTACAATCTGTAGAGATTTATATTGTATACTCATCACCTTATTTAGTTTATTTATTTTGTACTAAAAGATCAGAATACTCATTCCAACCTAGTTCTCTATGTACTTATTTAAATAAACGTGCATTAACAAAAAAAGGATGCGGTTGAACCGAAAGTTTCTCTTTAAAAATGAAAATATAATCTTAAATATGTTATAAAGGTGGTCCTTAAAAATACAATACGTTCAAATTCATACCTTTAAAGGTAAAGCAGAATTATCTTTTTCTCCCAATTTGAAAAACCCTAATTAATTACATAATTTTATGTCGCAATTGTACATTCAAGCGACGAAATCAAAGATATTTTTTGGCGATTTTGTCGCTAATGTATTTCCTTCCCTCTTTCATAACCCTTCAAAGCTGTTTTACCACTCTTTTATTTTTATCAAAATAAAGTGCTTTCTGCTTACTAATTGACCTTTTTTCTACTCTTAAAAAGGAATTGTCTTCAAAATAATAATTGATAGTCAAAGCATAGTGTACAGCGTAGATTTGTAATTCAAAAGCAGCATCTTCTTTTAAAGGAGTTTGGATGGTTTGCATTAGAAACGCATAAAAGTCCTCTTTTTGTTCGAAATCTTTCTGAGGATCAATCTCAACTTGATAATCCAGATAAACTTCATTTTTGTTGATATAAGCACCACTTTTATAGAAAACAGCAGAGTCTTCTTCTAATACTTCATAGGTATTATAAGTAGAGACAAAATAGTCTAAATACCCTGTTGTCTCTTCGTGATCTGATTGGGCATACGTAAAATGGAAAAACAGTATAAAAAGAACAGTGAGAATATATTGATACATCATATTTTCAATAAAATAAATCATAAAAGCGAGTACTATAGTCTATTCAATTTTATAAAAGCAGCGTTATAGCGTTTTGTGTGAAGAGCGGACTGGTATTTAATCTATACCTCTCTACTCTTTCTACTTGAACTACTATCCATATAGCACTTTATTGATAAATTGTATTCTCCCTATTTTAGTTCCCCAAACGCAGATTTTTTGATTTATTTCTCTGTTTCTGACACTCTTTGTGTATTTCCTGTAAAGAATATCTCTGATAGTATTGAATTTTCCTGTTCAATATTCCAGTTTAAGCTGTTCTTGAGGTTTTCTCCTTCGATAAATATCAATAAAATAATACTGGATAGTATTATAAGAAGACGGCTGTAGTTTTTTACAAATTGTAGTAACATAATTGGTTTCAAATATAAACGAGTTTCATTTCAAGTACTTTTAAGGGTATTACAATCAATGAGTTATTATCGTTTTCTAGCGTTTGAATAATGCAATCAGTTCCGTTTTTTGTACAAAATAATGAGCCGTTTTTTACTAATATTTAAAAACAAAACTGTTAAAACTCTTATTTATTAGCAAAATCTATTAAAAGTGACTTAACTCATTTTTCTATATTAACATTAATGAATATTATTGTGAACACACTATTTATTGAAATTACCAAGTAAAACATGTCAACTGAATCTAAAATTACTAAACTATTAGCAGGTATTTGCCTTAACTACGGGACATCCCTTCAGACAATTGTCCGTCAATTTGGAATCAAAGCATCAACACCGGAACTGGAACAAATGATTGATGAGTTGCATGACAGAGGTTATGTACACTCTATTGAAAAAGGCCCTAAAGGTATTTTTGCCCAGATTACTTCCCTAGGTAACGAAAAAGCAAAAGATTTATTAGAATATGCTACGGTATAGTCTAGTTGACTGCGGAAAAGGCACTATGTATTTAGTGCCTTTTTTTGTGTCTATTAATAATTGATTTTCAGTTGGTATGCTCTTTTTATCACTTTTTGACCTAATAAATTAACCATTTTATCATTTTCTCTTAAAATTGTTTTTAAGCAATTATATTAATATTCGAAATGTTTACTAGAAAGATTAAAACTTTGGGAAGGTAAATAAGTTTAATAATTGATTTTCTGTCTTACACACTACTTTAAATCAGTCATTTATGAATACAAATAAAATAATTGTTGGAAGCGAAGAATGGTGTAGTTTTCCTCAAATAAACATTCCTGCAATCAAAGCAAGAGTTGATTCAGGTGCTAAAACCTCTGCCCTTCATGCTGTTAATATTATTCCTTATAAAAAAGATGGAGCCCCTTGGGTAAGTTTTGAAGTTCACCCATTACAAAATGATGGAAAAACAACAGTGAGATGCGAGGCTCCTGTTCATGATAAACGAAAAGTAAAGAGTTCTAGTGGTAACTCTGAAGTGCGTTTTGTAATAAAAACGGTGTTAGCTATCGCTGATGATACTTGGGAAGTGCAATTGACACTAACCAATAGAGATACTATGGGTTATAGAATGCTTCTTGGTCGCCAAGCCATGTCGGGAAAGATGTTGGTTGACCCAGAATCATCATGCTTATTAGGTGAACCGACCGAAGATTTATTAAAGCAATACTATCATAATAAGATCGCAAAACCTACGGGTTTGAAAATCGGACTTTTAGCAAGCAACCCTGATTTATATAGTAATAGAAGAATCATGGAAGCTGGGCAAGAAAGAGGGCATGAAGTAGAGTTTTTGAATATCAAGGATTGCTATATTAAGCTAGACGGAAAGAACCCTGAGATGCATTACAGGGGAGGCAGAATTTTGAATGACTTTGATGCGATTATACCACGTATTCGCCCTAGTGCGACTTTTTACGGCACTGCATTGACAAGACATTTTGAAGCCATGGGCGTTTATACTCTAAACAATGCCTCATCAATTACTAGATCAAGAGACAAATTGTATGCACTTCAATTACTTATCAATAACGGTTTACCGATCCCCACTACTGGTTTTGCCAATTCACCATTAGATACTGATGAATTGATCAAGATGGTAGGAGGAGCACCTTTAATTGTCAAACTATTAGAGGGTACACAAGGAAAAGGCGTAGTATTGGCAGAGACAACAAAAGCGGCAGAGAGTTTAATTAATGCTTTTAAAAGTCTGAAAGCTAATATATTAGTACAAGAATTTGTGAAAGAAGCTAACGGGAAAGATCTACGATGCTTTGTTGTGAATGGTAGAGTGGTGGAAAGTATAATGCGTACGGCTGCACCGGGTGAGTTTAGGGCAAATATTCATATGGGAGGTACTGCGTCACTTGTGAAGATTACTCCAGAAGAGAAAAAAGTAGCACTTTTAGCAGCTAAGACACTTAATCTAAAAGTAGCAGGTGTTGATATTATTAGAGGTCAAAATGGACCGTTGTTATTGGAGGTGAACTCTTCTCCTGGATTGGAAGGGATTGAAGGTGTGTCCAGTAAAGATATTGCTGGGAAGATGATTGAGGTAATC
This sequence comes from Flammeovirga sp. EKP202, assembly GCF_014534745.1. Classification (GTDB taxonomy): domain Bacteria; phylum Bacteroidota; class Bacteroidia; order Cytophagales; family Flammeovirgaceae; genus Flammeovirga. The sequence goes on from NZ_JACVVP010000052.1 coordinate 10,847, forward strand.
GAAAAAGACCTTAAATATAAAAAACCAGAGAAAGTTGTAGAAAACGCCTAAATAAATGGCTCCAAGAAGGTTACTTTTTGGAGCCATTGTTATTAAAGTAAGACTTGTATTAATGTTCAGCTAACATTTTCTTATGATCGGCCATCAATTGATCATGTTCTTTCTCCATCAATTCATGTTCACTTTCTAATGTTTCTTCATGTTCCTTTTCCATTCTGTCATGATCGGCTTTCATTGTAGCCATATCTACGTTACCTGAAGCATGTTTTTCAACTAAAACTTCATGTTCTGCCAATATTTCGTCATGTTTTTTCATCAACATATGATGCTTTTTTAGAATAGCAGTGTGTTGTGCCTCCATAGCTTCATGTGAAGGATCTTCTTTTCCACCGTTAAGGGCTTCATGCTCTTTGACCATTTTTGCATGCAAAGCTTCCATTTTTTCATGATCTTCTGCTAATTTTTTATGCTCAGCCTCCATCTCTTGATGCTCTTTCAATAGGGCTTTGTGCTCTTCAGATTCTGAAGGATTGGAAGAACAACCAATAAGCAAGAAAGAGGCGATTAGAAACGAGAAAATCTTAATAGTTAATTTCATAGTAATAATATTGATAATAGAAAGTTATATTGAGAACCTAATATAACTTTATTCTGCTTGATAGTCAATAATGTATGATGCTCTTTACTTATCGTAGCCTGTTCTAATCAAAAAGAATGAACGTGGTATTATAGAGTATAAGCTAAGTTTTGATTTTAAATTCGCTAAAGCTCAAACAAAAAAAGCTCTCATAAAGGTCAATTGAAAGTTTACGATAGTTTAGTTTACAATGTAATTACTTAAATATGTACACTTTCTTCAATTTGAAGAGAAAAATGTTTCTACCAAAACGAGTAGTAAATAGATTTGTAGGGTTCTTTTGAATGAAAAAAGATATGATTTTTATGATTTAAAGTACTGAAATTAAGATAATCCGCAATTGTGTATTGTATTATTAATTTTTTTTCACGAATTCTTGCATACTTTTTATAAAGGTACTACTTTTGGTAGTAGTTATGGATAGCTTATTATTAAACATAGGATTTTCTCATCAAGAACTGAAGATTTACAAGCTCTTATTAGAGAAAGGGGAATTGTCTGTTACGGAAATTTCTAGGGCAACTTCGATCCCTACCTCAAAACTATATGCCTTTATGGATACACTGACCGATAAAGGATTTTGTAGATTAATAAAAGACCGTCCAAAGATTTACGCACTAAACTCTCCTAATTCGGCATTTTCAAGAATTAGGGACGAATATTTACAAAAAGAAAAAGCATTACAAAAATTAAGTACAGAACTAGAAGACAAATTTTTACAAACGCAGTCTAATACCGCTACTGTTTTTAAAACTATAACCAGTAAGAAGGAAATACTCGAAGAATATTATCGGTTATTTCGATTAGCTAAAAAGGTTGGTGTTGGTTTTTCAAAAGCACCTTATACGGTGAACATCAATGAACTTGAAAACGTAAATCCATCAGAAGAAGATTCTATTAACAGTGGAGTAGAGTTTAAGGGGATTTATGAATTGCCTCCAGGAGAGGATCAGGCATCGATAAAGAAGCTAGCCAATTATTTTAAATCAAAAGGAGAAGACGTGAAGATGGTTGAATCCTTGCCTTTTAAAATGTTGATGGTGGATTTTCAATACGTGCTTATTCTATTGCATGGAGGTGCCGGAATGTCATTAAATATGGCATTAAGTATTGATGACAAGGATTTCGCAACATCAATGTATGATTTATTCAATCTTTATTGGGAAAAAGCAGACGTAGTCTAGACTTCACTCAACAATACAAAAGTGTGCTCGTATTGTTGAACTACAACATCTTCATCTCATAGTGAAGAACAATAGAATATTGTTCTCTTACTGACTTACATAACTTTTTATGCTTTATAAATAAATGAACTCATTTATAGTGGAGACATATTGTCAAAATTATAATAGGTTTTTAATTTTTTTTAAACCAATTCATATCTTATTTAAACATGATGAACTTAGTTACTCGAACTAAATTGTGGTTGAGTTTGATGGCAGTGTGTTGCCTATTTTTTCAAACTTCAATACACGCACAGGACAATGATGTAATTACCAAAGGGGTAATTAGAATTAAAGTAAAACAAGGCAACGTCAACTTTTTAGAAGAGCAAGTAGCCAAGATTACTAAGAACGAACTGCCAATTAATGCTACGGGTTTTAGAAATTTTGACCAATTAAATGATAAGTTTCACACCACAAATATTAAAAGAGTTTTCCGTCATGCAGGAAAATTTGAAGCAAGACACCAAGCGTATGGTTTTCACCAATGGTACGAAATCCAAACGGACTCACTAAATGAGGTGCAAGAGTTATTGTCTGCTTATGAAGCTTTGGAAATGGTAGAATTTGCTGAACCAAAAAGGGAATATAGCCTTTTTGATACAATGAGCGAAGCTCCAAATGATCCCTTCTTCAACAATCAATGGCATTATCACAACTTTGGACAATCATGGGGAACGCCCGGTGCTGATATCAACTTGTTGAAAGCGTGGGAGATCGAAACAGGTACTCCAGACGTAGTTGTTGGTGTGATTGATGGTGGTATTGATGTAAACCATCCAGACTTGATCAACAGATTATGGATCAACACAGGAGAAATCCCTGGTAACGGTATTGATGATGATGGCAATGGTTATGTAGATGATTATTATGGCTGGAACTATGCTGATAATATGCCAACGATTATTCCTCATTACCATGGTACACACGTTGCAGGTACTATTGCGGCAGAAAACAACAATGGTGTTGGTGTATCAGGTGTAGCTGGTGGTTCTAAGCCAGAAGATGGAGTAAGAATGATGTCATTACAGGTATTCTCTAATTTCTTGAACTCCTCTACAGCAGGAGGTTTTGAAGAAGCTTTTATTTATGCGGCAGATATGGGGTCCGTTATCACCAATAACTCATGGGGTGGTGGCATGGAATCTGAATTGCAAAAAGAAACAATTCGTTACTTTATTGAAAACGCAGGTAAAGATGCTGATGGTAATGTAGTAGGTCCGGTAGATGGTGGAGTTGCAATTTTTGCAGCAGGAAACTACGGTGGCCATAATGGTATTTATACACGCCCAGCGTCATCATTTCCATCCACAATGGATGAAGTAATTTGTGTGGCCAATACAGATAATACAGATAAAAAAGCTTACTCATCGTACTGGAATGAAACAGTAGATATTTCTGCTCCAGGTACAGATATTTATTCGACTTTCCCTGACGGACAGTATGAAGTGATTTCAGGTACTTCAATGGCGGCGCCTCACGTAGCAGGTGTAGCTGCATTAATTGCCTCAAATAATGCATATAGTATTACGGCGGATCAAGTGAGAGACCGATTAGTGAATCACTCAAAAAATATTGATCATCTTAACCCAACTTTTGTAGGTAAAATGGGTAAAGGTCGTTTAGATGCTTATGCTTCATTGGTAAAAGATGAAGGAGCATTGCCTCCAGTAGTATCAGATTGGGGTTTCCAATATGTTTACTCTACCACAGCTAGAATCGGTTGGATGTTTGTGAAAGATGATTTTGGTTTAACGATCAAGAACTATGAAATCTTAAAAGCGAATGGTGAATTCACTAACAATGCTGACTTTGAAGCGAACGCTGAAGTAATTTCATACCAAGCTATTACTGCAAATTCGTTTGCCAATTACATCATTGAAGGTTTAGCACCGGTAAATACTTATTCTATTGCCATCAAAGCGGTTGATCAATTTGGAAATAAATCACCTTTGTCTGAAGTATTTACAGTAACTACACAAGCTACCCCATTATTATCTTGGGTGACTGAAGACGAGCCTCATTTACAATATGATGTAACTTCAGGAGAGTTCCCTTCAGCAAGTTTAGCTATTACAAACTCTGGTTCAGTGCCGAGTAGAATTGTGTTTACAATCAATGACTTTGACTATTCTCAAGAAGCACAGTCATCAATGAGAACAGCTTCAAATGCTACTTCGTTTTCACCAGAAAATAATTTGCCATTTGTATCTTCTGAGGAATTTTCAAAAATCGCATTTTCGGATATTCCAGGAGATGGAGGAAGTATTGATATCGAAGATGAGATTTCAATCTTGCCAGATACGAAAAAGATAGACTCGGTTTATCATGAACAAGAGCCACTACCTACTTATATGGTAGGTCATACTGGGGCTGCCATGGAATATGCCAACAAGTTTGTGGCAGAGAGAGATATGGAAATTAGTGTGGTTAGGGCTGTACTTTCAAATGAAATGTATGCATCTGTTCCTTTTTCAGTAGCTATGTATATTGGTGGTGAAGATCAACCTTTTGGTCAACCTGTTGCAACAAGTAGTTTTTACGTTTCAGGTCAACAAAGAGGAGGTTGGGTAGAAACTTCATTCTGGCCTAAAAAAGTAAAAGCAGGTGAAATTTTCTGGATTGCAATTGGAGCTCCTCAAGGAATTTACTTCCCACTTGGTGCAGATGAAGCTTCTTATAGCGACAGAGGAAAATCATATGCAAGAAAGGGAACACACGGCTATTACACTGATTATGCTTCTGCTCATAAATCATTATTTAAAATTAGAGCTTATGAGGCACAAAAGAAAAACGATATGGTTTCCTTCAGCAATAGATATCATGATATCAACAACGGTGAAGAAGCGAGAACGGATGTTACTTTAAGAGGTTCAGATTGGAAAAATGGTACTTACAAATTACAAATTTTGGCATCTCATGAGAATCCAAATCAATACCCTTTAGCAAAAGACATCTATGTAACGGTATCTGGAAATACTCCTGACATAGTAACAAGTGTTGAAGAATTCGCTTTCGGTACACTATTCGAAAATCAATCTGACAATCAAACGTTTGTGTTGAGAAATGAAGGAAAAGCCGATGCTGAAGCTATTCAATTGACGGTTTCAAATGAGGATTATTTCTCCGTTTCTCCTTCAGAAATCCCTTCTTTAAAGTCAGGTGAGCAGGTAGAAGTGATTGTGAGTGCCAAAGCGAAAGCTGAAGTGATTAATGTGGAAGGTGAATTATCAATTGAAGGTTTTGGTGTTTCTATTCCTTTATCCGTAAATCACGTGATAGGACCAAAAATTGTTGCGGACTTATCAACAATCGACTGGACAGGTGATAATGCAGTGACAATTGGTGAGTCAAGAACAGCTGAATTTACCTTCACAAATGAAGGTGATCAAGCGACTGAGTTTGTTTTTGAAAGCATTGAAAACGATGGTTATACAGGTTTTGTAAGCGATATTGTTCCATCAAGAGCTATTCTTGATGCTGGTGAGTCTATCACTTTGGAAGTGTTAATTGATACAGAAGGCGAAATTGCTTATTCTAATACAAAGTCAACGACACTTTATGCAACACACGATGCAGGAAGAACAAGTGTTCGATTTGAAGTTGAATTACTTGGAGAAGTAGTAGCTGAATATGACGCAGATGTTGATTTTGGAAGCATTATTTATACTGACGGAGCTACATTATCAAGATATGTGACAATTGAAAACAAAGGTAATGTAAAAGGTACTTTCTCAATGGGCGATCTTCCTGCAGGATTTACAGTAAGTGGTTATATTCCATCATCAGTAAGTCCGAATGGTAAAGTGAATTTAAACGTGAAAGCAACTTTTGCAGGTGTGGAAGAATTGTCAGGTGTGATGTCATTTACAATGAATGATGAGCCTTATGAAATTAATTTGAAGGCGACTTCATTACCATCACCGACCATTGATGTAAATACGGGGAACTTTGTTGCGTCAGATCAAATTGCTTACGGTGAAGATGGACAAACGACTTCATTGACGGTGACAAATGAGTCAGAAGATCTTGATTTATACTATAGTTTGACTACACCAAAATGGATGGTAGAAGAAGGAGAAGAGTTCTTTGATTTTGAAGGAATTGATGGTTTCGGTTATGAATACAAAATTGAAGATAGCTTAGTATGGGAAGATATTTCAGCAATAGGTAAAGATGTCTCTTATGAAATGTTCTATCCTGACTTTGTTTATGCTTTCGAATTTGAAAAGTTCAAATTCCCATTCTATGGTCAATACTATGATCGTTTCCAAATGTCAATTGCAGCGTTGATAAGTTTTAATCCAGAGACAACTCCTTCTGATTTTGGATATACTCCAAACCCTTATTATAATATTGCAGATGGTAGTATTTATAATGGATTAGACCTAGGAATTATTTCTGCATTCTGGATGAAAATGACTCCATCAAGCTTTGAGGGAAGCGGTATATTTATGTATGAGAAAGAAGATAGACTCATCATACAATTTGAGAAAAATGTCGCTGTAGGTGCTGGATCATTAGGAGCAGAAACAATCACTTCTTTACAAATGGTACTGCATGCAAATGGTGATATTGATATGGCCTATAAAACATTGCCAACTGTATTTGTTTACCAGAATATCGGTATGAAAAATATTGAAGGTGATTATGCTTGGCAATACATGGAAACGAATGCAGATTTCAGAGCAAGAATTTTAGGGAAAACTATTAGAATTAAAGCTCCTAACTTGATTCAAGTTCCTGCTTTGACTTCAAAAGAGATTAAGTTACAGTATGTGGGGAATGATACACCAGTGGGTGAACATGAAGCTGAAGTAATTGTACATAATAATGATGCTACAAATTCAAGAGTCATTACAGATGTAAGCCTTACAGTAACTGGAGAAGCTGTATTAAGTTTAGAAGCAGATTCTTTATTATTTGATCAGTTAGTATATCTTGAAGATTCAGTGATGGAACAATCTCAAGATTTCGTACTTAAAAATGAAGGAAGTTTACCAGTTAATGTTACAGCTTCATTACTGCATGATCAATCTTTCAGCTTTGATATTGATACCTTAGTAGGTGCATTCAGTGAGTTGGCATTGCCAGTAGCTTTCGGAGCAAATACAAATGATATGGTAGTTGATACGTTAGTATTGGACTTTGATAACGGAGAACAAATGTTGCTTCCACTTCAAGGTGACGCTTTACTGCCTGCCATCATTGAGTATGATTTAGCAGAAACGGTAAGAACTGATACATTAGACATCTTAGTGAATGAAGGTGCTGAAACGGTTTATAATTTCTCATTATTAAATGCAGGTTTAGAGCAAGAATTGGATTATGCAGTTACTTTAGGAATTGCGAAATACGGTTGGGGTGTTGAGAAATCAATGAAAGTAGAACCTGAAGAAGAGGAGGAATCTCCTGAGCCAGCGGCTGTCTTGGAAAACAATACACTTGAATCTTTAGCAATGCTAGATGCATTTGATTTCAATGCACAAAATCTTAGAGCAAGTTCAATGAGAACAGTTCACGTTGAAAAGCATGCCTTCTCGGATTCAATCTCATATGACTTGCCAACAGAAGAACCGATGAATTACTTAGGATCATTAGACTTTGATGTTCATTATGCAGCGAAGTTTGAAGTAAACAACATCCAAGGTTTTACATTAACGCATATCAGCAACTACTTCGTGAAGCAGTCGGACTCAGCTTGGAAATTTGAAGTCTTAAAAGGTGATTCACCAACGTCTGAAGAGGTACTTACAACACAAATGTATTACCCAAGTTCATTAACAGGTGAAATGGAAAACATCACTTTAGACCAACCAATTTTCTTCGAAGATGGTGAAACATTCGTGATTCGTGTAATGGCGCCTCAAGATGTAGAATTCCGTTTGCCGGTAGATTATAACGTACCTTCAGTGATTGGTAAATACTTTGTCACTCTGGATGGCGGTAATAACTGGGAAGTGATGTCATCAAGCAACTTCTTCTATTATACTTACGCAATTAAGTTGAGAGCTATGGATGCTTATGGTCAAGAGTGGGTGGACATTACTCCAAAAGCAGGATCTATTGCATCAAAAGATACAACGGAGATCTCAATCACAACGTCAATGAACAGATTTGAAACGGGTGATTACGAAGGCTACCTTTACATTGGTCATAATCAAAAGCTGAAAGAAACAATCAAAGTGCCAACGGCTATCAAATACAATGCGGCTCCTTACTTTACAGATTCAACAGCTTTGAGCATCAACGAAGGAGATAGCATCACTTGGTCACTTCCAATGCTTGATAATGAAGGACATTCAATCTCAGTAAGCGAAGCTACAAACGCAGATGATTTCACTTATGATATGTCAAACGACACATTATACTTAACAATGTCGCCTACTTACTTGATGAGTGGAGAATACTTCCCGTCATTCGAGATTGAGGACGAATTGGGTGCTAAAAAAGTAATTGACTTCTCCGTGGAAGTAGTGGATACGAAAGTAGCTCCAGTTATTGTAAAAGAATTTGATTCACTTTCATTACATCCAAGTTCTGAGACAGTGTTATCACTTGATGAGTATTTTGAGACGTTAGATGAGGAAGAAATGATCTTCTACGTAAAGAGTGCAGATCAATTTACAACAGCTTGGGTTAATGGTAGCGAGTTAACAGTATTTGGATCAAGCCTTGGTGATTCTGAAATCACTGTCGTGGCAGAAAACGAGTCAGGTCTTAAAGTAGAAAGCTTATTGAAAGTAACTGTTTTAGGAGCTCCATTATCAGTGAATGTAGATAAGTTGGATCAGCTTGTTTATCCTAATCCTACAAAAGGAAAAGTATGGATGAAATTGCCATCTACTTTCTCTAGTAATGCTTCTGTTGTAGAAGTATACAATCTGACAGGACAACTGATGTCAGCATCAGAGGTTCAAAATACTGGAAATATTGTTGAAGTAAACCTATCAAGTATGCCAAATGGTTTCTATTTGATCAAGGTAAGTAATGGTACTTCTCAAGTAAAAGGTAAAGTATTGAAAAAGTAATGAACTATTCTGTGGTCCGAATATCACGGTTTGAGGAGAAAAACCTTCTCATCAAACTTTGAAATATTGAAATAAGGACGACACCAACAAAAAGGATTACAGAATAAATAATTGAAGAAGCATCGGGATTTATCTCGATGCTTTTTTTATTTCAGCAATTTCTCAAAAGCTATCAATATCAGATTCGCGTCTTGTAAATTATCCAAAAACCTCCTGTTTTTTACTTACCATAAATCCTTGAAGACTTCATTTATGTTGTTATAAATACCTTTTGCATCGCATGATTTCTATCAATAATTATTGAAATGCCCAATTTTGAATAAAGATATTTTAACAAAGGGCAAGTTGTGGGGTTAATTGTGTATATTTTACACTCAATATTATCTGAACACTTTTATTTGGGAACTATTTTTTTGTTTAAGGAGGTTAATATTTTAAGCCTAAATCACAAAAAGGTAGAAAAAAGTGTACAAATTGATGTGAAATATCAACATAAATTGTCTAGTGCATTTTTATGCAAAGTTTTGTTAATGTAATAGTTAAATATCTGTAAATTAGTTATTTATGATTTTGTTGTTTAGAAAAATGTCGAGTTGTTAGATCTCTATTTGGGTATTGTACAGTTTTGATCTAGTCAAGTATCGGGTGAATAAATTATTATTTCTCATCTTTGTTAAGGGTTTCGCAGACACTTATTAATTTTTATCTAGCCGGTCGCTGATTTTATAAAGAAAAATTTGAAATGAAATGAAAAGGCAGACTAGCTCTTTAATCTAAATTAACTTTTTACGAGTATGAGTAAAGCTTATCTTATTTTACAATTCATTCTGACTTGTTTCATACTTTCTACTTTTAACTTGGAAGGTATTGCACAAGAAGTAGAACAGAATGTTTTGAAAGGGCGAGTGATAGACACTGAATCAGGTGAGCCTATCCCAGGGGTGAATATTGTTATTCAAAAAACTAGCAAAGGTACTACTACTAATTTTGACGGAGAATTTTCATTGGCCGTTCAACCTGAAGAATCTATCGTGATCAGTTACATTGGGTATCAAGATCAGGTGATTTTGGTTGGAAACAAAACGTACCTTGACGTAAAACTTCAAGTTGATGTAGAGGCATTGGATGAAGTGGTTGTAATTGGTTATGGTACACAAAAGAAGAAAGAAATTACAGGAGCTGTAGGTTCAGTAAAATCGGATGACATTGTAAAAATCGCTACAGCAGACCTTGGAGAGTCACTTCAAGGACAAATTGCAGGTGTAGACGTACAGCAAAGTTCAGGTCGTCCGGGTGATGAAGCAAACATTCAGATTCGTGGTATTGTTTCAGCAAAGTCAGCAGGTGGTCCATTGTACATTGTGGATGGTATTCCTTTCCAAGGAAATCCAAACATTGCACCAGAGCAAATCAAAAGTATTGATGTACTAAAAGATGGTGCTGCAGCTTCAGTTTATGGTACTAGAGCAGCGGGTGGTGTAATCTTAATCACTACAAAAAGAGGTGAACAAGGAAAGTTATCAGTGGATTTCTCAGCGTATGCAGGTATTCAAAATATCACGTCAAATACGCCATTAAACAACCACCAAGAGCAATTGTATGTTGATCACAACAGAATTGAATCAGAAGGTGGTATGCAAAATTTATACTTATTCAATCCTAACGCAGGTTATAACAATTCTAATTATGTAGAAGATGTACAAAACAACAATGCTTCAATCCAATCTTACAACTTAGGTATATCAGGTGGATCAGAGCATTTGAAATTCAATGTTTCAACAAACTACTTTAACCAAGAGGGTGTTTTAATCAACTCAGGTTTCGAGCGTTTTACTACACGTATGAATGGTGAGTACACACAAGGTAAATTCAAAGCATTTGCTTCAGTGGGTATCACAGATGAGAATAAACAAACAGAGCCTTGGGGATTATATGAATTAGCGATTGCTCAAAAGCCATGGGTTCCTGCATTGGACCAAAATACTCAAGTAGGTAACAACGGACTAGTGGTTGAAACAGAGCAAGTAGAAAACTTCGGTTATTTAGCGACTCAATTATCGAATGAGAATAACACTGAAGTAATGTCTACCAACTTAGCGTTAGCTCTTGAATACGAAATCATTGACGGTCTAAAATATAAAGCGAGTTTTGGTAGAAATACTTACTCTTCTGAAAACGTTTTATTCCAACCTCAATTATTGATTTATAGAGAAAACGGTACTTTAGCAGCAGGTGCTTCTCAAATGGAGTCTAGAATGACAATCAACAACTACCTTTCTAGCTCAACTACTTTTGAGAATATCCTTTCTTATAACAAAACATTTGGAAAGCATACCTTAGGTGTGACAGCGGTTTACTCTTTTGAGGAGTACAACAACGAAACAAGAAGCATACTTACTGAAGGTCTATTAGACAATGCCACAAAAACATTAAGTGCAGGTTCAGTAGCATTTTTGCCTCAACAATATATCTCAACAAATACATTGGTTGGTAAGATGTTTAGAGCGCAATACAATTATGATAACCGTTACCTATTATCGTTATCATTAAGAAACGATGGTTCTTCTAACTTCTCTGAAGATAATAGATATGGTACATTCTACGGTGCTTCAGCAGGCTGGAATGTTAGCGAGGAAGAGTTCTTCAAGAATTCAGTATTGGGCGACTTCATGACAGGTTTTAAAATTCGTGGTAGTTACGGTCAAGTGGGTAACCAAAGCATCGCTCCTTACTCATTCATGCCTAGAATTGAAAGTGGTGTAGATTACACATTCGGAGTAGGACAAAATGAGGCAATAGCAACGGGTGCAATTTTCAGAAGATATGTAAATCCTGACTTAAAGTGGGAAACTACAATTTCAAGAAACGTTGGTGTTGATTTAGCTCTATTCAACGATAGATTAACAGTCTCTTATGACTACTACAACAACAGCAAGGAGGATATGTTATTAGATCAAACAATTCCACCATCATTCGGTACTTCAGTAACAGAACCTGCAGGTGGAAATGCTACTCCATATACTTCAATCTTAGTGAATGCGGGTAACATGGTGAACAAAGGTCATGAAATCGCAGTTGGATATAAGCATCTTCATGAAAATGGTTTCCAATGGAGCGTGAATTATACTTTCTCTAGAAACATCAACGAAGTTACAGATTTGAATGGTGTTGAAGGTTTCGCTTTCAGAGGTGGTATTCCAGTACAAACAAGACAAGGTTTCCAAGATCATACTACATTCTTGAAAGAAGGTTATCCTGCCGGTGCATTCTTCTTATTGGAGCACCAAGGTGTAATCAAGACGGAAGAGCAATTGAAAGCATACAACGAAAGCTTACCAGGTATGGAAGCTGAGATGGGAGATATGATGTACCGTGATGTAAACGGTGATGGTGTAATTGATGATAACGATAGAGTGTATGCTGGTTCGGGCCAAGCAAAATTCAATATGGGTATGGGTATTAATGCTGCCTACAAAGGATTTGACTTATTCGTTCAGTTATATTATTCACATGGAGCGAAGATTTACAATGGAGCAAATCTTTATGCTTATGGTATGGGTAGACACAGAGATATGCAATATGCTTGGTCTCCTGCGAATCCTGATTCAGATATCGCTGCAGTAAGATCAAACTCAGAACACCCTAACACAAGATCAAGTTCTGATTACTTCTTAGAAGATGGTTCTTACTTACGTATTCGTAACATCACTTTAGGTTATACACTTCCTAAGAAATTATTTAACGACAAAGTAAATACTTTAAGATTCTACATCACTGCTCAGAATCCATTTACAATCACAGGTTATAAAGGTTATGACCCAGAAGTTGGTGGAGATGGTCTATTCATGAGAGGTGTAGATAGAGGTAGCTATCCTATTACAAGAAGATTCTTAGGTGGCGTGAAGTTTAACTTTTAGTTAGAAAATAAAATTAAGATCGAATGAAATTTATTAAATATAGTCTGATCACGTTATTATCTTCTATTTTGCTCATAGGATGTAACGAGGACAAATTTTTAACTCAATCAAATGTCAATGCGTTAACGCCAGAAACATTCTGGAAAACTTCAGAACATTTTGATTATGCGTTGAATACAGTATATGCAGCATTACAGTTCAATACAGTGTCTGGTTTTAGAACTTCTAACGAAATGGCACTTTCGGATTTGTCTAAGAGTGATACTTGGTACGCTACGTATACTACTTATAAGTTGTTCAATTTTACAAACAGTGATCCTTTAGTTCAAAACAAATGGTCTGAATTGTATATCGGTATCAACAGAGCAAACCAAATTGCCACTTTCATCAAAAATGAGGACATTGATATGTTGCCAGAGGAGAAGTTGGTAGTGGAAGCTCAAGCAAGAACTTTAAGAGCTTTCTATTACTTTGAGCTTGCCAACTCTTACAATGGTGCAGTAATCAATACTACTTATTATGCCAACTCTGATAGTTTAAATAAAAAGTTAAACACAAGAGCAGAAGTAATTTCACAGGTCGTTATTCCTGATTTAGAATTTGCAGCAGAGCATTTACCAACTTCATGGTCAAACATGGAAGCAGGTAGAGTAACTTGGGGTGCAGCAGTATCATTATTAGGTAAAGCGTATTTGTATGATGGAAAATGGGCTGAAGCAGCGGCTGAGTTTAAGAAAGTAATTGATAGTGGAGTATACTCTTTATCTACTGATTATGTAGATAACTTTACTGAAGAAGGAGAGCATAACTCAGAGTCAATTTTTGAAGTAAATTATTCAACTTCAGTATTACCTCCATCAGCAAACAGAGATTGGGTAGACAATATCGCAGGAGGTAACGTCACTCCATCAGAAGCATCAAGTTTAGAGCACTCATTTACACATATCCTTACTGCAGGTGGTTTCAACGTTGTAACACCATCACAGTTCTTACATGAGACTTTATTAAGTGATGAGATAAATCCTGATCACCCTGCAAATGAAGCTGGTGAAACTCACTCTCAAAGATTAACAAGCTCGATTTTAGTACCTCGTTTTTATGGTGCTTATTTCAACAGAGTTTGGGAAGAAGACAACGGAGATATGTACCCAATGGGTGGTGGTCACTCAGGTTACGTGAAAAAGTTTACAAGATGGAATACAGGTATCAGTGTATTGGAGAACAACGGTCAAACTTCTCCAATCAACTTTAGATTAATAAGATACGCAGATGTATTATTAATGTATGCTGAGGCACTTAATGAGCAAGGAAACTTTACAGATGCCATGACTTACATTGATATGGTTCGTGAAAGAGCAGGTGTTTATACATTACAACACTATGTAAATACTAACGGTGGTACTTTCCCTAAATTGAACATCAGTCAAGAGGTGACAGGTGCTCCGCATCCGCAAATTGCACCTTCGCAAGAGTCGATCAGAGAGCATATCAGATATGTAGAAAGACCAGTTGAATTATCGTTTGAAGGTCACAGATGGGATGACTTAAGAAGATGGGATATCGTTGGTGAAGCATTAGACAGAAGAGCAGCAGATGAGCAATGGAGATTAGATAATGCACAAACGATATTGGGTCAACCACCTTTATATATTGGTGCTTACATCATCCAAAACTTCGTAGAACAAGCTAATAAGTACAATCCGGAAGTACATAAGTTCTTCCCAATCCCTGCGAATGAAGTTCAAACGAATCCTGATTTATACGAGTAATCTAACTGACAAAGAAGAAATGAAAAAATTTAATTATATAATTGGTTTACTTACTATACTCGCTATTTACGGGTGTAAGAAAGAATGGGAAGCTCCTGGCGTTGAACCAAACCATCAAGTAATTTACACTTCAGAATACCAATTCGGTAACAGAGTACAAGTAGGTGGTTCGATGACCTTTACGGATGCGTCAAAAGGTATTGTCAGTAGAAAGTGGTCTTTACCTGAAGGAGCTACTGTAGAAGGTACTTCAGATACTACTTCAACAACTGATTTAGTGCATGTACAATTCAATGAAGCAGGTCTAAAAGAGGTGAACTTATCGCAAAGTTTTGCAGGTGCAGCTTTTGACGGTAATGCTCAAAGAGAATCTGAAATGGATACAACGATTTTGATAAATGTTGTAGATTCATTAAAATTAATAGTAAAAGCAAATTTCTATTTTCCTGATGGTACAGTCGGTGAAGAATTGGATTTAACAAAATCCAATGATGTACAAGCGGGTAGAATGATCAAGTATACCCTAACAGCTATAGGCGAACCTTCAAGGGTAGTGTATAACTTTGGTGGTGGAGATCCAGATCAGGTGACATATATTGAGGCTGAAATCGAAGACGGAACGGCAGCGGAGACTATTGTTCAATACAAGCAGTTGGGTACATTCTCTACTTCTGTATTAGGAAATAGAGCAAGACCAGGTGGCATCGATACTTTGAATTTTGTAAATGCAATCAATGTTATTCCTTCTGCGGATCCTCTTATTTTGACAGACGTTTATGTGAAAAATGGATTTGTTGCATTGGATTACTCAAGAGAAATTGAGCCAGCTTCAGTTGATGCGTCAACATTCTCTGTTAAAATAACGAATGGAGCTGATGAATTAACGCCATCTATTTTAACTGCTTCTGTAGATCCATCTGCTAAAAACATTGTATTGATCGCTTTAGATGGAGAAACTGTTTATGATGATGATGTAGTGATGGTAAGTTACCAAGGTGGCATTTTACAGTCCACTGACTTTGGTCCAGCGGAGGAATTTGTAGATCGTCTATTGGTACACCGTCCAAGTGCAAATGTATTAGAAAGCAGTTTATTTGACTATAGTTTCGAAACTTCTATTGCCGATGATTGGCCTTATTTAAATTGGGGTGCTCAATGGGAGAAATATACCTTAGACATGGTAGACACTGAAGCTTATCACGGAGGTAAATCTGCAAGATTAGAAATGGAATCTGGTGGAGGAGCAATCTTCAGCCATAACCAGAACTTCACAATGGAAGCAGGTAAATCATATGAATTAGGTATGATGATCAAGGTAGAAAGTGGTGTAGCAAACATTAATGATGCTGCAACCGAAGTACCATCAATGCTTGTTTACTTTGGTAATCCAACAATTGATTGGGCTGCAGATCGATTCAACTTTACTACACAAACAGTAGTTGGGGATTGGATTTATGCTAGATGTACTTTCTACTCACCAAAAGGAAGTGGTGATTATAGATTGGTATTTAGACCATTTAATCCAGAGACTGCAAACCCTGATCCTCTAGTTCTTTATATGGATAACATCTCATTAAGAGAAGTGAATTTAAGACCATAATTTCAGAATAAGTAGTTTATAGATTCAGATCCCTCATCGGCATTCAAAAGCTGATGGGGGATTTTTTTGTTTTATATCACAAGTGTTAAGCCGATAGGCGTCACTTGTGATGATACATTGGTGAAGTCTCCCGACTTCGAAATATCACAATAATAGGTTTAGCAACAACCCCACGTACCACACCCAAGCCACAATGATTTGAATATTTATGGTTAGAAAGTAGGGTGTTTTTTGATCACAAATATTGTTTACATGGTTTTATACTGATGTTTTATATGGTTCGTAAGCTACAAGGCATTGTGGCTCTACAAAACGATATACTTTCAATATGGTAATTCACCTTAATTAGTATTCTTCTGTAGGGATACAATGATTTGCATCTCACGTACTATATCCAAGCCACGATGTTTTAAACACAAAAAAACGTGTGCCATAGCAAAAAACTACAGCACACGTTATTCAATTTCTCTTAGAGTCGAATTCGTTTATTCGTCATTAAAAACTATCCGATATGAGAGATGAATTCCTCTAAGTTATCCTGTCTAGACAAACCTAATTTCTTTCTCAAGCGGTATCTTGTCGTATGAACCGATTCGGTGGAGATACCCAATAATTTAGCCATTCCTTTACTATCAAAATTGAGTTTGATAAGTGCACATATCTTCTGATCACCTTGTGTAAGCTTAGGGAACCTTTCGTTGAGTTCTTTATAAAAATTTTCATTCACCTCTACAAAACGTGCCTCAAATTCCTTCCAATTGTTATTAGTATTAAGGTTGATCTTTTTTGAAAGCTTATTGATCTGATTTGTATCAGGTTCTTTCTTCAATTCGGTCAGCTCTTTTTTAATTTCCGCTAACGTTTCTTCATGCTGAATGATCTGAAGCACAGAAGCAGTAAGTTCCTTATTTTTAATTTCGAGTACTTCTTTGATTTTTTGCTCTTCCATTTTCTGTTTTTCAATGAAAAGCTGTTTGTCTGCCTTGTATTTGTTACGCAAGTTTCTGTAAATGAAGAAGACAAGGAGTACTAAAGCAAAGATGGTAATGTAAAAAATAATGTTACGCAGATAGTTGATTTTACTTTCCTGTAGCAATCGTTCTAATTCTTTTTCTTGCAAAACTTTCTTTTGATTCTCTTGTTCCTTTCTGAATTGATCCTTGATCTCAAGAAATTTTCTATTGCTTACACTTCTACTGCCATATTGTTTTTCATTAAGTTCTTTGGCTTTCTGAAGGAATTGATAGGCTTCTTTCGTTTTGCCTGTTTTAAGTTTCACTTTAGATAGTTCCTCATAGATAATAGGGATGAGATCAGAGTGGCTTTTATGTTGTTGCCCCGCTTTTAAGGCACTATCATAATATTTTTCACTCATTTTAAGCTGCCCCTTTTTTTGATAGATATTACCGATAAAGTAATCATAAATAACAAGGTAACTATGCTGATAAGTAGTAAAATACTTATCTAGGGGTTTCAGTCGAGCTAATGCTTTATCATATTCACCATCTTCATAAAGTAGATAACCATATTCTGCTTCAATAAAGCTATTGTCGTTTCTATCTTCACTAGCATTGGTAATATTTTCTTTAAGAATAACGCAGCTGTCAAGATAGTTTCTTGCCTTTTCAATGTCATCCATTTTTCTAGCAAGGGTAGCTTTCGCATAATAGTTATCGACAACGATGTATGGATCTATTGTTTTATTCTCCCTACAGATCGCTATGGCCTTATCAAAATATTGTCCAGAGAGTGAATTTCTTTCATAAAAACTATAAAGCCATCCCAAGCCATTATAAATATTTATTCGAAGTAAATCGTCTTTAACTTGATTGGCCAATGACAGTGCACTCCAATATCCATCGTAAGCATGACCGAAGTTTCCGTTGTGTGCATACAGATAAGAAAGGCTAGTGAGTGACTTTACCCATAAAATACTGTCTTTCGACTTGATTGATTCTGAAATGGCATACTGATAAAGTGAAATGGCACTGTCCGGTTGGAGAAATTTTAACATTTCTGCTTCTCCGTATAACTTTAAGGCAAAATCTTCACTCAATTTTTTCTGAACAATTTCGTTTTTCTGTCCCTCTTTTTCGGGGGAGTTATTATTCTCGGAAAATTCCCCTGCAAAAAGAGTAAAATTACTAGATAAAAATAGGAGTAAAATATGTAATAATTGTCTAGTCATAATTCATAAAAAGTAATGTTTTTTTTAACACAAAAACATTGATTGTGAGTAATTTATGTATTTCTTGTTTAGAAAGTTGTCGAGGTGTTAATACCTCGTTTTTATGTTGTACAGTTTTGATCTAGTCAAAGATAAGGCAAATAAATTTAAAATTCCCATCTTTGTTAAGGGTTTTGCAGACACTTATAATTTTAAGTCAGTTGGGTAGCTGATTTAGTAAGAAATGATTGAAATGAAATGACAAAATTCAACACGAATCTTTAGATCAAATTTAACATTTAAAGATGGGAAACAGAATGTGTTATGAAGACAAACTTACTCTAATTTTTTATGCTTAAAAATAAGTTCAACGAATTTGTTTTTGCCGAATAATGCTGAGTAAAAAGTGATACAACACATTTCAAAATAACAAAAACAGAAAGCAGGATTTCTTCAATTTTAATCCCAAAAGCTGTTTCAACAAAAAACAATTTGAAAATGAAATGTCATGTCAATACAAGCTCTCTTTTTGATGTTGGCAGTGGCATAAAAAGTATAGAACTAATGAAGAACTTTGTATATGGTCTATTGGCTTTAGTCATATTGGGGTGTCAAAATACTACTCCGGAAGTAGGGAGGGAATCAGATTTTAATTTTGATTGGCAATTTGCACTTTTAGATACTAGTCAATCAACATTGAAGGCAGGTGATATCCCTGCTACTTCTTGGGAAGCGGTAAGATTGCCGCACGATTGGGTGATTGGTAATCAGTATGATTCGGCCAATCACGAGTTTGCACCAGCAACAGGATATATTTATGGTGGTGGCATAGGATGGTACAAAAAGGAATTTGAATTGCCATTGACTGATGACCAAAATGCATTTATCCTTTTTGACGGTGTGTATAACAATTCAGAGGTATATCTTAATGGAAACAAGTTGGGTTTCCATCCTTACGGGTATTCACCTTTTCATTATGATTTAACACCTTACGTTAAGAAAAATGGGAAAAATGAATTATTGGTAAAAGTAAACCATAGCAACTTTGCGGATAGCAGATGGTACACGGGTGCAGGTATTTACAGAAATGTGGAGTTGATTGTAACGGACAAATTGCACGTGCCAGTTTGGGGTACTTTTATTAAGACTAACGTTATTAATAACCAATTAGCTGAAGTAATCATTGAGACAGATATTAATAATGGTTATAAGGAAGGTAAAGAAATTGATTTAATCCATGAAATCATAGATCAAAAAGGAAAAGTAGTCGCTGAAATTTCAGCAAAAGAAACGATAAAAGCGAACAAAAATAGATTAGTAATTCATTCAACTAAACTAAACAATCCAAACTTATGGGATGTGGACGATCCATTCCTATACACGCTTAAAACTAAACTGGTTGACAACGGTAGAATTATAGACGAACTAACAAACAAATTTGGTGTAAGAAGTATTGCTTTTCAGGCAGACTCCGGTTTTTATTTGAACGGACGTAATAGAAAAATTAAAGGAGTCTGCCTTCACCATGATGCAGGTTTAGTGGGAACGGCAGTACCCAAAGATGTTTGGAGAAGAAGATTATCGGTATTAAAAGAAGGAGGTTGTAATGCCATCAGAATAGCGCACAACCCTGCTTCTAACGAGTTTTTGGATTTGTGTGATGAGATGGGATTCTTAGTTCAAGATGAATTCTTTGATGAATGGGATTATCCAAAAGACAAGCGTTGGAACCAAAAAGAAAAAACAAGAAATAATGAAACGGAAGGCTATACGAACTATTTCCAGGATTATGCAGAAAGTGATTTGAAATCAGTGATTTTATCGCATAGAAATCACCCTTCTGTATTTCAGTGGAGTATAGGTAACGAAATTGAGTGGACGTATCCTCGTATTTCTCAAGCGACAGGATTCTTCAACAATATGAATTGGAAAGGGAACTATTTCTGGTCAAAACCTCCACATTCAAGAAAAGAAATTCAACAGCAATTAGCAGTCTTACCAAGACAAGAACACAATATTGGTTCTACAGCTAGAAAACTAGTACAATGGACGAAAGAGATGGATACATCACGTCCGGTAATTGCCAACTGTATTTTACCTTCGGCTTCACACGAAACCGATTACGGAAAGTCATTGGATATTGTAGGGTATAGCTACAGAAGAGTGTTGTATGATTATGGACACGAAAACTATCCAGACAAAGTGATTATGGGTACGGAGAACTTGGCTCAATATCATGAGTGGAAAGCCATCATGGATCGTCCATTTATTGCAGGTACTTTCTTCTGGACGGGTATTAATTATTTAGGAGAAATCAGAGCACCTTGGCCAAATAAAGGTAATGATGCAGGAATGGTAGATTTCGCAGGTTTTACAAAGCCTTCTTACCATATGATCAAAACGCTTTGGGATGAAAGACCACATACTTACATCGCTACACAAAAGCTTTCGAAATCCATTAATAAAATGGATAAGAAAACAGGACAATTGGTAGCTAAAAATCCTGAAAAATGGAAAAAAGCACTTTGGGAATGGCATGACGTTAATAATCACTGGAATTATGAAAAAGGCGAAATGATCAGTGTGGAGCTTTATTCTAATGCAGAAGAGATTGAATTACAATTAAATGGCAAAAGTTTAGGGACAAGAAAGTTAGAGGAGTTTGAAGACCACATTTATAAGTGGGGTGTGCCATTTGAAGAAGGTAGATTGACAGCCATTGGCAAGAAAGACGGAAAAGTATTTACAACGGAATTGATCACTGCAAGTGCACCTGTAGCGGTAAAACTTTCAATAGATCAAAAAGTCCTAGCAAATAATCAATATGATGTGGCTCATGTAGTAGCACAATTAATCGATAAAAATGGAAACCCGGTCAAACATTTAGAAAAAGTGATTGACTTTGAGATTCCTTCTTACCTCAGAGCTTTAGGTGTTGACAATGGATCAAATACGAATGTACAACCTCACGTTTCAAGAAAAATTGAAACAGATCAAGGTAGAGCATTATTGGTATTACAGTCTACTAAAGAGGAAGGTAAAGTAGAGATTAAAGCTACTGTTGATGGGCTAGACGCAGACAAAGTACTACTAACTATTAGTACAGACAAGAATGATAATGAACAAATATTAGCAGAGTTAAATTAAAAAAAATTGAAGGCGATGAAAGCAGCATTTTACGAATCAAAAGGAAAGATCAGTGTTGGTGAAGGCAAACAAATTGCTCCAGGTAAAGGAGAGGTTAGGCTAGATGTAGCGTATTGTGGAGTATGTGGAACAGATGTACATATTTTCCATGGCGTAATGGACCAAAGAGTAGCACCTCCTCAAACAGTTGGACATGAGGCTTCCGCTGTTGTTGCAGAAGTTGGTGAAGGCGTTGAAAATGTAAAAGTAGGTGATAAAGTAGCCGTTAGACCTTTACATTTTGGAGAGGAGCATCCATTTGATAAGGGATTCAAGCATGTGGGTAAAAACTTGAAATTTATTGGTATTGACTCAAGCGGAGCATTCCAGAACTCTTGGACTGTACCTTCTTATACCTTACATAAATTACCAGAACAATTGAGCTTAATGCACGGTGCATTTATTGAGCCATTGGCTGTTGCATGTCATGATGTGAAGATTGGAAGAGTAGAAAAAGACGAAAATTGCTTAGTAATTGGTGGTGGTCCTATCGGTACATTGATCGCTTATGTTTTAAAAGAAAAAGGAGCGAACGTATTCATTTCAGAAGTAAATGAAACACGTCTTTCAATGTTGAATGAATTAGGTTTCACAACCATCAATCCTGCAAAAGAAAATCTTTCAGAAAGAATAGCAGAGTTGACAGGAGAGAAAATGATTGACTGTGCCTTTGAAGTATCAGGTTCTGCACCGGGTGTTCAGACCATGACAGAAGTGGTGAATGTAAGAGGTAGAATTGTGATGGTAGCCATCCATGGTGGTGAGCAAAAGCAAGTAGATTTATTCAAATTCTTCTGGTCTGAAATTGAACTTTTAGGGGCTAGATTATATGAAGAAGATGATTACGAAGAAGCAATTAGAATTGCAGATTCAGGATTTGTGCCTTTCGAAAAATTAATCACAAAAGTAGACTCTCTTGATAATATTCAATCTGTATTTGATGAGATCGACAAGAATCCTGAAGGGATGAAATACCTAATTAAGTGTAACGATAATTAATATCGTTGGGCGTGTAGGGGCAGACCTATGTTTCTGCCCGAAATAATATTATCAAAAAAAATAAAAAAATAGCAAAATGGGCATTCTTAATAAATTCCAACTAGAAGGTAAAGTAGCATTAGTAACAGGATGTAAAAGAGGTATTGGTAAAGCAATGGCAGTTGGTCTTGCTGAAGCAGGAGCTGATATTATTGGCGTTTCTGCATCATTAGAATTAGAAGGAAGTGAAGTACAGAAAGAAGTAGAGGAGAGAGGAAAAAAATTCAAAGCTTACCAATGCGATTTTTCTGATAGAAAAGCGTTGTATGATTTCATTTTAACAGTAAAAGCAAATCATCCACAAATCGATATTTTAGTCAATAACGCCGGTACAATTTTAAGAACTCCTGCAGCGGAGCACCCAGACGAAATGTGGGATACGGTAATTGAAGTAAACCAAAATGCTCAATTTATCTTGACTAGAGAAATCGGGAAAGAAATGGTAGCAAGAGGTGAAGGTAAAGTGATTTTCACGGCTTCATTATTGACATTCCAAGGCGGTATTACAGTACCAGGTTATGCAGCAAGTAAAGGAGCTGTAGGTCAGTTAACAATGGCATTTGCCAATGAGTGGGCAAGCAAAGGTGTGAATGTAAACGCTATTGCTCCAGGATATATCAGTACTGATAATACAGAGGCATTAAGAAATGATCCAGAAAGATCGACTTCTATCTTATCAAGAATTCCTGCTGCTCGTTGGGGAGATCCTGAAGATTTTGCAGGTCCAGTAGTATTCTTGGCATCAGAAGCAGCAGCTTACATGCATGGTAGTATCATGCTTGTAGATGGTGGCTGGATGGGCCGCTAATTAAATAGATTGAATGATAAGTGAACACCCTGTTTCAAGTGTTAAGCGATAGCGTCACTTGGAACTGAATATTGGCGAAGTCTCCTGACTTCGAATATAAAAAAATATACCTCGAAGTCGGGAGACTTCGCCAATGGATAATCACAAGTGACGCCTACCGGCTTAACACTTGCGATATAAAAAACCTTCAGTTATCATTCTACATTCAATTAATTTTCCAAAACAAAAAACTATGAGCACTTTAACAGAAACTGGAGTAAAAGAATATAAATTATTTATCAATGGTGAGTGGATTGAAGCTTCTTCAGGAGAAACTGAAGACGTGATCAGCCCTATTGATGAAGCAGTGGTAGGTAAGGTACAAATGGGAGATGAGCATGAGGCAAATCTTGCATTGGAAGCAGCGGAAAAAGCTCAAAAAGCATGGAAAAAAGTACCTGCAATTGAAAGAGCGAACTTATTGAGAAAGTTTGCGGCAGAGATTCGTGCCAACAAACCTTACTTGTCGAACTTATTGACAAGAGAGCAAGGAAAATTATTATCAGTGGCAGAAATGGAAGTAGAAGTTACAGCTACTTTTATTGAATATGCTTGCGACTGGGCTAGACATATTGAAGGTGATATCATCCCTTCGAACAATCCAAAAGAACAAATTTGGATTCAAAAAATCCCTCGTGGTGTGATTGTAGCGATAACAGCATGGAACTTCCCGCTAGCTTTAGCAGGTAGAAAAATCGGTCCAGCATTAGTAGCGGGAAATGCCATTGTTGTAAAACCTACACAAGAAACACCTTTAGCGACTTTAGAACTAGGTTTCTTAGCAGAAAAAGTGGGTATTCCAGCTGGTTTGATCAACATCGTTACGGGTAAAGGTAGAGTATTGGGTAATGCTTTAGTAGCAAGTCCAATCACTAGAATGGTGACAATGACAGGTTCAACACCTGCAGGTCAACAAATCTTCAAAACGGCATCTGAGCATTTAGCACACGTTCAATTGGAATTGGGTGGTAAAGCTCCTGCGATCGTATTTGCAGACGCAGATCTCGATCAAGCAGTGGAAGCATGTTTCCATTCACGTTTTGATAACTGCGGTCAGGTATGTACATGTAACGAAAGAATGTATGTACATGAGGATATTTATGAAGCATTCATGGAGAAATTCATGGAAAAAGTGAAGAACATCAAAGTAGGTAATCCATTGGATGCAGCCTCTACGATGGGACCTAAAGTAAATGCTTCGGAGATCAAAAACATGGAGCATTTAGTAGCGAAGTCTATTGAAGAAGGAGCAACAATTGCTCACGGTGGTGGAAAACCTTCAGGAAGTGAGTTTGAAAAAGGATTCTGGTTTGAGCCAACAGTAATCACTGACGTAACACAAGATATGACAGTGGTACACGAAGAAGCTTTTGGTCCTATCCTTCCAGTATTGAAATTCAAAGAGTTTGATCAAGTAGTGGAATACGCAAACGATTGTGAGTTTGGTTTGGCTGCGATGGTCTTCACTCAAGACATCAAAACAATCATGCAATTGAACGAAGACTTAGAATTTGGTGAAATCTATGTAAACAGAGGTCATGGTGAGCAGCACCAAGGTTTCCATAATGGTTACAAACTAAGTGGTACTGGTGGAGAAGATGGAAAGTATGGCTTCGAGCAATACATGGAGAAGAAGACTTTCTATGTAAAATATTAAGAGGAGACAACGGACATGGAGACTACAATAATTAGTGTTAAAAACAGGCTATTTGAAGTACCTCTACCTGAGGTACTTTCAGATGCCAAACATGGAGATCATACCCACTTTGAATTAGTGACTTCTACCATTACACTTGAAAATGGTATGGAAGGTACAGGGTATACTTATACAGGTGGTAAAGGTGGTAGAGCCATCAAAGCCATGTTGGATTATGATTTAGGTCCTGCTTTAGTGGGAAAAGATGCAACTCAGATTGATGAAATCTATGATTTTATGGAGTGGCACATTCACTATGTAGGAAGAGGTGGTATTGCGTCATTCGCTATTTCGGCCATTGATATTGCACTTTGGGATATCAAAGGAAAGTCATCAAACCAACCACTTTGGAAAATGGCTGGCGGTGCTAACAATACATGTAAAGCCTATTGTGGAGGGATCGACTTGATGTTCCCAATTGAAAAACTTTTGAAAAATATGCAGTCGTATATGGACAAAGGTTTCAGTGCAGTGAAGATCAAGATTGGTAGAGAAAACCTTGATGAAGATATAGAAAGAATCAAAGCGGTAAGAGAATACATTGGTGATGATATCACTTTTATGGTGGATGCCAACTATTCAATGTCGATTGAAAAAGCCATTGAATGTGCGGAAAGATTCAAACCTTATAATATCACATGGTTTGAAGAGCCTATTATTCCTGACAACTACAAAGGATACGCAGAAATTACCGAAAAAACAGGAGTGCCATTAGCAATGGGTGAAAACCTACATACTATTCATGAATTTGAATACGCAATGGAGCAATCAAAACTTTCTTTCGTTCAGCCTGATGCTTCCAACTGTGGTGGTGTTACTGGATGGTTGAGAGCGGCAAAATTAGCCAAAGAAAACAACATTCCAGTATGTTCTCACGGTATGCAAGAGCTACACGTAAGTCTTGTTTCTTCTCAAGAAAATTCAGGATGGTTGGAAGTGCATAGCTTCCCGATTGATGAATACACTACACGCCCATTGGTGGTAGAAAACTTCAGAGCTGTAGCATCTGATGAGCCGGGTACGGGAGTGACTTTCGACTGGGAAAAACTCGCTTCTTTTGAGGCAGGAACTGTTACTGAACAGGTATAATATATTTGAAATGCTAGGAAAAGGAAACACCTGTTTTCTTTTCCTAGTACTTCATCAAAAGATAAATCAAACAGGTGTTTTTAAATAGGAATTCACCTTTTCCAAGTGACGCTAAGGCTCAACACTGGACACAATACGACTATAACTCAGAATTGAAATGAATTAAGCAGTTGGCAATTGAAATCCAGCATTAGGTTTTGAGAAGCTTAACTGAACAACCACAAAGTACAAGCAACATGATCAAACAGAAATTATTTGGAGTGCACGACGGGTACAAGGTGCATCTCTACGAAATGCAAAACAAAAATGGAATGAGCGTCAAGATTATGACATTAGGAGCAACTATAACTTCCATTCAAGTACCCAATAAAGAAGGAGGTTTAACAGAAGTAGCCTGTGGGTTTGATCAGTTGGAAGGCTATTTTTCAGAAGCCTATAAAGCCAATGCACCCTATTTTGGTTGTACAGTGGGGAGATTTGCATCAAGAATTAAAGATGGCAAGTTTGCTATAGATGGTGTGGACTACACTTTAGCAACAAATGATGGCCCAAATCACTTGCACGGAGGTATCAAGGGTTTGGACAAACAACTTTGGTCATGTGTCAATGAGTTAAGTACAGAAGTAGCTGACAGTATTACTTTCCAACGAAAGAGTGAAGACATGGAAGAAGGTTTTCCTGGTAATATCGTGGTGGAAGTCACTTTTACACTTTCGAGCGATAATAATATTGAAATTGCTTATCACGCTACAACGGATAAGAAAACACCAATTTCATTGACCAATCATACCTATTTTAATTTATCTGGTTTTGAAGAAACGATTGGAGGGCATACCGCAAAAATCCTTGCAGATAAATTTTTAAAAGCAGACCCAACCAATGTTCCTGTTGGTGAGGTGGAACAAGTAGCGGGGACAGTATTGGACTTGAAAGAAGGAAAGCCATTAGCAGAAGTATTTGAGGAGTTGGAAACAGGTTGTGAGCATTATTTCTTATTTGACGAAGAAGATCAACTGAGAAATGTGGCTGCTTTTGAAAATCAAGCAACAGGAATAACATTGGAAATTTCGACTACTGAGCCAGGGATGTTATTCTATACAGGTTATTTTACTTCCAATGAGCTGCAAAGAGAAAGCGGTGATCAATTTGGACGATACAAAGCTTTCTGTTGTGAAACGCACCGCTATCCTAACGGTCCTAACATCGAAGGAGCACCTAAAGCATTTACAACACCAGAGGAACCTTACACCTCTACTACAATCTATTCATTTAATTAACTAACAAAATATTGTCATCATGATTGAAGGAGTTTTATGGTCCGTTTTTGCCGGACTGATGTTAGGCTTATATGCCTTACCAGAAAAATTTACAAAAGAATTTGAGTTTGAAAACACATGGGGTTTATTCTTCATGATCAACACCTTTATTATTCCAAATATTGCTGCCTACTTTATGGTGGACAACTTTGGTGAAGTATTAGGTTCCATTCCAAATAGCGTATTATTGGGGATGGGTGTAGCAAGTTTCCTATGGGGAATTGGCGTGATGATGTGGGGTAAAGCCATTAATTATATTGGTCTTTCTTTAGGCTTTTCATTATTCATTGGTACCATTATTTTGATTGGTTCACTTATACCATTTATGATTGATGGCATACCAGAAATGCATGTTTTCGGTACCATTATGTTGGGTATTGTAATTGTATTATTTGGAGTAATGAGCAATGGTCGAGCAGGACTTTTAAAGCAACAGGAAAGTGAGAAGGAATCTGAGGTGAAGAGTGATAATATGATTAAAGGTATCGCTATTGCAGTAGTAGGTGGTTTGTTAGCTACAGGTTTTAATTATGCAAATACAGTAGGTGGTGGAGTCATCAGAGATGCAGTTTTAGCCAATGGAAATCCGGAGTGGGTAAGTGCAATTGTTGTGATGTACATTATCTACATTTTCGGTGGATTATCAATCGCTACTTATTTCATTTATCAGTTAACGAAGAAGAACCTTTGGGGCAATTTCGTAACTCCTCAATTACCAAGAAACACGATCTTGACCACCGTAATGGGTATCTTCAACTTTGCTGCTTCAGCATTGTTTGCTTATGCTGCTTTTAGATTAGGTCAAAATGGTGGTACAGTCGGTTATGCCATTTTCAACACGGTATCAGTGGGTGTTGCTATTGTAGGAGGATTGATTACAAAAGAATGGTTGGAGGCTCCAAAACAAGCCAAAACATCTCTTTACGTGGGGCTTTCTTGTATGGTACTGGGCATTACAGTAATCGCTTTTGGTAATAGCCTTATTTAACGGAAATAAGTTTTAAGATTTAATAAATTGTTTATTACTTCATCTTTAGCCTACATCTTAAGTTGTGGGTTAAAGAGAAGCACAGTAAACTTATTAAATTGTCGCAATTAGTATTGAATTATTAGATTATATATACGGAAATGAATTTAGTAAAAAATATTGCAGGATCATTATTGATCGGTGCAGTACTCGCCTCTTCTTGTACAAAACCAACTGGCCCGCGTTCAGGGGTTAGTGAAAATAAAGTAGACATCTCAAAAGAGAAGCTGGATTTCTTGGGGATTACAGATCCAAATCATCTAAGTGCTGCGTCAAAAAGAGCATTGGCATGGCCTGATACATTAACGAATGAGTGGTTTGGTCAGTTTACTGTACATGACTTAAAAGGCGACTTGGCTTACGAAGAAGGAGTCGTTAGACGTGATCCTTCAGCTTTACTTTTTATTGATGGAAAATACCATGTGTATTACTCAAAATCAGTTGGAGAAACGCAAGGTTTTGGAGGTGATGTAGAAAACGAAAAAGTATTCCCTTGGGATCGTTGTGATATATGGCATGCCACATCTGTAGATGGATGGACTTGGAAAGAAGAAGGTTTGTCAGTGAGTAGAGGTAAAAAAGGAACATTTGATGATCGTTCGGTTTTCACTCCTGAAGTGATGGAACATGAAGGAAAATATTACTTATGTTATCAGACAATCAAATCACCTTATAATGTAAGAACGAAAAACCAAGTGGGTTTAGCTTATGCTGATTCACCGTATGGCCCATGGACAAAGTTGGAAGATCCAATCTTAAGTCCTGCGGACAATGGTGTGTGGAAAGGAACGGAACAAAACCGTTTTATGGTTGAGAAGAAAGGAGACTTTGATAGTCATAAAGTACATGACCCTTGTATTCTTCCTTACAAAGGTAAATTTTATCTGTATTACAAAGGAGAGCAAATGGGTGAGCAAATTACTTTTGGTGGTCGTCAGATCCGTCATGGTGTAGCTATTGCAGACAATCCGTTAGGCCCATATGTGAAATCACCTTACAACCCGATTTCAAATTCAGGTCATGAGATTTGTGTTTTCAAGCACAAAGACGGTATCATGTCGTTGATCACGACAGACGGACCGGAAAAAGGTACAGTGCAGTACGCTAATGATGGTATCAATTTCAATATTCAAGCTGTTATTCCAGGTGCTCCACACGCCATGGGTCTTAATAGAAGCTTAAATAGTGATGAGCCTTTCGCAATTTTTGAATGGGGACTAACTCACAAATATGCTAACTACAATTACCAGCATATCAGACGTTTCCATGGTAAGAGAAAAACTTCTCATACAGCCAAAAATGAGCAATCGGCAAAACAGCCAAAAGCATCAAGATAATTCGAAAGAAGAATAGTGGATAGTCAAAGTGATGTATGGGTTTTGTATTGCAATATCCATACTCATTCTCCATCATTAACCCGCTATTAAAGAGTGGGTTGATGATGGATTCTATAAAATATCTATTTATTACCGACACCACATTGTAAACTAGATTTGATTACTTTCTATGAAGTCTTTTACGAATAGTAGCTATTATTCAATGGTTTATAAAGTAATATCTATTCCAAACAGCAAACAAAACAAAAGAGGGCTTCAATCATAATTAACTTATAACGCAAATACACGACATGAAATTTATTATTATTACTATTCTAAACTTACTACCCTTCATACTCATCGCACAAACAACAAAAGTAGAGGTAAACCTCAACGTAAAACACACCGTTGGAGAGGTTTCTACTTTCAATAGAGAAAAGTTTATTGGCGTGCATGGAGGGCTTCGAGAGAACGACTGGACAAGGTATGGTGATGCCCGTCCATTAGACATCAAGAATGATTTTATGAATGGCAAAGATGTTTATTTTGGTAGAAATACCGGAACCATTACCTACAACATCAATGCAGTACTTCGTGAAGATCCAAACCGACCAGGTTTTGTGGATCTAGATCATCTGAGAGAAAAAGGTAAAACATATAGAAATGATTACCTCAACAGACCTGATCTGTACAATTATGCTGATCGTAATAAATCACACATTTTGGCGACTCAGCATCACCCTTTTTGGCCTGATGGTACACTGACCAAAACAGGTTGGGCGTTTTCTCAAAATGATACTCAAGAGGAACCGTTTGGTACAGCCACGGGTGAATATTGTGCCCATTTTATCAAAGAATTTCATGGATCAGGGACAGAGAAACTTCCAGAATATTTTGAGGTAATCAATGAGCCGGTTTATGGCATCTTTGGATGTGAAGATTGTGGAGAAACGGATGAGGCACTAGAAAAAATCTTCAAATTCCATAATACTGTAGCTCATGAAGTCAAGAAGGTGAACCCGGATATGAAAGTGGGTGGTTACACAACTGCATTCCCGAACTTTGATTACGACAATTTCCAACGTTGGGAAAAACGATGGAACAAGTTTATGGACATGAGTGGTGAAAACATGGACTTCTGGTCGATTCACTTATACGACTGGCCTACTTTTCAAGGGAAACGCCTAATGCGTAAAGGAAGTAACCTTGAGGCTACTTTAGATATGTTGGATCATGCAAGTTATGATAAGTTTGGGGTAGTGAAACCTACTTTGGTTTCAGAGTATGGTTGTCAAGTGCATTCAATGGCTAATCAACAATGGTCACCTGCAAGAGATTGGTATTATATCACTTCACTGAATTCCATGATGATGACATTTATGGACAGAGCAGATAATATCGCGAAAGCTTTACCTTTTATTGTATTAAAAGCAACGTGGGGAACCGCAAACGGTGTACCTCATAACTGGAGACTTTTCAGAGGAGAAGACGAACCTACGAGTCTTACCGGAACTTGGGTGTACTCTAGCCTAGTAAATTTCTATGATTTCTGGAGCGAAGTAAACGGAACAAGAGTAGACCATGTTTCAGATAATGTAGATATCCAAACAGATGCTTATGTAGAAGGAACGGTAGGGTATGTAGTCCTCAATAATTTGACAAGACAACAACAAACTGTAGCGTTAAATGTAAAAGGTTTTGATGAGGCCAACTTGAACAACGTAAAAGTACAACACCTTTACAGCAAGAGTGGAACACCAACCATTGAAGAAACAACTTTTACAACGCTTCCTTCAGAAGTACAATTACAATCAGAATCAATGATGCTGATCCGATACGAAATGAAATCGGACCTTGTAATTGACGAAACTTCAGATGAAACAAAATATTATGCAACGACTTATTACCAACCTATCGATGGGAATGTAATGACGTTCAACTTCACGGATGTGGATTTGGTAGAACACGGCGAAGCAGTACTAAGAATTGGTATGGGTAGAGCACATGGTCTTTCTTTGAAACCTACTGTGAAAATCAACGGAAAAGAATTAGTGACCAATGACAATATTATGGGTGATCTTCAAGAACAGCGTAGATCGTTTTTTGGTATGGTAGAAGTGCCAATCGATTACGAGTTATTGGAGAAAAACAACGTAGTGACTGTTCAATTCCCAGAGTCTGGCGGTCATATCAGTAGTGTGAATATGAGAGTATTCAATTTCAGTACAGAGATTGAAAGAGGAGATGGAGATGTAACCCCACCCACAAGTATTGATGCAGAAGATTTAGGGCAACAAATTATTTTATACCCTAACCCGAGTAAGTCAGAAAAAGTACAGTTGAGTTTTAAGCGTCAATTCAATATTGAGGAAATTAAATTGACAGACATTACAGGAAAAACAATTGAGATCATTCCTTTCAGTGGAGAGGCAGTGGAGATCAATACGGCTCAGCTTAAAGCAGGCATCTATCTTATCCAAACCAAAGTGGAGGGACAGGTCATTTCAAAAAAATTAATAGTGGAGTAAAAAGAGACAAATGAAGAAGATTGTAAGTTTTGGAGAACTCTTAATTCGCTTATCCTCTCCAGGAAATCAGCGTTTGCAGCAAACTAAGTCTTTGAATATTGACTTTGGAGGAGCTGAAGCAAATGTGGCAGTTTCTTTAGGGCAGTTTGGAGAGCAGATAAAATACATCACAAGAGTGCCTAAAAATGATATGGTACTCAGTGCAGTACGTCACTTGAATAGCTTTGGAGTAGATACCTCAGACATACTTTATGGAGGGGAAAGAATGGGGCTGTATTATTACGAAAATGGCTCATGTGGAAGGTCTAGTAAAGTAGTTTATGATAGAGCTTATTCTTCTACCGCTACACTCGAAAGAGGAATGCTGGATTGGGACACCATCTTCAAAGATGCTGATTGGTTTCACTGGTCGGGGATTACGCCGGCGGTTTCTGAAGGTGCCAAGGAAGCATTATTAGAAGGATTAGAACAAGCGGCTCAAAGAGGTTTAAAAATCTCGATGGATTATAATTTCAGAGGAAACCTTTGGAAATGGGGTAAATCTGCCGAAGAAGTGATGCCGGAATTGATGGAATTCAATCATGTGATGTCAGGTACTCACCCTGATGTTGATGTCTTAAATGATACGATTGAAGACTATCATTTTCAGATCGAAGGAGACAAGATAATGCAACGTTTTCCACACTGTAAGATTGTAGTTTTTACTTCAAGGGGTGTGATCTCAAACAATCATAATACTTGGAGTGGAGCACTATATGATGGGCAGAAGGTGTACAGAAGTCAGCAATATGATCTTACACACATTGTAGACAGAGTAGGAGGGGGAGACTCTTTTATGGCAGCTTTAATTTATGGTTTAAGAAACATTGAATCCCTACAAGAAGTGATTGATTTTGCGATTGCAGCATCAGCCATCAAACACACAATTGAAGGAGATCAGAATATTTGTTCTGTAGAGGAAGTAAAACATTTTATAGCAACCAACGGAACAGGAAAAATAGTCAGATAATGAAATTTTCAAGAATAGAAGTAGCCTTAAAAATGAAGGAAACAGGTTTTGTACCTGTTTTCTTTCACAAAGATGTAGAAGTGAGCATCAATATTTTAAAGGCATGTTATGAAGGTGGAGTGAGAGTATTTGAATTTACCAACAGAGGAGACAATGCTCATGAAATCTTCAGAAAATTAATTGATTACAGAAACGAGTTCCTTCCAGAACTTGCATTAGGAATAGGCTCGATTGTAGATGCACCAACCACTGCACTTTACATTCAAACAGGAGCCGATTTTGTTGTTTCTCCGATTGTCAACGAGGAAATGGCAAAAATCTGTAATCGAAGAAAGGTCGCTTGGAACCCAGGTTGTGGTACCATTTCAGATATTTCCAAAGCAGAAGAGTTGGGTGCTGAAATCGTTAAAGTCTTTCCAGCGACACAAGTTGGCGGACCAGGTTTCATCAAAGCCGTAAAAGCTCCAATGCCATGGACGAATATCATGCCCACGGGTGGCGTAAAACCAACTTTCGAAAATTTGAAAGAATGGTTTGATGCAGGAGCGTATTGCGTAGGGATCGGAGGTCAGTTATTTGTAAAGTCTGCTGACGGCACTTTTGACTACCAAGAGATCAAAAACTTAGTTCATGATGTACGAATATATATTGAAAAATTGCAGTTGAAAACTGTAGATGTTTGATCACATTATTCATTCCATTAAAGAGGGCCATTTTTTGGTCCTTTTTTTCATTTATACTAGGGAGAGAAAATGGGTGTTTTGTGGTTCGCGAGGACGTTGCAATGCAACACCTCTACAAAAATGCACCTTAGAAAATTATTACAAAACACTTCTATCGGTATAGAATGGCTGCAGCATCAAAATCATATTTTGTCCAAGTACTCAAATGTTGAATCTATTGTACTACTTAAAAAATATATTGAAATGAAAAGACTAATCTTTATTACTTTTTTATGTCTGTTCAGTGGCTTTATTCACGCCCAAAAGACTAAACCACAAAACATCATTATTATACTATCAGACGATGCAGGCTACGCTGATTTTGGATTTCAAGGGAGTAACGTTATGAAAACACCCGTTTTGGACCGTTTAGCCAAGAAGGGAACTGTATGTACTCAAGCCTATGTAGCTGGCGCCGTTTGTGGTCCATCGAGAGCCGCCTTATTGACCGGTAAATACCAACAACGTTTTGGTTTTGAAGAAAACAATGTACCCGGTTACATGCAAAACTACTGCTTGGAAGACGATGAAATGGGACTTCCATTAGAAGAGAAAACCATTGCAGACCACATGAAGACATTGGGGTATACAACAGGTATCATTGGAAAATGGCATATGGGAAACACTGATCGTTTTCACCCCTTAAAAAGAGGTTTTGATTTTTTCTATGGCTTCAGAGGAGGAGCTAGAAGTTATTGGGGTTTTAATGCTAAAAATCCAAACCCTAGAGAAGAAAATAACATGGAACGTAATTTCAAAAATTACGAAGAGCCGGACGAATACCTCACAGATGCATTTGCGAAGGAGACCATTGATTTTATCAGCAAAAATAAAAACGAGCCTTTCTTCTTATTTCTGTCCTACAATGCTGTACATGCACCAATGCACGCCAAAAAAGAAGACCTTGCACTATTTCCAGAGTTAGAAGGAAAACGTAAAAAACTAGCAGCAATGACATGGGCTATGGACCGAGCTTGTGGTATGGTCTTCGATCACCTCAAAAAAGAAGGATTAGCAGACAATACAGTCATCATTTATACCAATGATAACGGAGGTCCTACAGATGGAAACGCTTCATACAACAGCCCGCTAAGTGGAACCAAAGCAAGCCATCTTGAAGGAGGAGTGAGAGTTCCTTTCATTATAAAAGTACCAGGTCAGAAATTTGATAAAGAATACACTCATCCCATAAGCACGTTAGACCTCTTACCACTTTGCTACACTATTGGAGGAGGTAATGCTTCAGATTTAGAAGGGGTAGACGGTGTAAATCTATTGCCTTATTTATCGAAGCAAAACACTGCCAAACCCCATCAAACATTATATTGGAAAAAGGAAAATAGAGGAGCCATAAGACATGATGATTGGAAACTTATCCGTTACCCAGATCGACCTGCTGAATTGTATGACCTCTCAAAAGATATCTCAGAAACCAACAATTTGGCATCAGAACACCCCGAAATTGTAAAAGACTTATACAAAAGGCTTTTCGAATGGGAAACCACATTGGCAAGACCTCGCTGGCAACTCCAACGTAAATACGAAAAGGCAGCCATGGAACGTATTGACCAATACAAAAAAGAACCAATACATTAATGTGAACTAACCTTACCCAACAAGAGAAAAGGGGCAGCCTTGTTCCTTTTCTCGATTTTACTACACTGTTAACTATTATACTATTTAGAAATCGGGAGATTTCTACTGATCTATAGGACACGAATGCCGCTATCGCTTAACATTCGCGCCAGTGGACTTTCTACAAAATGATTGTCTGATTACAGATTAAAAGACAAAGGTTTTATAATAACCTTCTAAGATGCAGTTCTGTAGGGACGTTTTATTAAAACGTCCTCACGGACCACAATACATTACCATTTATCCTTCATAAAAGGATTTATGTTATTTAATGAAAACTTAGTTTACGATTTGATACTACTCATTCTTATGAAAAACATGGCATGAAATTTCCGACTAATAAGGGAATTTAGAATCGAATATTCTATCTGCAAAAGCACTTTCACTAAGCAAACAAAACAACGGCAAGAATGAAATTCTTAATCACTTTACTTACCACCTTTTTTCCATTATTAATTTTTGCTCAATCTGAGAATGATTTGGTAGAGGTATTTGAAAAAAGCTTCAAAGGAAATGATGCTATAAATCAAAGGTTTAAAACCCTAAGTTACATTCAACCACATTATTTGATTTCTGATTTTAATGGAGATGGGGTTAATGATATCGCGGTTTTAATTGTAGAAAAAGCAACCGATAAACGAGGCTTTATAGTTTTACATCCAAATACGAACAAATTTTTTATTATTGGTGCAGGAGAAGTTTTTAATCAAGAAGATCAATGGGATGATTTGAACTGGGTGAATCAATGGACTATAAATACAACTAGGTCGAATGAACCTGGAATACAAGAAGGTCCGAATTTGGAATTAAAAACAGACTCAATTGAAATAGTTAAGTTTGATGTAGGAGGAGGTTTAATCTATTGGGATGGAGAAAAATACAATTACTTTCACCAAACTTGCTAATAACGGTATAGAATATTTTTTTACTCAATCGACTTTAGTCAACCCCTACGATCAATATAGATAGTATATAATGTTACGCCAATCAGATTTTTTCTTGTACCTAATTCGGTAAATTAAAAGTAGATATTTACCTTAGTATAGCCTGCATAGTGGTGATGGATTTGTATCCTGCTAGAAGCAGACCGACTTCAATAAAAATACCTACTTTTTAAATACAAACTTCAATGTATCGAAAAAGACTGATTATACTATTGCTATTTATTTTCAGCTTCAATTTATACGGACAAGATACTATTTGTGTGAATCAAACACTACAACACAAGATAGACTCAAAACATCTTGATGAGACGAGAGCGTATTGGGTGAGTTTACCCCTTCATTATACAGATACCCTCAGTTATCCTGTTATTTATGTTTTTGATGCAGAATGGAGGTTTGATTTAATCAGACATATTTCATTTGATTTAGGAGCCAATAAAAAAATACAGAATGCCATTGTGGTTGGAATTCCACATGTTGAAATGGAAAATAAAAGAGGGCA
The DNA here is from genome assembly GCF_014534745.1 of Flammeovirga sp. EKP202. Lineage (GTDB taxonomy): Bacteria > Bacteroidota > Bacteroidia > Cytophagales > Flammeovirgaceae > Flammeovirga. The sequence continues at coordinate 48,046 of NZ_JACVVP010000052.1, forward strand.
AGACCTTACTTTTAGCCAATCAAGAATTGAATATGATGGAGAAGCTGTTGATTCAACTTGGTATAATACCTCTAATTCAGGTAGTGGAATGAACTTTTACCATTACTTGGTAGAGGAGTTGATTCCAGATGTCAACAAAAACTATTCGACCAACCAACATGAAACATTGATTGGTCATTCCTATGGAGGTTATTTTGGTGCCTATCTACTCTCATTAGAACACCCTTTTGAAGTGATTCATATTTACGACCCTTCTATTTGGTACAGTAACGGTGAGGTAGTAAAGCGGTTTAATGCAATAGATTATAATCAGCAAACGAAAATACATCTTACTTATCAGCCAGTTCCTGCTTTCCACAAAGAGAAAATAGAAGAATTTAAAAAAGCACTTGAAGGTAATCAATATATTGAATTGACTTCAGATCTTTATAAAGATGATACCCATAATTCACTGTTTTTAGATAGTTTTTATAAGGGAATTATGAAAACCAATCAAAAGTAAATTGTCATAACTAAAGGCTAATATAACCTCAAATACCTATGAATAAGAAACAATCCAAACAAATCATCAGAATAGCGTTACTACTTGGTACGGTCATTTCCTTATTTTTTGTACCATGGCTTTTAGTGAAAGCATGGATACTACCATTGCCTAATACCATGCAAGAGCAATTAGATCAAGCAGTTGATCATGGATTTGAAGGTGTTGTTGTTTATGTGGACCAAGCGGGGCACACTCCTCAATATTTAGCGTCAGGTTGGCATAACAGAGAAAAGCAGATACCGGCTCGCCCCGATGCGTTGTTCAAAATTGCCAGTATTAGTAAGCTCTACGATGCGGTGGCCGTGACAAAATTAGTGAGTGATGGACGTCTTTCTTTAGATAAAACATTGGCAGGTTATTTACCTTCTTTAGTGGGGAGAATTGAAAATGCGGACAAAATCACGCTAAAGCTTATGATTCAGCATAGAAGTGGTATTCCGAATTTTACAGATGCTCCCAACTTTTGGAGTAACCCAACAAAGAGTTATGAAGAAAGTCTTGTTTTAATTTTAGATCAACCAGCCCATTTTCCACCAGGTGAAGATTATGAGTATTGTAACACGAATTATATGTTGATCAATAAAATAATGGATGATGAGCTGGGGTATAGCAATTTTAAATTTATTCAAGATGAAATATTATCTCCTTTAAAACTTCAAAATACCTTTAGTTCCTTAAGTGAAGTAGAATTAAAAGACGTAATGAGTGGGTATCATGTAGGCTATGAGTTTGATTTAAAAGAAGACGAACACGGTATGTTAGCCACGGCGGAAGATGTAGGTATTTTCCTCAGAGCATTGAACAATGGGACTTTGTTTGCACCTGGCGAACAGGAAATCTATTCGTCTATTTATGAATATGAACATGGTGGATGGGTGCCCGGTTATCAGAGTTTTGCAGAATACAACAAGGACCTAGATGCAGTAGTAGTTGCATTTTATAATACAACCGACGCTAAACTTTACAATTGGAACTTGTCAGAAATCATTAATAGCAGATTATTTAAAATCATAGAAAGAGAGCAAGATTAGTTTACAATGTATTTAGAAATTAATTGATGAAATATCAGGAAATTAGAGCCGAATTTGACAGAGATACAATTACGGTTTATCAAGCTTATAACAAAAACATAGCACTTCCCGCACTTAAGCATCAGAAATTTGAAAAACCATTTTCATTTCATCGAATGACTTGGATCAAACCCTCATTTTTGTGGTTAATGGAACGTAGCAATTGGGGAAGTAAATCGAATCAAGAATATATATTAGGAATTAAAATTAAGAGAGAGTGTTGGGAAAAGGCCCTTTCTTTAGGCGTTTTAACGGACCCCGACAAGGAAGTGTATAGCAGTGGTTACGAATGGGACATGCTGTTTAAAGACGCAAAAGTACACATACAATGGGACCCAGAAAGAACCCTTAAAGGAGGGAAGTTACAAGAGAGAACAATACAAGTAGGAATCAGTAGGTTTTTAATTGAAGGATACAACAACGAATGGATCACGGAGATCATTGACATGACTCCATTGGTAAAAAAAATGAGTGCATTGCGGAAAGCAGGAAAATACAAAGAAGTGAAACGTTTTCTTCCAAAAGAACGACTTTATCCTATTAGTGAATCAATTGGAAAGAAAATTGGGATAAGATAATTGAAAACACTCAATTACATTGTAAACTAAGCTTTTGAATATTTATGATAGTTAGAAATCGGGAGATTTCTGATGATTTATAGGACACGAATGTCGCTTTCGCTTAACATTCGCGCCAGTGGTCTTGCTACCCAATTCATTTGGTAGTTCTACCCCCGGCCTTGAAGGGAAAAGCGTTAAGAATTCCATGGATGAAGCCGTTAAAAATGATTTTGCTGTTTGAGCTTTAGCGAGTTTAAAATCATTTAGGTTCAAGGAATGGAATTTAGCTTTTGACTTCTAAGCCTAGCTTTTTTTGCTTCGTTTTTTCAGCAATGGAAAAAATGAAGAAGAAGGAAGCTTGGAAGTAATGTCTTTAAAGATTGCAGAGGTGTCAATTGATAGTCAAGGATAATTGTAGTTTACAATGCGAAAGTATCAAAATGCCAACTATGATGAGAATATTTTTTGTATCAATGCTAATCTCACTTTCAGCAATGTCTTGTATTAAAATTAACGAAACCTTTGTGAGCCCAGGCAGGGTTCCAATAGCAGATTATCACGTTAGGTGTCAACCCTTTCATGAGCTATGCAATTCAATTAATGGTACCCAAAATATAAAAGTGGAAGTGATAGGTCACGGAAGTAGTTCGTGGAGGTATTACCCAATGGGGATCAATAAAGATGGTGTGGTCTACGGTAATGGTTTTAAATCAAAAGCCACACCAGCGATGGATATTAAGGATTTAATCAAAATCTCTAACTCCATTGACCCTACGATGTCTATTGAATTGGATGCTCATTATCCTCCAAAAGATCACCTCATTCGAAAAATTTATCCCAATGATGGCGCCTATGTAATGCACGATATCCCAGAGTGGGATAAGAATAAAGTGAACAACAAAAACGCGTTATCTTATCTTCATGCCAATACACTTAAAGGAATTTTGGAGTATTTTGTAGAAGAGGGTTTTTACAAGAAAAGTAAAGTCTATGTTGAAATAAAGGTGGACAAAATACATTATGAAGACAATGGGAAACAAGAACTGGAAGAATGGTGTAATGCATTGGCCTCTGAGTTGAAGACATTTGCAGGACATTATCAAAGAGATGATCAGGAAAATTGGTTGTGTATTACCTCTTTTTCTACTGAAGCATTAGATATGTTTTACAAGTCATTGAAGGACTCCACAATACAATCACAATTTGATTATGTTCTTATTGCAGGGTATAAGGGAGGTATATTTAAATCTTTCTTTGCTAATATGAAAGGTTATGTACCTAAATACAATGATAGTATTCAAAATTTTATTGTTGATACAGAGTGGTTAGATTGTGTTTGGTTTTCGGAGCAAGGATTGAATGATTTTGATGCAATTTTTACTAAGATTGTAGAAGAGAGAGACAAGAAATACCCAAGTATTAAACCGGTAGAATTTAGTTTTTCAAATTATCAGTATAAGGAGGAAAAAATGTTAAAGAAACTCTCTAAAGCAACGCCAAAGAAATATAAAATTAGGAGCTTTATGGTGGATATAGATTATTAATAAAATAAGGTTGAAACGTTATTGCTAATTTGAATATGGAACTAGTTTGCACTAATTGTAATACAGCGATCCCGGCAAAAAATGTAAATATTATCACGGACTTAGCAAAGTGCGACCATTGTAATTCCGTTTACAGGGCTAGTAGTTTGTTAGATAGTTTTTCATTGAAATCAGTAGGTCGTCCACCTTCAGAATCAAAAATGATATTGAGAAAGTTTGAAGATGATTTAGTAGAAATATATTATCCTAAAGAGGGATTTACGTTATCTGTCATACCACAATTAATCATGCCTATTCTATGGCTAAGTTTTGTTAGTTTGTGGACGTTTCTGGCAACTCAGGGTAGTATATTATTTGCATTATTTTCAATTCCTTTCTGGTTTATTGGGTTAGGAATGTTATATGGTGTTATGAATCCTATTTTTGAATCACAAACTCTATTAATTGATAATAAGACGTTTTCAATCATCAAAAACAGACCTATTCGATCAAAAATAAAAGAAATAAGAATTAGGGATATTCAAATTGTGAGAATGAAATTATGGAAGACAAGCTCCTATAAGATGATTGCACAATATAGTCTTTTATTAAAAATGCAAAGATCGATGGAGTTTGGAGGTTTTGAAGTTCCGGCTGTCATTTCAAACACAGAAGTGAATTATTTTTTTGAAGAGGTAAATGATGCTGAGCAAGAATGGATCACATCTTTACTTCATAATTTGGTGAAAAGTAAATAAGTAATCAATGGATAATTACATCATAAATAACCTGTATGAACTTTGGGAACATATTGGTACCATCAACAATACAGTCATTACATCCGAGGATTTTACTGCTGTAGCAGTGCAAGACTCTGACTGGCCCAAAAGAGTTTTTGATTTAAAAGATCATGACTCAGCATTAACGAAAGTCATAGATCTTTGTAAAAAAGGGGATATCCCTGAGGTGCTCACGGTTCCAAAATCGAACGACCTTCGGAGTCATACTGGCCTAGCGTTACTCATGACGCAACAAAACATGGCCCTTGAGTTGGAATCTTTTACGGCTGAAGCTACAACTCCCCCAAACATCCAACAAGTAAAAACGGAAGAAGGTGCGAAGGCATTTGCAGCGATTGCGTCAAAATCTTTTGGTTATAGAGTAGACCATAAGGTGATCAATACCATTGTAAGACAATCTTCAACCACACGACTTTTCCTTTATCAAGAAAATCAGAAAAGTTTGGGTTGCGGCATTGTATTTTTTGATGCAGAAAATCATGCAGGCTTGCACATGATTGGGACGCTTCCCGAAGGGAGAGGAAAAGGCATTGGTAAAAGTATGACGATGCATTTGCTAAAAGAAGCGAAAGGTCATGGTTCAAAAATTGCCGTGCTTCATGCTTCTAAAATGGGAGAACCTATTTATACAAAGCTCGGTTTTCAGAAATATGGAGAAATAGAAACATACAGAATATTGAAGGGGGAATAACGCACTATAAACTAGGTTTTGGTTAGCTTTCAATCAATTTCTTAATACAAAACGAGGATAGAACTAATCAACGAATTGGGTAGAAAGACACTGGCGCGAATGTTAAGCGTTAGCGACATTCGTGTCCAACAGATCATCAGAAATCTCCCGATTTCTAAACGTTAAGGATTGGAACAAAAGAGATAGGATGTTTCGTACACCATAGTTAAAACTATGGGTAGGTGATAGCCCAACCTTATCAAGACTGAAGTCTTGAAGGTTAGTTAACGTAAGCGATACTTTAGTGTTGGTGGAGTCTATATCACTTACCTATGACTTCAATCGTGAAGTATATTATTTAGATCTGTAATTATGCTATTATTTAGTAGTATCTAAATCGGCCTTGAAGTCAAAAGCTAAATTCCATACTTTCACCTAAATGATTGCCCAATTATAGATCAAAAGACAAGGGTTTTATAATTATCTTCTGAAGTGCAGTGCTGTAGGGGGCTGTCGCAAAACTAAGATTTGAATAAATAATCATTATGTTTAACTTATAACATAATGATTATTT
>NZ_JACVVP010000053.1 GCF_014534745.1 Flammeovirga sp. EKP202
CTTCACCATAATGTCAAGAAAATAAGAATATTGAAGCATGGTAGAAGAGCTAAAAGTTTCTTCAAATATGGGTTAGACTATATCTCTGATAAGTTACTAAATCCAGTGGATAGAGATCAAAATTTTCTAACTACACGTTTTTTGTCATGTACTTAGAAAAAGGAGTTGAAATTATTATCACACCCCAAGCAGAAAATAAACCTGTTTTATACGAAGTTGAAAAAGAAGTAGCTTACGAAAATGCTGAATCACCTTATCAATTAGTAGAAGGTTTTACTTATGAGTGGGAGATAAACGATAGTCAATATACATTTGAAGAAGACAAAAATATTGTTTTTCGTTCTTCCATTGATTCTAATAGAGGGGTAATTAAACCCAATATTTTTGTTGGTTCTTTGTCTATTAATATTCTAAAGGCGGGTGTAAAAGTAGATAAATTGCTTTTGGAAGTACGATCTTTAAAAGCAACTTATAGAAAGGACTATCGTCAAATGCTTTCTGATATTTCGGAGTATTGTACTGATTTAATTATGCAAGTAAATGCACCAGTAAATCAAAGCTATACTATTGACCATAAAGAAAGTTCGAAGAGTCTTTATCAAAAGTTTTCTTTTGTGAAATCTATTGTAGATTCTGATGAATTCGAGGAATCCATTCATCAAGTTTTAGAAAACCCTAATAAGAAATGGAGTCAGGAAGAGGAGTATATTGATTCCTCAAGAGTTAGAAGAATAGATAACAGAATAGCAAAACAATTTGCTAAGTCAAATGATAGAGTTCCTGTTTCTAATCAGAATGGATTATCATCTTTGCCGAGAAAGGTTTCAACCTTTAGAAGAATAGATTCTGTTGATACCATTGAAAATCAATTCATAAAATTTGTATTAGAAAATTATCTCAATTTTTGTGTTGATCTAAAAAAGATAATCAAAGAAAAGCATTCTAAAGAAAGTAAATTCAGAACCGAACTAAATCAACTTATTTACACTTTAGATAGATATTGTCAGCAGCAGTTATTCAGAGAAGTAAGTAATTTAAAAATGATGCCTGGTAATAATCCATTATTACAAAGGAAATCGGGTTACCGTGAGATTTATAAATCATGGTTAATGTTTGATCTTGCTGCAAAACTAATATGGAAAGGTGGAGACGATGTTTATGCTGTAGGAAAAAGAGATGTAGCTACTTTATATGAATATTGGGTGTTTTTTGCTCTCTTAGAAATAATAAAAGAGATATTTAAAATCAACCCAAAACAAATCGATAATCTTATTTCTAATACTAAAGATGGATTAGGACTACAATTGAAACAAGGTTTTCAAACGGCTTTAGAAGGGGAATATAATGATCAAGGGAGATCATTAAATATTAGGTTCAGTTATAATAGAACATTTAGTAGTAATCAAAATATACATGAGAAGGGAAGTTGGACAAAACAAATGAGGCCGGACTATACTTTGTCAATTTGGCCATCTGAATTCGATGAAGATCAAGCTGAATCTAAAGATGTAATTACCCATATTCATTTTGATGCGAAATATAAGGTCAATAATATCTCAGAATTATTGGGAGAAGACAACATCGAGGACAAAACTAAAAACGATTACAAAAGAGTTGACCTATTAAAGATGCATGCATATAAAGATGCAATACGACGATCAAGTGGAGCCTATGTTATTTATCCTGGGAGTAATGAAAGTGATCAGATAAAAAGTTTTCATGAAATTCTTCCAGGTCTTGGTGCTTTTCCAATGAAACCTACCAGAGATAAATACGGTCAATACGAAATCAAGAAATTTATAAAAGAAGTTGTTAACCATTTTATCAATAGATCTTCACAAAGAGAACACTTGTCGTACTTCCAAAATCAGATTCTAGAAAAAGAGAAAAATATCAAAACAGATGTGTATTTACCTGAGATGATTGGAGGTGTTCGATTAATTCCAAAAGAGGTAAATGTTATTGTAGGTGTATTTAAAAATGAAGAGCACCTTCAGTGGATTCAATCTCAGATGAAGTACAACCTAAGAGCAGATGCAGATCGTATGGGAGGAATGCGATTAACTCCTGAGTTACTGTCTTCTAAACTTTTATTATTGTATGATATTAAAGATCATAATAGACAATATATCTATGAGATCAAACCTAATGGACCGTCTATTGACCTTAAGTCTAGATTGAAAAATTATCCTTCACAAGATTCTATTGAACGCCAATACTTCATTTTTGAATTGGGAGATTTAGAAGATGGGAGGTTTAAAGACTATTGTTTTGATATACAAAAAATGGTTGTAAATTCTCATGGAGTACCTAAAGTAACAAACTTAGAAGAACTAACATCTTAAGCATAATAATATGGCAAGAGTAACAATTATTTCCTCTTTTCATAAAGAAATGGGGAAATGTAATAGTGACGAATTAATAAAAATATTAGATCAACTAAAGCCTGATGTTTTATTTGATGAATTGGATGAAAAGACATTTAAAGAAGTTTTTTCATGGTTTGGAAAACCAAAAACGGTTGAGTCCCTTGCAGTGAAAAAATTTATAAAAAAGAATAAGGCTAGACATTACCCTGTAGATACTTATAATTTTAGTTTTGATCAATTGTTTTCTATGTCTAATCTATTTAACAGAAGAGACTATATACACTTACTAAATATTCATCTAGAAAATATTTCAATAAAGGGGTTTAAATATTTAAATAGTGATGAGGTATGTAAAGTACTAGATCAATTACATGCTTTGGAAGGGTATATTTTAGATGAAAATGGATTGGGAAGAGCTATTCGTGAATATTATAATGAAGAAGAAATTCATCATAAAAGGGAGGGTGTCATGATCCAAAACATTTTGAGTATTTATGATCAAAAACCCTTTGATCATGGTGTATTTATCTGTGGTGTTCAACATAGAGTTCCATTATTAAAAAAGATAGAACTATTACCAATTAATCAAAAAGATAAAATTGATTGGGAGTTTTTTACATATTAGTTTTCTTTTAAGAAGTAAAAAGAATATGTACTATTCAATAAATATTACCCCTCAATTATATAACTACCACTTCTCCATCCCCAATTCACCAATCAAATAATCAACTTTCTCAATCAGCTTCTCAAAGATTTTCTCATAAGAGAAGTCTTGTTTTGGAATGTTCAAGGTAAGAGCGACTTCCCTTTCAAATTGATCTTTGTATTCAGAATGAGTTTGTTGCCATATATTGATAAGTTCTTTTTTTCGGGAGAGGAGTAATTTTGCTGAAGGGATTTTAGCACTTTTGTTGTTATTGGTTTCTCTTGACGCAGGAACCAAATTCCATATATCATTATTTTTCCAAAATGACCATGGGATGATATGGTCGGTTTCAAAGTTTCCTTTTAGGGGTTTAAGTGTCCATAAGCAGAAGAGTTCTCCTTTGCTTTGGACTTTTTCATAATAACTTCTAGGAGGATCAACACTTCTGATATTATTGGAATGATAGAGCAACTCAACAATTTCGTTTTTCTTGAATGGGAGTGATTTATTTTTCTTGAAATTAAGCGTTAAGTCTGCCCAGTTATTGATAATAGAGTTTTCCCCAATAAGAAATGAACCGAATAGCTCTAAACCATATCTTACCTCTGCCCTAAAAGCGATATAGCCTAAATGATCATGAATGTCATTTCTGAAAATTTCTTTACTGATATCTAATTTTTTTAGGGATGGAATAGATTTTCTTTTTTGATAAAATTGATACTCACCTTTGAAATACTGGTTCAATGTATATCGCATAGGATTTTTGTAAATACATTGAGCTATTTCGTGAATACAAGTATGGTATTTTATTCTTCTATTGGGGTTGGGAAAACCGTTTTTGATGTCTCTCAGAATACTTTTTTCAATGTCTAACAGCTCCCCTTTATAACATTGTTGTAGCTCTTTTAAAGGTTGATAAAAGACAATGGGTCCGGCTGAGTTTTGATACACTTCATGATACACGAAAGGCAAATAATAGAATAACCATTTTTCAGTCAATGGACCTAGTGGAATAAAACAGTTATTCTCTTCTTCATAGACTAAAGCTTGATTTTCAGTAAATATCTCAATAATTCCTCTGAGTAAAGCTAATTTGTAAGACGATGATTTACTATCTTTCTGTAAAATATGGCTGATCAGTTGGAAAGCCTCATTACTATTACTACTCAAACGATTCATTATGCTAAAAAATACAACAGTTAAACATTATCCCGAACTTACGGCTATTCACCGAAAAAGTATATCCTTCCCCTCACGTTTTTTACTTGAAAAAAACTTATTAGTAGGTAAAGTCCTTGATTTTGGAGCTGGGCATGGAAAAGATGTTGAAGAATTAACCCTTAAAAGAATAGATATCGAATCGTATGATAAATTTTATATTCCTGAATTCCCCAAAAGTAAATACGATACGATCATCTGCCATTATGTTTTGAATGTAGTGGACAAGGAAGAACAAACTAGAATTTTGGCTGAGGTCTCTTACTTATTAAAACCTAAAGGGAAAGCATATTTTACCGTTCGTAGAGATCTATTGAAAGAAGGGATTCGAATGCATGCAATACATAAGTTACCTACATATCAATGTAATGTTGTACTTCCTTTCCCATCTCTTTTTAAGGCCAAACATTGTGAGATTTATGTTTATCAAAAACCTTCTGAAGAAAATCTTTTAATGGAAACTGTAAGTGTAAAAGTTTATAAAAGTAAATATGGGTTCGAAATTCTAGAAAAAAGAAAATATGCTGGAAAAGCTCAAAAAGCCAAAGTGATACTCCAAGAGCTTCTCCAGTTGAGAAAATATATGTGATAGAAAAGCTTTTACTAGCCTTCTAAAAATAAAACCCAAAGTTCATATTAAATCGCATATGCCAATCGGCGTCTTCAGTTCCGTAGGCCAAAGCTGTATTAAAATTGGGATCAATCCAAGGTTGATTTTTTCCTAGAGCTCCATCAATATAAATATACATCAAGCCTGCTGTCACTAAGCAGCCTGTCACATTTTGGAAGGAGTCATAGAAACTAGCTTCCGTTTTATCGACTACACCAAAATCATTGTAAAATTCTAGGGATGAGATGGGACCCCATTCTACAGGTTGGGTGAAACTAATACCTAGTGTATAAGTGGAAGCTTCAGCGGCTACAAGATAGGGAGCTCCGTAAGCCGTTAAAGCGATTACATCTGTTCTTTCTCCATCGGGAGCATCAGGTGATTTTTTATAATGAGAAACCTGAGCCTTCAGGTTCCATTTTTTATAGTTCATTTCATAGTGAAAAGCTGCAGCATAATGTGTACCTGTACTTTTTGTATCTAGGTTATAAAGTCCTCCAAACAGTCCGGACAGGCCAATGGAATGTGTGAAATCTTCTTTTCCTAATTTTCTAAGAATTTTCGCATTCAGTTGATTAACTTCTTTGTTTCTGTATTGTAGATCACCATCACCATTTTCATCCATTGAACCCACATCATAAGCATAACGACTATTGGAAATATCTGTATTTCCTCCAAAATCTAGCTCTTCCGCATTTTTAAAAAAAGCGAAATCATAAGCCCATTTTTCATCATTATGAATGAACTTTAACCCCATATCATGATCATCTTCTAAGCCAACGTAATAATTGATGCTAAAAAACCAGTTATGGGAGTTGTAGGTGGTGATTCCAAAAGGGACTTGTGCGAGACCAAGTTGTATTTGATTTTTGTCCGAAATATCATAATCAAACCAACCTTGTTTTAAGAATATTCCACCAAAAGACTGAGAATAGAAACGAATTTCAGCATTGAGCCCGATGCCTTTGTAAGAAGCAGTGGGTTTTATAGCAAACATATCATAGCCAAATTCACCACCATTATCCTGATGATGATCTTTCCAAGTTGAATTGTTATAATTAAACCTTAAGGCTCCTCCAACCTTGATTTCAGGTTTATCTTGTGCTTCTGAGGAAATTGAAATAGATAAAAGTATAATTAAGAAAGAGACGATGTATTTCATCTGTATAGCTTTTGAGAAGTTATTGAAGAGATGTAAAGTATTGATTGAAATTAGAAAGGTAAACACTAAGTACTAAGACAAAAAAAATCATAGTTAATTCTAATTTATTTTTGTCTTAGTACTTAATAGCCGCCTACATTTTAGAAATGAGCGAGCTGTACATTATTTTTTCCTTTGATAATGCTCATCGTAATAATCGGAGAGTGCTTTGTAGAAACTAAAACACATTATGATGATGATGATGGAGAAGGGGAGTCCGGTTAGGATAGAGGCTGTTTGTAATGCGGTTAATCCACCTCCCATGAGTAAAACACCTGCGATGAGTCCTTCCATAGAAGCCCAGAATATTTTTTGTCCTACCGGTGCATCATGTCTTCCTCCTGAGGTTAAGGTGTCTACCACAAAGGAACCCGAATCAGAAGAAGTAACAAAAAAGCTTGTCACTAGAATCACGGTGAGAATTGATGCAAACGTGGTGAAAGGGTACTGTTCCAATAGAAAATAAATTGCAGTTGCTACATTTTTATTGACTGCTTCAGTGATGGAATGATTCCCAATAAGTTCTTGGTATAAAGCACTTCCTCCAAATACACTCAACCATAAAAATGTAAGTAAAGAAGGAACAATTAACACACCCAATACAAACTCTTTGATCGTTCTTCCTTTTGAAATTCGAGCAATAAAAATTCCTACAAATGGTGACCAAGAGATCCACCAAGCCCAATAAAAGACCGTCCATGAATTCTGCCAGTTTTTATCTGTGCCAACACCTTTATAAGAGTTCGTCCAAAAGCTGAGCTCAAAGAATTCGTAAACATAATAACCTATATTTTGGACAAATGATTTTAATATAAATAGAGTAGGCCCTACGAGTAAAACCATGAGCATTAATCCTAAAGCCAAACGCATATTCCATTCACTTAACATTCTGATCCCTTTGTCGAGGCCCAGTACTAATGATAAGGTAGCGAACAATGTGATGATGGCAATTAAGATCAATTCAACAGCATTGGTGGTCGGAATATCGAATAAATAATTTAAGCCGGCGTTGACTTGTGATACCCCAAACCCGAGCGACGTTGCCAATCCAAATAAAGTAGCAATCACGGCAATGATATCGATGACATCCCCAATGGGTCCATATATTCTTTTACCCAATAACGGGAAAAATATAGATCGTACGGTTAATGGTAACTTTAAGTTGAAAGTAAAAAAGGCCAATGCCAGCCCAACCACTGCATATAAAGCCCAAGCATGAACACCCCAATGCAAGAATGTTATGCCCATTGCTTTTTCGGCTGCTACAGCTTCAGAACCTCCTTCTTTGAGGAAAGGGTTGCCATTGAAATGGAAAACAGGTTCTGCTACCGACCAAAATAATAATCCAATACCCATTCCGGCACTGAAAAGCATGGCAAACCAAGCCGTTTGAGAAAACTCAGGCTTTGCATCTTTTCCTCCAATTCTAACTTTACCGTATTTGCTAAAACCTAAATAAATAGCATAAAATAAAAGACTATTGACAAGTAAAATAAATAGCCATCCTACATTATTGGCTACAGTTGTTTGTGTTTTTTTGAACCATTCTTCCATCGGTTCACCGACAATCAAAGTGCTGACAACCAGTGTAAAGATGATAAGTATGGACGTAATGGAAACGGTGGCATTTGCTTTAATGCCCCAAAAGGTTTTTTGATCACTTCTTAGGTGACTCATAAAGGTTTTTCTTTTTTTAATGCTAAAAGCTGAGATGCTTTTATGATAAAATGAGACTATTCAATCTCTGGGAGAGGGAGTAGCTACCCTAAAAAGGTGATAATGTAATACAACCAAAATCATATATTATCTATTCAAATATTGAATGAAATAATACCTCATAATATCTAATCAATTGTTTTAAAAATAGGGATAATTGTATCAAAAATAAATATTATGAGACTTTATTAAGAAATAACCTCTATGAGTGTAGTATTTTATTGAGATAATCTATTTCTGCGTTAATCCTTCCTTTTCACAATTGTAGATCCTGGCTGATTCATCAAAGCGTTTTTACATGTGCCTCTGTTTAATACTTACGACATAAATTAATTATCTTTGTTGACCATCTTTTTATTATTAGCAAACATGAAACAACAGACTTCAATTCTTTTTTCAATTTTATTATTTCTTTTATCCTTTTCATCAAAGGCACAAGTAGAGGTAGGGTTACAATTTGATACTGGAGGTAATCCTATTCATGGTTATTTCGATCCTCTTTCTTTTTCATCTACGGTTTCGGTATCGAAATCATTAGGAAGGTATATACCGGGGAAAGTATATGATATTGAAGGAAATCAGAGTCAATATTTAATGTCCTACTACGATACCAAGTTGTATAAAAAAAGTGCTCAAGGATTCATTGGGAAGCTTGATCCTAAAAGATATACCTCTTTGATGATAGGTCAGGATTCGTTTTTTGTCGCACAAAATATTCATTTTAGAGGGAAATTAAAAAAGCGAAAAACCTATGTGCAATTTGTAGCGGAGTTTGATAGTACAGTATTTGCTAAAATCTATACTTTTGGTATTGGAGGATTGATATATCAAACTTACATAGCCAAAAAGTATGAAGATGAGATTTGGGAAGAAATTCATCCCAAGAAAAAGAGTATCGATCTGATGGTTGATCATTTTTTCTCAAAGTATGATAATGTAATTGCACAGAGTGACTCAATAAAAGAGACTAACGGAGGTTACATTTCCTATTTAGGTTTTCAATATGATGAAAATTCGAATTTGGATGACAATGAAGTAGCTGGATTAATCAATATTGCTCATATGTCTCAAATGTATAATGATGATGAAAAGGTTTATTATAATGATCATTTTAAGGAAGTAAAGGATGTTTCCATAGCTAAATATTACTCAAAAGTTAAAGGTATTTTCAAAGGATATTATACAAAGCAATATTATACACTTGACGATCAACTCGTCTATGAGATTGATTATAAAAATAATAGCATGAATGTACTTCATGGAGAGTACTTCATGTATTACAATGGGAAAATTGCCATTAAGAAAAATATAGAGAATAATAAAGTGATGGATGGTGATGTGTACAAAGATGGAAAATTGATTTACATCTACAAGAATGTGGAGTTTGACTTTGAAGGAAACATTACAAAATGTTTATTTGATTTTGGCCAAGGAAGAGACTTTACAGGTACTTTTGATTTTAATGACCCTTTTGATAATACCATGAAGCAGATTACAGTGGAGAAGGGTTTGATTAAAAAAATCACTTTTACGCATGATGAACAACTTAAAAAATACCATGTGAAATATCCTAAAAATCTAAAATTCAATAGGATAGGTAGTCTTTTTCAGAAATATATAGAAGATCAATTTTTTGTTTTCTATGACGTCTATCACCCACTATTAGTAAAATTTAATATTGATCTTGATGGGTATGCAAGAAGTTATCAGATTCTAAATAAAGTAAATGAAAAGTTTGATGCGAAGGTTGACGAATTTATTAGATCTGAGATACTAAACGGAGGAACTAACAATGTGACGTTAAGTCCTAAATCAAGTAAAGAAGATGCTGTACTTGAGGTGATATTACCATTTGAGCTCTCATTTCAAAAACAGTCTTGGTTTATCTATAATAGACCAGATAATTATTATAAACCAGAACCTATCAATGTATTGAAAGTAAATCAAGTACCTTTACCTACTTTTTAGAGCCGTTACAAAACCTATTTTCCATTTTTCTTATCGCAAGTGTTAAGCCGATACTTGACATAAAGATTTATTTGAAATTTCACTCAAAAGCAATAAAGTACACAACCCATTTTTTTATTAACTTAGATTGAATTTTTTAATGTAAGCGGACTTGAAAAAACATAGAGCTTTATATTGTGCTTTTGACTTGTTTCCTACAAGTAAAGGGGCCTCTACACATATCACTTATTTTGCCAATGCCCTTTTTGATTTTTTTGCTGGAGGAATGTTGTTCACTTTAGGAAATCAAGAGTATTTAAGCGAAGAATGGGAGGGGAGTGTGCAGCTGAAAAGAATGCAAAAGCAAATTCCAAACTTTTGGAAACGTACACAATACTATGCGAATGAACTTTATAAAGAGATACAATCTTTGCCGATTTTAGAAGTAGTCCACTATAGAGATATTTGGTCAGCTCAAGCCGTATTGAGAGGGGAAAGAAATTACAAAACGGTTTTTGAGGTCAATAGTTTTCCGTCGGTGGAATTGCCTTATCGCTATCCTTTACTTTCTAAAAGTTCGATTGAGAAGATCAGGAATTTAGAGAAATTATGTCTTGAAAAAAGTGATAAAATAGTGGTGCCTTCTCAACTCATTCAAACGCGTATCATCCAAAACTACGGAATAGAAAAACAGAAAATAGACGTAATTCCTAACGGTGCGGAAATTTGTGAACTGCACTACCCAAAGCTAATCCAAGAGGAATATATCATCTATTTTGGTGCAGTTCAAAAGTGGCAGGGAGTCGATATTCTCCTTAAAAGTTTTCCTTATTTGTTGAAAATGAAGCCTGATTTGAAACTGGTGATTTGTTGTTCGACAAGGCCAAGAGAATCAAAATTACTACAAAAATTGGTCAGAAGATTGGAGTTGGAAGATCACGTGATATGGAAATATCAATTAAGTAAACAAGAACTGTCTCAATGGTTGCAGCATGCCTTAATTTCAGTAGCACCATTGAAAGAGGATGCAAGGAATATTGAACAAGGCTGTTCTCCTTTGAAAATTCTGGAATCAATGGCGCATAAGGTTCCTGTTGTTGCTTCCAGTCTACAAGTGACACAAGAGATTGTCACACATGATCAGGACGGTATTTTAATTCAATCAGAACGTCCTCGTGAATTGGGTAGAAGTCTCTACTTATTGCTTTCAGATCCCAAAAAACGAGAGTTACTCTCTCAAAATGCTTTTCAGAAAATCCAAAATCAATATACTTGGGCAATTCAAACCCAAAAATTACAAAATGTGTATCATCAATTAATTGAAGAAAATATAGTATGCTAAACATGACGCAATACCCATTACGGATCAAATATCCTGAAGCAAAGGAAAAATACGGAGATCATACTGTTTTCAGACAAAATTTGAATGCTCAGGAAATCGAATTTATTGAAAGTAGAAAGCTGGAAGGCCGATTTTCATTAAAAGAACTCTACCATTTGATTCATAAATTTTCATTGTATTACACTTTGATCAAAGGCAAACGGGATTTTATCAATGGCTATGGTATTTTTGGAAGCCTGGCACTAGCAGCATTGGTTTTTGTGGCTTATGTAAAATATGCTTTTTTCTTAGGAATCTTTCTATTCGTTTTATTAGTGATTACGGTTGGGATGACGATTTACTTTAGAAGTCAGACAAAGTATTCCCCTTTTCAGATAAATAATGAAGAGGTGTTGAAGTGTTTAGTTTATATTCTACTTCAGGATTTCGGCCCAAAACAGAAAGTTGATCTAAGCCTAGATTGTACACCTGTAAATGAAAAAGAGAAAATAATTGACCGATTTAAAAGAGGTGTGAGGAATATAGTGATTTACAAAAAAGAGTACTTGAAACTGAAGTTTAGTATTGGTGATAGTGTGAAAGTTGTTCTTCATGATGATTGTTTTTTTAGAACTCAGAATTGGAAGAAGAGGAGTAGATCAGGTAAATTGAAATACAAGAAAAAGGAAAATGCATTAGACAAAATCTCTTACAAAGTACTTTTTGATTGTCAATATTATGATGTGATGAAAAGTGAATATGCCCATTCTTCAAATAATAATTCAGGTGGGAAATCTAATTTATTTGAATTGAATAATGGAATGTGGGAATATAAAAGTAAACTCAAACTGCAAGATAAAAAAGCAAATTCAAAGGATGTACTGAATCAATGGATAGGGTTTCTTCAACAACCATTTTTACAGATCAAAAAGAAATAAACATGAATACTTGTGAACAAAAGGTAGGGATCTTTACATTGAAAAAATGTGAGAACAAGGCCGAACATCAATGTGAAGAATGTGGGAAATATATTTGCAATGATCACTTTACAGAAGAGGGGTTGTGCAAATCCTGCTATAGTTTAAGAGAGGATGATAATAGCTTGTTTTTATATGATAATTGGTATTGGTACATGCAAAGGAGAAGGTACCATGAGCAAGAAGAAGACATGGAGTTGATGGCTTATACCGATTTGATATCTGATGAGGCGGGTATAATGGTGGATGAATTTGAGCAGCAAGAAATGGATTCAGATGAATTTGATGAATCCGATGTTTCCTTTTTTGATAGTTAAACAATGAGAAAAATACTTTGGCTCACTGAAAATTATCCTCCTCAACAAGGTGGAATGGCAGAGTCGTGTGATAGAATAGTAGAAGGGCTAAAAAGTAAAGGTTTTGAAATTCATATTATTCATTTTTACAGAAAAGGAAAGCCTTTTAAAACATTGACGAAGCAGAGTGGATCATACACCTATATTCCATTTGCTCACTCTAAAGCACATACACTTCACCTTACGGCGACTTATCTGGATAATAATTTTGATGGAAAAGTGGACTGTATCATGGGATGGGGAGGTAATTTGGTCAAAGAAGGGATCTATGTTCTTCATAAATTATTAGGAGTCCCTTACTATTTTTGTTTTAGAGGAAATGATTTTGATGTTTCTTTATTCAATGCCAAGGATGCGTTTAATTTAGAACGCTTGATCCAAAATGCATCGGCCATTTTCACTAACAGTACAGATAAAATCAGAAGGATGGAGAAAGTCTTTGATTATAAAAAGGCGTATTTCACTCCCAACAGTATTGATTTGAATTTATGGAATGCTACCCCCCAAGAAATACAACAGGCCAATGCATTTAGAAGTGCTCATAATGGAAAAATCATCATTGGACTTTTTGGTTTTATCAAAGAAAAGAAAGGGTTTACTTTTTTTCTAAATGCCTTAAAACGCTCATTGGTTGCTCATCAGTTTTTATTTTTATTTACTGGAGAAATTACAGCTTCTGATCAGGCATTATTAGATGAAATAGGGGTGAAGTATGTGCAGTTGGAAAATGTAAGCAGGTACGAGTTGATTCCTTATTACTTGTACTGTGATTGGCTGAGTATTCCCTCTTTTTATGAAGGTATGCCTAATGTTCTATTAGAAGCAGGAGGATTGAAAATACCGGTGATTGCTAGTGCTGTAGATGGAATGAAAGATGTAATTGACGATGGTGAAAATGGATTGCTATTCGAAAATCTCAATGAAGAGGATTGTGCTTTAAAGCTTCAACACGTTGCTCAGATGAACGAAAATAATAGAATCCAATTAGGGGAAAACCTTTATCATGATATCAAGGAGAACTATACTTTGGAAAATGAGATAAAATCATTTGTGGAAAATATAGCAGATTAGTGCTTGAGCAAAATAACAATCACCATGAAATTATTCTATATTCTAGGAGGAGGTTTAGGACACCTTACAAGAGTCCAAAAACTTATCTCAATGCTAAATATCGATGAGGATTATCTCATTTTCTCTACAGTTTGGGCCACAAAAGTTTTTCCTAGTGATAAATGTATCGTGATTGATCCAGAAGATTTCCAAAATAAAAAAAGCCTTTTCCCTTTCTTACTTTTACAGCTTAAAAAATATTCAATTTCTGATCTGTACCTTGATACCTTTCCTTTAGGCTTATTCAAAGAAATCAACCCAGGTTTAATTCCAAATCAATGTCGATTGCATTATATAGCCCGATATTTAAGATGGGACATTTACTATGGAGGTTTAAAGAGTTTGAAAATAAATTTTGATCATACGTATATCATCGATTTCTTGGATAAAAAGCAGTTTCAATTTATTGAGGATAATGCCCAAACCATTCATCATTTAAAGCTTTATCCAACAGACTATAAAATCAAAAAGAAAACCATTGAGGAGAAATTTTATCTCATTAATCATTCAGGTCCTCAACAAGAAATAGATGCTTTGATTGATTTACTTAAAAAACATGAAACGTATAAAAAAATACCATTGCCTATAATAATCAATACACCAAAATTAACATTACAAAATGATTCCATAAAAGTGATACATCAGTACCCTGCGTTTTCATTATTTGAACAAGCAAAATTAATCGTGACAGGTTGTGGCTATAATAGTATGTTGGAAACAATTCCTTATCAAGAGAAACACATTTTCCTTCCCTTTAAACGCAGATTTGATAATCAGTTTGAAAGAGCAAAAAGAAGGAGAAATGAAAGTAGATCCTGTAAATACCTGTAAAAAAGCTGATTAAAATTTGACGAAAACTTAGTCTAGATCGGCTCGCAAGGATGTTTTTTAAAGAGCAGTAAAAAGTAAACTCCGACAAAGTCTCCACTATCAATTTTTAATTATTGTTTTTTCTTTGTTAATTTCGGCTTTTAGTTTTTTATGAATTAAATAAGAAGTGAGAGAACTTCTACCACTATTTTTTAATAATACATTGTGCACTCTCAACTACTCTAAAATTATGAAATACTTCCTACTTTTGGCTTTCTCTTTATTGTTGGTGAACATTTCTAGTTTTGCTCAAAAAGTAAAAAATGAGAAAGTAAAATTCAGTTATTTACAATATCCTTCGAAGCCTTTCCCTAAAGCAGAAAGGAAAGTAAAGTTTACTACAGAATCATCAAATAAAGAGACTGTGGCTAAAATGAAAAAGGATTATGAAACAATAATCGCTAATATCGATAAAAAGTATGCTCAGGATCTCGCCGATTTAAAAAGAAGACAAGCAGCTTATGATTCGTCATCAACAGGAAGTAAAATCATGTCTAATATTATATTAGGTGATGGTAGACCTTCAGATACTTTAGTAAAAAAGCAACCTTATCCGTTAGCTCCTGTTTATCCAAAAGTGATAGATGGCTCAGCACAAGTACATTCTCGTATTTCTTTAAAAGGGATATCAGTAGATGAAAGTGCAGCGACGACCATTAAGTTTACTTTTCTTGGAATGGAACACACTGACCGTCAATTAGTGGTTGAAAATGATACCGTTTATCATGGGTATGTGTATACGATTAAAAACCCGGTAAAAGTAACGGCAACTACCAAAGACGGAAATATTTTATACGATGGCTTTGTCAATGACTCAAATAACTTTACACGTGTAATTCGTGATGAAGAAAAAGATTCAGTACAGTTGGAAGAAATTTGGTTAAGAGAAAGAGTAACTGACATTCGTAAAAACGAAGATATGTTACTCATGCTGACGATGAACAAGGCCAATGATTTATTGAATGATTTGTTTGGTTATGTTGTAGAGGAAAAAAGCATTAAGGTGTTTATGGGGGCAAGTAAAAAAGATATTTACCCAGAACACGCTGAGGCTTACAATAATGCCATATTAGGTTATCATTTATTGGA
This sequence comes from Flammeovirga sp. EKP202, assembly GCF_014534745.1. Lineage (GTDB taxonomy): Bacteria > Bacteroidota > Bacteroidia > Cytophagales > Flammeovirgaceae > Flammeovirga. The sequence goes on from NZ_JACVVP010000053.1 coordinate 15,431, forward strand.
AAATGAGTCAGATTTCAATAAAGCAAAAGAGTACCTTGATCTATCAATTGCAGTTTGGGAAAAATCTTTAGAAGAAAAGAATACAGGAGATAAGAAAGCGAAGATCAATGCAAAAGTTGCTGGAGGTTTACATTTCAATATTGTAGCAGCAGCATTATTTACTAGAGATTTTGAAAAGGTAGCAATACATTCGGCACAGTTAAAGGTGCTTGGAGAAGGAAAATACAAAAGACAACTTGCTTCAATAGATAAATTTATTGATGACTATAAAGCAAGATATACTGCTTACGTTACAGAAGCAGGAATGACAGAGTAAATTACTTTTCGCCTATACGCTTAGGTTCATGGACTTGAGCGACCAAAGAAACCTCATAAAACGATATTTCGTTTTGATGAGGTTTTCTTTTTTATTGAACAAGTTTTTTAGGGGCAGTATTTCTTAAATTCTTCTCTAAAAATTGCAAAGCATTTAAGCGAAAAATCTTATCGATCGCAGTAGATGGAGCGATCTTATTTTGAGGTTGAAGAGGGCAAGTTGGTGAAGTAAAATAGTTTTTCGCATGTGTGACAAGATTACTATATAGACTTTCTGTCTCTTTCGCTGTCCAAAAGCCATTAAGAGGGTTAATTATACCATCATAGTCACTTCCAATTGCCATATTATCCCAAACATTTGAAAGGTGTGCTCGATCTAATACTTCTACAAAATGTTGAATTTGGTTCCAAAGTAACCTCGATCTGTTTCTTAACATTCCTCTTTTGGTGAAACTCTTAGGAACATTTTTAATATCCTTTATGAGCCTTCTTTCATCTAGTTGAAAACAAAAAAGACCTTTGCTTTTTGCAATCTTGACCACTTCATCATCATAGAAATTAATTTCTCCTCCCATAAAAGATCTTCCAACAGGAATTGCATTGATAGGGCTTTTGTGACTTTTCAAACCATTTAAGGCTCCATGACTTACAATGATGGGAATATTCTCATTTGGGAAATTATATTCTAAATATTGATAATAGGCATTTCGAGATTTTTTATTCATATGTTTTACGTCGACTAGGATTCTATTTCCATTTTGGTTGTCAAGCAACTTATCAATGACCTCATAACCTAAAGTGGTAATCCCTCTATCTAACCCATAATCTTGATTTGTAATCCAATCCACAATTCCCCTTAAAGAGTTCGCATGCCCGCAGAGTTCGTTCCAAAAATGATGTGCTACCGTAGCGTACAAAACTTTATGGTCCCATGCTTTTATCTTGTCTACATTGGCTTTGACTTCGAGAGGATTACATTTACTTTTTTTGGCATTTAAACCCGTGTTTAAGGAATGTAACCCTTCGATGGAAAGCACTATAAAGATGGTTTTAATACCATTTTGTAAGTGAATTTCTTTTTCAATCTCTTGATAGTGATTGACAATTTTATACCTCACCTTTTTATTTCTGACCGTCACAATCTTATTGTCGAGTTCCTTGTAAAACTCGTACTCCATTTCAAGGTCCTTAAAGTAATTATCATGATCTTGAATAAACCCTATTCTTCTTTTTCCAACGCCCATGGCCAAACTTCCTATGGTATTGGTGATAATGCCTTTCTTGAAACGGTTGATTAAAAACCCTTTTTCAATAGGGTACATGGAAGCACTGATGACGTGCACATTACCTTCTGCCAAAGTCATTAAATCAGTTTGGGTAAACTTTGTTAAGGATGAAATAAGGTTTAATACTTTCTTAAAAACATTGGGTTTAATTTGGTGAAATATACTATTGTTCTTTTTATAATTTTGATGGTTTCTTCCAGTAATTCTATTGTCATTAAAGCTTTGTCCAAGTGGTTTTAAAGCAGGGTGACAATGGAAGTCAATGAAAAATTTACTGTTCATAAATAGTTTTTGGTGTTGAAATAGGTTTCTTGAATAATCAGTAGTGGTTTGTCTCAATAATCACAAACCTACTTTTTGTATCAGGGTTAGTCACACAAATATTTTCACTGGTCAATAATCCTATTTGTGTGTATTTTCTAAATAAATATTAGGTCTTTTTTACTTATTCAGAATGTTATATGAATATACAAAAATTAAAGTGAAATCTAATATTGTTTCAGTAAATTACTGAAAATAAATGGCTTAGTGTTTTTAGGCGTTATGAATGGATATCGTTTATCCAAGCTATCTTATCACTCCATTTAAATCAAAGTGATAAAATAGTTTTAGATAGACCAATATAGTTTACAATGTAATTTGCTACACTGTAAACTAAGCTTTCGGCCATTTGTTTTTTTTAGAAATCGGTAGGTTTCTACAGATCTGTAGGACACGAATATCGCTAACGCTTAATATTCGCGCCAGTGGACATTCTACCCAATTCGTTTGGTACTGCTTTCCTTGGCCTTGAAGGGAAAAGCGTGAAGAATTTCATTTAAGGAGCCGTTAAAAATGATTTTCTTGTTTGAGCTTTAGCGAGTTTAAAATCATTTAGGCGAGAGAAATGAAATTTAGCTTTTGACTTCAAAGCCTTGACTTTTTTGCTTCGTTTTTGTGTTAAGACAAAAATGAAGAAGAAGGAAGTTTGGAAGTAGCCTCTATAAAGTCTAGTAGGAATATGGACTGAAAGCTAACAAAAACTTAGTTTACAACTTTACTCTATCTACACCATTAAATTCTCTACTTTCTGAGTGAAATTCTTTTTCATAAAGCGTAAAGCATTCGAACGGAATATTTTGTCAATAGCTTCCGTTGGTGCTATTTTATTTTCAGCTTTTAAAGGACAATTGTTAGATTGTAGATAACTAGAGGCGTGTTTCACCAAATACTCAGAAAGACTAGCATATTCTTCTCCTGTCCAGAAACCATTTAATGGATTGACGACTCCATCAAAGTCGCTACCAATTGCCATATGATTCCATACATTAGTATAACCTCTGGATTGTAAAACCTCCACAAAATGTTGAATCTGTCTCCAAAGAAGTTGTGACTGATTGAATTTCATTTTATGCTTTGTCAAACCTTTTTTGATGTTTTTTGGATCATCGATCAAGCGTCTTTCATCAAGTTGAAAACAGAATATTCCATCACTCTCCACAATTTTAATAATTTCATCATCATAGAAGTTGATTTCACCATCCAGAAATTGACTTCCTGTAGCATGATCATGGATCGGGTTCTCAAAGTTTCGTCTACCATTTAAAGCACCATGACTTACGATTAGAGGAATATTCTCTGATGCATAGTTTGTTGAAAGATGTTTATAATAAGCCGTTCTTGACTTATGATTCATATGCTTCAGGTCAATCAACATTCGCTTCTGATAGGAGTTGTCAAGCAGTTTATCGATAACTTTATAACCTAAAGGGGTAATGCCTATGTCCAAACCATGTTCTTGGTCAGTTGCCCAACCCACAATACCACTTAGAGATGGTGCTTGCCCACATAGTTCATTCCAGAAATGATGAGCGAGTGTCACGAAAAAGATCGGATGTTCCCAGTTTTTAATCGTCTCTAAGTTCCTAAGTACTTCTTGCTCGTCGCAATTACTGTCTTCCCAATCTAATCCCGTGTTAAGTGCATGCATACCTTCCATGGATAAAACAATATAAATGGTTGTATACCCTGGCGTGGTTTCCATATTTTCGAGTTCATGGTAACCTTTCACAATTTTATACTTCACTTTTTTACCTCGAATATCCACAATTTGATTATCCAATTGCTTGTAGAAGTCGTATTCCATTTCAAGATCTGCAAAGTAATTACGATGTTCTTGAACATGATCAATACGTTTTTTACCAATTCCCATGGCTAAGTTGGAAAGTGCGTCAGAGATGAGTCCAGTTTTCAGCTTATTGATCAAAAAACCTTTTTCTACTGGATATAAAGCGGCACAAATAACGTGTACATCACCTTTTGCAAGTGTCTGTAAATCAGTTTGTGTAAACTTTGTCATGGTAGTGACAATGTTGAATAACTTGCTGATAGGGTTTGTTTTTTTCTTATGAAATAGGCTATTATTTTTTTTGAAATTAGGACTATTTTTCCCTTTTGTTTCTGAGTTATTGAAACTTTTTCCGAAGGGTTTCATTGAAGGGTGACAATGGAAGTCAATATAGATTTTCTTATTCATTGTGAAAAGTAATATTTTGATGAAGTTCTTGTCTGTTCGAATTAGTCTAACAAAATTCATAAAAAATATTCTTTTTTTAATGATAATCCTTACCAGTGATTAAAAAAATACAAAAAAGCACCTCAAACCATTTTTGATGATCTGAGGTGCTCTTAAGATGTTTAGAAAAACTAAACTAGACTATTGAGGGTTTTTAAGGTTGAAAACAAATTCACCGCCTTCATGTCCAACATTCTTTAAAGGTTTTCCCTGAGGTTCCTGCATGGTGTTACTCATTACAGATTGTCTTACGTAAAGTGCCAAGCTTGAGATTGTCAATTTCTCATTAGGGTTGTTGACAAGGTATTTTGTAAGATAAAGGTTAAATGGGCTATGTTCTCCTGCATTACCATCAGAAACTTCTGTTAATCCACCCGAAGATAAACCCCATCGTGATTTAAAGGATTCCACTCGGTCAGCATACATCATACCTCTAGAGGTACTCGCGAACATTGAACCTGAAAAACATGCATCTGAAATCAGTAAAGTATGTTTTGTTTTTAATGCTTTGATATATTTCAAGATCGTTCCATTGGGTAAGTATTGAGACATATCATCTTGTGTCATCTCAGCATTTACCGGTACCCAATAACCTTCTTCAGTAAATTCATCATAATAACCATGTCCGGAATAATAGATCAGCACCTTGTCTTCTTCACCTACTTTTGTGGCCAATTCCCTCACTAATTTATTGATTTCGGCCTTATTCACTTGTTCATTATAAAGTTCAAAGACATTGGCTTGATCATAATGATAATGTTCTAATAAGACTTTTTTGAAGTTTTGCGCGTCATTCACCGCATTGGCTAATGGCGTCCAGCTAGTATAATTATTACAAGCAATTAATATGAGGTAGTTGGTACCTTTTTGTACTGTTTTAGCAACAACAGCACCAGCATCATCAGCTCCTGATTGATCCAAGCTTAACATGAATTCTTGCATGTCAGAGCGATTTCTCAAAGAATCTTGTACCATCACTCTAAACTTGTTCTGAGGAGCCTTAATCGCTTTAAATCCTCTTGAAACGGCATTAGGTTTTGCGTAGCTTACTTCAATTTCTACATCCATTCCATCACCTGGCTCAATATTCTTTAGCTTTACAGATCTGTCGAAGTTTAGTCCAGGAACAGACATCGAAGCTAAAAGTTTAACTGTAGGAGAGAAAGACGTTCCTTTCCCCCAGTTGTCTACACGAAGTTTTATTTTGCCAGATCCACCTTTTGAAAGCGTTGTTACACCGCCATCATACACAAATTGCAAGTCAGACATCACTAATTCAGCCGGTAAAAGCTTTTCAGCCGGTTTCTTTTCTTTCACAACAGCTACAGCAGGGGTAGGTACAACAGGAGTTGTTGGAGTGGCCACTGAAGGTGTAGTTGTAGGAACAGAGGCGTCTTCTTTTTGAGGAGTTTCGGCGATGTCTACAGTTCTTTCGTTACTACTTTTCTCTGGTTGAGATGTCGTAGCTGCTATAGATGGAGTTGAAACGATGGCACCAACTGTAGGTGTTCCCATATTTAACTCTCTTGCTTGAGGACTCACGTTATCATTAAAAGAAACAACACTATTGTCTTGTGCTTTTACAGAAGCCATGGTCTCCATCATATTTTGAATATGATCAATGAGGACTAATGTAGTTTGCAGGAATTCAAATGCGTCTGTGGCATGTTTGTCACCTGAAGCCGCTTTGTCTATAAAAGGTTTCGCTTTCTTTAATAAATCAAGTGCTTCTTGGTTAAGAGCTGCACTTTGGCTTTCAAATTCTTTTAAACTCAAGTGATTCAACTTATTGATTTCACCTACTGCCTTGTTATAATAAATAGTACCAATATTGTAGTTGGCATCTAAATGGTTTGGATCTTTTTCCAAAGCCTTATTGTACATCTCTAAGGCAGCATCAATTTTATCATTTTGCTGATAAATAACCCCTAACGTATATGGAAATTCAGCATTTTCAACTACCGGAACTAATTCTTCCAATAATTTAGTAGCTTCTTCAATTTTATTTTGTTCAAAATACATTGAGAGAAGTGGCCCCCCATACACTTCAGCGTTATGAGGATAATTTCTCAGACCTTCCTTTAGTTGTTCTTCCGAAACATTTTCGCCATTGCCTAATGAGGCTTGGAACATAACTTCAGAATACTCATTAAAAGAAGGAGAGGTGTATTTGAATACCGAATTAAACTCACTTTTCAATTTTTCAAAGGCAGCATTATCGTTGGCATAGGCTGCGGCCAAAGCTCCTTCTAAATAGGCAACAGAGTCAGTTGGTAGCGTTTCTTTTGCCTTAATATAATCTTGTAAAGCATTTCCAAACTCGTCAAGTTCGTACCATTCACGAGCATTCTTCATGTGCTTTTCCCATACTTGTTCAACGGTTTGTGCTTTTGCGTTAAAAACACAAAAAGAGAAAAGTAGAAGTAGATGATAAAATTTAATTTTACTTTCCATTATTGAATGTTCTTTTCAACTACTTTTAGATTGTTTATTTTAAGTGTGATAAGCATTATCTCACTTTTACTATAGTCTTGATAATTCCTATAATCTCCCTTCACACCAATAAGATTCAGTGTATTGTCATAATCGGTGAGGGCAAAAATAGTTTGATAGGATTCACTTGAACTAAGAACAGTACCATTAATAGGTGTTCCATAATAGTCCAGTTTAAGAATACCTGTATTGAATGAACCAAAATTGTTTTGTGTACCCGTCAATACTCTTGAACCATCTAAATTAGATAGCTTGTTAATGTTGGCAACCACTAAATACTCATTAGGCAAAGCAATGATTTCATTGACCATCCCTTGCATCATTAAGTTGGTGTTCCAAAGTACTTCTCCGTCCACTTTGATGTTTTGAATGTTCAAAGTGTCATAGTTATTAATATTGTTTTTTGATCGGCCCTTGTAAGCTACCAAATAACTTTTTTGCTCTTGCATATACTGGAACACTCGTGGGTATTTATTGCTGAATAAAGACATCTCTCTCAGTAATTTGCCTGACCTTTGTTCAAAAATCAAAACTTTATTATTCAAGGTCAGCTGATTTTCTCCCACTTTAACTCCTTGTACAGTTACCATAAGGTGTAATGATCCACCTTTTAAGTTGATATATGGAATATCAATGGTTGGCAATCCTTGGTATTCTCCCTTTTTGTACGGATATCTTGTTACCCAAGAAATCTCATTAGCCGAGTCTAAATCAGCCACAAAGACTTCTAAAGATTTCTCATCCTTTATCGTACCAATTAATAGCTTATGATCATCTCTACTTGGACGAACATGCAAAGTATTGATCCTTCTAACTAAGAACTCATTACTTTCATGAACAGGTTCTAAACTGATAGAGTCTTTTTCATAAGTTACGAAATCTGCAGAATCTGCCAGGGTAGAAGAGAAGTAATTCACAATAATTTCCTTCAATAATTTCTCCGCGTTTTGTTGTTGTTCATTGATAAACTTCTTCTCATTTGAGATGTACAGAGGAAGGTTGTCATTGTATTTTGATTCGAAATACTTGGCGTGTTTTTTATATCCAACACTTTCTTTGTCTGTTGGAATGCTATTGATTCGGTCTTTTGCCTTTTCACTTTCTGTCCAAACGTCGGCTTGTGATCTGATGTATTTTAAATCTCCTTTTAGTCCTGAGTTGATCACCTTAGAATAAGCAATCTGATTTAAAAGGTTGATTTTTTGTTCTTTGTACTCGTAAATATTGACAGGGTAGGCATTCGGGTCATATTTTTTGATTTTACCTACTGTATAAAGATCCAAATAGAAACGTTCTTCGCTTGGTGTTGCTGTATTTTGTTTTTGTAGCACCAATGTCTCTAATTTTTCATCATAACTTGTCACCATTGAGCGCATCGAGATGATTTCGTCTTTGTAAAATTGCAGTACTTCATCATGCCATTTTGAATAATCCCACAAACGAATATCATCTGTTAAGAAGCTAGTTCTTGTAAGTCCATGAATTCTGTAATCCTCAATTGGAAGAACACTGTAAGTGGTAGTATATCCTTCCATAGGGTGTACTTCTAATGCCTTTTTGTAAAGCTCAAAATAGAAAAGACTCTTTTTGTAATGGGTTTTCATTGGAGCCATTTTCTCAAAAAGAGAATCATACTCCGCCATGATATACAATTCTTTGATAGTAGGGTAAGTGCCGCAAACTTCTCTGAAAATCTCATTTGCAATCAAGTACTCATTAATACTAGCTTTAAAATTGAGGTAAATACTGTCTACTTCTACTTTTTGCTTTGCTAATACTTCTTTTCTACGCTTCAGTTCATTATGAATATGGTTCATATTCACTTTTTCATCAATCAAGGTGTCATTAGCGGGGAATTTCAAAAACTCCATATAATAACGCTTCCCTTTTTTCTTTACTTCTTTTTCGTCTAATCGAGCCTCAAACAACTCAATGTATCGAAGTGCGGAATCACAAGTAGAATGAATGGCTTGGTACTCTTTGAGCACATCAAAGTCATTGATGCGTTGGAAGTAATAATCACTAACCTGAAAAACAGGGTTCAACTCCAATGGTTGATATTTCATGACTTTTTTCAAGTCTTGAAATGTATAATCGTTGATTCTTGAATCAAATGTAGGTTTGAATAGAGGAAAAAACTTTTTATAATCTAAATCCTCATATTTCTCTCTTTCTGCTTTTGTTGCTTCGTCTTCTTCTACTTTTTGTTGAGCAAATACAACGCTATGCCAACCAAGAAGGAACAGCATCAAGAGTAAAGAAATTTCTTTCGATATATTTTTGCTAAAAGTCTTCATTACTTACTTTAATTATCTTAGTTGTTGACAGAAAGAACCATTAATTCAACCCTTCTATTTTTGGCCTTATTTTCTTCAGTATCATTGGCCACTGCAGGTTGTGTTTCACCATACCCTTTAGGTACAAGTCTTGACTTTGGAATACCAAATTGCATCACGTACATAGCAACACTTTTTGCTCTGTTTTCAGACAATTTCATGTTGTATCGATCACTTCCTACATCATCTGTATGTGCCGCCAATTCAACTGTAATATTTGGATTATCCTTCATCAGTTTTACCAAACGTTTTAACTCTCGGTAACTACTCTCAATAATTTCAGATGAATTGGATTCAAACAGAATATCTTTTAGAGGTAGCTTTGTATTCGGTTTTAATTCGGTAAGTGCTACATCGAAATTCTTCTTAGAACCAGCTTTTAATTTTGAAGAGAAGAAAGAGTAACCTCTTGGACTTCTGACCTCCACTTGATAGTTGGCCCCATCTCTTACTTCTACTTTATATTTACCATCTTCACCTTTTTCTGCTGCAATGGCAATTCTTTCGTCTGTATCAGTGTTATGAAGAATAATCATTGCTTGAAGACCTTTTGCAGTAACAGCATCTTCAATATTGAATTCCATTTCGATTTTTACAGGATCTAATTCAATTGATTTTTCAAAAGACTGGTAAAGTAAAAATCCTGTTAAGTCAAATTGGAAGGCTTGAGGTTTAAAGTTTTCTTTCGTAATTGTTACTTCATACTTATCGTTTAGAGGTAATGCTAATTGATAGGTTTTGTTCTCCTGTTTAAAAGAAACAGTACTTAGGAACTGCTGTGTAGTAAGGCTTTTTACTTTAATATCAGCTGGAATTTTATGCATGATATCTGCATCAAAAACCTCTAAATTAAGCGTTGCAGTACTAAACAATCCAAAATCCTTTTCCTCCCTAGCATAATGATCTAAACTCATTAAGTTTTCAGAGAAAATCGTTGTGGAGTAACCTTCTTTATTGACTGTGATTTCGTAATCAATACCTTCTGTCAATACCAATGCAAACTGCCCATCTTCGGCAACAGGTAATTCAAAGAGTTTTTCCGTTGTCGAACGGTCTCTTACAATAAATGAAGCTTGAACTGGAGTGTTGTTGGCAATATCGAATATTCTACCTTGAATAGTTTTGTTTTTATACTGCTTGAATTCCTCCGGAATATAGACCGTGAAAATGTCTTCTTGTCCTTTCTCTTCAGGGAATTTCTTTAATACTTTTGGATCAACAGCACCTCTGTTTAGGAAGTAAAGGTCTTCGCCAGATGCTGAAATTGAGGCATAAAGGTCAGCAGTTTTTGTATTTACAAAGTGCATATTGATAGGTTCTGACCATTCGCCATTAAAGCCTAGTTTACTCATCCATAAATCATAATCACCTTTACCACCTGCACGAATAGAAGAAAAAATCAACGTTCTACCGTCTGAAAGTATTCTTGGTGCTTTTTCACAACCAATATTGATAGGTGCTGGCAACGCTTCTGGTTCCCCCCATTTTCCATCACTTTGTTTGTGAGATACCATAATTTCAAAACAATTGGAACCATTTTCAGTTTGTGCGGTGTCCATTCTCATAAAGTACATCTGTTGACCGTCGGCAGTAACTGATGGGAAACTTTCATGAAGTTTCGAGTTGATCGGTGCACCAATATTTTTAGGGGTACTCCATTTATCACCAATTCTTGTTGAGTAATAAATATCTTCAGCACCAATACCATCGTCAAAGTGTGCGAAATAGTATAATGTATTACCATCATAAGAGATGGAAGGTCCACCAATTAGATCATTTTCTGAACCATAATTATTCACACTATCAACCCCAATAGGGTCAGACCAAGTTTTACCTTCGTCTTTAGTAATTGTTTCGTAAATACCCCATTGTCTATTCTCTCCTCTATTCGCTTGAAATATCAGTATATTACCTTCCGCATTCAAAGAAGGAGCATACTCTCTATACATTGGAGAACTAACATTGTCTGGCAATTTGATTTGTTTTTTATTCTGAGTTTGAGCTGAAGAAAAAGTACTCAGACCTAAAAGTAATGTAAGCGATAACCATATAACTTTAGTATAGCTTTTTATATACTTATATAATGGCATAGAATCGATCATAATTGATACTAGACGTTAAAGAAGTTGTTGTAATAGTTGTGCACTTAGCATGAAATCTAAATAGCAATCATGCAAATTTATTAATAATGTTAAAAATAGAATGACATCTATAAGCCTTATTTGAATTAATTTGCAGGTAGGGTGGTGATTAATACCCTTTTTTCCGCAAATGCCACTTCATTGGCTCCCTCTATTTCACTATTCTCAATAATTATTTTTCTATTTTTTGCATTGATTGTTTCAATATCATCACTAATAAAAACGTAACCTTGTTGGTTTGTAGTATTTAGAGGTTCAAAGTTTCCGCCTGTTTTTGCAAATGCTTGAAGCGTTTCAATTCCAAAAGGGGGATAACATTGAAACTCTTGGCTTACTTTTACCATTTGATTCACTTGATGTTGACCAATGGTATAGTTGTCCAATAGCAATACTTTTGTTCCATCTGCCATGTGATAAATAAACCTTACTTTACAAGGGCGGTTAGCTTTTACGTATAATGACATTATGTCTCCCATAGCGAAGATGGGGCTGTTATTTCCTTTATTGGTGATGACCTCTAATGATAAACCACTATTCTCAATAACATCACTGGAGAATTGTTGTTGTACCATCATGGCCTGCTGTAGGTTTTGAGGCTTGTAGGAGAGATTATTTAAAGCTTCAATACTGATTTTACTTTCAGAACTACCAATAATACTTTTGGTGGCAATATCTCTTAAAATTGAGATGACTGAAAGTTGGCCTTCATTTTCCCAAATCGTACCCGTAATCACATATTTGTTAGAGGGGCTTTCAGTGTTTGTTACTTTAAACATTCCTTCAGCACTCAATGACAATTCAAGAAGTTGATTGAGTTTTCTTGAAAATTTACTACCCATCTTAGTGTCTTCAAACGTAAAGTTTTCTAATAATAAACCTTGATTAGAAACTTTGATTTGATCTGAAAGCGTTGATGAGATTTCATTTGCCAACTCATTAACAGATGCAATTTCTCTATTGTTCAATCGAGCCATTAGCTGGGAAACCTCTGTTTCTAGCAGTAAAAACTCCTCATAATCTAATCCAACTTTATCACCTAACGTGATGGAAACAGAATACAATTCTTCAATTTCACGGAATGTAGGTAAAACACGTCTTAATGCTTTTTTTGCTAAGGCTGAATTTCCTGCGCCTATATTGTTCTCGGCTTGCTGTTTAGTGCTTTTAATTTTTTCGATGTAAGTCGCTACTCTAGTTCTGTTACTTTGAAGTAATTCTTTGATATTGACATATGCAAAAACATACAGAATTAATTTCTTTTCATCATAATATGTTTCCACTTTGACTCCTGAAAGACTTACATTAGAAAAAGAAGTGCTATTTTGTTTGAAGTTTTCGTAGGATGCTCCACTTGCGGAACCAATATCTAGTTTACTCACACTTTCAATTCGAACAGATACACTTTCTGCAAGCTCATTTTGTGCTAACTGTTTTAAGTTTTTCAGGTTTTCTTCCTTGAGTTCTACTGTTGTATTCTCAGCGACTTGAAATCCAACTAAAAATTTGTCTTTTGGGAAATAAGCCTCTCTGTATTCTCTTCTAATCCATGTTGGGTCTCCTTTTTTTAAGGGCGAGAAAGCAAAACTAAGTAGAGGTAATAATACACACAACGTAACATGTAACAGCTTTTTGGATGTTTGCATATAGGATGATTGTATATTGAAGTTATGAACAGTAAAAAAATCTAATTGTAAATATATGAAAACGCAATATCATATAATAATTTATAATGTTATTCTATGAAAGAACTGGATATTTATTATTGTTTTCTTTTTATTTGTTGAGCACTTTTATAAATGAATAAATTTTCATTTTATTAGATGCTATTTTACCAATAAAGAGTAGGTAAGGTTTGATCGTTCTTTTATGGAATGTAATGATCTCCTACGCGACAACACACATAAATAAACACAGTAATAATTGATGAACAAGATTTCAGTAATCGGTTCGGGAACGATGGGTAACGGAATAGCCCATGTTTTTGCCCAAAATGGGTATGATGTTTCACTTGTTGACATCAACGAACAGGCACTAGACAAAGCGATTGCCACTATTTCAAAGAACTTAGATCGCTTAATCAAAAAGGAAAAGATCACAGAAGAGGTAAAAACACAAACGTTGAATAACCTCACCACTTTTACTTCATTAGAGGAGGGTGTTGCTGATGCTGATTTAGTAGTAGAAGCGGCTACAGAAAATGTTGAGATTAAGCTTCAAATTTTTAGAGATTTAGATCGTCTCACGAAGCCTTCCGCAATTTTAGCTTCCAACACATCTTCTATTTCCATCACAAAAATTGGAGCCGTCACACAAAGACCTGAGAAGGTCATCGGTATGCATTTTATGAACCCTGTACCGATGATGAAGTTGGTAGAAGTAATCAATGGCTATTTAACTTCAAAAGAGGTGACAGATCAAGTGATTGAGGTTTCTAAGAAGATCCATAAAGTACCGGTTCCTGCTAATGATTATGCAGGTTTTGTAGCGAATAGAATTTTAATGCCAATGATTAATGAGGCAATTATCTCGTTGCAAAATGGAGTAGCAGGTGTTGCTGAAATTGATACCATCATGAAATTGGGAATGGCACACCCTATGGGACCACTTCAATTAGCGGATTTTATCGGACTGGATGTTTGCTTATCCATTATGAGGGTTTTACAAGATGGGCTAGGTGATGATAAATATGCTCCATCTCCTTTGTTGGTGAATATGGTAGAAGCCGGAATCTTAGGTGTAAAATCGGGAGAAGGATTTTATGATTGGGTCAAAGGCAATAACAAAGAATTGGTGGTTAGTGCACGTTTTGAATAAAAAGGTGTTCAAACCCTATCAAATACATCAGTCTTAAGATAAAAAAATGGGGATTAATGTTCAATCATCAATCCCCATCTTTATTTAATTTTTTGAATTATTGATGCTGCGTCTTTACGTAGGTATCAGCAAGCGGTCCAAGATTTAGAACATCGTAAATTTGCCATCCGGTAGGTGTTTTTCTAAACTTTACGTGTACATCATTCGTTTCGGTTGCCCCATCAAGTTGAAGAACAAAAGTAATTTCAGCTTGATTTTCTGAGATCTTTCTATCTTTCGTTCCTTTAAAATTGGCACCGTCTCCGTTTGCAATAGTCATTAGACCTAAAACTTCAGCACTGATGCTCATTTCCGTTGGGATTTCAATCTTCCCTTGCTCAATACTGTTTCTAATTTCTTGTTTTACCATCTCAATAATAGAGGGACGCATAAAGGCAATCAATCCCGTTGCAATATCCAATTCTCCATTATTTTTTGTGGTCATGTATGCTATATATTGATCGATTACACTATTGACTACTTGATCAACGTCAACACATTCGTTGAATGTTTGTAAGTCCTTGTTATCAATTGATCTTTTTATCTTAATAAAGGTCATTTCAGGTGTATCGCTTTGAAAATAAAAGTAGGCTCCACCACCTATTAAAAGTACTACTAAAACACCTAAAAGTATTTGAACTGTTTTTTTATTCATTCTATTGAGATTTCATTTCTAAGCATAAATAAACAAAAACAGCACTTGAAATCATATTCCAAATGCTGTTTTATTCTTATTTAAGTTTTTTTACTTCGAAGAAAAGAGATGTAATAATCCTGCAATTGGAGTGTAGAAAAGTACAATTCCAGGGTTGTCTAACAACGTGTCTACCACTGTTTCTACGGTGATTTCTATGTCTTTATCATGATCAACTACGGGTTGAACAACCTCTAACTGTTCTTCAGTTTTCTGAGGATAAACTCCTCCATTATTCAAGGCCGCCTTTTCTCTAGTTTTAACAAAATCGTCTTTATGTTTATTGAAAAGGATAGGCCAAAGGGCAGGGAAGAATTTAAATGTTCTACCCATATTCTTAACACTAACTTCCAAGAGATCCCATAAATCATAGGGCTTTTGTCCATAGAGATCTACAGCTTTTTGTAGCTCCACTTGCATTTGATCATGTATTGTCTCACTCAGTTGTAAAATTTCCTCTTCAGATATATCCTCAATATTCCTATTGCCAAGCATTTCATAAGGCTTAATTCTTTTTCCTCTAACAAACGTAAGGTTGGCAGGGAAAGCAAAATAAAATAGCCAAGGTTGAATAGGGATTAATGTTGTCATAAATCCAATAGGCAGAAACGGAATACCGAGCTTTTGCACGAAATCATTCAACAATGAAACACTATAGCTGAAAGGGTTGATAAACTCTCCATTGACAGTGGCAAATGGAATGATATCCGTCTTATATTTAATACTCATTCTCAGCGTAGAGGTGGCTAAACGCTGTAAGGTATATTTATTATTAAATCCTTTTCCAATACCAGGTACTCCTTCAGGGTAAACCAATATATTAGAGCCATTATAATGCATGGCCGTTTCATAATTGAGCCAAGTAGCATCAATAGCTCCTAGTTTTTTCCAGAAGTTTTTGATTAGAAAAGGGTTCATGAATTGACTTCTTGATAATGCAGGAGCGGTGATAGCTCTTACACTGTTCTTCATTTCAAAATTATTTTTCTCAAATAATCCCGAAACAAAACTAATCGCATCCCATGGGAAAGCCATACCAGAATGATTGCTGGCGTATATTAATGGATGATCAGGATTATTTCGCTCTGGAATAGTATCAAAACCAACAAACTTGACTCTAAAATAGCCACTATTAATATGCTTTAATAAAACTTGAGTGATACTGTAGGCATAGCCAGCATCAAAATAATCATCAAGAATATGTGCGTTATCCTTTATTTCCTTTGGTGCTGATTCAATGATTAGCTCCTCACTTACTGACGTTTTATTCATGTTTTTGGTGCTATTATCCAAAATGTCATTTTTTATATTTTGAAGATCAGTTTGTTGAGTGGTCATTTTTTGAATTATTAAAGGTCAATCAATTGGACTAGTAGTGAACAAATTTAAAGCTTTTCATCCAATTAATTAAAAAATAATACAGAAATAATCATTCACTTATTCTGATTTTGAGTAATGTTTTGTTGTAATTCAAAATATATAATTGGAGCTGTTTTGATTCATTAGACCTTTATCCTAAAAGCATTTCACCAAAATGTAAAATACTTTCCTTTAAATCGTCATGTTCCAAAGAGTGTCCGCTATTTTTGATGATATTGATTTCAGAATGCGGAAATAAACTTTTGAGCTTCAGTGCGGATGCAGCAGGGGTTACTAGGTCATTTCTACCATGAGTGATATAGATAGGGAAATCAAAATCTACATTTTCCAATAGGTGTTCTACTTCTTGTCCATTGATTAACAAAGGGACATTAAGGAAATAATGGTTTTCAATTTTAGCACAAGCAATGGCTTGAGAGGAGGCTTGCCATTGATTGAAATCTTCAAAAACAGGATCAGGATGTTCAGAGGTAAATGCTTCCCATAACAGCCATTTTGTAGCATATTGTTTGACAAGTTCTGGTACTTTGAGTTTTTTTTCAAAATCAGAAAACAATGCTTGAGGAGAATGGGTAGGGGAATTATCAAACAGCTTGGAAAAGATGTCGGAATACATAACAGGAGCGGTGTCTTTATACAGCCAATTGATCTCTTGTTGATTGCAAAAAAAAATGCCCCATAAGTTCAGTCCTCTGACTTGCTGAGGGTGAAAATAGGAATAAGCTAATGCTAAAGTTGAGCCCCAGCTTCCTCCAAAAATATACCATGAAGAAATATGCAGATGTTGCCTGATTTGTTCAATGTCTTTGACTAAAAATTCAATACTATTGTTTTTAAGACTTCCTAAGGGCTTGCTTTTTCCTGCACCTCTTTGATCTATGCCGATAAGTCTAATATTCTGTAAAGAAGGGAGTAGTAAATGATAGTCAGTGTCTAACCCAGCACCGGGACCTCCGTGCAAATACAAAACAGGCATCCCCATAGGATGCCCACTTTGTTCAAAATATATAGAATGACCGTCTTCGGTTTCATAATAACCTACATCGTAAGGATTCATTGGGTATTAGTCTGGCTTGATTTCTTCTAATTCGTCCACTTCCATGATCCACTCTTCCCAAGTCTCCGTTACTTCTTCTAAATCCTCCTTCACTTGAGCGTAAGTAGCATTCACTTCTGCTAATTTATCAGGATTTCCGAAAACTTCAGGATCTGCTAAAGAAGATTCTATTTCTTCTTTCTTTTCTTCAAGCTCCATCACTTTTTCTTCTGCCTTTTCCATTTCCTGCTTGGCTTTCTTAAAGCGTTTCTGCCATTCCTTCAGCTCATTATTAGACATTTTTTTCTTCTTGCTTTTCTTCTCTTTTGGCTGATCTTCCTCATCCAATTGAGCCAATAAAGCATTCTCTTCCTCCATTTTCTTTTTCCAGTCCACCCATTCTGCATAAGTGCCCGGGTATTCTTTCAGTTTGCCATTTTCGATGTACCAGATCTTATTGGCTACTCTAGAGATAAAGTGTCTATCATGGGATACCACTAAGTAAGTACCCAAATATTGTTGTAAAGCTTGGATAAGGATGTTTACAGAAGGAATATCCAAGTGGTTGGTCGGTTCGTCAAGCATTAAGAAGTTGGCTTCTGAAATCAACGTTTTTGCTAATGCTACTCTTGATTTCTCTCCACCTGAAAGGACTTTGATTCTTTTGAAAATTTCATCACCTCCAAATAAGAAACAGCCTAGAACACTTCTCAATTCTTGTTCTGTCTTTTCAGAACCTGCTTGTTTTAATTCATCAAGGATTTCATTATCTACATTCAGGTCTTCCAATTGATGCTGAGCGTAGAAAGCAGTAATCACGTTATGACCACCTTTTCTTTCACCTCTGTCAGCCCCTTCACGACCACTGATCAAACGTAATAAAGTAGATTTACCTTTACCATTGGCGCCGATTAATGCAATTTTGTCACCTCTCATCAGTGTCAAGTCAGCTCCTTTAAAAATGACTTTATTGCCGTACGCTTTATCAAAGTCTTTGATCTCACTGATCACTTTTCCAGGTTGCTGTGTGAATTTGAAGTCCATATTGATTTCCGGATTGTCATCTCTAACGTCCTCAATCATGTCCATTTTATCCAGCATTTTTACTCTGGACTGTACTTGCTTGGCTTTTGTTGCCTTTGATCTGAATCGCTCAATAAAGCGTTCTGTCTCTTTTATTTTTTGTTGCTGATTTTCGTAAGCGTTTTTCTGAAGTTCAGCTCTTTCTTTCTTTGCTTCAAGATAGTATGAATAGTTGCCTGGATAAGAAGTCAATCTACCTGAAGAAACTTCTACCGTTTGATTGATGGCTCTATCCAAGAATTCTCTATCATGGGAAACGATCAATACAGCACCTTCATACGTAGAAAGATAGTTTTCAATCCATTGAATAGAAGGGAGGTCAAGGTGGTTGGTAGGCTCATCAAGCATTAGAACATCAGGTTTCATCAATAGTAATTTACCTAACATTACTCTCATTCTCCACCCACCAGAAAAACTGTAAAGAGGCTGTTCCATTTCCTCATCCTTAAAACCTAATCCGGCAAGAATTGTCTCCGCTTTAGATTTTATGGTGTAACCTTCCATCGATTCAAACTTCTCTTGGAGGCTCGCTAATTTTTCAACTAATTCTTCTTTATAATCGGTTTCCATTTCATGAAGAATTTCATCAATCTGCTCCTGAATTTTCAAAACAGGACCGAAAGCTTCCATCGCCACATGAAGAATAGACTCTTCTGTTTGATAAGACAAAAGGTCTTGATTAAGGAAACCAATTGTACATTCCTTAGGCATTGAGATTTGACCTTCATCAGGAGCGAAATCACCATTAATAAGTTTCAGCAGCGTTGTTTTACCCGCACCATTATGCCCAACTATACCTATTCTGTTTTTGGGGTAAACAGTCAATGAGGCATTTTTATACATTGTACGACTTCCGAAATAGAAGGAAACATTACTTATCGATAACATATTAATACTGTGGTATTTTATAAAGATTCAGAAGAAGGGTATTTTTTACCTTTTCCTTCCGAAGTTTATGAATCTAAATGGTTGAAAAAATACTATTTATTGAAATTGAGTCTTTTATAGAATCACTCAATAAACTTTTATGCAATATAAAAAAAAGACCTATAACACTGACGGCTATAGGTCTTCTTAAGTCTTACAAGAAGTAAATTATTTTACTTTCTCGATTACTGCTTTGAATGCTTCAGGGTGGTTCATAGCAAGGTCTGCAAGAACTTTACGGTTCAATTCAACACCTGATTTGTTCACTTTACCCATGAATACAGAGTAAGACATATCACCATACATACGAGTCGCAGCGTTGATACGTTGGATCCATAATGCACGGAAGTTTCTTTTCTTTTGTTTACGACCAACGTAAGCGTAGCTCCATCCCTTTTCAACGGCATTTTTTGCTACTGTCCAAACGTTTTTACGAGCACCGTAATATCCTTTAGAGAATTTTAAGATGTTCTTTCTTCTAGCGCGAGACGCGACGTGGTTGACCGATCTAGGCATTTTTTTCTAATTTTAATAAGTTTTGTAATACAATTTGGTTGATTTGATAAATGTGACTGCTTGGTATTATAACCAAAGCATTTTCTTCACGTTTACTGTATCAGCCTTGTCTACCTCACCCATTAAAGTTAGGTTACGCTTTTGCTTAGTAGTCTTTTTCGTTAAGATGTGAGACTTATAAGCGTGCTTTCTTCTGATTTTGCCAGTACCTGACAACTTGAAACGTTTTTTCGCTCCAGATTTTGTTTTAACCTTTGGCATTTTACCTTTCAGTTATTTAGAGCCTGAACCCTAAAGGTGAAACATTTATTTAATTTCTGATTACCTACGGCAGCCAATCGCCTCGGTATCTCAGTTGCATTTTCTATGAAAAAACATAAAAAATGCATGCCTGAATAAATTCAAGCATGCAAATGTATAAATAATTATTGTAAGTTCAATACTTCAATAACTTATATTTACTTTTTAGGAACATTTGGAGAGATGAACATGATCATTCTTCTACCTTCTACGCGCATACCGCCTTCTACTTTTCCATGTTCTTTGATATTCTCTGCAAAGTCTTTCAATAATTGCTTTCCTCTATCTTTATAGATAATAGTACGGCCATGGAAGTGAACATAAGCCTTCACCTTATTCCCTTCACCAAGGAATTTGATGGCGTGCTTTGTTTTGAAGTCTAAATCGTGTTTGTCGGTGTTAGGACCAAAACGAATTTCTTTTACTACAGTTTTAGAAGCTTTAGCTTTTAGTTCTTTTTCACGCTTCTTTTGTTCGTATTTGAACTTCGAGTAATCTATGATTTTACAAACTGGGGGTTTAGCGTTCGGAGAGATCTCTACTAAGTCTAATCCTAAGCTCTCTGCTTTACGGAATGCCTCGTCTCTTGAGTATACTCCATTTTCTACATTGTCACCCACTAATCGTACTTCTTTGACTCTGATTTGGTGGTTTGTTCTGTGCGAGTCTTTTGCCATCTAGGTCGTAATTATGTTAAAATTTTATCAAAAATTAGGTTAATTAGTGTAACTTTACACTGATAACCGTTATCAATTAAAAGAGAATTTTTTTTCTCGATGCTAAGGTAACAACTTTATTACTTCTATGTTATAAAAATTAATAGAAAAGTTAGAAAACATCTATTTTTTGTATAAACACACAAACATTAACAGAATATGTTGACCAATTTAATGAAAAAAACAATCCTGCTATCAATTATTATTGCTCTCTTCGGGTGTGAAAAAACATCTGATCCTGTTGGCTCTAAGCCAATCTCGGATATGGCTTTTCTAGAGGGCTTAATGAAGGAATGGTATTTATGGAATGATGAACTTCCAACAATCAATATTGATAATTATAGTTCTCAAGATGAGATGCTTGTATCTTTGAGAAACTCACAAGATAAGTGGAGCTTAATACAAGACAGAGCAGAGTATGAAGCCTATTACAGTTCAGGTCAACTGACAGATGGAAATGAAGGAGTGCATGGTATTTATTTATATTATGCTTCTGCTGATGATTTGTTCATCCGTTTTTCTTATCCTGGCTCCAATGCTTTTGAAGCAGGCTTGACAAGAGGTACTCGTATCAATAAAATAAATGGTCAAGCTGTAAGTGATGTCACTTCAGAGGAAATCAGCAATTTATTGGGTGAGAATTTGAAAGGAGTAGAAAATACTTTTGAAATTACAGTCCCTTCGGTGACAAAATACATCAACGGGCAAAAAGTAGAAGTAAGTCCAGAAAGAGATACGACCATTACAATTGCTAAAGAAGAGCTTATTGTAAAGCCAGTTTTACTTTCAGAAGTCATCGAATTACCAAACGGTAAAAAAGTTGGACACTTGGTGTTTAAGTCTTTCATTGAAACTGCAGAGGAAGCGTTAGCGAATGCTTTTGCTGAATTTAAAAGTGCTGGAGTTTCTGAATTGATCCTTGATCTTAGATATAATGGTGGTGGTAGAGTAAATATTGCAGGTCAAATTGCAGGTTTTGTTCTTCCAAGTTCGGCTAATGGAAAGGAGCTTTTTAAATACCAACATAATTCACTTCAAGAAGACAGTAATTTGAGCCAAGAAGTAGAACTATTGGAATCTAACTTGAACTTGAGCAGAATTTTTATTTTTGGAGAAGGAGGGACAGCATCGTCTTCAGAATTGGTGATCAATAGTTTAAAGCCTTACATGGATGTGCAATTATTAGGACAAAACACATACGGTAAGCCGGTAGGTAGTTATGCATTTACCAATGAACAAAATGATGCTTATATATACTCTATCATTTCATTAAGAATTTTGAATGCCAATGGAGAAGGAAATTATTTTGATGGTATTCCAGTAGATTTTGAAGTGGAAGACAATATGATGTATGATTGGGGAGATATAAACGAACCTATGTTATATCAAGCACTTTATAAAATCCAAAATGGAGCTTACGATCTACAGCCTATTAGTAGTGCTAGAATGAATGCAACAAATTTGGAATATAAGAATAAAGCATTTAAGATCGCAGAACCTAAAGAAGAGCAATTCAATACCATAATGGAGTTTAAGAAATAGGACTCTATATAAAAAGGAAGGGCTTCTGATAACATAATTTCAGAAGCCCTTTTTTCATCTCCTTAATTAATAGCAAGATGAAATTGTATCTTTTAATAATAAATAACCTAAAGATCCTTTAGGCAAAAGTTGATATTGTAAACCTTAATAACTCATCCTTAAACTCCATGTAATCGTTGGTAAGATTGTCTAATTTTTCTTTGAAATAATGGTATTTTTCAAATGTTTCCTCATTCATTTCTTTATCGTTATCTTTCCCGATTAATGAATTGTCAAATTCCTCTATTTCTTGAATAATTTCTAGAGCATTTGAATTAAGGTTTGAATTTAAAGTTTTAAAGTTTCGTAGTTTATTTTCTTGATAGTCATTAATATCTCGTTCCAATAAACTGTCTAATCTAATGTGCAATAACTTGATCTCATTGAGGTAGAAATTAATTTCATTTTCCCAAAATTGTATTTCATTTTTCACATCAGAAATGTATTGTAGCAAACTAATGGTCATCTTTCTGAAGGTTTTGTTTAATAATTTTATTCTATACAACGCATTAAATTTTGGGAAGTTGTCTTTATTAATTTTTATTGTTTTAAAAGTCTGAGACCCCGTTTTATTGTATTAGGATAGCGTGTGAAACTTTCTATTTAAATTCTTTTCTGAGAAATACTCCAAGATTGATATCAGCGTAAGTGAATCTACTTTCATTACCATTAATTGCAAACCCGAACTGATTCCCTTTTCTATCTAAACCTATCCTAAACCGCTGGACACTACTGAGGTGCCCAATTGCTGAAAAGGCAGAAAACAGTTCTAGGCTTGTATACAATTTCCATTTTTCGTTTAAATCAGGTGTGAACCGAACGATTGAGAACCAGCTATACAGGAGTTCTCTGTTGATATTGATGGAAGGGAGGGCATAAATTACCCACTTTTGTGATGCTTTAAAATAGTGAATACCTGCATCAATACCGGCACTATTGGTAGAAATACGTCCTAAGACCGTCCCTCCAAAGCCTGATTTTGTAGTGTAATTTAGATACGCCCCTGTAAATAGGTCAGTTTTATTTTCATCATATTCAGCTGTTGCCCTAGCTCTTGAGAAAAGAGAAAATCTATTCTTGTTTTCAAAGAATTTGAGATATTGAGCATCAATAAAAATACGTTGATGACCTGTCATAACTTCAAAGCTTTGCCCCAAAGCCGCATAGCTAAACAAACTGAATAGGATGAAAAATAAGAACTTCATGATGGAGAAAATCTATTTTGAAAGAGTAGAATTAGTGAGATAATTGCTCAATAACTAATCTTGCAGCAGCTGTACCAGAGTTCTGCTGTTGTCCTGTAATTAAGTTGCCGTCTTCAATTGCATAAGAACTAAAAGGTGTAGCCACTTTGAAGTGTGTATTTGGTAATTTTCGAGCTTCTTCTTCAATCCAGTAAGGTTGAATTTTTTGCCCTACAGCTTTGTCAGCATATTCTTCTTCAGCATTCGCGAAGCCTGTCCATGTTTTACCATCTACAATTAGTTTTCCATTCGATTTTTTGGCTTCCAGTAATAACGTTACAGAATGACAAACAGCAGCACTTGGTTTTCCTGCTTCATAAAAGTTGGCAAATAGCTGTTCTAAAGCAGTATTTCCTTTGAAGGTGTACATTGGACCTTGACCGCCGACTAAGAAAATTGCATCGTAAGTATCAGGGTTTATTTCAGTCAATTTTTTTGTATTTTCTAGCATTTGATTGAACCAGTCGGTTTGCATATAACCCAATGAGATCACATCATGAGCAGAATAACCACTTTCATCAGTAGGGTTAGAATAACCATCCATGACTACTTTTCCACCTTCAGTGGATACTAATTCAACTTCATAGCCCGCTTCTTGAAAAACATGTAGAGGGTGGGTTAATTCGGCAGCCCAAAAGCCAATGGGCCATCCAGTTTGTGTAGAGACAGTAGGACTGCTTGCTACCATTAATATTTTACCTTTGAAAGGCATTCCGTGAGCATGTACATAGTGATTGATTTCTTTGATTTTTGATTCCATTACATCTTCGTTTTTTAGGTTTTGAAAGGATTGAGCATAACCAATGTTAAGTGTTAAAAGCATTAGTAATAATGAGAGAGATGAGATGATTTTCATTTTGAATAGTGTTTAAGTGAATTACTATTACAAAGTTATTTTTTATACTTACCTTTAGCAATATACTTACTCAATAGAGAGGTACTAACTTTTAGGAAAGTATGGATAAAAATTATCATTATGCCTGATTTCATATACAATAATAAAGTTTACTATAACCCCGTGGAGTTTGCCATGGATAGAATAGGTGGTACTTGGAAAATGCCAATTCTTTGGAGATTAAAGGAAAGAGTTTTCCGATTTGGGGAATTAAAAAAGGATATACCACATATTACAGATAAAATGCTTACCACTCAGCTAAGACAACTGGAAGCAGAAGGGTTTGTAAATCGAAAAGTCTATCCAGTTGTTCCACCCAAAGTAGAATATTCTATCACAGAAAAAGGAATGTCTGCCATCCCCATTATTGAACATATCCGTAACTATGGGTTGGAATTGATGGCAATGGAAGGAATTGATCATAAGAAAAAATAAAAGGTGTTTCCTCAGGTGATTTGATGATCAATAATGGTACAATGAATAGAGATTTGTCTCATTAATATTTAGAGGTGTAATTCATTAAAATATTGATTCTGAATCATCAAAAATTGTATCTAAAAACTAAGATTTATAAAATCAGTAATGATCACTTTTTCTTCCTATAATTTTTATTATTTTGCTTCAGCATTGCACTAAATGCTTGAATTTTTTTATTAAAATACCCATCAAAATAGAAATACATATGAGCAAGATCGTCACTTTAGAAAATGCTATACTACAAGTACAAATATCAAAGAACGGAGCGGAATTACATTCCATTTATCATAAACAACATCAGCATGAATACCTATGGCAAGCAGATAAAGAGGTCTGGGGAAGACATGCACCAGTTTTATTCCCAATTGTTGGGCAAGTAGAAGATGGTTTCTATGAGGTGGACGATGTGAAATACAAACTTCCTCAACATGGATTCGCAAGAGACATGGAGCACAAATTGGTCACACAAGATGAATTAAGCTGCATTTTTGAATTGCGTTTTGATCATGACACCATGACAAAGTTTCCTTATAAGTTTGTATTCAGAACTATCTATGAGATCAAAAGAAATAAGCTTTCCATTACATACCAAGTAGATAATTTAGATACAGAAGAAATCTATTTTTCAGTGGGTGCACATCCTGGCTTCAATACCGATTTTATTAAGAATACTTCTTTTGAAGATTATACTATCGAGTTTTCAGATAAAGAAAAGTTCCAACGATTATTATTGGACAATGGATTGAGAAGTGGTGCCATTCAGGAAGACGCATTGAACGGTGCACAATCTTTGGATTTGAAATATGATACTTTTAAAGATGATGCTATCATTTTTGATCATTTCAATTCAGAATCACTAGATATTGTTTGTCGTCATGATGATTCAAGAAAGTTAAGAGTAGCCATTAAAGATTGGCCTTTATTGGGTATTTGGACTCCAGTAGGTAAAAGAGCCAATTTTGTGTGTATTGAACCATGGTATGGAGTTGCAGATTTGAGAGACGAAAATCATAACTTCAAAGAGAAGTATGCGAATCAAAAACTTCAAAAAGAAGAGACATTCAGTTGTACCTTCTCTGTAGAAATCATTGATAAA
Organism: Flammeovirga sp. EKP202; assembly: GCF_014534745.1. Classification (GTDB taxonomy): domain Bacteria; phylum Bacteroidota; class Bacteroidia; order Cytophagales; family Flammeovirgaceae; genus Flammeovirga. The sequence goes on from NZ_JACVVP010000053.1 coordinate 41,354, forward strand.
GATGAATAAAGAAATTGAGGGGATTTGGTACGAGGAACAGGTAGTGAAATCGTACCAAATTGGCCCTAATTATACCCTAAAGCCTACAGCTATTTCAGAACTATTCCAAGAAGCTGCCGGTAATCATTCCAACGCAAAGCAATTTGGATTAAGGGAGATGATGAAAGTCGGTAAAGCATGGGTGCTAGGAACGTATAAATATGAAGTTTTTCATTGGCCCAAATGGACTGACCAACTGAATATAGAAACTTGGGTATTTGACATTCAAAAATTTTCTTCACAAAGGAATTTTAAAATTCTTGATCAAGAAGGGAGATTGATGATTCAAGGTTCTTCAAATTGGTTTGGGTTGGATTTGAAAAAAAGACGCCCGACCACTATTCATGAATTTGAGGATTGTGTACATGTTAGAGGTGACCTCACGACTTCCGGCCCTCCAAAGAAATTGAAAGGAGTGGAAAAAGTTGATTTTTCCTCGGAAAGAGAAGCATCTTACAGTGATTTGGATCCGGTGAACCATGTCAACAATATCCGTTATTTCGAATGGATGTTAGATAGCCTGACGACTGATATCACACAAAAGAAAATACTGAAAGCGGTAGAAATTAATTACATCGCTGAAGTTGTTTTGAGTGAAAAAGTAAAAATCATACACGAGGTGATTGATGATGGAGACATCAAGGTGATTTCAGCAATAATGAAAGAAAATAAACCGGCGTGTATTATTCATTCGGTTTGGAAATAATGAATATCCCATCACAGATTATGTCTTTGATGGGATGTTTTTTTACTAATTTCTACTATTTTTGAACTTCTTTTATCGCAAACTAAACTTAAAGCATTTATTACTATGAGAGAATATAGAATAGCAAAAGGGTGGGCAATTTTTATCTATGTTACAGCCACTTTAATGAACATTGTTTTTTTATTTGTATTAGGGTATGGGATATTACATCCTGATGAAGATGCAATGTTGTTTTTTGGAGTGGTCTCAGTACCTATGATCATTTTAATGACAGTGGGAATTATTGATACGGCTAAAAGTAAACTAATTATTACGAATACGAGTATCGGTAAACGTTCCTTTTTGTCCAATCGTGATATTCCTATTTCAGAAGTTTTGGGATTTAGATCTGATGACAAATACACTTACATCGAGCCAAAAGATAAAACGTATAAGAAAATCCGTTTCGGAAAATCTCTTGAAAAACGACAAGAAATATTTGAGTGGCTTTATTCCAATTTTAAAGATTTGGATGAGCTGAGTAAAGAAATTGAAACACAAGAGATTCTATCAAGTGAAGATTTCGGAAGGAATGTTGAAGAAAGAGAAGAACAACTAGGCTTGGCTAAGAAGGTAGCTACTGGAATTAATATTTTTGGTGGTGGAGTTGGGGTATATACCTTATTTGTTTCAGAACCGTACGAGTTGTGTATTATTTTCTCAATTTTGACTCCATTAATAGCACTTGCAATTCTTCCTTTCTTTAAAGGTTTAATCAGAATTAATGAACAAAAAGGGAGTGCTTATCCGACTATTTATTATGCTATTTTAGCACCATCGATAGGATTGATGGGTAGAGCCTATTTTGATTTTAATATCTATGATTATAGTAATTTTTGGGTACCATTCGTAGTCATAGCATTACTATTATTAGGTGCTAGTTTAGCAGTTTCTAATGAATTTAACTTAAAAGAGAATAAGCATATTGGAGCTTTATTTGGTCTTGCGCTGTTCTTTTTGATGTATAGCGGTGGAGCCATCGTTACAACAAATTGTTATTATGATGAGAGTGAAGCGATCAATTATAAAGCTGAAATAATACAAAAGACCGTCCATACAGGTAAAACGACAACGTATAAATTTGAGTTGACTCCATGGGGAGATCAAATAGAACCAGAAACCGTCACCGTTTCGGAAGAATTTTACGAACAGATGGAATCTGGAAACACAGTCAATGTTTATTACCTGAAAGGGTATTTTAATATTCCTTGGCTGGTTGTCACAGAATAGCAAATTAAAACTGTAAGGGAGACTTTACAGTTTTTTTTATAATTTTTCTCTAACAATTGAACCTTTCAATTTCCCATGTGTACTATGACAAATCAACTTTAATTTTTTACACATGAAAAAGAATTTTATAGCACTCTTCACTTTCATTTTGATCTCCTCATTTTCGTATGCACAAGAAGCTCAAGAAATACTAGGTATTGCAAAGGAAACAAAGACAAGAGAATACTATGAGCAACAATCCAAACTTTGGAAAGCGAAAACATCTTCAGAACCTCAAAATGCTGCTGCTTGGTACAATTATTACAAAGCAATGCGTGCGTTTTACCAAAGAAGCGATGAGCAATCATGGAACAACGATAGAGCAATCACTTTCAAAAAACTTCAGCCTATCATCAATAAATCAAAATCTTATATTGGTCAGAAATATGAGTATTTTTTGATGGAGAGTGTCAATACAGATGATAAAGAGAAGTCCTTTAATTATCTCAAAAAAGCATATGTTATTAATCCTAACCGAATAGAAACTTATGAGGGCCTTTTGACAAGGTATATAATCGATCAAGAATGGGATGATGCAAAAGAAGTGGCCCTAAAAATCTATGAAAATAACGTGTATTCTAACCAAGCCTACCTCTGGAATCATAATGTATTGGTGTCAACGAGAGGGAAGTCAATTATTTTTTCACATGGTGATATGGATACGTTGCCAAGGCATGTATTACAATTGGTGAAAAATGTAGGGGAGAATGCAATGATCATCAACGAGTGGTTATTGGGTTATCATAAAAACTATAGAGATAAAGTATGTCAGCATTTAGGGATTAAAAAGTATACTAAAGAATTGGGTGAATTTTCAAATATGGCAGAGTTTAAGAATGCTATCATAGGTCATATTATTGAAGAATCTAAAAGTGATTATCAAATCTATTTTGGTTGCGGAACTGATATACAACTTTTTGAGAAAATGGGAATCAAAGAGAATATGTATTTAACAGGAGTAGTTTTTCAATACAGTGAAGAAGCATTGGATAATTTATCATTGGCTATTGATAATTTTGAAAATAGATATAACCTTGATTATTTGAATACGAACTTTCAGTTTCATCCACACGATGCCATCATTCAGAAGTACCTCAACGCTACTTATATTCCAGGCATGAACAAGTTGAAAAAACATTATAATACAATTGAGCAGGGTGAAAAGTCAGAGAAATATGCTCATTTGATGCATCAGATTGCAGTGAAAAGTGGTAGACAAGCTGAAATTGAGTCTTGGTATAAATAATCCTCTAGCCAATGAATCACTTGACAGATGAAGAGTTAATGACTCAATTTATAGATAGAAATAACACCAAAGCGTTCGAAGTTTTATACCACAAATACTTTGTACTACTGGCTAAATATCTTGGTTGGCTAAGTGGTAATATGGAATTGGGGAAAGATATTGCTCAGAGCACTTTTTTGAAAGTTTTAAATAAGTCTTATGTTTTCAACACAAAGAAGAGTTTTAAAGTATGGCTTTATGTGATTGCCAAAAATAATTGGTTGAATGAACAAAGGAAGTTGGATCGCTATACTAAAGAGGAGAATACAGAACCTTCTATACAGGAAGATCTTTTTGATACCAACAATGAAGTAGACCAACTCCAAAGAATGAATGTGATATTAAATACATTGAGTGAGTTGCATAGAGAAACGTTTGTATTAAAATACTTGGACAATTTGAGTATTCAAGAAATTGCAGAAACGATGGATTGTAGTGAAGGTACGGTGAAATCCAGGTTATTCTATGCCATGAAAAATATGAGATCTAAAATGAAGGAATTTAAAACAGAATACAATGGAAAATTTTGAAGATAGATTATTTGAACTTTTTTCTCAAAAAAGTTTTAAGGAACTGACTTTAGAAGAGAAAAAAGAGGTACTCAAAGTTATGACACAACAGGAGTACCAAGAGAATTATCAAATGGTGCACGAATTTAAAAATGTGAATGATGGTATTTCGATGGCTATACCTCCATTAGAACCTAAATCACATAAAAAAGCACTGTTTTTAGAGCAATCTATTCCGATCTATAAAGCCGCTGCAGCAATTGTAATAGGCGTGTTATTAAGTATTTCTGTTCAGTTTTTTGTTACTCAAAATTCAAAAGAGATTCCCATAAAACAGGAAGTTACAAAACAAAGTACCCCCCTTTCTGAAGAGAACTATCCCAAGGGACTTGTGGTTAATTTGTAGAGCTAGACATTCATTCAATACTTAGATGTCATGAATGAAACGATGCAAGTTAAGAGTAGGCTGAAGGTCTTACTCTTAACTTTTCCTTTTATATTTTATCCTGTTTTAAAGGTTGAAATAATGCACATTTAGCAAAAATAGATTAGATTCAAGGTGTATTTAGCATTTTTCATTTTAATCTCATCTCATTTTGAGTAAATCAACGGTTTTACTGCCCTTAATTGGTTTTGAGCATAAAAATATCCTTTCTGTAGAAGGGCAGCTACTTATTTTTAAAACAGGACTACTTGATCTTTCTAAAAAGCCTGAAGGTTTTAGAAGGCATGTATCTCGTTTGTGGAAGTTGTATAGTCAAAACCCTATTACACAAGCACATATTTATGCAAAAATTGAAACTGAAGTTTTTGAGATTAGTTTAGATGAGAATGGGTATTTTAGATCAGAATTTACTTTAGAAAAAAACTATACGGACAAGGAGCTCAATACATCATTAAAATTTTATTTAGATAAAGCTTTAACCCAAAAAATTAAATTACCCAGTATTTCAAAAGGAGGGATAAAAAGGATTTCAGAATCGAGAAAATATATGGTCATCTCAGATATTGATGATACCGTATTGATTACCCATGCTACATCATTTTTAAAACGTATTCCTCAAACCATTGTAAGACATGCTTTCAAGAGAAAAGAAGTGAAAGCAATGAGTAAGTTTTATAACGAAATGAAAGCCCAAGGAGCATCATTTTTTTATGTTTCGAATAGTGAAATGAATTTATTTTGGATCATCAAATTGTTTTTAACAACGAGAGAGTTCCCAAAAGGCCCTATCTACCTGAGGTATCATAAAAACTGGAAAGACTTTATTTCTAATCGAAAGAAAATTGGCATTGGTTTAGAAAAATCTCAACATAAAATTGATAGGATTTCTTATTTGATCGATAAGTTTCCAAAAAGTAAATTCTTATTGATAGGGGATAGTGGACAGAGAGATCCATACACCTATAAATTTATAGCAGAGAAATTTCCTGAGAACATTTCGGGTATTATGATTCGTGATGTTTCTTCTGGGAAAAAGGATGTTGAGATGTTGAAAATCAAGAAAGAGTTATTAGAATTGGACATTCCTTTCCATATTTTTCATGACCCTAAAGAAGCGATGCGATTGGAGAGACGTTGGTACAAGCGTCAAAGTTTAAAGGACGAAAATTTCTTTTCTCATAAATAAGCGATAGCGATTTTAATGGTTTCTAATTCTTCGAGTTGAAGTTTGTATTCGACAAAGTCACCTTTTTGTACTTTGATCATTGCTGTTTTTGGGATTGAATTTTCAAAAACCGTTTTAATTTGACTTTTAAATTCAATATTTAGCTTTCCAAAAGCCTTATAAATTGCTTCTTTGATTGTCCAAATCTGAGTCGCATTGGCAGGATCTTCTTCATGATTTTGGGCAAAAGCAAGCTCTTCATCATTCGCAAACCTAGGAATTAAGCGAAGCACTTTAGGTTGAATGTTTTCGATATCAATCCCAATGTTTTTTTGTGAGCGGTCAATAATGGCAGCAGCAAATCCTTTGGAGTGAGAAAGAGAAATACCATACTCATCATTAATTAACGAAGGCTTTCCACTTTCCTCTTTTTTAATCCCTTTGAAATCTACAGGACTGTCTTCCAGTAAATGTTGTAAAGCAACCCTTGCAGCAATACTTTCCAACCTTACTTTTTGGTTTTTAATATGTTCAAAATTGCAATTGGTATTTTCAAGAAAAGCTAAAAGTTCTTCTTCACTTTCCTCAATTGCCCATACTAAATAGGAGATGTTTTCTGTTAGATGTTCATGTTTAACGATACCCATTTCGCAAAGATATAGGAAGCGTATTGAATAAATGAAACAAAAAAGTAAGATATTTGTTAAGTAGCAGAGCAAAAATAAGGTACATTTCGTTAGAGTGTGTTTAATTTTGTAATGTAACTTACTACAATGTAAACTAAGTTTTCGAAGATTAATGGTATTTAGAAATCAGGAGATTTCTGCTGATCTGTAGGACACGAATGACGCTATCGCTTAACATTCGCGCCAATGGACTTTCTACCCAATTCGTTTGGTACTTCTTCCCTCGGCCTTGAAGGGAAAAGCGTGAAGAATTTCATGAATTGAGCCGTTAAAAATGATTTTCTTGTTTGAGCTTTAGCGAGTTTAAAATCATTTAGGCGAGAGCAATGGAATTTAGCTTTTGACTTCTAAGCCTTGAATTTTTTGCTTCGTTTTTGTTTCAAGACAAAAATGAAGAAGAAGGAAGCTTGAAAGTTGATCCTATAAATGCTTATTGAAAGGTCGATTAAAAGTTGATGATAGTTTAGTTTACATTGCACTTACTACAATTAAATTTCAAGATGAGACAGATTTTAGAAGTAGAAAAATTGGCCACATTTGGAGGTCATAAAGACGGATTATACAGTGTAATACACTTTGATAATAAAGGAAAGTTTTATACAGCTGGCGCAGATGGATTTGTGGTAGAATGGCAATTGGATGACCCTGATAAAGGTAAACTCATTGCCAAAGTACCCAATACAGTATATTCGATGTGTCCTTTAGTAGAAGAAAAATTATTGGTGGTAGGTCAAAACAGTGATGGAATTCACTTGTTAGATATTTCTTCTGGTAAAGAGTTAAAATCGTTGAAGTTAACGGATCAGGCTGTATTTGGAATAGAACGTTTCGAAAACGAGTTGTTTGTGGGTACTGGTGATGGATGGTTATATGTTGTTGATTTACCAACATGGACTATTACAAAGAAAGTAAAGGTCTCAGAAAAATCAATTCGTTCCGTAGCTGTTGATACAAAAAGGAAAAATGTTTGGGTAGGGTGCAGTGATCATACCATTAAAGGATATACCATGGAAAACTTATCGGAGGTAAGAGAATTAATAGGGCATTCCAATAGTGTATTTGCACTTACAGTTACACCTGACCAACAATTTTTAGTGAGTGGGAGTAGAGATGCACATTTAAGGGTGTGGAATTTAGATGGCTTTGTCGAAACACAACAGGATATTGTTGCACATATGTATACCATCAATGATGTCGTATTCAGAAAAGACGGAAAATACTTTGCGACTTGTAGTAAAGATAAATCCGTTAAAATCTGGAGAACTGAAGATTGGAGGTTGCTTAAAGTTGTAGATAAGGCGAGGCATGCAGGTCATGGTACCTCTGTCAATCGTCTTTCTTGGGTTGGAGAAGACACTGTAATTTCAGTTTCAGACGATCATTCGGCTTCAGCATGGAAAATTAAGGGATTATAAGGTGAATTTTTGTGAAAAATACCTCTTTATGGGTATTGACTCCTTTGCCCAGAGTCTCTACTTTTACGTAACAATATTCTAAATTATAGAAATAGCAAAAAACAAATATGTTACGACATATATTGTCATAAAGACTTTTAATTAAAAGTAAAGCTTTTAATTATTTTGAGCGAAAAATAATAAACGCCTTGGTATTGCCGAGGCGTTTTTTTATGCTCAAAATTGAGCAATAAAAAAGCCACAACGCTAATTCTTAGACATTGTGGCTATTCACACTAATAAGTGAAAAGTAATCGGATTAGAAATCCAAGTTCATTCTTACACCAGCTCTCAACCATCTTCCTGGCTGAGGTACATTTCCAATATCGTTATATTGTACATCAAATAGGTTGCTTCCTTCACCATAGAAATATAGGTTCTTCCAGGTGTAACTGATTCTTAAATCAACAGTAAAGAAAGGATCATATGGCGTTTCAACACCCGTACCTTCAGGATTATATGCAGTGTAAGTACCATTTCTATCTTGATAAACCAATTGCCAATCAGCATTTAAATTCTTTAAGAATAAATGATGTGAAATACCCATAGTGGCTTTGTGATTTAGGTGGTCTAATACATAGTTTGAAATTAGATCCTCACTAGCTTCCTTATCTACATTCAAATAGATGTAAGAGAAGCGGATATTTTTTAGGAAAGCTTCTTCATGTAAAATTTGTCTGAAATTCAGGCCTGCATTTAATGTCAAACCAGAAGTGGTCAATGAAGTAAGGTTTTGTGCTTGCCATTGATCATCAGAACTTGTTCTTACCCAGTCAATGATATTTTTTCCATATCTTCTAAAAACGGAAGCACTACCAGAAAAACCTTTTTTCTCAATCTTGTATCCCAATTCAATAGTTGTTGCTCTTTCTTCTTTTAAAGAGTCGTTACCCACGTTTGTTGGCCCATCATAATATAAATCAGTGTAAGTAGGTATACGCATTGCTGTATTGATAGTACCAAAAATTCTAGAACTTTCACTAATTTGGTAAGAAAGGTCTGCACCTGGGAAAATATCAAAACCATCACTCGACTCTGCTAACTGAGTGTTGTAATTGAACATTAAGCCTGCTGATGCAGTGAATTTCCCTAATACAATATTGTGTTCTAAGAAAAGACTATAATTATATCTTTCTTTTCCGTGAGTATATTGAGTGTTTTCTACACCATCAATTCCAATTGGATTGTCAAGAGGAGTTCCTAGCACATTACTTAAAATACCTTCATAGCGAGCATCAACACCAATTGAAGTAACACCAAGTTTTGAAGGAATGATAGTATTAACATTCACACCTGCCGCATCCATTTGGTGGTAATTGTGGTGAGTGTACCAAGAAGCTGGGTTCTCTCTGAACAGTTCAAATCTATCGTATGTTCTATTCCAATAAATTGTAGGGCTAACTTTAATTGCTCCGTTATTAGTGAACCTTAAAGAACCGTGATACAATTTATTTCTTTCATACTGATTAGGGTAAGCCGGAGTGTAGAAAGAGTTTGCACCAAAACCTTTATCAGAAAGACCAGCTGTTAAATCAAAAGTACCACCTTTTACATCATAACTGCCGTGATAGAATGCGGTTACATCATTAAAGTCAGTATTATCAATGTAGCCGTCTGATTTTTTATGTGATGCAGTAATCAAGTGACGTGTTTTACCTGAAGTTAAGTTAACTCTTCCTGTATATTTCTTAAGCCCATGTTCACCAGCTAATGCATGTAAATAGATATTATTTTTATCAAGAGGTTTTGTTTGAATATTGATAGCTCCAGTAAATGCATTGGCACCAAATACTCTAGAGGCAGGACCTTCCAATACTTCAACCGCATAAGCCGCTTCCATATCCACTGGAACAAATAAATTGAGGTGTCCAGTTTGAGGATTGTTCATATTGACGCCGTTCAACATGATTAATGATTGGTCAAAAGAACCGCCACGAATATTAACATCTCCTTGAACCCCAAAAGGTCCACGTGATCGCATATCCACACCGGCTACATTACCCAGTACTTGATCAAAACTTTGTGCAGGCATTTCTTGTAAATCTTCTGCATTGATATAAGTGATAATTCTAGCCTGTTCAGAATATACTTGAGGAACACGACCTGAGCTTACAGCCACTTCTTCTAAATAGTACGAAGAAATCTTAGAACTGTCTTGTTCCATTTTTTCTTGAGCGAAACCTAAGGTTCCAATCGTGAAGAATAGTAAGAATGCAACTAAATTAGAGTAGTATTTTTTCATGCCTAAAAATAGAAAAAGCACTGAATATTAGATGTTTATATCTATATTCAGTGCTTTATTGTATTGAAATATTACAAAGTTATGGTTCAAAGGTCCCAATTTGGGAGTTTTGTTCACAATAACTTCATTAAAAACTAAAATTGAATTAAAATCAGGAGTTGATTCTGAAGAAATAGCTTGATAATCAGTCTCTTCATCAGTCATTAATAAGGTTCTCGCAATACGACCTTCTATGATGATTTGAGGTGATTGGAAATGAAGTTGAATATCAAGCATACCAATTCTGATCTCTTTTTTCAAAGAGTTAAAAACGGCATAGCCTTTTCTGGTCCATCTACTAAAAAATACTTCTTCTCCCATGATCTTGAATTACATCACAAAGTAAGGAGAAAAAAGTGTTATAGTTATATAATTTTAATCAACTGATAACACATATTAACAGTGACTTTGAAACACTTTTTAGGGTGTGTAAAGTCAATTTATTTGAAATATTTGTTAAGATATGAAGCCACAAAGTTTTCTATTTTGAAGCTGTTGTTCTTGATAAGTTCCACGGTTTCAACTCCATCACATATTGATTTTTGAGCACCATGGAATTTGATATTTTTAAAATCTTGTTCACCTTCAGTATTGAGAAGGTTTTGCATTTGCGAAACGATAATTTTGATGTTAGACTCCTGTTTTCGGTCTTGCTTGTTCAAACTGAGTACAGAAAGATCACCAATACGACTCATTGCTTTTTCTGAGTTACCATCAAAAAGAGATATGATATTTGTTTGTGTTTTAGTTCTGAAATTTTGGTACGATTCAGAGGTTGCAATTGATGTTTCTTGGGCAAAAGCACCCGAACATAGTATGCTAAAAATTGAAAATAAAATTAGGCGATTCATTGTATTAGGTAAAATAAGTTTTTTCATTTAGTTTCGATACTCAAAATTAAGAAATATAGACCACTTGACATGATGCGTTTTGACTTGTTATGTTAAAAGTTGGATGTTATACAAAATCAAAACACTTAAAATCAGATTATTATGGTAGTCGTAACCGGAGGGACCAAAGGAATAGGAAGAGCAATCATTGAGAAATTTGCCAAGGAAGGTAAAAATATTGTAGTATGTGCAAGAAACAAGGAAGACCTATCGGCTTTGAAAGAGGCAGTTGAAAATGCACACAATGTTAAAGTGGCGACATTTTCTGCAGATGTTTCTAAAAAAGAGGAGTGTAAAGCATTTGTGGAGTTTGTAAATGAACAATCAGAAGATATTGAAATTTTAGTAAACAATGCTGGTGTTTTTGTACCGGGCTCAATTCATGATGAAGACGAAGGAGCTTTTGAAATGATGATGCAAACAAACATGTATTCTACTTATTATATCACTAGAGGTTTGATCAAAACAATGATCGACAATAAGAAGGGGTACATTTTCAACATAGCTTCAGTAGCTTCATTTATGGCTTATGCAAATGGTGGTTCTTACTCTATTTCGAAACATGCAATGTTAGGATTTTCGAAGTGCTTAAGAGAAGAAATGAAACCTCACAATGTGAAGGTGACTTCAGTAATGCCTGGCGCAACTTTCACCAACAGTTGGGCAGGGGTAGATCTTCCTGAAGACCGCTTTATGAAATCTGAAGATATTGCTGATTTAGTGATGTCTGCGTATAAATTGTCGGATAGTGCTGTGGTAGAAGATTTGATAGTTAGACCTCAATTAGGAGATATCTAACAAGCATTTATTGTAAAGTACATTACTATATACCCATGATCTGAATCGTGGGTATTTTTTTAAATATAGGAGAAGGATTTGGTGTTACTCCATTGAGTCCACAATCCGCCGAAATGTTGAATATGGGCTTGCCTGAAGGGATGACTCCTTTTGAGAATAATGTCAAAAAAGATATTCTAGGAAAAGCATTTCCAATGTTTAAAATAGAGGAAGGACAAATTACAAAGGATCATGACCTTATCTATTTTTAGAGCGGATTGCTATTTATGGGGGCTAAGCATGTAGACGGGACTCCATTTGATAAACCTGAAAACAGACCCCACCAACTGCAAATTCCATTAAAAAGAATATGACTAAGAAATAAGCTGACGGTTTGGATGAAAGTTCAAACCGTTTTTTGTTTACTTTTTGGAGATGTACTTAGAAGATTCAGTTTTATTTTTCATATTTTGAAAATCAATTCATCTTAAATACAAATTGATTTATTCATCGAAGTCATTTAAAAATTAAAGTTAACTTTTAATCGGTTTCTCAAAAACATACTCATAAATGCTATGTAGTGTGATTG
>NZ_JACVVP010000054.1 GCF_014534745.1 Flammeovirga sp. EKP202
ATCAGCAGTTACGACGGGCAAACATTTAGCGGAGCAGATACAGAAACAGCGACAGTCACTTTCGGAGATCCTTACTCGTATGATGGTGGATTTGAAATCGCCTCTCTAGAATATAACTGGACTAAAGTAAGCGATGGATCGACGGAAAGCTCTGTTGCAGCGTTAAGTATTCCTTCAATGACAAGTGACAACGCGGATAGCTATAGATTGAATATCACTTCAACTTCCATCACTGGTCTAACCATCTTCACAAAACAAATTGACCTTCTATTTACACTAGGTCAAGAGGATTCAGTGGCATTGTATAATCTATTCGTAGAGTTAGGCACAACGCCTGACAAGGCAATAGAGATGCGAGATTGGGTAGATAATGACGGAAAATCAGTTGCTACTCAAATTGATAATTACGGTAGAGTGATCGACCTTGATCTTTCGGATAGAGATTTAACAAGCTTGCCTACAAGTTTGACCATTGGAAACTTCGGCTACCTTGAAACAGTAAATCTATCTGACAACCAATTGGAGGATGTGGCATTGACTTCGTTTGATAATGCCAATGATCAAAAAACGCAGTTTAATGTTGACAATAACCTCCTATTCTTCGATGATCTGATTGACAATAGCGAGTACATCAGCAGTTACGATGGTCAAACGTATAGCAGTGCAAATACAGAAACAGCGACAGTCACTTACGGAGATCCTTACTCTTATGATGGTGGATTTGAAATCGCTTCTCTAGAGTACAACTGGACTAAAGTAAGTGACGGATCAACGGAAAGCTCAGCGGCGGAGTTAAGCATTCCTTCTATGACAAGTGACAATGCAGATAGTTATAGATTAAATATCACTTCAACTTCTATCACTGGGCTGACAATCTTCACAAAACAGATCGACTTATTATTTACATTAGGACAAGAAGATTCAGTAGCACTATACAACTTATTCGTTGAGTTAGGAACAACACCTGATAAAGCAATAGAGATGCGTGATTGGGTAGATAATGATGGAAAATCAGTAGCTACTCAAATTGACAACTATGGTAGAGTTATAGACCTTGATCTTTCGGATAGAGCTTTAACAAGCATGCCGACGAGTTTGACCATTGAAAACTTTGGTTACTTAGAAACTGTAAATCTTACGGATAACCAATTGGAGGATGTAGCATTGACTACTTTTGATAATGCTAATGATCAAAAAACGCAGTTCAATGTTGATAATAACCTCCTCTTCTTCGATGAACTGATTGAAAATAGCGAGTACATCAGCAGTTACGATGGTCAAACGTATAGCAGTGCAAATACAGAAACAGCGACAGTCACTTACGGAGATCCTTACTCTTACGACGGTGGATTTGAAATCGCTTCTTTAGAATATAACTGGACTAAAGTAAGTGACGGATCAACGGAAAGCTCAGCGGCGGAGTTAAGCATTCCTTCAATGACAATTGACAACGCGGACAGCTATAGATTGAATATCACGTCAAATTCTATCACTGGTCTGACAATCTTCACAAAACAAATCGACCTGTTATTTACTCTAGGACAAGAGGATTCAGTAGCACTATACAACTTGTTCGTCGAGTTAGGTACAACGCCTGACAAAGCTATTGAAATGCGTGATTGGGTAGATAATGATGGAAAATCGGTAGCTACTCAAATTGACAACTACGGTAGAGTGATCGACCTTGATCTTTCGGATAGAGATTTAACAAGCTTGCCGACGAGTCTGACGATTGAGAACTTCGGGTATTTAGAAACTGTAAACTTGTCTGATAACCAATTGGAGGATGTAGCATTGACTACTTTTGATAATGCCAATGATCAGAAAACGCAGTTCAATGTTGATAATAACCTCCTATTCTTCGACGACCTAATTGACAATAGCGAGTACATCAGCAGTTACGACGGGCAAACATTTAGCGGAGCAGATACAGAAACAGCGACAGTCACTTTCGGAGATCCTTACTCTTATGATGGTGGATTTGAAATCGCTTCTCTTGAATACAACTGGACTAAAGTAAGTGATGGATCAACGGAAAGCTCAGCGGCGGAGTTAAGCATTCCTTCAATGACAATTGACAACGCGGACAGCTACAGATTAAATATCACTTCAACTTCTATCATTGGGCTGACAATCTTCACAAAACAAATTGACCTTCTATTTACGCTTGGTCAAGAAGATTCAGTGGCATTGTATAATCTATTCGTAGAGTTAGGCACAACGCCTGATAAAGCAATAGAAATGCGTGATTGGGTCGATAATGATGGAAAATCAGTTGCTACTCAAATTGACAACTACGGTAGAGTGATCGACCTTGATCTTTCGAATAGAGCTTTAACAAGCCTGCCGACAAGTCTGACAATTGGAAACTTTGGTTATCTTGAAACGGTAAATCTTGCAGATAACCAATTAGAGGATGTGGCATTGACTTCATTTGATAATGCCAATGACCAGAAAACGCAATTCAATGTTGATAATAACCTCCTATTCTTCGATGATCTGATTGATAATAGCGAATACATCAGCAGTTATGATGGTCAAACGTATAGCGGGGCGAATACAGAATCTACAACAGTGACATATGGCGGTAGTTTTAGCTTTGATGGAATATTAGAAAATGAAAGTGCTATTAATTATTCATGGACTAGAGTCAGCAACGAAGTGATCGAAAGTCAGACGTCATTACTTGAAGTTTCATTTATGGAAAGTAGTAATGCAGATAGCTATAGATTAAATGTTACATCTGATGCTGTAAGCAACTTGAGTATTTTCATAAAACAAATAGATCTTCTATTTACACTTGGTCAAGAAGATTCTCTATTGTTACATGAGATGTTTACTGAAATAGGTCATACTGCTTACGACCCTTCAGCTGAGTTCAGAACTTGGTTACCTGACCGTGTTGTTATTGATAACTACGGTAGAGTAACAGGATTAGATCTTTCAAACTTCAATATCAATGATGATAACACAAATACATTGAGTAGTTTACCTTCACAATTACTTGTATTTGAGCACCTCACCTCTCTTAATATTGAAAATAATTACTTAGACTTTGAAGATTTAGCCTCAATTGATGCGTTATTCGAGATCACATCTTACAATCCTCAATTGACAACTCCATTTACTGAGAGTTATTTCGTGACTCAATACGATAATTTCAATAAAGAGTATACTTCAGATAATACAAAAGAATATGCATGGGTACTTAATGGTGACACACTCAGTAAGTCCAATAATGCTATCCTTGAAGTTTTATCATTTGATCCAACGAAAGAAGGAGTTTATCAATTAGTTGAAAGTGACCCGAATACTATTTGGGATGAGCTAGAATTATTAATCGGAGAAGTTACGCTGAATTATAAGAGTTTGATTTCTGAACAAGATTCTGTTGCACTTCATCAGCTTTTCACACGAATGAATGTTGAATTTGATGATAACACAAGAATTATTGATTGGCCAAGAATGGAATATAACCTCGACGGTGAGATTACTTCTTTATTCTTACATGAGCTAAACGGTGAAGATTCTCTTCCAAGTTTGATCTCTCAATTTGAATCATTAGAAACGCTTAAATTATACAATAGTAATATCTCACATATCAGTGAAAACTTATGGAATCTCAACTCATTGGAATATCTTGATTTATCGGATAATAACTTAGAGGATCATGATGTAATGGGATTAAGCCAATTAAGTAACCTAACAACTTTATGGCTTAGTTTAAACAACTTAACGGTGATTCCTAACATAAGTGGAAACTTAAATTTAAGATATTTCATTGCCGATGATAACAATATCAGTTCAATTGGAAGTGAATTAGATAATCTATTAAATCTAATTGATCTATCATTAGCTGGAAATAATATTGAAGTGATTTCTACCAACTTTGCTAGTTTAGTTAATCTGAAGAAATTAGATTTCTCAAGAAACAACCTAACAGAATGGACAATGGAGCTTCCTTCAAGTGTTGAAGAATTATTGTTGTACACTAACTCAATTTCTTCATTGGCAAATATTCCAAATGATATCATCGTCAATATTGCAGATAACATATTATTCTATGATGATCTAGAAGGGTATCAAAAAGAGTTTGTGAATTATTCTCCACAAAGGTTTGAAGTCCAATATGAGAATGTGGCAATGATCCAAGGAGAAAACTACAGCTATTCTCATAACTTCGAAAGTGATGATCTTATCTACATCTGGTTTAAGGATGGTGTGATCATTAATTCACTTCAAACGAAAGACATCAATCTTGTGGATATGAAAAATGCTGATGCTGGAGTATATACTTGTTTTGTGTCACACCCTTATTGGACAGAACTTTCAATCCAAACAGTACAAATTAGTATTGGTATTAATTGCGGTGATAATTTAGCCGTAAGTCTACAAACCAACTCTAATGAATGGTTCTGCGAAGGAGATGAAATAGATGTTCAGGTGGAAGCATTGAGCGACACTGGAGACCTTACTTATATCTGGTACAAGGATAATGAGCTCCTTCCATTACTCAATACAGCAGTTGTAAGTGTTCATGAAGCTGGTAAATATTCTGTAAAAGTTCAAAATACGGAAGGATGTACAGCCTTTTCTGATAGTATAGAAGTAAGAATATCGGCAGCCTTAACAACTCCATCTATTGTTAATTTAGAGGATTCTCTAATGGTAGATGTTGTGAATACTGACTTACAATATTTCTGGTATGTAGATGGAGAGCTAATCGAAGAAAGTGGTACTATTATCCCTAAACTGGTAAGTGGTAATTATACAGTTGAAGTTGTAAATGAAGCTGGATGTACAGCAACTTCTGATATGGTTACAGTTCTACCTTCTGATATTATCACTAATCTTGATGAATCACTTGAAGATTTAATTAGTTTATATCCTCAACCTGCAAATCAGTTATTGAATATCACATTTGATGCCTTTATACAAGTGGATAAAATCAACTTGATTACCACATCAGGTGTAACAATAAATGTTGATTTCACTCAGAATCAAAATAGCTTTGAAGTACCTACTAAATCACTACGAAATGGTGTTTACTTACTGGAATTAATCCAAAAAGACGGAGTTACTTCTTATCATAAAGTTTTAATTGCTCACTAAAAAAAGAAGCAGTAGTACCAATCAAAAATGATTATACTACTGCTTCAACATTTAGACAAAAATAAAGTCCTAGCTGCGAGCCATGCATCTAGGACTTTTATTTATTACAGAAAACAGTCTTGAATTATGATTCTTATATTTGATAATGGATTATTCTACAGAAATTACATCAATTGATGATTTATTTGCTTTGACAGTAATATCTCCTTCCTCTCCACTCTGCATAGCATTTAACATTGAAAATAGACCAATTAAGAAAATCAATGCTAAAATTTTTATTAATGCTTTCATGGGGAATTTAATTTTTTATTTACTATCAACTTTATAACAAATAGGTACGGGGGAAAGACAAAAAAATATGCGCTTTTATATAAAATAACTGAATAATACATGTAATATCTTCGAATAGTACTATTCTATTAATTTTCATTTAAAATTGATTTCATGAATTGAATTTTAATGAGCATTTTTGTTTTATTTCAAAGCTAGAATTTAACTTTATAAAAAAGTGAATTATATTTATTCTTACATTTTCGATTGAAAAATAAAATCACCAATACCTGTTGTAATATGTTGAGATTTCTCTTTAGTTTTTTCTTATTCATCTATTGCTCTGTCTCTGCCTTTTGCCAAAATGATTCAACTTTGACCAAGACTTTCTTTCCTAAGAAAACCAAGGCATTGAATATCGCAAAGCAAAACTTTAAAATTGGAGAGAATTGGCTCAATGGGTACAACAACTTAGATAGTGCAATTCACTATTTTGAAAAAGTAAATGATTTTTGCCCCAATATCAGCAATGTGAATTATCAATTAGGGTATTGTTATCTTCAAAAAGAAAACTTAATTGTTGCTGATTCTTTTGCTACAAAAGCGTATCAACTCAAAATAACATTACCTACTCTTTATCTTAATGCAAGAGTAAATCATTATTTAGAAAATGCTGAAAAAGCATTATTCTTCTACCAAAAATATATTGATGAATATGCTTCTCCTGCATCGCCTGATAAAAAGCATATTGAAAAACTTATGAAACAAGCCAATGCATTGCTTCAATCAGAATCTGCAAAATATCAGATTGACAATAGAGAAAGCTTGAATTCTTCATATGATGACTTTTCACCACTATTTATCCCAAATACAACACAGCTTTACTTTTCTTCAAATAGAAAATCTTTAAGTAGCATTCATGAGGAAAGTACAAACATCTATTATTCTTTCTTTGAAGAAGATCATTTTCAAGAAAGTAAAATATTAAATGATAGATCAATTAACATTAAAGGGAACAGTGGTATTTCATCAATTTCAAAATCAGGAAAAACAATGGTGATTTATCATGGTTTTGGAGTTGGTCGTCTTTATTACGCCAAAATTAATCTAGACAAAGAGGTTAAATTTCCGGAAAACAAAAAGAAATTACCTTCACCTATTAATAATTACTTCTATCAGGTAATTGGCGGTACTTTTACTCCAGACGGTAAAGCCTTTTATTTCTCATCAAAAAGAAAAGACGGGACATTTAATTTATATTATACCATAAGAAATGGCAAAAAATGGGTTGAGCCAATTTTAGTCGAAAACATAAATTCCAAAGGAAATGAAATTGATCCCTATTTCTCTGCCAATGGAGATACGCTTTATTTTTCTTCTGATGGCCCCAAAAGTATCGGTGGCTATGATATTTTCTATGCTAGAAAAAAAGGTGAAAATAGTTGGTCAAAACCAGAAGGCTTACCAAGACCCATTAATTCAGCCTATGATGAAAAAACACCAAGTACCAATGACGATGGGAGTCTAATATTATTTAGTTCAAACCGACCAAATGGTAAAGGTGGATTTGATATTTATACCTGCTCATATCAAATGATACGCTCGAAAGTCATTACTAAAAATAATTCTACGGAATCTGAAAAGCCTCAAACTGCAATTTTAGATGCTATCCTGGATGAAAACCTATTGAACACTCAATTACATATTCTTAGTAAAAAGGATTCAAGTCAATTATCTGATGCTCATATTACCATTTATACTTTTCCTGAAAATAATGTATTAAGGAAAATAAAAACGGGTGAAAAAGGAATAGCACAAATCAATGCTGTACCCAATGAACATACTTTCGGTATTAATATCGTTAAAAAAGGATATGAATTATTCTCACAAAAAGTCTATGTTGACTCCCTACAAAAAGACTATACAATATACCTTGATCCCATTGAGTTAAATCATAATATTGCTTTGGAAAATATTTTTTTTGATACCAACTCTAGTAAGATCAATAAGACTTCCTTTAATGAATTAGCAAATATACTTCGTTTCTTAAAGGTGAATGCTAATGTTGTTATCCAAATAGAAGGGTATACTGATAATACGGGAGATTATGATATCAACATGATGCTCTCTCAAAAAAGAGCAGATGCCATTGTAAATTATCTTATTGAGGCGGGCATTTCGAAAGAACGACTTGTAAGTAAAGGTTTCGGTGAAGAGCACCCAATAGCAGATAATACTACTTCAGAAGGAAAAGCTAAAAATAGAAGAACTGAATTCAAGGTCATTAAAAACTAATTCAAGATATTTTGTTGGTCTAAGGAAATGAACCGTTATCTTCGTATAAAATTAAAAATATAGAACAATGATAGTTGTAACAGGTGCTGCCGGATTTATTGGCAGCTGTATGATTTCTAGATTGAACGAAGATAACTTCAATCATATCGTTGCAGTAGACGATTTTTCATTTCCTGAGAAAAATAAAAACCTTGAAGGGAAAAAAATCTTGGAGAAAGTGGAAAGAGAAGAATTCTTTGAGTGGTTGGATAAAAATCATTTAGAAGTTGAATTTATCTTTCACTTAGGAGCTAGAACAAGTACAGCCGAATTCAATAGAGAAATTCTTGCTCATTTGAATACTGATTACACAAAGAAAATGTGGAATGCAACCATTAAGTATGCTATTCCATTAGTTTATGCTTCTTCTGCTGCTACTTATGGTCTAGGAGAATTAGGCTATGAAGACAGCGAAACAATTATCCCAGATTTGAAGCCTTTGAATCCATATGGAGAATCAAAAAATGAGTTTGACATCTGGGCATTAGGACAAGAAAAGAAACCTATGTTCTGGGCTGGCTTGAAGTTCTTCAATGTTTATGGACCCAATGAATTCCATAAAGAAAGAATGGCTTCTGTAGTATTCCATGCTTTCAACCAAATCAGTAAAACAGATGGAATGAAACTTTTCCAATCTCACAATCCTGATTATAAAGATGGTGAACAACAAAGAGACTTTGTCTATGTAAAAGATGTAGTTGAAATTATGATGTTCTTAATGTACCACCGTCAGGCGAAAAACTCTGGCATTTATAATGTAGGTACAGGTGAAGCGAGAACATTCCTTGACTTAACGAAGGCTACTTTTAAAGCCATGGGCAAAGAAGAAAATATCTCTTATATCCCTACTCCTGAAGATATCAGAGATAAGTACCAATACTTTACTGAGGCTACAATGGAAAAACTTAGAAAAATTGGTTACGACAAACCTTTTACTTCTTTGGAAGAAGGTGTAGAAGATTATGTGAAGAATTATTTGATGAGTACTACACGCTACTAGTCATCAACAGCAATAATAAAAATGCCTCCGTTTTCGATATTGAAAGCGGAGGCATTTTTTATTTTATGAAAAGTAGTCTAATAACTATGTTCATCTAACTTCACTTTTCCCCAGAATATTTTATACACAATAAATGTATAAGCTAGTACCAAAGGTGTACCGATTGCCGCAATCGTCAACATCAATCCCAATCCTTTTTGAGAAGCTGCTGCATTATAAATTGTGATAGAATTATTAGGGTCATTAGAAGCAATCAATAAGTTGGGAAATAATTGCACTGCCACTAAAATTAAGAGCAAACTAAAAGTCAATGACGAGAAGACAAAAGCTTGCATATACTTCTTCTTTCTAGCCAAACGAGGAATATTAGCGATGGCAAGAATCGCTGTTAATGGCAAGAAAAACAATGACGGATGGTCTTTAAAACGCTCTGCTAAGTGAGGTTGAAAAATCAAAGTAAATACACTCAATACACCAAACATCACAATAAAACCGATCATACATTTTTCTAACATCTTCACTACTTTATCAAATAGTTTTCCTTCTGTTTTTAATGTAAGATAAATAGCTCCATGCATCATCATTAAAGCCAATGTTGTCAAACCTACAAGAATTGAAAAAGGATTTAAGAACATCGTTAAGTGAGGGTCTATTGCTTCATAATTTGAATCTAAAGGAAAACCTTTCAGCACATTACCTAAAACCACACCTAAAAGAAAGGCAATCATTCCACTAGAAATGCTGTAAGAAACATCCCACATCGTTCTCCACCATTTCATTTCCTCTTTACTTCTAAATTCAATAGAAATAGCTCGTAAAATGATGAACATAATAAAGAGCATAAAAGGAATATACATCGCTGAAAACAAAGTGGCGTAAAAAACAGGAAAACCTGCAAACAAGGTTCCTCCTCCAATTACCAACCATACTTCATTGCCATCCCAAACAGGTCCTACCGCATTTAAAGCAACGCGTCTATTTTTATCTCCTTTAATAAATAAGTGCATGGCTCCTGCTCCTAAATCAAAGCCATCCAAAATGCCGTATCCTGAGAATAAAGCGCCTACTACCAAAAACCAAAGTGTAGGGTAATCTAATCCTAAAAACGTTTCCATGGTTGTATTTTATTATTCTGAGAAAAAGTCATTAATTCCTTGTTGATGAGGTCTGTGATCAATCAAGTGCGTATCTGATGGACCATGTTTTATCTTTTTATTCAATAAGTAAATAAAGAGAATAAACAATAGTGTATAGATAAAGGTAAACATGATCAATGAGAACAATACTTGGTCTGCTTGTACGGCTTTAGATAATGCATCTGATGTTCTTAATAAGCCATAAACTACCCAAGGTTGTCTCCCCATTTCTGCTGCAAACCATCCAAATTGATTGGCTAATTGAGGTAAAATCACCGCAAAAACAAAAGTCCATAAAAGCCACTTCTGTTTAAATAAAGTTCCTCTGAACCAATAGAAGGTTCCTAAAACAGACAAACCGATAAGCATCATTCCAATACCCACCATTAAATGATAAAATTGGAATACCGCGTTGATTTGTGTTGGTATTTCATCTTCTGGAAAGGCATCTAAACCTTCCACTTTTCCATCAAAGTTAAATTGAGTCAAGAAGGCTAAACCACCAGGTATTTTTACTCCGTAAACCTCTTTACTCTCTTGATCTACCCAACCAAAGAGATATAAATCAGCAGAATGATCTGTATAATAGTGTCCTTCAAAAGCAGCTAATTTTGCGGGTTGATTTTCAGCTACTCCATCCGCTGACATGTGTCCTAAAAACAACTGCACAAAAGAGAAGAAAGTGGCAGCCATTAAACCTAGTTTAATACCTAGTTTTGAAATATCCTGATGTCTTTCTCTCACTAAATAGTAAGCATGTACGCTTATAAAAAGAAATGCTCCTGCTAAAAATGCTCCTACCCAAACATGCAATATTCTCTCTACACTAGAAGGGTTAAAAACCATCTCCCAAAAATCTGTAATTTCTGCTCTAGCTTCCATTCCCTCACCTACAATTTTATAACCTGCAGGTGTTTGCTGCCAGCTATTAGCGACAACAATCCAAATGGCAGAGAACATAGAACCGAAGAAAACACCCACAGTAGACATAAAGTGTACTCTAGGGCTTACTTTATTCCATCCAAAGAGCAAAATGCCCAAGAAACTACTCTCCAGAGCAAATGCAAAAATCCCTTCAGCGGCTAAAGCTGAGCCAAAAATATCACCAACATACCTGGAATAAGTGGCCCAATTGGTACCAAATTCAAATTCCATTACAATACCGGTGGCCACACCAATACCAAATGTAAGTGCAAAGATTTTCACCCAAAAACGAGTTAAAACCTCATACCTTTGGTCTTTTGTTTTTAAAAATAATCCTTCTGAAATTACCAACATCAATCCGATACCAATACTTAATGGAGGATAGATGTAATGAAATGAAACGGTAAACGCAAACTGAATTCTTGATAGTATTTCTACATCCATAGTTAGGCTATATCATAGTGTTTTTACTTTACTAACTTAATCAACTTTTGGTTGATAATCTTTGTTTTTTCATAGTAAAGTCGAAATATAAATTTGTTGCACAAAAATACTCCAAATTAATTGAAGAGTAAGTCAATTTTTGAATGTTCACATACATTTTGAATTCAAAAAACAATGACTCCACTACGACAGCACTTTATAAAATCCTAAAGTTTGTTATTCGAAAGTTTAGGGCATAAAAAATGCGATTCCATGATCTGAAACCGCATTGTATTACTCATTTTGGATATATAATTTTTGCTTACCAAGTTGTAGAGCTCAGGTCAACTGCGGCTCTAAGAATATCTCTTCTTGATACTTGACCAATTAATTTTCCATGTCTTGTAATCGGGTATCTTCTAAAAGAAGAATTTTCGAATAACATGGCTACTTCTACAACATCCTTGTCTGCAGAAATAGAAGATACAGATTTGGTCATGTAATCTCTTACTTTTCCTTGACTAGCGGGGTAATTGAGATATCTACTTTCAAGAATGACATGTAAACAATCTTTCTCTGATAGCATCCCTACCAAATCACCGTCTTCATTCACTACTGGTGCTCCTGAAATTTTCTTTTCAACCAAGACTTCCATTGCTTCTTCAATGTTTTGATCAGGAGTGAAAACGATCAGTTGTTTAGTCATATACTGCTCTACACTAGGGTAAGGTTTTACGTCATGTGGATTTTCAAGTACTCTTTTGGGTGTAAAATTCATTTTAGTAATTATTTAGTGGTTATAGGATGAGCGATTAAAACGATAATAGAAAAAATCTCTACTAATAATCTTATTTAGTCTCATAATATACACATTATCAGTATCAAAAGCTAATTACAACCCCAAATAATACAGACGTATGAGAATTGTCCAATTGTCGAATAAAAAATTCTGTTCTATTCAAACACCTTCAACAATTCACTTCTATAACTCTGTCCCACTGGTAACTCCACTTCACCTAAACCCAATATATTTCCTTCTAGTGTTTCTATTTCATCTACATTGACGATGTAGGATTTATGTATTCTGATAAATCCTTTGTCCGACAATACTTCTTCAAGTTTTTTAAGGGAAGCAAGGGCTAAAATTGTTTTTTCTTTGGTGTGGAAAGCGACATATTCTTTCTTCCCCTCCATATAAAGCAACTTATCAAACCTTACTTTGTACAGCTTATAATCCGCTTTGATGGTTAGGCTATCAGATTTTGTTTCAATATAGGAGGTGTTTTGAGGTTCAGATTGATGTGACTCTTCTCTCACGTTCTGTTTTGATTTTATCAATTCAAACTGCTCAATTACTTTGTTAATCGTCTGTAAAAACCTTGGAAGGGTAATCGGTTTTAACAGGTAATCAAAAGCATTTAGTTCAAAACCTTTTATGGCGTATTCTGAATAAGCTGTAGTAAAAACAATCATTGGACGTTTGGTTTGCATGGTTTCAACAAACTCAATTCCAGATAAATTGGGCATTTGAATGTCTAAGAAAAGTAAATCTACATCATTACTTTGCATAAACGTCATGGCCTCAATCGCATTCTTAAACGTTCCTAACACCTCTAATTGTGGAACTTTTGAAGCATAATCCTTGATTAAACTTCTTGCTAAATGCTCATCGTCAACAATTATTGTTTTAATCTTCATTTTACTTTCAGCTATTTTTAATTTCCAACTTGATCTCAAATTCTTGCACACCTTCATTAATATCCAATTGATGCTTCTTTGGATAAATTAGATCTAATCGCTTCTGAACATTTTTAAGACCAATACCGCCTACAGCTATTCTACTTACTTTATCTGTTACTGAATTACTCACTTTTAAAGTAAGCTGTTCCTCTTGCTGTTTTAATTCAATTTTCACAAAACCTTCTGGGTTTTCTTCCAACCTACTGTATTTGAACGCATTTTCAATAAATGGCTCCAACAACATAGGGGCTATTTTAAACTGAGGGTTTTGAATGTCAATGAGAAATGAAATGTTTTGTGGAGATTCTGTTTTCAGTTGTTGAAAATCGATATAATTATGTAAATAAGTGATGTCTTTTTCTAAGGCTACAATTTCCTCATTACAATCATACAATAAGTAACGCAGCATTTCAGAGAGTTTTGCAATATTATCCGTCGCCTGAGGCATTTGCATGTAAGACATGCTGTAGATGTTATTTAAGGCATTAAACAAGAAATGAGGATTAATCTGAGATCTTAAAAATTTTAATTCAGCCTCAATCTTTCCTTGCACCAACTCCTTTTTCTTTAATTGCTCTTTTTCGTCATGGCTACTTAACTTTAATACCGTACTGACCAATATTGAAATAAGAATAAATACACTACCAAAACCAAAAGGCCAAATCCATTCAAAAGTGAGTTGTCCGTTGAGCTTTTCTCTTAATTCAATATGCTCTGCAAAAAACAATTCGGGATCTAATAAATGAAAGGTTTCTCTACTAAGGAACAATAATATCTTGATCGCTACAATATAGAGCACAATGGCAGCGATAACGTAAAATAAATTACGATTTCTTTTAATTAATAATTGAGGAACCAATAATTCGATATTCGTAATCACCACAAATAAAAAGATACCTGTAGTGATACTTGCACGAATGAGTGCGAATTTTGCACCCAACCAAAAATCAGTGCTTAAAAGAAATATAAATAAAGCAATGGTGATTAAGGGAAGTACTGCTTTACTTGGTATAGATAAGTTAAATCGTTCTTTCATTTAGATAAATTTTCCTCAAAAGAATAGATATAAAAATTAAAAAAATAGTTCTATCAACAAAACCTCATTTTTTCTCGATAAACAGTCTGATTTTCTCAACAAACAGGGTTATTGATCAAATATCCTGATTCATAGAAAGGTTCTCTTGGTTGGTTGAATTAATTATGCCACGGCAAGTTGAATGATTTATTTCGAGCTTGAAAATAAATAAAACATTATCAAACTATCTAATTTTTATGTCTCGTAAACACCTTATCACTATTGTGGGCATTATCACACTGATCGGTATCGCTAGCTTCAGTACTCATACAATGCTTAAGAATAAGCCTGTTCCCGCTAAAGGTATTAAAAAGGAAAAAGTATTATCTATCAAAGCAGAAAAGGCTCACTTCGTTAATGTCAATAACAATCAGATTTACCACGGTAGAGTAAATGCAGCACAAACCTATATTCTTTCTACTGAAGTTTCAGGTAGAATCATGAATACGAATGTTGCATTAAAAGAAGGAAATACATTTAGAAAAGGACAAAAGTTAGTTCACATATTTAGCAATGACATTGAGGCCACTTTAAAATCTCAAAAAAGTAGCTTTATGAATACGATTGCCTCTATTCTTCCTGATTTAAAAATTGACTATAAATCAGAATACGAAAAATGGTATGGATTCTTCAAACAAGTCAACATTGCTGAACCTCTTCCTGAACTTCCAGCTATTAACTCAGAACAAGAGCGTTTATTCTTAGCTTCAAGAAATTTGATTACAGAATATTACTCCATCAAACAATCAGAAATCAACCTTGCAAAATACAACATCTACGCTCCTTTTAATGGGACTTTTAAATCGGTTCGTTTAGAAGCGGGATCTATTGCTTCTCCAGGTGCTGAAATTGGAATAATCAGTAGAACAGATGCTTTGGAAGTTATCGTTGAGGTGGAGCCAAAAAATGCAAAGTGGATCAAATCTGGCGACCAAGTAAACGTAGTCACTGAATCTGAAGATCATTCGGCTATTACAGGTAAAGTGATTCGAAAAGCAAAAATTGTTGATCCTCAATCACAAACAATTAAAATCTACGTTAGAATTAGCCCTAAAAACAACGATCAAATCTACGAAGGACAGTTTGTCTATGTTGAATTTGAAGGGGATGAATTGAAAGACGTAGTAGAATTACCAAGAGAAGCTATTACTGATGCTAAATATGTTTTTATCGTTAAAGATAATCAGTTAAAACAAAAAGAAATTGACATCATCAAAACAAATGGTGATAGCTATTACATCCAAGGGGTTTCTTCTGATGACATTATTGTGACGGAGTCCGTTTTCAATGGAAAAGAAGGAATGAAAGTTAACATCAGAAGCTAATCACCACGCATTATAATCAATTATGAAAAAGCTTATCACAACATTTGTGGAGAAACCTTTCTATGCACACATGTCTTTACTTCTTATCATTTTGTTAGGAGGTATTGCCACATACAGCATGAGAAAGGCGTCTTTCCCGCTGATTGAATCTCGTATTATCACTGTAAGTGTGATGTATCAAGGTGCCTCTCCAAAAGAAATGGACGAGGGTGTCACTACACTAATTGAAAACGAAATCAGAGGTATTCCAGGTATTAAAGAAACTCGATCGGTCTCTGCTGAAAACGTAGCTACAGTAACCGTCACTACGGAAGCCAAAGCGGATATTGATGAAGTATTGACCGATGTCAAAAATGCAGTTGATGGGATTTCCAATTTCCCTGCCGGCGCTGAAAAGCCTTCGGTTTCAAAAACAAGAGCAACAACAAGTGCTATGTTCTTAGACCTTAAGGGTGATAACTTAAGGGATTTGAAAAACTACGCTCAACGTATTGAAGATGATTTTCTTGCTTCTGGTAAAATATCTCAGATCGCCATTTCAGGTTTCCCGAATACAGAAATTTCAGTGGAGGTAGATGAAGACCTATTACGTCGTTACAATATTAGCATTGACGATATCAAAACTGCCATTTCTAATAACAACCTTGATATCACTGGTGGTACTATCAAGAATGAAAGAGAAGAAATTGCTGTTTTAGCAAGATACCGTTCTTCTGATCCAGAAAAGATCAAAGATATTGTGGTAAGAGCCACGATTGACGGTCGTGTCATTAAAGTAGGTGACTTAGCTGATGTTCATTATCAATTTGCGGATGTACCGAATGCTGTTTGGATGAATGGTAAAAATGCTATTTCAATTCAAATCAGTAAACTGCATACAGAAGATTTACAAAACATTTCTGAGTATATCAATGAGTACAAAGAGGAGTTCAATGCCACACACGATGATGCTGAATTGATTATTGGTTTCGATTTCCTTTCAGTAGTCAATACACGTTTAGATACATTGGTGGAAAATGGTCTATTAGGTATTATCCTAGTGGTCATCACACTTTCATTGTTCTTAAGTTTCCGCCTTTCATTATGGGTAGCTTGGGGTATTCCATCTTCATTCTTAGGGATGTTTATTTTTGCCAGTTTAATGGGAGTAACACTTAACATGATCTCACTATTTGGTATGATCTTGATTATTGGTATCCTTGTGGATGATGGTATTGTGATTGGTGAAAATATCTTTACGCATTATGAAATGGGTAAATCTCCAATTAATGCCGCTATTGATGGTACTATGGAGGTAATCCCTGCCGTATTTACATCAGTATCGACAACAATCATCGCCTTTTTCCCATTCCTTTTCCTTGAATCTGGATTGGAGATGATGGCCGAAATGGCACTGGTGGTGATTCTCTGTTTATTGTTCTCTCTGTTTGAAGGTATGTTCCTTTTACCTTCCCATGTGAGTTCTCCAAAGGTATTGACACCAAGAAAAGATGAGTCGAAATTTAATAAAGTACGTAAAGCATTAGACAGCGTTATCTTTACTTTCAGAGATAAAATTTATGTCCCAATACTTAAGTTTTTATTAGATCACAAGTGGTTTGGTATCTCTATCCCTGTTGCTGCCATTATCATTACGGTTGGATTAATTGGTGGTAGAGTGATCGAATTAACCTTCTTCCCTAGCCCTCCTGGCGACTTCTTTAATATTGATTTAGCCCTAAAACCAGGTATTCATCAAGACACTACGAAAACGTATTTAATGCGTTATGAAGATGCCGTATGGGAAGCCAACGAAGCATTGAAAGAAGAATACAATACTGACTTTGAATTTTTCGAACACACTTTTGTGAGTTTGGGTAGTGCATTTAGTGGTTCCGAAAGTGGTACACATACAGGTTCGGTTTTCGTAATTATGGAAGACCTCACCGACTCTCCTATTGATGCATCCACGATTAAAGCAAAAGTAAATGAGATCATTGGTGAAGAACCTACCGCTCGTAAACTTTCTGTTGGAGCCAATAACATGTGGGGTGCACCAGTATCAATCAGTTTATTAGGATATAATTATGATGAATTAGAGGAAGCTTCTGACTTCCTAAAATCCGAATTGAATGAGCACACTTCGCTTTACAATGTAATGGATAACAATCAGATTGGTGGTCAGGAAATTCGTTTACGTTTAAAACCTAAAGCTTATGCTTTGGGCTTTACAGAGGCTTCGTTGATGTCTCAGGTAAGAAATGGTTTCTTTGGAGCTGAAGCACAACGTTTACAGGTCAATAAAGATGAGATCAGAATCTATGTAAGATATAAGAAAGAAAACCGTAATACCTTGGGTGATCTTGAAAGAATGCGTATACGTACCGTTGAAGGTTTGTATCCACTTTCATTATTAGCTGATTTTGATGTTACCCGTGGCCCTGTTGCCATCAATCATTACAACGGTGAAAAAGAAATCAAAGTTGATGCTTATATGCTTAATGCTCAAGACCCCGTTATTCCAATCATTGAAGATTTAGAAAAAACGGTTCTACCTGAATTGGCGACATTATATCCTTCAGTTCGATACGAATACCAAGGTCAATTAAAGAGTTCAAAAGAAGATTCACAAGAGTTAGTCAATACTTATGCTATTGCATTCCTTTTGATCATTATGATTTTGATGTTACACTTCCGTTCATTCACTCAAGCTGCTATTGTTTTGGGTATGATTCCTCTAGGTATTATTGGTGCAATGTGGGGACACGGTATAGAAGGACAAACCATCTCAATGTTCAGTATGTTGGGTATGGTAGCACTTTCGGGTACCATTATTAATGATGCGGTAGTTTACCTTTCAAAATTCAATCAGGATTTACTTTCAGGAATGAAATTCGATGACGCACTGATTAATGCCGGTAAATCTAGATTCAGACCGATCCTATTGACTACACTTACTACGACCATCGGTTTATACCCTATGATTTTGGAAACGTCACCACAATCAAGGTTCCTTGTTCCTGTAGCCATTTCATTGGCCTACGGTATCATGATCGGTACAGTGTTCATCTTAACAATTCTTCCTGTATTGGTGAAAGTCATCAATGATGCTCGAAGAGGTAAAAAATGGGTGATGACAGGTAAGAAGCCTTCAAGAGAAGAAGTAGAAAATGTCTTTACTGAGATCGCAGCTACCAAAGCCATGAAGGCAAAAGATGCTCAACAAGCAGAAGACAACAAAATATTAGAAACCTATTAGATCAAAAGAGAATCCCTGCTTGAACCTCAATTTCAAGCGGGGATAAAAGAAAATAATAATGAAAAATATATTTATTTCGGCACTTTTGTTTCTGTTTACTTTTTCTCAGGTAACAGCTCAAGAACAAGAGAAAGTCGTTGCACAAACAATTACCTTAAGTTTAGCAGATGCTATTGCTCAGGGTCTAGATAATAATTATTCCATTCGTATTGAAGCACAAAATGTGGAAATCGCCAAAACCAACAATACACTAGAAAATGCTGGTTTATATCCTTCTATAAGTGTTAATACCGGCTGGAATCATCAGTGGTCTCAAGCTGTCAACTCAAGTTTAGGAAGTATTACTCCAGATGTAAAAACACAATTTACCATTTTCAATGGCTTTCAAGTGTGGATTAATAAAGCTCAACTCGAAGAGTTACAACACTTTTCTGAAGGTAATGCTCAAGTTGTAATAGAGAATACTATCAAAGATATCATTGTGGGGTATTATGAAGCATTGCTAGAGCAAAATAGGTTTGAAGTTGCAGAGCGTTTAGCACAATTGTCACAAGAGCGTTATGACTATACAAATTCTCAAAAGGAATTAGGACAGAAAGTAACGTATGATGTTCTTCAGGCCAAAATAGCTTGGTTCGAAGACCGAAAAACAGCTTTAGAACGTAAAAACACATTACAAGTAAAGCTTCGCGAACTCAATTTTATAATGGGTGTTCCTGAAGAAGAACAAGTAACGTATAACCTCACAGAAGATTTTGAGGCAGTAGAAAAAGATTATATACTTCAAGATTTGATTGAGAGGTTAAATGCAGATAACTCTACTTTAAAAAATCAATACGTCAATCAAATTATCAAACAAAAGGATATTGAATTGGCAAAAGCTGCTTTTATGCCTCAAGTAACTGGTAATGCAAGTCTTAACTACACGGACCAATATGCTGTTGGTGGTAATATTCCAAACTTTATGGTTGATGGAATCAATGGTTCAGTAGGCGTTACACTTTCTTTGCCGATTTATATGGGAGGAAGCAGAAGAAGAGCAAAACAAATTGCCACCATCAACAAACAAATTGCAGACATAGAAACCGCTCAGATGTCACATAGCTTGAATAATCAAATGATGCAGGTCTATGACACGTATGTTCTTCAGAGAGAAATCTTAGACCTTGCGGAAGAACAAGTAGCTACCGCACAATTGAACTTAGATATGTCGACAGAAAGATATAGAAACGGACAGATTAATTCATTTAACCTTCGTGATGTTCAGATTCAATATTTGGACGCACAAAACTCCAGACTTTCAGCCATATTTAATTTAATTTCAACAAACACAGAGATCGTTAGATTGACCGGCGGTATCATTGATGCTTACGGAAATCAGTAAAAATTAGATTGATTTATTTTAAATCCCAATCAGTGTCGGTTGGGATTTTTTTTGCTTAATTATAAAGTACTACATAAGCATTAAGTGATGTAGCAATATTAATCCAAACAAAGTAAGGTATGATAAGTAATGACCACCATCGAAGTGACTTATAGTAATTAATAAGGTAAATATAAATCAAAGCGGTAAGGGCAATGATTATCACTAATCCAAAAATCGTATTTCTAAAGTAGAAGAAAACCGGATTCCAACTAATATTAAGAATCACTTGAGCAGCATAGAGTAATATAAACACCAATCTGTTCTCTTTCTTATAAAGCAAAGCCAAATAAACTGAAAAAGTGATCATTATTGTAGTCCAAGCCACGCCGAATACCCACCCCGGAGGGGTCCAAGGAGCTTTGTTCATTTGCTGATACCATTCTGAAGGCACACCGTCGCCCGTAAAAAATCCACCAATTGCTAGGCCTGCAAAATTTATTACTAAAAAAATAATTACTCTAATCCACATAAGCATTGATTGTAAAAAAACTTATCTCAAAAAATATTTCCACATGTATTAATAATCAACAGACCCACATAATGTTTTAATTCTATTTGAAAAAACTGCCTTCCAATGGAACTTATTGCATTAAAAGAAGTCTCTTAATAGGGATTTGAAGAACTTTCAACTCTATTGAAACTTGACATCTTACTTTACTGTTAACGAAAGTAAGAAACCTGTTAGACCTAATTTTTTTATGAAAAACCAAAAGCTACTCCTTCTCGTTATTACTCCTTTTATTGTGATGGCTTGCGATTTAATTAATGAAGTAACAGATTGCTCTACTGCACCCGTTTTGAGACAATACAATATCTTAATTAATGACATTGCACAAGCCGATACATCCGATTGTATCGCTATTGCTGAAGCACTTGATTCTGCCATTGTTTTTGTCGAAGATAATAAGGCTTGTGTTGTTGCCTCTTTTACGGAAGCAGACAGTACAATTAATGCTCTTGAATTTGTAAATGGAGAATTGGAACAATGGAAAACAGTAAGAACTCAATACGATGAATGTGCTGGTTCGAGTACTGTAGGAGATACAAATCCCTGTTCAGAAGACTCTATCGCTGCCACTAAATACGATTATAAAATGGCTTATTATGATGCCTTTGATAGTCGTAATTGTGAAGATATAAAAGCGGCAATCGATTCTTATATCACTTACCTCGAAGAAAATAGAAGTTGTATCGCAGAAAGCTCTTCAGAAGCAAAAGTTGACGCCGAAATTGCAACATTTGTTGAAGCTAGAAAAATCATTCTGGAAAGCAACTGTCACCCTGATGTTTTGAAAACCTTTAATCTTTTCAAGGCCAAAACAGCAGTAAGTGAAATGAGCTGTACACAAGCCATTTCAGCATTTGTAAAATCAGAAAGACTTTATGACGATGCACTTATTGAACAAAACTGTCACTCTCTTGTTTTAAATGCAGAGTATCTCATGGAAATTTACAACAATAAGACAGAATGTTTGGTAGACTTTGTTGCTGATAAGTTTGATTATTCTAAAGCTGAAGCACGAGAAAAAATCACAAAAAAAATAAATGCAATTTCAGAACATCTAAAAATGACCAAATCAAATTGTAGTGGGTTTGAGGAATGATTTAGACTGAAGTAATTTTCTTTTGAAAGAAATTTATAATTAATGTTAGAGGGTTAGCTTTTGGTTATTTTTTTTGGTATATTAAATTAAGAAAAACATTAAAAGCTCAATTGGTATTACAGGTGCATAGTAGACCAATGTGAGTAGCCTTTCAATTGCTTGAAAGGCTTTTTTATTGTGTATTCCCGACTAGGTTTTTCGCCCATTTTCCTGAGTTTTTTCTCCATAAATAGAGCACTAGCCTCAAGTATTCTTCTAAGGAAACTATGATGTAGACCCAAAAGATGGAAAGATCAAATACAAAGGCTCCAATCACTCCTAATGGAATTGAAAATATCCAAGTGCTAAACATCCCTAATCCAGTGGTAAACTTCGTATCACCTCCCGATCTTAATATTCCTGCAGCAAGTATAAAGTTGGACATTTTACATGGGAGTAAAAATGCAAAAATATAGCATAACTCAATGGTGATAATTGCAACCTCATCTGTAATCTGGTATAACTTGATATAAAAAGGTGTGACAACTGCAATAAATAACGCGACCAACAGTGAGGATAAAAATGTCAGTTTCAAGAGTTTTGTAGCGTATACTTTTGCTTTTAGAATATTATTCTGTCCTAATTCATACCCAATCACAATGGCTGCTGCGGAGGCTAATCCCATAAAGAAACCTACACTCAGCATTTGTAATGGTAAAGTCATTGTCATAGCGGCAATATCCACTGTTCCCATTTTACCATAAATCATAGAATAACAGGTCTCACCAATAGCCCAAGACATATCACCAACAATTAATGGAGCACTAACACTTAGTAGAGGATAGATTGTTGATTTATCAAAATGGAAAAGATGAATCCGTTTTACATTACCAGGATATTTTTTCCATTGCATGATACCCCAAAGTGCTATAGCCTCGACCCACATTGAAATGACTGTAGCCCAAGCAGCACCTTCCATCCCAAGAGCTGGAACACCAAAACCTCCAAAGATCAACCAATAGTTAGCAACAGTATTGACTATTACTTTGATAAAACTCAATTGCATTACCAACTTCGCTTTACCAATACTTCTCAAAGATGAACTATAGGCTCCGCTCAACAATATTGCCGGGAAACCTACCGCTACAATTTGTTGATATAGACCTCCATAATGAATTACTTCAGGATCATTTGAAAAAAGAGATAAAATTTGTGAAGGGAAAAATACACTCAAAGCAATTCCCAACAACATAACTAGAAAACCAATTTTCAATAAATCTCCAACAAGATAACTGATCTTATCTTTTTCTTTTTTACCCCAATATTGAGCTATAAAAACACCAGCGCCATTGGCTAAACCCATTACACCCACGATATAGACAAAAGTAAGTCTTCCGCCTAACCCAACAGATGCAATAATGGTTTCTCCCAATTGACCAACCATCACCTGATCTACCATCCCTAATGCATACTGCAAAAGACTTTGCATAGATATTGGCAATGCGACGTCCCAAATTTCTTTATAAAATTTTCTCTGATTGGCTTTTAATGACAACATGCTTAGCACAAAATATTGAGTGACCTAAAATTTTTGCAAAACTAATCTCTTACTTGGTAAATCAAATTAGAATTGAGCTTTGTTAAGTACTAATCATTATAGATGTTCAGCTGTCATTTTTGCAAGCATTGCCCATTGGACAGCTATCAAAGTTTTAGCATCTCTTATTTTGTCAGATTGATATAAATCCACTAATTCTCCATAAGTATACTTCACAATACGAATGTCTTCTCCTTCCGACAAATTACCCCCTCCTTCTGCAATTTGTTCATCTAATTCGGCAAAAAATAAAGCTACCTTCTCATTACATCCTCCTGGAGTTGAATAAAAAGTAGACAAATACTGAACATTTTTTAAAGAATAGCCGATCTCTTCCTTTGCTTCTCTATGTAATGCTTGTTCTGAAGTTTCCCCTTCATCTACCATCCCTGCCATGCATTCCATCAACAATCCATTGGGATTATCATCCGTCAGTGTTGGTATTCTTATCTGTTCAACAAACCAGTATTTCTCTTCCTTTGCATGATAAAATAAACCTGCAATGGCTTCATTTCTAACGACTACCTCCCTTGAAATTTCATCAGACTTGGATCCATTAAATTTTTGATGATCAAATTCAACAACATCTATTTTTAGAAACCCATCATAGGCCCTTGTTCGCTTTTTTATATTTATCATTATATTTTTTTTAAATGATTCTTACCGCTAAAATAATCAACTCCTTCCATAAATTTTCAAATCTTTTTACACCAGGAAGGATTGAGATACTAAGAGTTGACTATGAATTCTTTATATTTTGTCATAGGATGGAAATCAATTGTCATTAAAGGACAAATATTCCAATTATTTCAACAAATATATTTACATTACGTAATTGAAATGGAGTAAATTTAATTTTTCACAAAACTCAAAATTCAATGAAAGTATTAGCACTATTTTCTTTCTTTCTCTTGTTTACAACATCTTTATTTGCTCAAGAAAAACTACTCTTAGATAAAGATTATACTTATAAAATGGATTATAAAGCGTTTAAAAAGCTTTATAAAAAAGAAGATGACAGAGATAAGAAAGAGTTTATTATTTATGATGGATTAAAGGCATACAAGAAAAATATGTCGGGCTATTATGTGGCTTATAAATGTAAATTCAATGCTCAACGAAAATTAATTGGCTTCGATATTCAATTTGTTGCAGACTCAAAGGAAGATGTACGTGATATTTCTGTTTCCTATATGCAAGAGTTGGTCAACGAACATGGTTATGTTCAGAAAAAAGTTGGCGGAACTAAAGTTGCTTATGAAAAAGATATTTTCTCTTACAAATTCCAAACTTTAGGGTATGACTATATTGATAAGAGGAATAAAAAATGGGTTGCTAAGTATCAAATGAGAGCTTACGACCACAATTAGAAATAATTAAAATTAGACGTAGAAACCGGAATGAAATTCAGTATTCATTCCGGTTTTTTATGTTTAGCCTAATTCTCCTATTTCTTCATTATGATATTCTTTTTGAGATAAAATAAATAACAAGTAGCTCCCTCCTAAAATTGCGATGAATATACCTGCCAATACTAAATTATAGTAGGTCATAGCAAGTAATGATACAGTAGCAATTATTAATGCAATTGCAGGTGTGATCGGATACCACGGCACTTTATAAGATCTCTCTAGCTCAGGTTTACTTTTCCTTAAAGCAAATAAGCTTAACATCGAAATAATATACAATGTTAAAGCTCCAAAACAGGCTATAGTGATAATTTCTCCCGTTTTACCGGTAAAAAGAGCAACAATACCAATACACATATTGATCAATAAGGCATTCATTGGTGTCTTAAATTTCGAATGTACTTTCCCTAATTGCTTAGGAGCATATCCTACCCTTCCAAACTCAAAAGTTGACCTTCCTGCAGCCAAAATAATTCCATGAAATGAAGCAATCAATCCAAGCAAACCAATACCAATTAACAACTTATAAAGTAGATGGCCTTCATTGACAACCTGCCCCAAAGCCAATGGCAATGGAGAATCTGAAGCAACTGTTGAACCTGATGGATACACTACTTTCTCCCATCCACCTACTCCTACAGCAGATAAAAATGTAAGAATACATAAGAACACCAAAGTGGCAATCGCTGAACCAAAACCTAGATAAATACTTCGTTTCGGGTTTTTGGTTTCCTCGGCAACATTAGCGATTCCTTCAATGGCTAAGAAAAACCAAATTGCAAATGGAATAGCAGCAAAAATACCTTTATAACCAAAAGGTAATGCATTCAATTGAAGATTTTCGTATTCAAAGTGGGGTAATGTAAAACCTGCAAATAAGAGAAGTTCCAATACAGCTAAAACTGTAATGATTAACTCAAAAGAAGCTGCTAATTGAACTCCAAAAATATTAATGCCTGTAAAAATAAAATATGCTCCCATTGAAAAGTATATAACATCAATGTCGGGATACAAAAGGTGGAGATAAGCGCCTATTGCCGCAGCAATAGCTGGAGGAGCAAAAATAAATTCTATGTTTTGAGCCATCCCTCCAATAAATCCAAAATGCTTTCCTAATCCTTTGTGTGCATATTCAAAAGCTCCACCCGCTTTGGGTATAGCACATGAAAGCTCGGTGTAGGAGAGTGTAAAGGTCACATACATGATAATAATAAAGAATGTGGCAATTGCCAACCCTAATGTACCTCCTTCTGCTAAACCTAAATTCCAACCAAAGTACATTCCTGATATGACATAACCGACTCCTAACCCCCAAAGCATAAGAGGTGTTAGGGTTTTGGATAATTGTGAGTTG
Organism: Flammeovirga sp. EKP202; assembly: GCF_014534745.1. Classification (GTDB taxonomy): domain Bacteria; phylum Bacteroidota; class Bacteroidia; order Cytophagales; family Flammeovirgaceae; genus Flammeovirga. The sequence continues at coordinate 25,947 of NZ_JACVVP010000054.1, forward strand.
CTCATTTGAAATAGTTATTAAATATGATAAAAAATAAAAAAGCCCCATAAAACTATGGGGCGATTCATTATGTATAATAAAGTATTATTCGAATATTACTGTCTCAGATTTATCAAACCATTGACTGTAATAAGGACTATGTATCTTTTCTAAATGATTTCTTTTCAACTTTAAAGTTGGAGTCAACAAACCATTATCAATCGTCCAATCTTCCTTCATCACAATAGCTTTTGCTACTTTTTCATAATTAGGAAGTGTTCCATTTAAACTCTTTAAAGATGATTGAATGGAAGTTCTCAAAGCATCTTGAGAAAGCTCTTTTCCTATTTCTGAAGGAACAATCAAGGCAATAGGCTGTGGAATTCCGGTACCAACAACACAAACTTGCTCAATATTAGCATTATCGGAAAGTGGTAATTCAAGGTGATTTGGCGAAATATATTTTCCTTTATCTGTTTTGAATTGATCTTTTACTCTACCAACAATTGATAGGTAACCATCATGATCATATTCACCTAGATCCCCCGTTCTTAAATACCCCTCATCATCAAAAAGTTCTTTCGTTTTTTCTTCATCTTTGAAGTATCCTAAGGTCAAACAATCACTTAATAAACATACTTCACCTTCTGCTGAAAGTTTCGTTTTGATATGATCGTATTTTTGACCTACGGTACCAATTTTATTCATGCCAGGGAAATTCATATGTGACACACAAACATCTTCAGACATACCATAACCTTGGTTGACATCAATACCTAATTTCTTAAACCATTCTTGTAAATCTGGAGAAATTGGTGCTGCTCCTGATATTACCGACACTGCCTCTTGAAAACCTAAAGCTGATGTAATTTTCTTTTTAATTACATTATTAATTATTGGAATTTTCAACAGTAAATCCAATCGACTTTGTGGCATCTTTTTCAAGATACTTTCCTGGAATTTTTGGAAAATTCTTGGAACTGCAAAGAACATATGAGGTTTTGCTTCTGCTAAATTTGCCGGGAATGACTCTAATGATTCTGGAAAAGAAATACTTCCTCCTAAATAAAGGCCAATAAACTCATAAGCAGCTCTTTCTGCAATGTGTGCTAAAGATAAGAATGCGAAAAACCTTGGATGTCTTGGTAAGGTGAAATGATGTTCAAATTCAGCAACAGCAAATTCAACACTACCATAACTATGCATTACCCCTTTCGGATTTCCAGTTGTACCTGAAGTGTACAAAATAGTCATTAGATCGTCTTTTGCTGGCTTGTAAATGTCTTGGATTGGAGAAGAACCTTCTACCATTTTATCCCATCCATATTCCTCATTTACACCATGCATCTCAATACCAATTTTTGGTATACCTTGTATGCCGCCTTTTTGAGAAGCATAATCATCCAACTTACCTACAAAAATCGCTTTAGACTCACTATGCTCCAAAATCAATTGAATAGTGGCTTTATCTGTAGTAGGATAAATTGGGATACTGACACCACCTGCCATTAAAATAGCTAGATCAGCCATTATCCAATGAGAACAGTTTTTGGACAAGATCGCTACATGATTTCCTTTTTCAATTCCCATCTCCTGCAATGCAGTGGCCATTCTTCTGATTTGGTCTCCGGCTTCTTGAAAGGACAATGTAATTTTTCTACCATGAATATTTTGATGCAAAAAAGGTTGGTTGGGTGTCTCTCTTTCCCATTTCTGAAATGCATCTAATACAGATATAAAACTCATAGTTATGATTTAATTTTACGTAAGTTTGGACGTATTATGAAAAGTAAGTTTTAATTAAAAATGCTAATATTTAATAACATTAACAAATCATTTAAAGGCTTTTTCATAAAAAAAGAGACAAAATAGTGTTAGAACAATGCAATTAAATTCATACTACCGATGTGTACACTGTTTGAATTTTCTGATTTTCGTCCATCATACTGCACCCTTAATTGCATTCCATTAAACAAACTTTGTGTCCAGGAAATATTCCACTTTAAATTAACGCCCTCATTGAGTGCATCTAACATTTCATAGCCGATGGCTGAATTTGGCTCCCCATCATAATTTTGAAAAATAGCTGAAAATCTTCCTGTAATTGAAAAGAGAGAAGCCTTATTCCATTTTGCTTCAAACGAAGTTTCTTGAATTTGGGATACCTCCTGTCGCGTCTCTGAATTAAGCTCTCCTAACTTTTTCTTTACGCTATAACCTAAAGAATAACGCATAAAGATAGATGGTTGAAATGAAATAGATGGTGTTACTCCTAACTCATCAATGGAATAATTCCGATCCTCTAAATAATCAGAACCTGAAGTAATCTTTCTTTGATAGCCTTCCAATTTCAATGTCAACATTTTACTTACATTTACCCTACCACCTAGAGTATACCTGATATCTTGCCTTAGTTCTCTTCCTTGCGTAAGCAATTGCGTATTTTCTAAAGAGACAACTCTAAAGTCTGCTCCATAAAAAGGGTTATTTCTATTAAAAAATAAGGTATTTCGAAAAGCATAATTATAAGCCAACATTTCTTCTTCATTCACACTTCCAGGAAATGGTGAATACCTACCCCATATATCATCAGATAAACTTTTTTTATCAACAAGTATTGAAGCATTATTAGAGAATTTCGATACCAATTTTTTTAGTGCATCTTTTTTAGTCCATTTTTTAGGAGCTTTCAAATTTAATCTCAAGTTAAGGGTTGATCGATACGCTGGAATGTAGTCATCTGTTGGTGTATAAAACCTAGCAAATTGTCTTTCATCTGGGTTCTGAGCCAAAAAGAATTCATTTTGATCCTGAATTCCATCCCCATTTAAATCTCTCCATGTGTGCGTACCCCTTCCGTCTTCCACTCGAACATAAACAAACTCCCTTAACAATTCTCTTGATGAAGAAACAGTATAAGTACCATTAAATTTCCCAATACCTTGCCCGAAATTGATACCCCCCAACAATCTTCCTTGTACAGATTCTTCGTTTGACGGAGTAGTAGTAAAATAATCTGACCATTTTCTATAAGTGGCTCCAAATTGTATGTTTCCCCTCTTTCCAGATTTTCCAACATTTAACTGATAAGTATTGGCGATAGTTTGTAACTCCATTTTACCATCTCGAGGAGCATTATCTTCTCTGTAAGAATAATTAAAATTAAAATTCCAATCTAAACTATCTCCACTTCTTAAGTAAGCTTGATGTTCATGGAAATTCATCCAAGAATAAACAACAGAATCGGTTCTTGATATCATAGTTGCTTGCTTATCCGAATTGTAATTATACCCAGGAACAATATAGTCACCTTTATAGAAAACAGTTCCATTCCATTTCATCCAATTAGCCTCTTGACCTTCATTTAAAAGTTGGGAATGCATATTGAACACATCACCTTTAAAATGTAGCTTTCTGATATGATAATTTATATTTGCATCTTGTTGGTACCCATCTATTACATTGGTTCTATCTCTTTTCGAATAATTATAAGATACTCCCCTTTTCTTCAAATCATTCAGCCTCACCCCTCCTTCAAAATAAACTTCTTCTTCTTGAGGAAGGTTATCATAATTTAAAGCCCAACTGCGATCAAACTCAATCGGTCTAAACCGGTCTATGCTATTAAAATTTTTATCAATATGCATGAATGTGGCATGGGATGATATCAGATAGTTCTGGCCAACCGGACGGTTTTCAGATTTTATGCTAACATTAATTGCACTTCCATGATTATTTTCATTATCAATTGATGAGAATAAATTAACATCTTGATTTGAAAAAGCTCCTTCGAATGCAATAGTCTCATGACTTGTTATTTTATAACTTCCTCCACCTGTAATCATCTGTTTACTATTAGCAGCAATCAGCCTTCTGACAGGTAAGTAACGGCCTTGACGGATACCATTTTCTGGTGACACCCATCTATAATATCGGCCAAAAGAGGTTACTTGATCTAAAATATAATCACCATTCCCTTGACCTACATCTGAAAAACCTGCACTATACAACGGAGAGTCTTCTGCATTTGCTCTTCTTAAACATTGTGTGTTTTGTCCATCAATGGTTAAAGTATCCACTGTTGTGTACAATATTCTATTGGGATCAAACTCCAAAACGGTATCAATTGCAGGAACCACCGCATTTTGTAAACTATCACCAATCCCTGCTAAAACCCTTTTCTCATCATCTGACAAAGTGTAAAACAAACTACTATTTCTATCATCTTTCTCCTGATAGAAATTAAAGTAAGCATCCCACTTTTTACTCGTCATGTAATGATTGGCTTCGGTAATAGTTCTACTATAAAATTGGGTGGCATATTCATAATCGACTCTAATACGAGTATATTGTGTTATCAGTATTTTCTCAGTAAAGGTGATTTCAGCTAAATTATAATCAATGACATAATCGGCATCGAATCCTCTTTCTAATAATTCTCCATCAATATATACTTTTTCTGAATTGGCAATGACAACAATATTGGATTCACCATTGGGCCCTCTTAACCTGTAAGGACCTAAAACACCATCTAATGCAGCTACTTGTGCAGAGTAAAACTGTCCTTTTGCTATTGAAATACCTCCTTTCGTCACTGTTTTAACTTTAGAAGAATCGTTTCCCAACATCAACTTTGCTTGGCCCCCTTGAACATTTTTGTTGTAACGAAGAAATACTCCAGGACTATTTTTCATTACAATGTCTCCTGCAGTTAATTGTGCATTTTTATGTTCCAGTTCGATATATACTTTATCAAAATCTTGAATTTGTTGTGTATTTCCTTCTGGTTGAAAAGGTAAATCTTGATCCGTTAAAATTGCCGTGAGTTTTACATCGTCAGTAATATTACCTTGTAATTGAAGATTCATTGCTGAATTCACAAAAACATCCTGAGAATTACCCATAGAAATTCCTCTTGAAATGCTACCTGTTTTCTCAATGTTTGGAGCACTAAATAATTCTTCTTTTTTTTGTTTTTCCTCTATTTCTAAAATATACCTTTCATTAGAATGATCCACACCATACCCACCCGATTCATAAACCTCTTGAGAACGATGGTGCAAAATATTAGATAAATGCTCTGGATAAGTTCTATACTCAATTAAGGCTCTGATTGATTTATCTGAAATAGAATCACCATTTTCATCCAGTATCACAAGAAAGTTATAATCACCTAACTTAAAAGTTAAATTTAAGTCATCTGGAAATGTCTTTTTGATTTTAATAGAAGATAAATAGATGGCATTCGAATCAAGGTACACTCCTTGAACTCCCACCCATTTCTCTTTTAATAGTGATGTTTGTGCGATTATGGTGTTTGAAATGAAAAAAAAGAAAAGGACTATTAGAAATTTAGACAAGTTTCCTTATTGATTTTTGATGAATTTTAGAGATGAAGTTTAATAACTTAAGCCATCCAGAGTAATTAAAACATAAGCCATGAGTATCAACTTTATGTAACACAATCTTAAACAAGTAAAATATAATATCAAAACCTATACTCAAAGTGGCTTGAAAAGACGTAGAAATTGACTTAAAAAAACATTATTTATTACATACTACAAGATGTTAGTGCTAATTTTTTTTAAACGAATCGTATTTAAACTAAAATGGACTCTAATTTGATTTATAATAGATTTTGAATAATCACGTTATTTAATCAGCAATTTAATGTGAAACTTAAATGAACATTATTTCAAAGTATTTAACAAAATTAATTTTTTTGGATATATTGCAACTTTAAATATTACAGATGATTGAAAATTCTTACTAAAGAGACTGATAACGAGCTTAATATTTCATTTCAATTAATTGAATTGTTCTACTATTACTTTAAATGTAATCTGTTATAAGATAAAATATATGATTTTTATATCCGATTATTGTAACTTTGAATAGTTCTTGAAAAGCTCTCAGTTATCAATATTGTTTTTCACTTTTCAGAAACAAAAACTTTTTTGGATAAACTTTTTAAATTAATAAACACTTGAATTCCAAGAACCTTTTATACTTTTTGATAGGACTTACCCTGTGTGTAAGCAGCTGTGTTTCAAACAAGAAATTAACTTACTTAAAACACGAAGGAGAACTCAAGGACGAGGTAGTATACGATTCTGTTTACAGAACTACCCCTTCAGTACCTTTAGCATTAAATACTATCCGACCTTTTGATCAGATTTTAGTTGAAGTAAAGACTGTTACTCCTCCTGAATATAACCCTTTTGCTTATGTTGAGACTATTGGTGGCATGAATAACATTTCAAATATTCAGCACCCTGAACAAGGCAGTTTATTAGGTTACACTATTAATGAAGATGGTGATGTTGACCTACCACTTATTGGTAATATTAAACTTGCTGGCTTAACATTCTCTCAAGCAGAATTTAAAATCAAAGAAATATTAGATGATATGATGGATGATCCTGCCGTAAGGATAAAACATCTAAACTTTAGATATTCAATCATTGGTGAAGTGATGAGACCAGGGATTTATGGCACTTACAGTAGAGAAATGTCAATTCTGGAAGCAGTTGCTAAAGCTGGAGGTATTAAAGAATTTGGCGATAGAGCTAAAGTAAAATTATTAAGAAAAAATGGACCCAATATTACAACAGTTTATCTAAACTTAAATGACGAAACATTCATTAATAGTCCATATTATTATCTTCAACAAGAAGATGTTTTGGTAATTTTACCACTTAAAAGAAGACCAACACTTGAGTATGTTCAAAAGAATGTATCAATAGTGGCTTCTATCACCGCAGCTGTAGTTTCAATTGTTACCCTAATTACTGTTAATCGCTAAATGTTATGCTAAAGGATAAAGATAATTATTTTTCTAAAGTGCAATCCGACCCCGAAGATAAAGCTATAAAAGAGCTAAAAAAGTGGTTTTATCTATGCATAGAACAATGGAAATGGATTGTATTATCAGTTTCAATTGGTTTAGTCATTTCTGTTTCTCTTAGTTTATATTTAAGTAACAGGTGGGAAATAACTTCTGAAGTTGTAAAAAAAAGCACTGAATCAAGCAGTAGTAGTTCTAGTGATTTTATTTCAATGTTACCTATTGACGCTTTAGGTGCAGAGTTTAGCAAAATCAATATAGAATATGAAAAAAGATATTTTACTTCTAGAGAAATACTCTACAGTTTAATTGACCAACTACAATTAAATGTCCACTACTTCAATAAGAATCTAATAAAAGAAGTTGAATTATATAAAAATAAACCATTCCGTATAGAATACAACAGATCATCTTCATGGATTCCTAAAGGTGAAAAAGTTGAAGTTGTTATCTCAGAAGACAACAAGGCTTATCAGCTATTTTTAGACAATGATACATCTCAAATTCATTTCGAAAATAAGAAATTCATATTTGGAAATGAATATAAAGTAAATGGTTTTAACTTCACATTATTTAAAGAAAATTCTGTTGAAGAATTTAATGATTTATCATTTGTTATAAATTCATATTCTGATGAGACATTAACACTCAGAAAAAAAATATCATTTAATATTCTTGGTGAAAAAAATACGGACCTCCCTCTAATTCAGATGAAAACTGAAGGAAATATTCCAGACAAAGAAAAAGATATCTTAATCACATTAGTTTCAACAGTACAGAAAAAAGACATACAAGATAAAAACTTCGCCACTAAACAATCAGCAAAGTTCATACAAGATCAGCTTCAAATCATCTCCGACTCTATGCAATTAATTGCTAATCAGGTTTACAAACTGAAAACTGAAAACACTGAATTAGCGGGAGGTGCAGAATTGGTATTTGAAAAAATATATAGATTAGATGATAAACGTAATGAACTTCAATTAAGTATTCGATATTGTGACTATCTTCTTAACAATATGAATTCAGGAAGTCAAGAAGAAATCCTAATGCCTGAAGCATATGGTATTACTGGTTCTCAACTTACTGATATGTTAAGTAAGTACTCAGAGATGAAACTTGAAGACGCGCTATCAAATCAAAGATTAAAAAAGTCAATCTTATATCAAGAAGAAGCTATCGAACGAGATAAAGCTCTTAAATCTTTGCGCTTAAAAATTACTGATGCTATTGGAAGTACTAAGAAAGCACTTAGTATACAATTAGAAGAATTGAATACTGAATTAAAAAAGTCAATTCAGTCTACCAACACTTTACTTTCAGAGGAAAAGACTTTACAAGATTACCAACGCCTTTTTGAAACACATGAACAACTTTACAGGTTATTATTAGAAAAACAGGCTGAATATAGTATTAGAGCTGCTAGTACTATAAGTGACTATACAATGCTTTCAGTACCAGAAGTAAGTGAATTTCCAGTTTTTCCTAAAAGAAAATTAAATGTTTTAATAGGTTTAGCTTTAGGTCTTTTACTTCCTGTAGGTATTTTTTATATCATAGTTCTTTTTGATACAAAAGTTCGAGATGAAGCGGATGTAAAAGAAATTTGTGATAAACCATATATTGGTAATATAATCACACAAGACACAACTTACTTACTTGACCCACTTACACGTTCTTTAGCAGCAGAAAGTTATAGAAATTTCAGAACTAACTTGCAGTTTATGCTAGGTGATAAAGATAAATTTACTATTTTGGTCACATCTTCGATTAGTGGGGAAGGTAAAAGTGTAACTTCTGCTAATCTTTCCAACTTTTACACTATTTTAAACAAAAAAGTAATCCTAATTGGTGCAGATTTAAGGAAACCTGTATTTAAAAAACTTTTCCCAAAAAACAATGAAAATATTGGTTTATCAAATTATCTAAGCTCCGGGAAAAACATCGAAGACTACATTCAAAAAACTGACAATGAGAATCTTGACCTGATACTATCAGGAACAATTCCACCCAACCCAACAGAGTTATTACAAGGAGAGAAAATGAACAATCTAATGGCTGAATTAAATGAAAAATACGATATTGTGATTTATGATACCGCTCCAATTGGCATTGTCTCAGATGCTAGAAAAATGATGGAAAAAGCGGACCTTGTATGTTATGCTACACGACAAGGAAGAACACCTAAATCCCAATTAGAAAGAGCTTTACAAACATTTTTACCATCCAAAGACATTAAAATGGCATTATTTATGACGGATGTAAATATGAGTAGAAAAGGAGGATATCAATACTCTTACTACGGAAAAGACTATATTTCCTACTTGGAAAAGTAATTTTAATACATTTTAGAACAAAAAATATTTAATTGATATATACAATGAAATCCTTACTACTAGTTCCAATACTACTTTGCTTAAATATAGGTGCTTTCGCACAATCTCATCGATCGCTAAACTTAATTGAGAAAACAAATTACTTCTTAATTGGGGGAAATCTAGGACTTGCGTACCACTCTGGTGGTTATGCAAATCAAAGTTTAGGTAAAATTGATATAACTGCAGCTCGCCCTGCTTTAACCGGTTATCTTCAAACTAAAATATCCAAAAGATGGCATATAAGAGCTCAAGGTTCATTAATGATGCTCACTGCAAAAGATAAACGTTCCGATTCTGAAACAACTGGTCAAAAAGCTTTCAGAACATATCTTTTTGATGTTGCTCCGCTTTTTGTTTATGACTTAGGAGTTAATAAGAAAAACAGGAAAAGATCCCCTTACAGTAGAAGAAAAGGCTCATTATTTACTTGGTACCTTGTAGGTGGAACAGGGTTATTTGTTGCAAACGTTAAAAATAACTTAGGCGGGATATCATCAAATAAAATTGGAGGTACACTTAATGGAGGCATAGGGTTCAGGTATACTATTTCAGAAAATTGGATACTTAACGCAGAAACTTTAGGAAGGATGAGTACAAGTAATGATATTGATGGTTATAGATCTCAAGCACTACCAGTAGACCTTTACATTACAGGTCAACTAGGTGTTGCCTACAGGATACCAGGTATGCGTATCATGCGTTAACTAATAATAGTTCAACAAACACAACCACCCTCATATAATAAGCATCATAGTCTTATATTACAAGAAAATATAAGACTATGATGTTTTGTCAATTATAAATACTAAATAAAATAACTTCTAAATGACTATCAAAGAATCGAGACAATGGTTAGTGGTGTATACTAAACCAAAGTCTGAAAAAAAAGTTACTGAACGTTTAAATAGAAAAGGATTCTCCACATATTGCCCTACTTATACTAGCATTAAACAATGGAGAGACCGCAAAAAGAAGGTATCAGTCCCTGTAATCCCATCTTATATATTTATCCAACTTAATGAATTTGAACGATGGGAGGTTTTGACTGACCCTGGTATTGTCAACTTTATTTATTGGCAAGGAAAACCTGCTGTTATTCAAGAAAGTCAGCTGAATGCTTTTAAAGATTTAATAAACAATACACACGATCCTTCTCTAATCAAAATAGAAAACCTAAATGAAGGTGATAGAGTTATATTGAAGGATCATAGATTTGATAAACAATGCGGTACTATCCAATCTATTCATAAAGGCAATATAAAAATAATTTTAGCAGAGTTAAACTTAAAAATAATATGCAACCAAAGTAAAGTTTTAGTTTTGTAAAATTAATTCTATTTAATTATACTAAGTACTGGAACATATTAAAGTATAACTAAAAATGAGCTTTGGAAAATTGGAGAAACAACTGCTTGCCAATGCCTGAACATACTCTATCAACGGCATAGAAAAGATTGTCAACAGAAACATAATCTTCAGGCTTTATCCAAGATTGTTTCATTTCTCTCCAAAGTCTTTCAATAATATTTAAGTGTGGCGAATAAGGAGGCAAGTAAAAGATATATAAGCCTCTTGTTTGCCATACTTTCAAAAGTTCTTTGACTTTACGTGCAGTATGAACACGAGCATTGTCTAAAACGACCACTGTAGGCTTTTTAATTTTGATAGAAAGTTCATCTAGAGTTTCAATAATAAAAGAAGCATCTATATTCTTTTCCGAATTCCGATATAGAAACTGATTTGTTCTTGAAAAGAGTCCAAAGCAATTGATAGACTTTCCTTTGCTAACTTTGACAGCAACATCTTCATCATCAAATTGCCATGCGTAAGGAACGTACCCCTGCTCAGAAAACTTGGTCTCATCTCCAAAAAAAACGTCTATATGATCCTGTTCAGCTTGTTTTTCTAGAGATATCAGCATTTCTTTCCGTACTTGATACAGTTCTGGTGAACATTCATGCTTGAGCCTTCGCCTCACTCGTTTCCATCGGCAGCCAATGCTTTTAAAAAGCACTGAAGAGTTTTCAAGCTGAATGACTTGCCTAGATCTTCTTCTAAGAGATCTTTGGCTTGCCTGAGTCTTTGACGCTCTTTCTGAACGGTGACTTTGACTACGGTTTCATCTTTTTCTTTGTCGAAGATGGTCTTTCTTCCTTGCCCAGACTTTGTCTGTAAACCCTTAATTCAATATTGTTGATATTGTTTACACCATTTTTTTACAGGTTGAATCGTCACACCGAAAATAGTGGCTATTTCTTCCGATGTCTTGCCTTGACTCTTCAACAGAATATAATGGCACCTTCTTGAAAATTGAACGGACTCAGAATATTTATAGCCTTCTTCAAGCTCGTGCTTCGCTGTTTCCGTTAATTCTATAACTTTTGATTTACGACCCATAATTTAGGTATAAATATAGCTTATATTTTAATTTGTCTTAATACTTAAGTCAAAAATATATCATAGTTAATTCTAATTTATTTTTTGTGAGTACAACGCTAAAAAACGTATGAATAGTGGTTCTATTGAAAGTTTTTTGAAGGAAGTAATCGCAAAACAATAAATAGAATTAGTATTAAATAATTTTGTCTTGGTACTTATACTCATGAATTAATTATTCTATCTCTTTATTTATTAACTTTTACCTATATCTAAAACATAAAACTTATAAAGTACAAATGACACTTATTTATTTATCGCTGTTTACCAGTATTTTACAACACAATTAAATAAATTAACCTCAGAAAATTTGTATAATTTTTTTACTCACCTTTAATTTACAAGTGTTATACATTTTAATACAGTCATAACAAATTAAATGTGACTGATGTGGCGAAGCCATGTTTTTTCAACAAAATTATTATTGCACCTTTAAATAATGCTAGAAGCCTTAATCACTTCAAAAACTAGATTAAAACTATTGCTGAAATTTTTTCTAAACCCTAACAATTCTGCTTACCTAAGAGGTCTAGCAATTGAACTTTCAGAATCTACAAATTCTATAAGGGTAGAGCTTAATCGTTTAGAGAAAGCTAATATGTTAGCTTCAAATTTCAAGGGAAATAAAAAATTTTTTAGGGTTAATACTTCTCACCCTTTATTTAATGACTTACAAGCTATAGTTCATAAATATGTAGGATTAGATATAATTATTGATAAAGTACTCAATGAGCTAGGAAACCTTGAAGAAGTTCATCTTGTTGGAAATTTAGCAGAAGGAAAAAATAGTAAAAGCATTGACTTAGTAGTCAAAGGTAACATTAATGAAGAATACCTTAAAAAAGCAATACAAAAAGTAGAGGGAACATTAGAAAGAAAAATTAATTATACTATAAGTCCTGAATATAGTAGTTCCATCAGCAAACCATCTCTAATCATATACTCTCAAAAAATAAAATGAATATTCTAGTTACAGGTAAAAACGGCCAACTTGGTTCCGAAATCCAAGAACTGAGTTATAATTTACAGCAATTTACCTTTTTCTTTACTGATATTGGCGAGCTTGATATAACAAACAAATCTAGTGTTTTATCATACTTTAAAGAGAATAACATCAAATTGGTCATTAACTGTGCTGCATACACTGCAGTAGATAATGCTGAAGATGAACTTGATATAGCAGACAAAGTCAATAATCATGCTGTAAACAACCTTGTCAGAGCGGCTGAAATTAATGATGCTTACATTATACATATTTCAACTGACTATGTTTTTGATGGAACCAACCATTCCCCATATATAGAGTCTGAAATAACCTCTCCTATTGGAGTATATGGTCAGACTAAATTAGATGGAGAAAAACATGTAATTAATTCATCTACAAGAGGTGTTGTAATTCGAACATCATGGGTTTATTCAAAATTTGGTAACAATTTTGTTAAAACTATGATGCGTCTAGGAAAAGATCGTGATGAACTAGGAGTTATAGCTGATCAGGTTGGAACACCTACTCATGCTAAAGATTTAGCTGAGGTGTGTTTAACTCTACTTTCTAACCAACAGCTTTGGAGTGAATCTAATGAAATATACCATTTTTCAAATGATGGTGTATGTAGTTGGTATGATTTTGCCTTTGAGATTATGAGACAGAATAATATCTCATGCACAATAAACCCCATTGGAACTGAAGATTACCCAACAAAGGCAAAAAGACCTTCATATTCAGTTCTCAATAAGAATAAAATTAAAAAACAGTTCAACATTAAAGGAAAACATTGGACTGTTGCTTTAGAAGAAATGTTATCGAAATAAAAATGAAAAAAATATTAATTACAGGAGGCGCTGGCTTTATTGGTTCACATGTAGTACGTCTAATGGTAAATAAATATCCAGAATATCAGATCTTCAATCTTGACAAATTGACTTATGCTGGTAATTTAGAAAACTTAAAAGACATTGAAGATAAAGACAACTATACTTTTCTAAAAGGTGACATTTGTGACGAAGATTACATAAACAAAATTTTCGAACAACACAAATTTGAAGGTGTAATTCACCTTGCAGCAGAATCACATGTAGACCGATCAATTACCGATCCTCTAGCATTTGCTAAAACAAATATTCTAGGTACAATGGTTCTACTTAATGCCTTTAAAACTACTTGGGAAAACAATTGGGATGGCAAACGTTTTTACCATGTCAGCACAGATGAAGTATATGGAACTTTAGGTGAAACTGGTCTATTTGAAGAAACTACACCTTATGACCCAAATTCACCATACTCTGCTTCTAAAGCTAGTTCAGATCATTTTGTAAGAGCATATGGGGAAACATATAAGATGCCTTATGTGATCACTAATTGTTCTAATAATTACGGTCAAAATCAATTCCCAGAGAAATTGATTCCACTATTTATCAATAATATCTTAACAAATCAGCCTTTACCAGTGTATGGGGATGGAAATTATACAAGAGATTGGTTATATGTTGTAGATCATGCAAGAGCAATAGATCTTGTATTTCATGAAGGTGTCAATCATGAAACATACAATATTGGAGGCTTCAATGAATGGAAAAATATCGATTTAGTAAAGGTTCTGTGTGAACAGATGGATGAGAAGTTAGGTAAAGAAAAAGGCACATCTGCTCAACTTATTACCTATGTGAAAGACCGACCAGGACATGATCTTAGGTACGCTATAGATGCCTCAAAAATTAATAAAGAACTTGGATGGGAACCGTCTGTAAATTTCGAACAAGGACTAAGTATTACCATTGATTGGTATCTTAACAATAAAGTTTGGTTAGAGAGTGTTACCTCTGGAAACTACCAGAATTATTATAAACTTCAGTATCAAAAATAAAGATTGGTAAAATGAAAGGAATTGTTTTAGCAGGTGGGTCAGGTACTAGATTATACCCAATAACAAAAGGTGTTTCAAAACAATTAATGCCTATTTATGACAAGCCTATGATATATTATCCAGTTTCAGTATTAATGCTAGCTGGTATTAAAGAGATCTTGATTATTTCTACACCACACGATTTGCCAAATTTCCAAAAACTATTAAGTACAGGAGAAGAGATTGGAGTCAAATTTACATATATAGAACAACCTTCTCCTGATGGACTAGCTCAAGCATTCATACTAGGAAAAGAGTTTATCGGAGATGATGACGTTTGTTTAGTTTTAGGTGATAACATTTTTTATGGTCATGGAATGACTGAATTATTGCATAAAGCCAAAAATAATGTAGTTATCAATAAAAAATCAACTGTTTTTGGATATTATGTCAATGACCCTGAACGCTATGGTGTTGCTGAGTTTGATGAAAAAGGTGAAGTTATTAGCATAGAAGAAAAACCAACAAATCCTAAATCAAATTATGCAGTTGTTGGATTATATTTCTATACCAATGAAGTTGTAAATATATCTCAAAATATTAAACCATCTGAAAGAGGCGAATTAGAAATTACTTCTGTAAATGAAGAATTTCTAAATAAAAAGCAATTAAAGGTTGAATTAATGGGACGTGGCTATGCTTGGTTAGATACCGGTACTCATGATTCATTGATTGAGGCTAGTAGTTTTATTCAAACCATTGAAAAAAGACAAGGTCTTAAAGTAGCTTGCCTTGAAGAAATTGCTTTTGATCAAGGATTTATAAATGCAGACCAAGTTATAGAGCTTGCTAAACCTCTTGCAAAGACAGGCTACGGTCAATATCTGATTAATAAGGTAAACAATAAACAACTTATTACTTCCAATCAATGAAAATCACAGAAACAAAAATAAAAGATTTAGTCATCATCGAACCTAAAGTTTTTGAAGATGACAGAGGTTATTTTATGGAGTCTTTTAAACAAGGTTGGTTTGAAGAGAACTTCCCTCATATTAAATTTATTCAAGAAAACGAATCTAAATCAAACTATGGTGTTTTACGAGGCTTACATTTTCAAAAACCTCCATTTGAGCAAACAAAGTTGGTAAGAGTAATACAAGGAGAAGTTCTTGATGTTGCAGTTGACTTAAGAAAAAACTCTCCTACCTATGGTCAACATGAATCAATCATACTAAGTAGTGATAATAAAAAACAATTTTTAGTCCCGAGAGGATTTGCTCATGGATTTATCGTTTTAAGTGAATCTGCCATATTCTCTTATAAGGTAGATAATCCTTATGCTCCAGATCATGATTCAGGGATATTATGGAATGATTCTAATCTTAATATTGATTGGTTATTACAACAGGATGACATCAAACTTTCTAAAAAAGACATGTTATTAAACAATTTTTATAACAGTAATGAAGAATAAAGAAGTCCAACATGTCTTTGTAATATCACAACCCAGAGCAGGATCTACTTTTTTGCAAAGGATATTATCAAATCATTCAAAAATCCATACTGTTGGAGAACCTTGGTTTTTATTACCAATTATTTATAACGACTTTGATTTACAAGTACACAATCGAAAATTCTATAATGCTACTTGGGCTAATCTTGCTATTAACTCATTTTTAGAAGAACATAAAGATATACAATGTATACTGAAACAGCATTATTTAGGATTATATAAAAAAATAACTACTGATTTAGCTTTAAAAAACGATAAATTCATTTTTATAGATAAAACTCCTCGTTATTACTATATCATTGATTCATTAGTAAAAGAATTTCCAAAGTCAAAATTTATTATACTAACAAGAAACCCCTTAGATGTATTTTACTCAATATTAAAAACATGGGTAAAAGGAAATTATTTTTTACTATCAAGATATCAAGATGATTTATTCAAAGCTCTAACCTATTTAAAAAAAATAAAGAGTGCTGAGAATATATTAAGAGTATCTTACGAAGATCTCTTACAAGAAACAAATACTGAAGTTAATCGCATTTGTAATTTCTTAGGCATTTCATTTGAAAAAGAAATTCTTGATATTTCTCAAGATAAAAAATGGAGATTGGGAGATCCGAACATGAATAAGAAGAAGGTAATTGACAACAGTAATACAAAAAAATGGAAAAATTCTTTATCACCTCAAGAATGGAGGTTACTGAATGCTTATATTCATAGTCTAGATCAGGAAGCATTCATAAAATTAGGATATGATTTAGATAAAACTATTGATGATGTTGCTAAAATTAAACCTTCAAAACTTAAACTTTTTTTTACATTCAGCCTTTCTTTTTACTTTAACAAATTTTCAAGAAAAGTATTAACTCTTATTTATTATCGCAGAAAAAAAGTAAGACAGTTAAAAAAAATAATAAATGGACTTCAACAAAAATCTTAATACACAAACATACATTTCTTTAGTTTTTAAGATAATTAGCTTAGGAATACCAGTCATTTCAATCCCCATAACCTTGAATATACTGAACAAATATGATTATGGTATTTGGGTTACTATAACTTCATTCCTACAATGGTTTAATATGTTAGACTTTGGAATAGGTTTAGGATTAAGAAATAAATTAACCGAATTAATATCAAAGAAAAAGTTTGATGAGGGGAAAAAGCTGATCGGAGCCACATATCTCACATCATTTCTAATCTTTAGTATACTATTTATTATACTTTACACAACGGTTTTTTACGTTGACACTCAGAAATTATTCAATATATCTAAATATAATCTAGAGGAGTTAAATTATATAATTTCAATTACATTAATGAGCTTTTGTCTCAACTTTACCTTTAAATTAATCAATAATTTATATTATGCAACACAAAAACCTTCTATAAATATAATTATAAATACTGTTACTCAGGTTACGACATTGGCTTTCCTTTTATTGATTAGTAAACAAAAAGATGATTATGTAAATCTTAAAAATGTAACTTACATATTTGCCATTACTCCAATTGTTATTCTCTTTGCATTTAACATTTTATTTTTCTATCAAAATAAAATGTTAAGATTTTCTTTCACTCAAATTAAAATAAAGTATGCCAAATCGTCTTTGTCATTAGGTGTTAACTTCTTAGTAATACAGTTATCAGTAGTATTTTTATCAAGTTTAATACCTGTCATGATTTCAAAATATATAGGATTTGAAACAACAACTGAATATAATATTATAACAAAATATCTAAATGCCATACAAAGTTTAGTTTTCATTGTGATTAATCCATATTGGTCTGCTGTCACTCATAAATATAAGTTAAATGAATTATCATGGATCAAGAAATCTTATTTTAAAGTTTATAAATTTTCAATTTTAGGGTGTTTACTGATTAGCATGACTTCTTTTCTATTTCCATTTATTATTCCTTTATTCATTAACATAGAGATTACTACATCTACATTGATTTGGGTTACAATTTATATTTCAGTATTTACATTTACTCAACCATCAATGACGTTTATAAATGGAATAGGACGTATTAAAAATCAAGTGATATTATCATTTTTAATTATTCTACTAACTTTCCCTTGTTCTATTTTATTAATCAAAACTAATATTTTTGGAATTGGAGCAATATTGATATGCCCCATTCTATTTAGAATCATAAAGTCATTTTTTGCACACAAAGAATTAAAATTAGTATACAATGGAATCAATTCATAAAATTGATAGTTTTTCAAAATTCATTTTCTTTATTCTACTAATTTTCACTGGTAATGCATCTACATTTACAAATTCATATTACACATGGGCACCTCCATTCGGAATATGTTTTTTGTTAATAATTTTTATTATCTTCGCGAGGTACAAAGGAATTTTCCCTGGAAAGAAAGCAAAAAATATTTTTATATTTTTTGCTTTCTTCTTCACCCTTCAAACAGTAAAATTTTCTGCATTTCACCCTAGGTATATTGCTATTTGGATAATAACTATAGGTATAGCTTACACTTTGGTAAATGTATTTCGCTATGATTTATTTAAAGTATATGAAAGAACTATCGTAACACTCTGTTGTGTTTGTTTGCCGTTTTACCTAATTCAACTAGTAGCATATGAATATCTAGTCATTATTTTAAAAAGCTTTTCATTATTAGAACCCGCTTTTAGAAATGGCCTTGGAAATATTATAATTTTCAATGTTAACATAGGTAAAGATGGATTATCCATTTTTCGGAACTCAGGCTTTGCTTGGGAACCAGGAGTATTTGCATCATTAATATCTATAGGAATTTATATCAATCAAGTAGTTTATAATAATAGAATAAAAAGTTTTAAAAATTTAGTTTTATTACTTACTCTTATTACTACAATTTCTTCAACAGGTTATGGAATTGCATTAGTGATTTATGGTGCAAAACTATTACGAAGTAATCGAAAAATTGTACTTCTATCTTTACCATTCTTTATTTTAATTGTAATTGGTGTTATTTCCCTTCCAATAATGCAAGAGAAGTTCCAAGAATTAATGGAGTTTGATATTGAAACTTCAGCCTACAATTCTGTTAAATATGGCTACGTTTATAGCCCTCAAAGGTTTGAATCCTTTATGATCGATTGGAAAGACTTCACTAATAACCCAATTCTTGGTTATGGTGGTCATATAAATGCTAAATGGATTAATCAGATTGGAGCTACTTTATATTCAATATCTGGAATAGGAAAAATTTTGGCAAAATATGGAATTATTGGGTTTATATTTTTTTACTCATTGTTAATAAAATCATCCATTGAATTTTCAAAACATTTCAAATATCAAAATAAATACTTATTTTTCATTGTAATAGCTTTAATATCAATAAGTTACTCAATTATAGAAGGTCCATTATTGTTATCATTTATATTTTTTGCATTTTTAAAAGAACCTATACATGAAAAAGAATAGTCTTATTGTTGGTAGTCTCGGATTTCCTTTTGGTTCTGCTGATACATATAGAATTTTACAATTAAGCAGGGTATTTACTCAAAACAATGAGAGGTGTACAATCGTTAATCGTTTTCCTTTACACTCTCGAGCAATTACTACTGAAGAAAATATAAAGGTAGCAGATGAGATTGAAAATAATATAAGTTATATACATACTTCTTTAGTCTCATTTCGTCATGATAATTTTATCTTTAGAAATATTTTCAAACTTATAGGATATGTATTAGAAATTATATATCTGATATATAAAAGGTTTTTTAAAGGTACAAAAATTCTAATAGTTTATTCTACCAAACTCCAAACCCTAAAATATTATGCTAGATTAGCTAAAATTCTTAATTACAAAATTGTATATGATTATATCGAATATGTTGATTCTTTAAAAAAAAGAGAAGAGAGAGATATCGATATTACTAATGGTTTTGATCATCAATTCTATAATTACATAGACTATTGTATCACAATAAGCCCTTACCTGAATACGCATATCAATAAAAAAGCACCACATATCCCAACTTTACAACTCCCTCCATCTGTCAGTTTTAATGAAATGGATAAGATAAAGTCGAAAGAAACAGAACCTTATATTTTATACTGTGGCGGTATAGCTTACATTCATGTAATAAAATTTATTCTTAAAGCTTACAAGTCATCTAAGGCTAAACAGAAGGATATCTCGTTAAAAATTATTACCCATGGCAAGAAAAATGAAATATTAAAATTAAAACAATTTATCAATAATGATTACTCTGATTATAAAATTGAAATTCTTAATAATCTTTCGTACGAAGATTTAATATCAAGTTATAAATCAGCAAAAGCTTTGTTAATTCCTTTAAGCGATAACGTACAAGATATGGCTAGGTTTCCTTTTAAAATTTGTGAATATACCGCCTCTAAGACACCTATTATAACTACAAATAATGGTATAATTAATCATTATTTCGAAAATAATAATTCAGCATTTATATCAGAAACATATACTGAACTTGACTTCTCAAAAAGTATCAATGAGGCAATTAATAATGATAACAGAAAAGTTGGCCTAAAAAGTTATGAAATAGGGTTTAAAAACTTTAATAGCGACAATTGTAATATTCAAATCACTAAGTATCTCGAACTATGAAAATCTGCCATATTATACCTATACTAACGGCTGGAGGAGCACAAACTTTTCTTTTAGATTTGATAAAAGAACAATCTAAAAAAAATCAAATAACTTTAGTAATCATTAATAAAATTGATTTAAGTAATGATTATAACCTCAAATTATACAATAAGTATTTAGATTTAGGTATAGAAATTCAATGCTTAGGTAGAAAAAGAAAAAGTCTTAATGTTATAAAGGCTTATACCAAAGGTTTTATTTTCTTATTAAAAAATAAGTATGATTTTATAAATACACACTTGCCTTTTGCTCACTTTTTCACTTCTTTATTACTATTTACTTCTCAAAAAAAGAGAAAAAGTCATATAATGACAATTCATAATGCACCAGAAAGAATCAATATATTAAGTAAAATATTAAATAAAAAAACACCAAAAATTTATTGTTCTAAAAGTTCTTATGAACTGAATAAATACCCTGAATGTAAAAATGCTATTGTTAATAATGGTATTACTTTAGAACAAAGTAGTAGTTTAGCACTATCGAAAAGTGAGGTGTTTAAAATGTATGAGATACCTGAGAACTCTAAAATAATTTTATTGATCGGAGCACTTAGAAATCAAAAAAATTATCCTTTCTTAGTCGATCTTGTGAAAAGTTATTTTTCTAAAGAAAAATCCATTCATTTTTTAGTATGTGGCGGATATGAAGAAGGAGAAGATTATATAAACACAAACAAAATATCTAATTTACATTTTATTGGAAAAACAGAATATATCAATGAACTTCTTTCCTACTCAGAAATTTATTTAAGTGTATCAAAATTTGAAGGATTGCCTATATCTTTATTAGAGGCATTAAGATCAAATATTAAGATAGTAGCATCTCCAATCATTCAACATAAAGATGTTATACAGGACATCCCTTATTGTTATATCCCTGAAAGGTTTGTACTAGATCAGTTTCATAATAAAATTATGGAAAGTTTAAATACTACCCCCACAAAAGAGACCATTCAGAACTCAAGAAAGGCATTAATTGAAGAATATGATATCAGAAATTGCTCAAAAAAATATTTAGAATTCTATGAATCTTTAGTTTAATTATGAAAATACTACAAATAAATAACCATCATAAACTGAGAGGTGGATCTGAAAAAGTATATCATGAAACAATCAAGCTACTTAAAAAAAATAATCATGAAGTCTATTTTTTCAGTACTGCTGAAATAGAAGAAGAATATTATGAAAGTGAAGATGGTTTTCTTATAAAATACGAAGACAAAAAAAACCTTCCACTTTTACAAAAAATCACTAACACAAAAGATTTCATTTACAATAAGAAGGTAGCAAATAAACTTTATGACGTTATACAAAACATCAAACCTGATATCATACATTTACACATTTTTTATAATGTTTTATCCAACTCAATATTAAACGTTATTGAGAAATCTAAAATTCCTTCAGTAATGTCAGTGCATGAATATAAAATGCTTTGCCCTGCGTATACATTATTGGATAACAAATCAATTTGTCATGATTGTTGTAATGGAAATTATTTAAATGCGATTAAAAAAAAATGTGTTAAGGAAAATCTAGCATTTAGTTCAGTTGCAGCACTAGAATGTTATTACAGAGATTACTTTACTCCATATGAAAAGAAAATTACACATTTTATAATGGTAAGTAATTTTATTAATAATATTCATCTTAAATATAAAAAAGAATTAAAAAACAAAACATCTGTATTGTATAATTTTCTTAATTACGAAGACTTTTCAAAGTTCGAACGACAAAAGAATAATGACGGAGATTATTTTATTTATTTTGGAAGGTTATCAAAAGAGAAAGGTATCATTACTTTGATCAAAAGTGCCATTTCAGTTGGAATTAATTTGAAAATAGTTGGAACAGGTGATCAAGGAGAAAGAATAAAGAAACTTATTGCTAATCATAAAAATATTCAACTGTTAGGGTTTAAATCTGGTAGTGAGTTAAAAAATTTAGTAACAAATGCTCTTTACTCTATAACGCCGTCTGAATGGTATGAAAATAACCCTTTGAGTGTCATTGAGTCTTTTGCTCTCAAAACTCCTGTGATAGGTGCAACTATTGGTGGAATACCAGAACTAGTTCAAGATTCAGAAACTGGTTTCTTATTCGAAAGTAAGAATGAAGCTGACCTTAATAAAACACTAATTATGGCATTAAATTATAGTAAGACAGACCGTTACAATGATTTAAAAAACAACTGCTTTAACTTTTTTAAAGAAAATTGCACTGAACAAGTACATTACAAAAAACTAATCACAACTTATCGAAGTTTGTTATAATATGATTTTTATTATTGGAAACAGTAGAAGCGGTACTACTATGCTAGGCCGTATTTTAAATAATAGTGAAAAAGTGTTCACTTTCAAAGAAATTCATTTTTTTGAACAATTATGGGAGGATCAAGATACCGATAACCCTATTTCAAAAGATGAAGCAATAGAACTTTTTTCTAAACTTCTCAACATACAAAGAATTGGTTATTTGGCAAAAAACAAAACAGATATCAATCTAAGTGAAGCTAAAATCTTTTATTCAAAAGATAGTAGAGATAAATTTTATAAGCATAACGTTTTTCAAGATTTTCTAATTTATGAAACAACCCTAAAAAATAAAATTATTCCTTGTGAGCAAACACCAAGGAATGTTTTATTCATAAAGGAAATTTCAAAATTATTCCCCCAAGCCAAATTTATTAATATTACAAGAGATCCTCGAAATGTACTTATATCTCAAAAGAAAAAATGGAAGAGACGTTTTTTAGGAGCTAATAATATACCATTGAAAGAAGCAGTTAGATCTTTTATTAACTATCACCCTTTCACTATTTCTAAACTCTGGAACAAAAGTATTGATTCATATTATGAGAATCAAAATAATGCTTCACTCATATCGGTATCTTTTGAAGATCTTGTTACAGACCCTAAAAAAAATCTAAAAAAAATTTGTGAGTTTATCAACATACCATTTAATGAAAACTTATTAAATGTGGAACAAATTGGTTCATCTCATGGTAATGACTCCAAAAATATTGGTATCGATTCTACGAAAGCATTATCTAGCTACGGAGGTCTAAATAATTCTGAAATTTACATTTGTGAAAAAGTTACTAATAAAAACTTAGTAAAGTTAGGCTATCAATTCTCTAATGAAAAGCCTAATCCTTTCACTATGCTTTATTATTTTGTTAGCTTCCCTGTAAAAACTTTTTTTGCTGTCCTTTTAAATTTATCAAGGATGAAAAATATTGTAAACTCAATTTCAAGACGTCTATAATTATGATTGCACAATTAAATGATCTATATATAAAATTTAGTAAACGAAGAACTTACTCTAGATTAATAAGCTATTTTATGTTTGAGGGAAGGCCTCTTACAACAAAAGGACAGTGGATTAATCCAATAATAAAGACATTGCATAATTTTTTCAAGTATCTTCCGTTGAAAAAAGTAGATGCTCCAATCTATATTATAGGTACAGGTCGTAGTGGCACTACTATTTTAGGAGTTATTATGTCTATGCACAAACAAATTGGTTTTTTAAATGAACCTAAAATAATTTGGAATTCGATAAACCCTAATGAAGATGTTATTGGTTCTTATTCAAAAAAACAAGCTTCCTTTATTCTTGATGAAAGTCATGCAAGTAAGAAACAAAGTAGAAGTTTAAATAGAATATATAATTCGTATTTAAAATTTTCTTTAAATAGCAGAGTTTTGGATAAGTATCCTGAACTTGTATTCAGAGTCCCTTATGTGCTAAAGCTAGTCCCAGATGCAAAATTTTTATTTCTTGTTAGAAATGGAAATGACACATGTAACTCAATTGATTTATGGTCTAAAAGACTCGGCAAGCAAAATGAGAATGAAATACATGATTGGTGGGGTAGAGATAATAGAAAATGGATCCTTTTGAAAGACCAAATAATCAAGCAAGACCCTGATTATTCCTCATTGTTACCTATCATTGATCAGGTAAATAATCATAAAGAAATGGCGGCTATTGAATGGATTGTTTCTATGAATTATGGACTTAAGTTTGAAAAATTATATCCAAACTCTATTTATAGAGTTAAATACGAAAACCTAACGAAAGACCCTGTAAAAGAATTAAATAACATATTTAGTTTTTGTGAACTAGAAAGTGATCAAAGAACTACTGAATACGGGTCTTCTATCTTGAAAGAAAACCCGGCCAAATCAGACTTCACAATGCACGAAGAAGTTAAAAATTTATTCATAGAAACTAATAAAAAACTAGGATATTAAAAGAAATGAAAGTTGCAATAATAGGCTCTGCAGGTATTCCTGCAAAATACGGCGGTTTTGAAACACTAACAGAATATCTCACAAAATACTTAGGAGATAAATTTGATATAACAGTTTATTGTAGTTCTAAGAATACGCAAAAAAAAATACCATCTCATAATAAAAGTAAGCTTTTTTATATTCCTCTAAATGCAAATGGAATTCAAAGTATACCTTATGATATAATTTCAATTTTTCATGCATTATTATTCAGTGATACTTTATTAATACTTGGTGTATCTGGTTGTATTACGATACCATTTTTTAAATTATTTACTAAAAAACGTTTTTTAGTAAATATAGATGGTTTAGAATGGAAAAGAGCAAAATGGAATAAATATGCGAAATGGTTCTTAAAATATTCAGAAAAAATTGCTTGTCTACATGCTGATGAAATTATTGCAGATAATAAGGTTATACAGCAATATGTTAAAGAAGAATATGGAAAAGATGCCCATTTAATAACTTATGGAGCTGATCACTCTTTTCCTGAAAAATTAAATCAAGAAACAATTGAACAGTATTCTTTTTTAAAGGAAAATTATGCTTTCAAAGTATGTAGAATTGAGCCTGAAAATAATATTCATCTAATTTTAGAAGCATTCAAGGATCAAAAAAATATTCCATTAGTTATTATTGGCAATTGGAACAATAGTGCTTACGGAGTTAAACTTCTTGAAAAGTATCGAAATATAAATAATATTCATCTTATACAACCAATATACGATCAAAAAATTTTAAATCAAATAAGGTCAAATTGCTATATATACATACATGGACATAGTGCAGGGGGTACTAACCCATCTTTAGTCGAAGCAATGTACTTATCGTTACCAATTTTAGCTTTTGGTGTTAACTATAACAAAGAGACTACTTTCCTTCAAGCAAAATATTTTGACACTCAGGAAGAATTAGTTCAACTCTTAAACTCAATAGAATCATCTGATTTAGAAAAGATGGCTCAGATAAATAGTCACTATTCAAAAAAGTATTACACATGGAATAAAATAAGTAATGATTACGCTTCATTGTTTTAATTATAAGCTTTACCCTCTGAATACTTTCAACAGAAATTCTAAATAAATGAAAATAATAAATAGAAAACTAGCTAAAGCTATCTCATGGCGCCTTTGGGGTACATTAGATACAATTCTTTGGGGATGGTTAATCTCTGGAGATTCTATTGTTGGTTTGAGTGTTGGTGGCTTTGAATTAATAACAAAAATCACTCTTTATTACTGTCATGAATGGGTCTGGGAAAAATGGTCGAGAAATGACTTTTGGAGAGACAAAAAGAATAGTATTCGACATTTGACAAAGGCCATAAGTTGGAGAGCAATAGGTACTCTTGATACTATGATTCTTACATGGGTCATATCTGGTAATCCATTAGTTGGAATAAAAGTTGGTATTGCTGAAGTTGTAACAAAGATTGCACTTTTTTATCTGCATGAAAGAGTTTGGCATTTATTCATTAAAAAAGAAGATGTTAATGAAGCCCTTGTTAGTAATTGAGTAATAAACAAACGTATGAGCGAAGCAACAAATATACATCCGATTTTTAATTCTCTTTTATCAAGAGAGAAAAAACAAGAATCATT
>NZ_JACVVP010000055.1 GCF_014534745.1 Flammeovirga sp. EKP202
AACCACTATTCATACGTTTTTTAGCGTTGTACTCACAAAAAATAAATTAGAATTAACTATGATATATTTTTGACTTAGTACTTAGTTTTATAAAACATTGAATTACAACAAGAGTAGCCCGAATTCTTTTATTCAATTAGGTTAAAGTGTAGTTCCCTCTCAAACCGAACCGAAATCTAAATTGATAATTATTTTTATCCTATTTAATTTTAGTGGGTTGTACGACTTTATTCTGCTAAAACAATTAGAAACAATGAAAAGTAAAACCATATTATGAGGAAATTCATGTATCATTTGAGTAAGTAGGTACTGATAGTTTATTTATAATGATTACATTTATTGTTATTAATTTGAGAGGCCTACTTGGTTTAACTTAAGTAGCAATTAACCAGGATATGAAAGTAAAATGCAAACATTGTTTACCGAAAGAAGGGATTGAGGTTCCAGCTTTTTCACTGTCTGATAAGAATAGATTGTTTGAAATAAAACAAGAATCTTCAATTAAAACGGTTAAATTTTTGATGGACAATTATAAATTAAGTCACTTAGAATCTAAATATATTACTGCACACATTAATGATAGATACGGTAAATGTAATCGTTGTAGCTTTAATGATCTTGTCGATGAATATGTAAATTGTCCAAAGTGTGGTGCTTTAAATTTTAACTGGAAAGTAACTAATAAATAACAACGACCCTTGATAAAGGCCTACTACAGTTGGATGAAGGGGAGATGTTAGTTTATTAAAAATATTACATTTATTGTTTTTAATTTAAGAGGGCTATAAGACTCTACTTTACGGCTTTCTTGAATAAACAAAATATTTAATGCTCATGGAAAAATTTATCGAAAGAGTTAAAGAAAATAGTGTAAAGCACTTAAAGTTGGGGATATTAATATCACTTGGATTTTTTTTTATTTTTTGTTTTGCAATTATTCGAATCAAGTATTCTTAAGTTAGAAACAAGATGGATTGCAGTATCAGTTTTACCAATCTTATTATCGTTAATATATTCAGGGAAATTGAAATCGTTTAAAGGATTTGGATTGGAACTTGAGGTTGAACCTTCAAAATTTAACATAGAAAAGAAAGGGGAAAAGTTAAATTACTCTACAAAAGAAAATTTGAAACTACCTTCAGATTATTTTTATATTAATCATACTTCTTTCTTAAGAACAAATAAACAGACTGAATTGCAAAAAACAACAGGACTTGAAGGATATAAACTGTATGACATACAAGTTAAAATATTTTCATATTATACTGGGGCATTAGAAAAAATTGAATACTATTTACATTCAAGTTATGAAAACCCAATTAGAACATCGGTGGATATAAACAATAACTTTTTATTAAAAGAATTAGCATATGGTGAGTATGTTATGTCGGCCAAAGTTTTCATGAAAGATATTGAGTTTCCATTTATTTTAGAAAGATATATTACATTATGGGATTCTGGGCCCAGAATTTAACAACAAAGCACAATAAATAGATCTTAAGATTCAAAAATTTAGCCCACCTTGAAAACATACGGTTTTGGTTACCATGCATGCATTCCCTGAATAGAAATTAGGGTGAGCTTTGAAATTACAATTCTCTTTTTTTATTGTTGAATTCTACTTTGAAACCTAAAGTAATGATTGTGTATGAATAAAAAAGAAAAGAATTGATTTTTAACTTGATTTTTTCTTTTACACTCCTATTTCAATTCTTCTAGGTTTTCATACTGCTTTAAAGCCTCAGGATTTTGTAAAGCATCTGTATTTTTGACCGTTCTGCCGTGGATGACATTCCTTACAGCAATTTCCACCATTTTACCACTTCTGGTTTTAGGTATATCATTAACTTCTATTATTTTAGAAGGAACATGACGAGGAGTGGCATTAGTTCGAATTACCGTTCTTATTTCATTGATTAATGCTTCAGATAAGGATTGGGACTCTTTTAATACAACAAATAATATCACCCGACAGTCATCATTCCATTCTTGTCCTACAGCGATACATTCTTTGATTGCATCTACTTTTAATACTTGTCTATAAATTTCAGCAGTTCCGATACGAACCCCTCCTGGGTTTAAAACGGCATCTGAACGACCATAAATAATCAAGCCGCCATGGGGTGTAATTTCAGCAAAGTCACCTTGTGCCCAAATGTTTTTAAATCTTGAATAGTAAGCGTTATGATATCTTTCCTTATCAGGATCGCTCCAAAAGCCAATTGGCATAGAAGGGAAGGGGTTTCTACAGACAAACTCTCCTTTGCCTTTTTCAAGGTGTTTACCGTTATCATCTACCACATCTAAATCAAATCCTAAACCTTTACATTGTAATTCACCAGCATAAACGGGAAGTGTAGGGTTTCCAGAAGCAAAAGCACCAATCAAATCAGTACCTCCAGAGATAGAAGAAAGTGTAAGATCTTTTTTGAATGTGTTATAAACGTAATGAAAACTCTCCATTGAAAGGGGAGATCCCGTAGAAAGAATCATTCGAAGTTGTTCTAACTTATGTGTTTCGTTAGGAACAATATCCGCTTTTTGCAAAGCCGATAGGTATTTAGCACTTACACCAAAAATAGATATTTTCTCTTCATCAATCAGATCCAATAAATAATTGGGGTTTGGGTAAAAAGGACTTCCATCTAATACAATTAGCGTACAGCCACATGCTAAACCACTGACTAACCAGTTCCACATCATCCATCCACAAGTGGAATAATAGAAAAAAACATCGTTTTCCTTTAGGTCTGTATGTAATAAGTGTTCTTTTTGATGCTCTAATAACACTCCGCCAGCTTTATGTACTATACACTTGGGTTTACCCGTTGTGCCAGAAGAATACATTATAAATAATGGATGATGAAAAGGGAGTTGTACGAAGTCAATCTCTGTCTGTTCATTACTTATGTACTCTTCCCATGTTACCCCAATAGGAATTTCGGAGGCAGTGTGAATATGATCATAGTAATGATATACAATGATTTTTTGGATGGAAGGAATACTTTCTGAAAGTGATTTCAACCTTTCAATGCAAGAGTGGACTTTCCCATTATAACTGTAAGCATTCGCCGAGATTAAAAATTTGGGTTCCACTTGTCCAAACCGATCCAATACCCCTTGATACCCAAAATCGGGACTGCAAGACGTCCAAACTCCTCCAATAGCTGTTGTGGCAAGCATCCCAATAATTGCTTCGAGAGCATTTGGAGTATATCCAGCTACTCGGTCACCAATTTGAAGACCATCTTTTTTGAGTTGATGGGACAGTTGAGCTACTTTTTGGTAAAGTTCTTTGTATGAAATACTGTATTTTCTACCATCTTCTAATCTCCCAACCAGTGCTATTTTATCATCTCTTCTTCTTAAAAGGTTTTGAGCGTAATTCAGTGTTGCATTAGGAAAAAATTGACTTTCAGAGATGTGATCACTAGAAACAAAGTAAGGTGGGTTTCCTTTATTTCCTTCTATTTTTGAAAAGTCCCAAACAGCTGACCAAAAGCCTTCTAAATCATGGATGCTTTCGTCAAACAATTTAAAATAATCGTATTCCTGATTGGGATAATAGGTTTGCTGAAAAGAGTACAGATTTGTTTTAGCAATATGTTCCCTGCTAGGTTTCCATAAAGCCTGAGTGTTATTGTTCATGTGTTATATGTGCAGTTGTGTGTGTTTACTTCCTTGAATTTAGCTATTTAATCTCTTTTTGCACAAAAAAAACGAGAAGTATTTACTTCTCGTTACTGTTTCCTTCAGGAATAATTTTTTCTATCGGATACTTATCAATGTATATTTCAGTGGATATTTTTGATTCTATATTATTATGATCTACTAAGTAGAAAACAATCTCATAATCTCCCACTGTTTTTGATGGAATATTAAATTGACCATGGAAAACATCACCTTCAAAATCGTCATAAATATAAGAAGATCTCCATGCATTTTCGGTGCCTACATCTACCGGGTGAATATCCACTTTTAGGTAACCCAAATCAACATAGTTCAATTGAGCCGTTACTTCAAGAAACTGAGCTGTTTCGTCATATGGTTTTACGCTTGTATTCAACTCATGAATATTCATTAAATTTTGTTGAACCTTCTCTTCAGGGAGTGCACATGAATAAATGACACTTGAAGCAAAAATAAAAGCGAATATATATATTAATTTCTCTCGTAAAATTCTTTTCATATAAATCAACCTAAATAATTAGTTGAATTGTTCTTCAACACAATACAATCTCTACACAAATTTTATTTCTATATACAATGAGCCACTTTATTTTTTAAAGGTTGGAGTTTAATTGTTAATATTTAATGATGAAAAGTTAATTATACTTAAGCTTCAATTTTTTAGGGATAAAGTGAAGTTTTGACACCAACTATATGCTTTAATAATTAGCTTCCATCATCTTTTTGCTGCGAGTTGCTCTTAACAATGAGATATAAATTACAGCAGGTAAAATACATCTATCATTTGGATTTCCTTTGATATTGTCGGTCATTCCTTCCTCTACTAAAATTTCAAAAGGAAGTGAAGACATTCCTGTATTCTCTAAACCTAATGCTTTATCATTCAGACCTTGTATTAGCTTTTTTTCTAGCTTTACGCTACTAGAGTTTGAATGGTAAGGTATTTCCAACTGATTGAGCAGATGAAGTAATATCTGATTGTAAGGTACTTTTTCCTCCCTTAATAACCCTGCGATTGTTGTATTGGCAAGTATTTGTAGTTCGTGTCCAATTCTGTTTGAATATTTAAAGTAATCTTCTTCAAAGACAAGTGCCTCGATAGAATGAAGTAATCTACTCCTCTTTCTTACGGATTGATCTTGTTCAAAACACAAAATATTAAATAAAATACCCAGCTGTTCGTTTGTACATTCTCCTAAAAACTGTAAATCTTTGTCCAATACCTTCGACATTACTTCCATTATATTTTTCGATAATTACTTCTGACCTATTTAATATACTGAATGAGGCTTAGAGGAGATGTTTTTGTTTGGGTTTGTTGTAGTAGGTTAACGTCTAATTACATCATTTAAGGGCTTTTATCTAAAGGAATGCGAATAGTTAAGATGAAAATCATTACACAGTGAAATATGTTTCTTCAACTTTCATTCGACCTTTCTGCAAACTTTTATAGGATCAACTTTCAAGTTGCCTTCTTCTTCATTTTTGTCTTAACACAAAAACGAAGCAAAAAAGTCAAGGCTTTGAAATCAAAAGCTAAATTCCATTGGCGCGAATGTTAAGCGATAGCGACATTCGTGTCCTGTAAATCATCAGAAATCTCCTGATTTCTAAAAACCACAAATAGCCGAGAACATAGTTTACAGCGTGCCGCGATCAGCAACAAAAAAACCGTTACCAAAAGGCAACGGCTTTTTTTGTTTTCATATTTACCTATTATTATAGCTCATATAGACATTATAATTTTATCTTATACCAAGCAGTGGCTTCCTTCACTGCAAAGTTTACTTCTTCGTCTTGGTCATAGAATCTGAATTGTTGCATTGGTGATGCCAAATCAGTGTCTACCCATTCTAATTTTTTATCATCAGTTGCAATTTTCTCAAAGAAGTTTTTAGTGTATTGCGGTAAAACACAACCATCTGAGTGGATCATTAAAGTGGCTGTATTTAGTTTTTCAGCATAAGGCATTGGATCAAGTGTCAACCAATCTTCCCAACTCATGACTGCAAATTTGTCGTTACTCCACTCTTTCACTGCACCACGTTCAGGGTTCAAGTAGTAATCGAAAGGACCATACATTGCCGCACTTGGGTTGGTTGTAGAGATCGTTTCAATATAATCTACTTTACCTTCTGATTTATACTTGTTTTTTGATTTTTGTGCCGCTGTGATTTTAGCATTTACGCCCTCTTCACCACCGTAGAAAAGTTTCACTGCTTCACCATCTTGTAACCATGAAGCAGCAGTTACAACGGCTTTGATTCTTTGATCTTCAGCAGCAGCCATCAGCGTATACATTGATCCAGCACATACGGCAAAAGTACCTATTTTGGATTCATCTACCTCTGGCAATGTTTCAAGATACGTCACGGCATTTTTGATGTCTTCCACTTTCATGGTAGGGTTTTCCCAGAAACGAGGTTCTCCTTCACTTTCACCATAGTTTCTGAAGTCAAATGTCAAGGTGATAAATCCATTGTCCGCTAATTTTTGAGCATACAAACCTGCCATTTGTTCTTTGACTGTAGTCCAGCTTCCTGCTACTATAATTGTAGGATAACTTTTACCTTTTTGATACCCTTCAGGATAATACAGGTTTCCAACCAATTTCAAACCTTCACTTTTAAAAACTACTTTTTCAAAAGCATCACTTTTTCCTTTAAGCACTTTAGGTTTAATGTCTTTTGAAAAAGCTGTAAGACTGATAAATAAGCCAAAGATGAGTGTTAATGTTCTTAATTTCATTTTGTTGTTCAATTAAAATTAGATGTATAAAATTGATAATTATTTTAGTCAGCGTATTGTAGTGACATACGAGTGATTTTGTCGTTTTCATCCCACCAGAAGTGATAGTGAACTACCCAAGAGAGCCAGTTTACTTCGGCTTTAGCATACCTTTCACCACTTTCTAAAGTTTCTCGGTATCTAAATGTGTCACCACTAGCAATCACTTCCCGTAAGGCCCATGCTCTAACGTTCTCTCTTCCAGTGATCTCTCTTGAGACATCAAGAATAGAAATTTCCTCAGCAAAAGCGTACATATAGGTGTCAATGTCCTCGCTATTTGCACCTGTTTGATAAGCGAGTATGGCAGGTGGAATGTCCCCATCTTCTGTTGATACTATGTCCTCGATAATTTCCTCTTGTTGTGCTACAACATCATTATTATCACATGAATAACTGAAGAACCCTAGGAAGAATAGGAGTAGTAATTTCGTTTTCATAATAGTTTATTGTTTGTACATGCAATTAAAATGTTTTTCATTTTTTGAACATTACAAATGTAAGGAGAGGCGTATGGAGTGTTATTTTGATTTCAAACCAATGAGTATGAATTTCAAAGAAAGCATAAATCACTACATTGTAAACTAAATTATCGTCAACTTACAATAGATCTTTCTACAAGCATTAATAGGATATACTTTCAAGTTACCTTCTTCTTCATTTTTCCATTGATGAAAAACGAAGCAAAAAATCTAGGCTTAGAAGTCAAAAGCTAAATTTCATTCCTTTCGCCTATTGAAAGGATAACTCGATCAAAACTTTATCGTTTTGAGATACTCAAACAGCAAAATCATTTTTAACGGCTCGATCCATGAAATTCTTAACGCTTTTCCCTTCAAGGCCGGAAGTAGAACTACAAAACTAAAAAAGTCGTAATTCCACTAGCGCTAATGTTAAGCGATAGCGTCATTAGTGCCCATAGATCAAAAGAAATCTCCTGATTTCTAAAAACTACAAATAGTTGAAAATTTAGTTTACAATGCACTTATTTACTAACAACTCCTATTATTTTCTTTCACCCCAACTAACTTCAATGAGGATATACTATCTTTGCAGGCTTTTGTCTAGGTACATTCCTATATTGCAAATAAAAACATATCCTTCTATGAAAAGTCAAATTCCATCTTTAGATCAAATCAAAAAGCATCTTGGTTTTGAAAGCTTCAATACGATCCAAAATGAAACTATTGAAAAATCAAAAACACATAATGAATTAATCTTACTTTCTCCTACAGGTTCTGGTAAAACATTGGCGTTTTTATTACCTCTAATTGAAAAATTAAATTTTGATTTAAAAGAGGTGCAATGTGTGATTATTGCTCCATCAAGGGAATTGGCATTACAGATTGAAGGTGTATTTAAAAGTATGGGAACACCATTTTCTATTAATAGTGTATATGGTGGACACTCGTTCAAAATAGAAGAAAAAAATCTATCTAATCCCCCTCATGTATTAGTGGGAACTCCAGGGAGGTTAGCAGATCATATTGACAAAGAAACTTTTGACTTCAGTTGTGTTGAGTATTTGATATTGGATGAATTTGATAAGGCATTAGAGTTTGGATTTCAAAATGATATGGAATTTATCATTGAAGAATTAAGGTCTATACATTACAAAATGCTGACCTCTGCGACAGAAAGTGATGAAATTCCGGATTTTGTAAAAATGCAAAATCCTGAAATCCTGAATCATTTGGGTGGGCAACTTCCTCCAAAATTAGAATTAAAATTTGTGCAAGCAGATGGAGTGGATAAATTGGCTGTTCTTTTCAAATTAATTTGTAAAGTGGCTTCAGAACCTACTTTAATTTTCTGTAATCATAGAGCTGCGGTTGACAGGATAGGAGAGCATTTAAAAGAAAATAATATTCCTCATGAATCTTTCCATGGCGGAATGGATCAGGAACAGCGAGAAAGAGCTTTAACAAAATTCAGAAATGGTTCTGTTCATGTATTTTTAACAACTGATTTAGCCGCAAGAGGTCTGGATATTCCTTCCATCAAACATGTTATTCACTATCAATTGCCTCCGAAAGAGGATGCATTTATTCATAGAAATGGAAGAACGGCGAGGATGGATAAAGAAGGTGTTACATACCTTGTGATGTCTTCAGAAGACGAGTTTCCGGAATACATCGAAAATACTCCAACCCATTTAGCGTTACCGGCTATTGATCAAATGCCTGAACTTCCGGTATGGGAAACGCTCTATATTAGTGGAGGAAAGAAGAATAAAATCAACAAAATTGATATTGTAGGACTTCTAGCAAAAAAAGGGAAGTTGCAGAAAGAAGAAATAGGATTGATAGAAGTGAAAGATTTTATGTCGTTTGTTGCAGTGAGTAGACCGAAGGCAAAAAAGGTAGCAGAAATCGTAAATAAGGAAAAAGTAAAAAGGCTGAAAATAAGGGTTGCAATAGCAAAATAACGGTTTTGGCATGATTCTATACTAGAGTAGTGCAGTATTTAATCTAACTGTATGACTGAGTCAATAAGCTCAGAAAATAAACTACTATTACTATGAATCAAACGAGTACCTTATTGTTGGGTATAGCATTAGCGATCATTATGCTTGGTATGGGATTATCGCTTGTACCCAACGATTTTAAACGAATTCTTAAAAAGCCTTGGGCAGTACTGATAGGATTGGTATTACAAATTGTTTGTTTGCCGATCATCGCTTTTGGAATTGCTTATTATTTAGCATTGCCTTCTTTCATCGCATTAGGCTTAATTATTCTGGCAGCATGTCCGGGTGGACCGACTTCCAATTTAATCACGCATTTAGCCAATGGAGATACAGCTTTGTCAGTAACGTTGACAGCAGTAAGTAGTTTTGCGACTATCGTTACAATTCCTTTTGTGATCAATCTTGGATCTTCTTTTTTCTTGAGTCAAGATCAAACAATTTTATTGGATGTGCCTGACACGATCAAGAAAATTTTAATTGTAAGTATTATCCCAATCATTTTGGGAATGAGCATCCGTAAATTCTTACCGAGTTTTGCTAATAAAATGGCGAAGCCTACAAGAATTGCTTCAGCGGTGATCCTTGTCGTAATGATTGTAGGTATTGTTGTAAAAGAGCGAAACAATGTGGTTGCTTATTTTGCACAAGCAGGTTTGGCAACGTTGCTTTTAAATGTTTGTACAATGGGATTGGGTTATGTTGTCGCTCGTTTAGCACAATTAAAAACACCACAAGCGACTTCAATTGCGATTGAAACGGGTATTCAAAATGGAACAATGGCCATTACAATTGCTATTGGAATCATGGGAAGAGTGGACCTATCAATTGCAGCAGGCGTTTACTCATTGATTATGTTTTTTACTTCTGGAGCGATAATCTTTATCTTCTCAAAGAAAAATAAAGCGGAAGAGTCACTAGATTTTTCGGAATCTAAATAAATCTCAATAGCAAAAGAATAGCCCTATGATATTCGTATCATAGGGCTATTTTTATGTATTTTTACCAAAAAAAGTTATGGCAGATAGAAGAGAAGTTAGAGCGGAAGAGCTTACATTAGCAAAGCATCTTATCCAATTAGGAGGCGAAAACCCAGAGGAATTTGAATTACCCATGATGGTAGATGATTATGAAAATGCGGTTATGGGGAGTATCAATTTTACACCACCTGAAAAGTCGCCTTACAAAGCAGATATCGTTCAAGTAGTTTACAGAGATATTGATAATATTCCTGTGGTGATTACATTGACAAAAAATGAAAACAATGAAATACTAGATATGGACTTCTGGAAAAAGGATTTTTCAAAATTACAGCAATATCCAAAACCTGAGGAAGTTCAAGTCTTTACTAATAATGGTTTGGTTTAAAGGGTATTAGTGATTGTTGGGTAGGTATTATTAAAAAAATATCACTGAATGATGCATCTTTTTCAATTTTGAACGTCTACAATTCAAAAAGCTAGAATATGAATACAAAAGATATTTGGAATAATTTTCATCATGAACTGGAAGGTTTCATTACTTCAAAAGTAAATGAGAAGGATGAGGTACAGGATATTCTTCAAGATGTCTTTATAAAGATTCATGAGAAAAAAGCTTTATTGAAAGATGAACAACAATTAGAGAGTTGGATTTATCAGATTACAAGAAATTCAATTATCGATTTTTATAGAAAAAGAAAAAGCAATCAGACTTTTGATGTTGATCAAGTGGATTTGCCTCAAGAATTTAACGGTTCTGATTCAAACCTTCAAGCATGTGAAGCTTGTGTAAAGCCATTTATTTTGCAGTTGCCAGAAAAATATCAAGACGTTTTGATGAAGGTAACTTACCATAGAGTTTCACAAAAAGAGTATGCACATCAACATCAGCTTTCTTATTCGGCGGTGAAATCAAGAGTGCAAAGAGGGAGAGAACAATTAAAACAGTCTTTCGAAACTTGCTGTACTCAAGTAGATGATGGTTTTGGTAATATTACATTTGATTGTAAATCAGGTAATTGCAATTAATATTCAAATTAAGTCATTTTTTTTGCGTCCTTTTTAAAAAGTCTCGTCTATAAGGGTGAAAACAAGTTAATCACTTTTTAATCCCATAATAAGATGAACGAAAAAGATATCAAATGCGCAGAAAATACAAAATGTACTTGTGATTGTAACTGCTGCAACTGCAGTCAAACTGAAGAGTCAGGTTGCAAGTGTACATCATCTGATGCTGACTGCTGCTAATTACTTGAATTAATAGTAAGATATAAGCCCATAAGAAATGTTTATCATGTTTCTTATGGGCTTATTGTTTATTATTGAATTACTGCTTCAATTGGGCTTCAAAATCAGCCATAAATGCTGAAAGCACAAACGGATCTAAGCTAGAATGATCAAATGTGATTGATAATGGAATCAACAACTGATCACCTTGTTGGTAACGCTTGCCAAAATAGAAGTAAGGCCTTGCTGAGTCCAAAGCAGAGGCATGTAATTGAAAACTTGTGAATTGAAGATTGGGTAAGTTGCCAATAAAATGTGCAGTGGCCCAAACCATCACCGGTAGAGGTGCGAAATCTCCATCTCTATTAAAAGCATAATCCAAACACTTCTTATAGTTTTTGAAATAGGTTTCAATAGTGGATTGTGCAGGATCTTCAACTATAATTTCCGTAAATCGTGTTTCGCCGCCTACCGCAATAGGAGAAAATACAGGAAGATTATCAAAAACATACCATTCATCTTCGATTTTTCGATATCTGAAATAAGGATGCTTTTTCATCGTTTCTACCAAAGTCCACATTAAATAAGCAGTGAAAGAGGCTCCCTCATATTGTTTGAGGTTTTCTTGATAGTATTGATATCCCTCTGTAATGTCTACTTGTAGGGTCATTTGTAGATTAGGCTCTCTTACTATTTCTTTTTGGTGAAAAAAATCCAACGACCATTGTTCATAAGAACTTACCTCGTCCATTTTTATCTTTCTTCCACCGTATTTTTGGAGTAATTCTTCTTTTTCCATTTTGATCAATTTAGGCCGTAAAGATGTTTAAATTTTATGGTAATTTATACTTTAAAACATGGAATAAATCTAAATGGAGATTGAATATTGAAACAAAAAAAGAGTCATATTGATCAATTCAACATGACTCTCTTTTGTTATAATTTATATTGATTAATTACCTGTATATACATGTGTTTGTGGCACTTCTTGCAATGGATTTGCAGATTGGTTTAGACCAAAATGAACACCTACTAATATAACACCTAATGTACCGATAATTACTGTAGCTCCTTTGATAATGTCTAAAATATCATTCATAGTATAGATTCTTTTTTATTGATAAAGAGTTGTTTTTTATATTTTAACAAACGGTGATTCTATACTTGAGTTCAATACATTTTAGAGTATTAACATATTGCGTTTTCAATACAAAATTAATTGTTTTTAAAGGCAGTAGTACTGTAAAATGGTTTACCAGAAGTTGTAATACCTTCAATTTCTACTTGATATTCTGTCGCTTTATCATCAGTAAAGAAAGTGACGTTGGCTTTTCCATTTTCATCAAAAACAACGTTTGGTTCCCATAAGAGCGTAATTCTATGATCTGGCTTGGCGTGCTCATCGCTTTGAACATCGTATTTGGGTTGGTAGAATGTTCTACTAGTATAGAAACCCGGTGATGTAATATTATCAAGCCCTTTTACGACATAAGAACCGCCTCCGCCTTGTCTTGTATAAATTGCAATTACGCCGTTGATTGCATTACTAGTGTAAATGCTTCCTTCTGACATATCTAAGACATCAATAAAACCAACTTCACTCATGGACATTGATTGTAAAAGAGTGATGTCAATTTGAAATCCATCGAGTACCACTGGAATATCGGAATCATTGGATACAACAGCTTCTCCATTGTCATCAAATGAGCCTCCACCTGCCGACAACATTCCTGAACGACGAAGAACTTGAGCTGTTTTCATTTCTTGATTTAAAAACTCCCAAACGGTTAAACCTGAGGCGTAGCCTAAAGAGTCAGTGACAAATCTTGCATTATAATTGGAGTGAAGTTTGGAGGCATGACTAAACTCTTCCGGTTCAGCTTCATCTACGATTTCCACTTCGTCCAAAATGATCGTTTTGGTATTAAAAGCCCTATCAATTTTTTCAATGTTGAGAATTTCTTTTTCAAACTGAGCTAATGAATTCCCTTTTGGAAGAATCGCTTTTTTCTCTTCAACTGGGAAGGTAACAGGTGGTTCAAGTTCAAAAATTGATATTTTGACTGAATTATTATTCGTTACCTTTTTTCTTTTCTCATTGTATTTTTTTGCTTGGAAAATAAAGTTAGTTGAATCAAAAAATACCATTCCAGTAAAAGTAAATCCACCTTGGTTATCCGTCAGTACTGATTCATGAATTAACTTTTTATCCAATGAAGTCATTGTAATCTCTGACTGCTGATATTTCTTTTCATTCCAGAAATTACTCGTTCTACCTCTTACCGAAATACCTGGTTCAGGGATAAATTTGAGTTGTAAACTATCTTTTGCTTCTTCAATCCAATCAATTTTACGGTAGCCTTGCGTCAGCATTAAGTCATCAAGTGCATAATCTTTTTGAGTATCAAAATTGTGGAAGTACCAAGTAGGATTTTCAATATTTCCTTTCAACTCGTTAGACAAGATTAATTGGGCAATGATATTATTTTTTTTCTGTGATACATCTACCAATTTTTGATCGACAATGGCCAATGAAGCGTCACCATTGATAGGTGTACCTTTTTCGTCTTTAAGGTCGATGGTTAATTCTACTTTCTCACGTTTTTTGTAGTTCTGCTGATCCATTTGAATGTTAACATCTTGAGGATCATAATGGAAAACAACCCTTTCTACAACAGGTTTTAATTCTTTATTCAATAACGTAAGTTTTATAATGCCATTGTTGACATCTTCTAAAGGCATCTTGATTGGGATGAGCTTTTTGCCGGCAGGGCATTCCCACGAGTAAATAATTTTATTATCAGTAGAAGCGAGTAAGTAACCTCCATTTTCTAGTGCTTTATCACTGGAGATGACTTTTACATATAAATCATTTCTTTTGACGACAAATAAAGTAGTACCTTCTTTAGTCGATTTTGGTAATGCATATCTTGTGGGCGACTTTTCATTTGCATCACGATCGAGAATGGCATAATAATGATCTCCTTCTTCTGCATGAATAAAAAAGTTACTCATACCCAATTCATTACCATGCACTTCCGTGATTAGCTTATCTTCTTGATTGTAAACCTTGGCGTTGAATTGTTCTCCATAACCGTTCTGATTTACAAGTTTAACACCTATTTTGGTTGATAGCCCTTGAATGAACTGTCCACTTTCTGGGAAAAATTGTAAATCATAACGTTGCTTTCGATTTAAAACTTGTTCATTGGTAGTTCCATCTTCAAATA
This sequence comes from Flammeovirga sp. EKP202, assembly GCF_014534745.1. GTDB lineage: Bacteria > Bacteroidota > Bacteroidia > Cytophagales > Flammeovirgaceae > Flammeovirga. The sequence continues at coordinate 14,382 of NZ_JACVVP010000055.1, forward strand.
CAGGTGTTTCTACTCTTAAAGAGTCTGGATTGATTTGATAAACGTGAATTTCCTGATTGAAAAATGTACTATCACCGAAATTCCTCATCCAATTTGTATACGCACGAAGACGGTATCTACCTTCCTCTAAATCAGTTCTTAATTTAAAGTCTCCATTACTGTATTCACCATTACCGTAAATTTTTCTTTCGTCAATAATTTCTCCAGTAGGAGAGATCAATTCTACTTGAACAGCTTTACTCCATTGATCATTTGAAAGGGAGGAGGCTTTTCTGAGGTATACTTTGAACCATAAATTTTCACCAGCCATATAATAGGGCTTATCTGTGTGAACATAAATGGCGTCATTGGTTTTCAACCGGTTGTTGGTGTTGATCACTTTTATCAATTGGTCAATGCTTGAGATTTCTTCCCAACTAATGAGAAAAAAACAAGGGATAAGAATAAAAAGTGTCAGTCGTAATAATTTCATTTTAGTAGTCATGTTTAGTTTGTTATTTGAGAGTAATTATTTATTACTATTTAGATTTCACTTAATCTAACCAAAAATAGATGAATGATTGATCTTTTCAAATTTATTGGGGATTAGTCCTCAAAAATGAAGTAAAGTAATAGTAGAAATTTCCTGATTTCTAAATGTCATAAATATATGTAAACTAAATTATCGTTAACTTTCAGTCAGCTTTTCTACAAGTAATTATGGGATCTACTTTCAAGCTTCCTTCTTCTTCATTTTTGTCTTGAAACAAAAACGAAGCAAAAAATTCAAGGCTTAGAAGTCAAAAGCTAAATTCCATTTCACTCGCCTAAATGATTTTAAACTCGCTGCGCTCAAACAGCAAAATCATTTTTAACGGCTCGCTACATGGAATTCTTAACGCTTTTCCCTTCAAGGCCAAGGGAAGTATTACTAAACTAAAAGAGTAGAAAGCTCACTGGCGCGAATGTTAAGCGTTAGCGTCATTCGTGTCCTTAAGATCATCAGAAATCTCCTGATTTCTGAATACTATAATTAACGATAATTTAGTTTACAATAGTGCTATTGTTTGAAATAAAAAAGGCTGCCTTGAAACCTAATATTCAAGACAGCCTTTCAATAAAATGATATTGAATGATTGACGAATTTCTTCGCTCTATTTCATTAACTCTTCAACAGCTTTGCGAAGTTGTTGGTCAACTCCTTCCACTACAACATCTTTATCTTGAGCGATTTTTACATCAGGCTCAATTTGTTGATTTTCAAGGAAGTTTCCATTCATATCTTTCACACCCACTTGCGGGATACCAAATACCAACGATGGATCTTGCAATCTTTCCCACCAAACGGCAGTCATCGTACCAGGAACAGGCATACCGATAATTTTACCAATTCCTAAAGTTTTGTACGCATAAGGGAAAGCGTGTGCATCAGAATAATTACCCTCTGAAGCTAAAACAGCAGAAGGTTTAGTCCATTTATTGATAGGTTCAGTGCCAAACTTCTGATTATTTGGAGCAAATTGAGCATAGACTTTTCCACTTAAGAAAGTAACTAGATCATCATGTAGCCATCCACCACCATTGAAGCGAGTGTCTACGATTAAGGCTTCCTTATTGTAATTTTTACCCAATGCTTCTGAGTAAACAGTTCTGAAAGAAGAACTATTCATTCCTCTGACGTGAACATAACCAATTTTACCATTTGAAGCCTCTTCTGTTTCCTTTTCTCTCTGTTTTACCCATCTTTTGTAAAGTAAATTGCTTAAAGCACCTTGAGAGATAGGTTTAACTTCCGTTTTGATCACTTTATTTTTAGTTGGATCTAAAATCGTAAGGTAAGTAGAAGTTCCTCTTTTGTGATTCAATAATTGGAAATAATCTTGACCTGCAACGATTTTTTGACCATCAATTTCAGTGATAATCATCCCTGCCTTAACCTCTTCATCAATTTTTGTCAACGGGCTACCTTCAATCACTTCAAGAATCTCTAATCCATCATTTTGGTATTCAGGATTATAGAATGCACCTAAATTGGCAGTTTGATCACCATTACGGCTAGAAGCATAATAACGACATCCGGTATGAGAACCATTGAGTTCACCTAACATTTCACTCAACATTTCTGAGTAGTCGTAATTGTTAGAGATATAAGGTAAGAACTTCGCATAAGAAGTTTTGTAGTACGCCCAATCTAAACCATGGATATTAGAATCGTAAAACTTCTTTTTGACTTGCCTCCAAACATGATCAAACATGTATTCTCTTTCAGCAGCATGATCTAAATAATAAGATGCAGCATATGAAATACTCTTTCTTTTATTTGACTTTACGTCCATTTTGGCAAATTTGCCATTCGTGACAAAGAAGATATTTTTGTGGTCTTTATCGAACTGTAAGTTACCTCCGTAACCTGATAATTTTAAGACTAATTTTGTCTCATTTTTACGAATATCTTTTGACCATAGATCATATCCACCTTCAAAACGTGACATGTAGAAAAGCTTGCTGCCATCTTTGGTCAACAACATATCAGAAGTGAAAGACGAATTGATTGTCAATCGTAAAATACGATCTTTTAAACCATCAAAATCAATTACTAAAGCTTCTTCTTTGTCATCTTCCTTTTTATCATCCTCTTTCTTCTTCTTCTTTTTAGAATCGTCTTCTTTGTCTTCCTTCTCTTTCTTTTTTGCTTCTTTACGTGCTTCTTCTAGAAGTTCAAACTCTTCTTTAGAAAGTTGGAATTCATCATAAGCTTCTTTTGTTAAGAAAATAGCGAAAACATCATCTTCAGCACCCCAGCTACCATGACTTCTGAAACCATAACGGTCATTTGAAAAAATGATGGCTTTACCGTCCATAGCAAACTTTGGTTGACCACTGTTGTAACCACTTTCCGTAAGGTTGATGATATTTTGATCACCTTTCGCATCCACTAAGGCAATGTCTGAACTTGTCCATTGATTAGGAGAATATTGAACGACAAACCATTTACCGTCAGGTGACCAATCATAAGCTTGATCTCCATCAGAATAAGAATAATTATACGTACCTGGAAGAATCACTCTTTCCTTTTTCGTATCAAGATTAATTACTTTCAAAGTAGTTCTCTCTTCCAAGAAAGCGATTTCATCTCCTTTTGGAGACCACATAGGTTGGAATTCTTCTTCTGCTTTGTCAGTAACCACTTTTTCTACAAATGATGAAGCAGAAACAAAATAAAGGTCTTCTTCATTTTCAATTTCAGAAGTATAGATATTCCACGAGTCATTTCTCTCACCAGCATATACTAATTTTCTGCCATCAGGAGAGAAGCTTACCGAACGTTCTTGTTCAGGTGTTTTTGTGATTTGAACTGTAGTGTTGTAATCTACTGAAGTGACAAAAACATCTCCTCTTAAGATAAATGCCATTTCTTTTCCATTAGGTGAAACAGCAATTTGATTACCACCACTTGATTTTCTTTCGAAAGTGACATTATTGACTTTTGAATCATTCAGAATTTCAATCTTTACTTTTTGTGGTTTTTCACCCTTTACGAAAGTATAGATCTCACCATCATAACCAAAACACATTTTTCCATCTTCAGCAACCGTTAAGAAGCGAATAGGGTGTTTGTCAAAAGAAGTCAATCTTTCTTTGTTACTACCGTCTAGTTTTGTTGTCCAAATGTTAAATGAACCTTCCTCTTCACTGAGGTAAACAATTGTTTGATTATCTTTATAAAACTGAGGGTATTGGTCTTCACCTTTAAAAGTCGAGATTTGTTGGTGTTTATTCGATGCTACATCGTAAACCCAAATATCTCTTGTTACTGATGAAGTATGGTGCTTTCTCCAATTATCTTCATACCCTTTTACATCTTGATAAAGAATTGTTTTTTGATCCTTGCTGTAAGTAGCATTAACCGCCGAAGTACTTAGAATTTGTTCAGGTCTTCCGCCTTTTACTGCAATGCTGTACAACTCTGGTAACCTCGCATAAGGAAACTGAGCACTTTTTTGATCGTCTAAAATCGTAGCTGTGTATAAAACAGCTTTGCCATCAGGAGTGAAAGATGATGGAATTTCTTTGTTTGAATGATAGGTTAATCGTTGAGGAGCACCGCCTTCAGCATTCATGACAAATACATCAAAATTACCAAAACGGTCCGATGCAAAGGCAATTTGTTTGCTGTCAGGACTCCATACAGGAGAAAAATCATGTGCAACATGATGGGTGATAGCTTGTGCTTTACCTCCATCAGTAGGTACTACATATAAGTCACCTTGATAAGAGAACGCGATTTTTGAACCGTCAGGCGAGATGGAAGGATAGCGCATCCATAATGGAGATTGCGCAAAAGTAGATAGCCCTAAAAGACAAATTAGGGCAAAACTGAATAGTCTTTTCATAAATTGAATTGATTAAAAATTTATTTATAGTTTGTTTGATTGACACTGACGTGAACTTAATAAAAAAATAGAAAGGAAATAATAAATTGAGTGGTTTTATGTATCATAGGATCAAAATTTATGCAATATAGTTGCAAAAAGGTCAATTATTGTATTTTCAACATCTCTTAAAATAAGATAAATCAACTTTTTTTTAAGATTATTTTTCGCTCATTAAATTCTTCCTGCTCTAAATCTAAAATAAAATAGATAATCCCAAGATAGTCAATCATATAGCATCCCGAAGGTAATGTAAACTATGTTATAAGTAATTAAAAGTACAGGTGTTACAATACAGAAAATCAATATGATAAGGTAGTGTATGCCTTGTTTTTATAAAAGTTAAAATGCTTTCAAATACAAAAAACCTTTCTTAGAATTGTATTAGCAAATAACATAAAGCACAACCTAATTTTATTATTTAAACCTAGTTCAAACATTAATATGAGATACATCATCTTATAACACGCTAAACTTTCGATTCACTTTGTCTAGTGAAGTAATCTAAAGAAAATAATATTGTATTCATCCAAGATGAATGAAAGCCTCTTATGGTAAGAGCAATTTGGAATGTTTTTAACAAGAAGAACATTTGTATTCAGTAGATCTGTCGAATTGAGTAATTAATTCACTTTTCAGTTTCCACTATATCGGATAGTTGGGCCTTTTCTTTGGAAGCCTACCTATTTCTTTTACGGTATAACAAAATAGACGTTCATTTATATTAGAATGAACCCTTAATTTGTATGTCAAAAAAATCAGTGGAATAAACTGCCCATAATCAGTGCATTGGGAGGTCTGATACCTGTGTTCAATATATATATCCAATCAATCAATTATTAACTTAACATGAAAAAAAGAGTACTTTATTTTCTCTTTCTTTTCTTGGGGGTGGTTGTTACAGCCTTTTCTCAGGAAAGAACAATTAAAGGTGTCATTCGTGATGCCAATGGGGAGACCCTTCCTGGTGCCACTGTAATGGTCGAAGGAACGACAAATGGTTCAGTATCAGACTTTGATGGTAATTACACTGTTTCTGCTACTTCTAATGAAGCAGTTTTAGTGGTTCGCCTTATTGGTTACAAAACACAGAATGTTACTATTGGTTCGAAGTCTGTAATTGACTTTACAATGGAGGAGGATGTGGAACAATTAGAAGAAGTAGTTGTTACTGCATTAGGGATTGAAAAAGACAAAAAGTCATTAGGTTACTCTGTATCAGAGGTAAAAGGTGATGACTTAAAAGGTGCAGATACTGGCGTTTTGAACAACCTTAACGGTAAAGTTGCAGGTGTACAAGTCAATACTTCTTCAGGAGCACCTGGTGCATCTTCTCGTATTACTATCCGTGGTAATTCCTCTTTAACAGGTAATAACCAACCGTTATTCGTAATTGATGGTGTGCCAATGGACAACACATACAACTCTGGTAATACATCAAGTGGAGGTACTGACTTTGGATCTCCAATCAACGATATTAACCCTGATGACATTGAATCAATGTCGGTATTAAAAGGCCCTAACGCAGCCGCTTTGTATGGTTCTAGAGCACAAAATGGTGCTATTGTAATCACTACAAAATCAGGTAAAGGATCTCAAGGATTGGGCGTTTCATTGTCCAATACAACCACTTTCCAAAAGCCTTTAGTTTTACCGAATTACCAAAACGAGTATGGTCAGGGTTTAAATGGTCAATTCTCATTTTCTGATGGTAAAAATGGTGGTACTTATGATGGGGTAGACGAATCTTGGGGACCTCGTTTGGATGCAGGTTTAATGATCCCTCAGTTTTACTCTAATGGAGAGCCAGTGCCGTGGGTTTCTAATCCAGACAATGTGAAAGACTTTTTCGAAACTGGGCATGTTTCCACTACCAACTTGTCAGTTCAAAATGCCACTGATAAATCTAATGTTCGTTTCTCATTGATGTACTCAGACCAAGACGGTATGGTGCCAAATACAGGTCTTGAAAACTACTCTTCTTCATTAAATTTTGGACACAAAATCACAGATAAGTTACAGTTAGACACTAAAGTAACGTATTCAAGAAGAGCATCAGACAACTTACCTCAGCAGGGTTATGGTGAAAACAACGTAATGCAACAATTTGTGTGGTTCGGTCGTCAAGTAGATACAAATCTATTGAAGGATTATAAAAAAGCAGATGGTACGCCTTACAACTGGAACTACAACTACCATGACAACCCGTATTGGATCCTGAATGAAAACACCAACTCTCAATTAAGAGACCGTGTGAATGGCTATGCTTCATTAAAGTGGAACATCACTGATTACTTGAATTTTAAAGTAAAAGGGGGTACGGACTTGTATACAGAAAACCGTATGTCTAAGTCAGCAATGTACTCTGTCAATGATCCTGATGGTGGTTTTTATGAATCGAACTACTTTGTGAATGAAACCAACTTCGATTTCTTATTCTCCTTCTCAAAAGATTTTGGTAGAGATTGGAATGTGAATGCTAATTTCGGTGGTAATAACATGTACAGAGTGTATAAGTCGAATTCAATGGAAGCCTTTGGTCTAGCCTCTCCTGGTGTTTATACTCCAGCCAACGCGACAGGACAGGTAGAATCTCAAACCTATTTCGAAGAGAAAATTATCAATTCATTATACGGTACCGCTTCAGTAGGATTCAGAGACTACTTATTCGCAGATGTGACTTTACGTAATGATTGGTCGTCTACGTTACCGATCCAAAATAATTCGTTTATGTACCCATCCATCAACCTTTCTTATGTATTCTCTGAGCATATTGATCTTCCTTCTTGGATTACACAAGGTAAAATTAGAGGTGGATGGGCAGAGGTAGGTAACGATACTGATCCTTACAACACCATGAACGTCTATACAAGTGGGTTGCCTTATAATGGTTATCCAATGTTTAAATATGAAACGACACAAGCCAACCCAGATCTAAGATCTGAAAGAACACAATCTTGGGAAGTTGGTTTAGATATGGGCTTTTTTAATAACCGTTTAGGTTTTGAAGCGGCTTATTATGAAAAGTCAACGTATGATCAAATTGTTCCAGCCGACGTATCTGCCGCTTCAGGGTATAGATATACTTACATCAACGCGGGACAAATTGATAACAAAGGTTTTGAATTGATGGTATTTGCTACACCAGTTCAAACAGATGAAGTGACTTGGGATGTATCTTTCAACTTCTCAAAAAATAAAAACACTGTCGTTGAATTAGCTGATGGGGTTGATTCATTTATCTTAGGTGATTTCTGGGGACTTTCAACAGAAGCGAGACCGGGTGAAGAATTAGGTACTTTCTACGGTTATGCTTATCAAAGAGATGATGCGGGCAATGTGATGGTCGATGAAAATGGCTTCCCAATGAAGACAGAAGAAAAAGTAAAATTAGGTTCTATCAACCCTGATTGGAGAGGCGGTATCCGAAACTCTGTTTCTTACAAAAACTTTACATTATCAGCTTTAATTGATATTTCAGTGGGTGGAGATATCTTCTCAGTGACGAATATGTTTGGTGAATATGCTGGTGTGTTAGATGTAACAGCCATGAACCGTGAAGCAGGCCGAGTAACAGAAGGCGTTGGTGTGGATGGAAATCCAAACACTAAAGTAGTGTCTACACAAGATTATTATCAATCGCTTTACGGAATTCACGAGGAGTATTTATACGATGCAACCTATGTAAAACTTGCGGAGTTATCGATTGCTTATAATATTCCATCTACATTCACGAAGAAATATGGTATCAAAGGAATGAGCGTTGCATTTGTAGGAAATAACCTTTGGATGATTCATAAAAATGCTCCAAATATTGATCCTCAAGCAGGTTTCGGTTCTAGTTTATCAGGTCAAGGTTTTGAATTCGGACAGTTACCATCACCACAAAGCTTTGGTTTTGATATCAAGATGAAATTCTAATACATCATTCCTGACGAGTAGCATTATCTAAATAAAGTTGGGGGATTTTTCCCTCAACCACAATTTGAATAAAAATGAAAAAATCAATTATATATATAGCATCCATCCTAATGACTTTGGGCATGACATCATGTTTCAAAAACTTTGAGGAGATGCAAATGAACCCTAATTACCCTACAGACGTAAATCCGGGAAACTTATTTGCCAACGCCACATTTTCAAGAATAGGTGGTGTGTATGGTGTGCAAGCCGAAGATTTCAATATGACAGCAAGTGGTCTTTGGGCACAACACTTTGGTAAGATCCAATACATTGACGAGGATTATTATGAATACAGATCTAATGTGATCGATTTGTACTGGAAATACATGTATTCAGGTTCTTCGTCAAACGGTACAGCTTCTTTGTACGATTTGGAATTGGCTATCATGAAAATTCGTGAATTAAAAGAGGCTTTACAAGCAGAAGCAAACCCTGATGTAAAAGCCATTGCGGATGCTGAAGCGATGGAAGGTGCAATGTTGGTGGTTCGTACTTACCTTTTCTCTGTAATGACTGACGTATGGGGTGATATTCCTTATTCTGAAGCATTAAAAACAGTTGCATTAGGTTATGAATCAACCATTACTCAACCAAAGTATGACGCACAGAAAGATATCTACAACGATCTATTTAATCGCCTTGAGGAAGCAAATGAATTATTATCCAATGGGGGTAAAATTGAGCCACAATCGGATATGATTTATGGAGGTGATACTCAAAAGTGGCAAAAATTTGCGAACTCTTTAGCGGCTAGACTATACATCCATATCTCAAAAGTGGATGCATCGACTGCAGCAAGTGGTTTGGATTTGATTTTTGGCAACCCAGGAAAATATCCTGTTTTTACATCCATTGAGGATGATGCTATGTTGACGTATGCAGGTACTCAACCTTATGAGCATCCCTTCTTTGAAAACTATGTACGCGATGCTCGTGATGATCATGCCATTTCATATACTATGATTGATATGATGAAAAAAAGAAAAGATGCTCGTATGTATATTTTTGCGACACCAACATCATCATCAATTGCGTTGTTTGACTCAACTGGGAATACGGCAGATATTCAATATGATGGTATCGAAAATGGTAAGCCGAAAGGAGAAGAGTTTAAAATTGCTGACATCTCAAGAATCGGTGTCTTGTATAGAGGTACAGCCAACAGTGTATCGCATATTATGTCATATTCGGAGTTGGAATTTATTAGAGCTGAAGCAGCTGCATTATTAAATGTAGGGAGTGCTGGTGATGCTAAAACAGCTTACGAAAAAGGAATTCATGCTTCTTTTGAAAGTCAGTATAAATTGGCTGATCAATACGGTATCAGAACAGCTTCTTTTGTAGCTCAAAATGGTGCAACTACTTTTTCAGAACGAGTAGTTACTGAAGAGGATGGAACTGAGATTGAAATTTCGTTAGCGAACCTTGAAGACCACTATAAAAGAACGTTGGAAACTGATGCCGTTGCTTGGAATGCTGGTAAAGCTGCACAGTTGATCGCAGAACAAAAGTTCATTTCGATTTTCACAAATGGCCCTGAAGCATTTACAGAAGTTCGTCGTACCAATTTCCCTCAACTTACTTTTGTAAGAGGTGGTACACAATACAAAGGTTTAGGTTTACCGTACCGTTTTCCATACGCGATTTCAGAACAAACTACAAACGGTGCTAATTGGGCTCCTGCAGCAGAAGGTATCACAAACACCATGTACGGTAAAACACTTTGGTGGAATACAAAAGCCTTTGACAACTATAGAATATTAAATAATTAGTAGTATAGATTAGATTTTAATTCATAAAATTATGAATTGGAACTTAAAGTTAGATTTAAAGAACCATCCATTCGGGTGGTTCTTTTTCTTTTTGATTTTTTCTCTCGCTTATTAGAAAGATAACTCTGTAAAACATTATGTACAGTAATAAAACATCACTTGTTTTGTAATACATTAAACTGTAAATTGAAATTGTCTTTCAACAATCTAAAAGCAAACTTAAAGAGAGTTGAGACTACATTTTACTATTGTATAAATGCCATGTTATGATATATATATAATGTGACATGGTGTTTATTGAATGTTACCACACATATGAGAGAAAAACTATGAGAACAAACTTAATTACCTCAATTCTAATATTATTTTCATTTCAAATTAACGCTCAATCTTTAGACAAAAAAATAGAGAACTTATTGGAATTAGATGGGACTATAAGAAATATTGAAAATCTAATAACCCAAACAATAGATTATCAAAAACAAAATAATTTTGGAATTTCAGATAATTATTGGGAAGCTTTGGGACAAAAAGTAACAGAGAAGTCACTAAAAGAATTTAAATCGTTAGTTAAACCAATATACTTTAATAATTACACTGAAGCAGAAATTGATAACCTTATAACCTTTTACAGTTCTCAAACGGGAAAATTAGTTATTGAAAAACAACCAATTATAATCGAGGAATTAAGTTTACCATTAATGCAATGGTCTCAAAATTTAGGATCCTTAGTTATTGAGGAAATTGAAAATAGAGGTGAAAATGAATCAACCTCTGACGAAAAAGAAAAGTTTAAAACCGAATTTAAAGATAAATACGGTTTACAAATACTTAATCTTACTGACCTTGCTATTGATAAAGAAAATAATATCGGAGACTTATTAATTGATTTTGGAAAAACAGATGGCAAAAATGACATAACTAAAATTATTCGAGTTAGAAATAATTCAGGAGAGGAAATTGAATTTCAAAATCCAAAATTTTTTAGCAACGAAGTCATAAAGTTTGATTTAGGTAACAAACCTCTAGGAGTTGGAAAAACTAGGGATTTGAAAATAACTTTAATCGCTGATTTAGCAGAAAACAAGAGTTATTCAATATCGGGTATTAATTATAATAATGGAGATAGAATCCGATTCGGAATTAAATATGATGCGCCTCCAAAGGAAATAAGTTATGAAATTTCTGATAAAAAAATGAAGTTTAAAAAACTACAGCAAGACTTTTCTAAGCCCTATGTTTTTATCCTAAAAAATACTGGTAAAAAAGATTTTTATATTTCTGATATACAATTAGATAATCAGATTGCATATTTGAGTTGGAACAAAGAAACTATTAAACCAAATGATAAAACTGAAATCAGAGTAGTTTTTTCAAAACAATTAATTGCAAAACAGATAAATACAAACCCTAATTTGAAACTGAAAGTCGATTTAACGAAAGGTGAAAAGGGAGGGTTTTCAAACTATGTAAATAAATCAATTGAATTAATTATCGAATAAAACGTGTGGAAACATCAACTAAACTCCAATCACGGTTGACGCAACCGTTCACGAGTTTAGCCATCAAGTTGTGCTTAATAAGAAAAAATTGATGGGATATTACTTAAAAGCGTTTATCGGACAGAAAGAGAGTTTAGCTCCCATTAGGAATAAATACTCTAATTCAAAGTTGGTTGACTTAACCGATAAAATTTCAATGATTCCAATAACGGATGAGCTGTTTGATGAGATTAACCAGATGGAAAATTCTTCTGAAATATCTTCATTTGAGTTTTTGACAAAAAACATAGAAAATAAAACTCTTGACCTAATTGGAAATAAAAAATTGGCCTATTTCGAATCTGAATTTTTTGGTGGTCAAGGTGGACACATTGGACTGATATGGGTAAATGGAAAAAGAGAATTTATAGGAGAATTTAGAAAAGACACTTTGAACAAAATACTTAAGAAATTAGGTGTAATAAAAAATGGGAATCAAGATGAGTTCGAAACTGTTGGGCTTGATAGACATAGAAATACTGAAGATTGGATAGACTAAAGAAATACTAAGCACAATAATGAGTAAAATGTCCATAGTGGTTAAACGCTACTACGCCTAGTATATAATGTGATATAGTGTTTATTGAAGGTTATGTATTTTCAGAAAATGAATAATATAAAAACAATAGTTTTTGATTTGTACAATACGTTGATTGAGATAAAAAAGTCGAATCATTTCTTTTTGAAATTATTTAAAACTTCTCAAAGCGGTTTTGGGATGGATGCTTCTTCATACCTGCAACTAGTTATGAAAAATGATGTTGAGGAATTAAAAAGTATTTTGCCTTCTGAATTTTCTAGTTTATATAATGAAAGAACCAGTGATTTAACGAATGAGTTAGACTCTATTATTGTTTACCCTGAGGTAATTGATGTGTTGCGAGATCTAAAACAAGATTTTCGTATTTTCTTGATTTCAAATTTGGCATCACCCTATAAGAAACCTGTTTTCTCTAATAATCTTGACCAGTATTTTGAAAAAATGATTTTTTCTTGTGATTATGGATTTCTTAAACCCGATAATGAAATCTTTAAAGAAATTGAGAAAATTACAGAGGATAAACCAAACGGGATATTGATGATTGGTGATTCTTTTAAGTCAGATATTATTGGAGCTAAAAATATGGGATGGAATTATTTGAAAATTAATCGTAATGCTCCCATTTCAAAAGATTATGAAATAAAAGATTTAAACGAAATAAAAAAACATATAATAACTCTGTAAAACATTATGTACAGTAATAAAACATCGCTTGTTTTGTAATACATTAAACTGTAAATTGGAATTGTCTTTCAACAATCTAACAGCAAACTTAAGGAGAGTTAAGACTACATTTTACTATTGTATAAATGCCATGGTATGATATATATAATTTGACATGGTGATTATTGAATGTTATGGGCCTCATTAAATTAATAAAGTGGATCGGCTTAAGAGGAAAATAGAAAAACCACAATTTGACTTGGCTGAATACGGTATTTTAAATCTTGATAAAAATCGAAATGGATTTGCATGGTTTGGACGTATCAATACATCAATTTCAAAAGTCTCGATAGAATTAACTATTGAAGTGGAAAATCAAAAAGAACCTTCTAATGAACAAATTGATCTGATTAAAGAATTTGAAAAAAGATGGGAAATCACGAGTCGCAAATTATTCGAACACATGGAAGAATGTTTTCGCGATTCGAAATGGGAAAAAGATAAAAATGAATTACAGAAGATGTATTTTTTGTCTGCTATTGATTTAAAAAGAGATAACTCTGAATGGTGGATTGTAATGGAACCAGAATTTGATGTTACTTCCATCTTCAACTTCTTACCAAGATTTACCTTAAAAGACTATGAAATAATTTGGAGTAATTTAAAATAGAAAACGAAGCCCAGCAAGGGACATATTTCACAGGCATTATGTGACGCAATCTGCCTGCATCACCATGCTCGAGTCGTTAGCAGCAAGCAACGTAATCAAATACAATAAATAAACGTCTTTAGACTAATAATCAATAATAAATAGAAGATATGAAAACAAACAGAATTTTACTTTTGGTTTTTGCAGTAATCATGATTTCTTGTAAAAAAAGTAATGACGAAGAATTATCAGTATTGACAACCTTAAAAGGTGAAAGTGGATTGTCTTATAACGAGAGTTTAGAACAATGGACTGAGCTCAAAGACAAAAATGGTAACTCATATATATACCAAACAACTTTCGTTTCATGGACAGGATTCGGTAGTACAACTGAATTAAAGATAGAAGAAGGCGTAGTGACTTCGAGAATTTACCAAGAATTCAAAACAAATGAGACAGATGGACAACGGGAAATTATCGACACGTATACTGAAACAAAGACTAATGTGGGTAGTCATGAAAAAGGTGCAAATCCATTAACCATTGATGACCTCTATCATTCGTGTGCAAGTGAATATTTAACAGTAGACAAGGAGAATAATACATTGCATTTTGAGACTGAATTAGATGGATTGATGACTTTATGCGGATTTGTGCCAGATGGATGTTTGGACGATTGCTTTAGAGGTATAACGATTAATTCTTTCCAATGGATTGACTAATAATGCCAGCTGTCTTTGCATATACTCAACGTTAGAGTAGTGATTAATAGTACTATTAGTCATTACTCTACAAAGAATAAATTAACACTTTTAGACAAAAATGAGAACTAATAAAACGTATTTTTTTATAGCTTTTCTTCTATTTGCTTGTAATTTTCTTTATGGGCAGGATGATCAAATATTTGAAGAAGTAGCTGTTCCTGCGAAATATGAAGGGGGAATGGGTAAGTTTTATCAATGGGCTGGTAAGGAATTAAAATATCCAAAAGATGCACTAGATTCAAAAATTGAAGGTAAAGTTTATGTAAGGTTTATTATAGATGAAAAGGGTCAAGTTATTGATGACTCTATAGAGGTAGTACGTGGCCTAAATGAATCATGTAATAATGAAGCTATTAGAATTTTATCAGTGTGTTCATCATGGACTCCAGCACGAACTCATAAAAATAAAAAGAAAGGGCATAATGTTAAGCAAAGATTAGTTTTACCAATTGTCTTTAAACTCCCTTATAACTAAAACATACTCTAATAATAGCTAATCTACAACCACTGGTCGACGTACCTGCTAATTCTAGTGTAGCATATATATTAGTAAATAATATTGCAATAAAAGATGTATCGAACAATATTCTTATTTTTTGTCACTTTGACGAGTTGTTTTGCTCAAGAACCTGACTTCAATCAAATTAAGAGTGAATATTTGAGTAGATTTTTTTAAAAAATGTGGTGTAAAGAAGGTAATAAAACCCTCACTAATAATGAGATTGATAAATTAATCGGATTAATATATTTAACTAGTTCTTGGACATCTCATCTTATTCAAGGTCATGATTTCAATAAGAAGCGTAATGACAAAGTTTTAAGAAAAACAAATCCAATAGTAAACGGAAAACCACTATATGATTTTTCTAATAATGACGATTACGGACAGTTAACAACACATTTAAATAATAAAAAGGATATAACTCCTGTATTAAACTTATCTCTTAGAATTAGAATAAAGGAAAGATTACCACAATTTCAAAAACCTCTTGATTTTGGTAGAATAGCATGTAAAAAGCTTGGAATGTCAAATATTGATGGAAATGCAGAGGACATTGGAAAGGGATTTTTAGATACTTTTGATAACCCACCTATTGATACGTGGATGATGATAAAATCGAATTTCCAAACTGAATTAGGCGATACATTATTCTATTGGGTCCCTATTGAAGCAGAAGAATTGATGAAACGTTCAATGGAGGAAGAACTATTTAAAAGTAATACATGGTTAGATGAAGAAGATCAGGGTTTGTATGATATAATTAAAGAAAAATTAAAAAATCAAAATCTATAAATCAGCTAAAACAGCACTTTTGTCAGACATATATATATAATGAATAAAGTAATTGTCTAAATTAGAAAATTTGAAGCAAACAAAGATTTTGATGGTCTTGGATGTTATTTAATTGATTTAGCAAAAAATGGTGTTAATCCGATTGAGTATGAGAGTGAATTTAGTAAACACTTTGATTCAGAGGATTGGTATCTTAGGAAAGCTTGTGTATTTTCTCTTCTTTTTGCTTTAAAGATAGATAAGCCTGAATATAGAAGAAAAGCAATTGAATTCGTGAGAAACTCTGATGAAGATACAGAGGTAAGGAGGTGGTCTGCTTCTGGGTTGTCTCAAACATATCAGAAGACTCAAGATAAACAGTTATTAAAACTCTCTTTATAAGCATAGTAGAAAACCTTAACGAGAATAATTCCATCAGAGAAAGTTTATTAAATTCGACATTATTAATTTATGGGTTAACAACAAATGAACAATTGTCAAGAAATAATGATATTCATCCAAATTTAGATATGATGTTAATTACATTTAAGTCTGAAATTAATGAGATTAAAAAAATGATAAAATAATAATCCTTGTAGCTCCATCATAAAATGCCTGTAATTGAAGTATCAACAAACCAAACGATGTAATGAAAGACCGCTTAATTATCCTTTCAGATTTATGGGGAAAAGAAAAAGCTGATTGGTTAACTGATTATACAAGATTTTTAGAACCTGAATTTGATGTTGTGTTCTATGACACTTGCACCATTGGACAAGTAGATAAGTCAGATTATAGTCAAGATCACCTTCATCAACAATTTTTAAATGGAGGAATCGATTTAGCAGTTGAATACCTAGTAGAAAAAGAACAAACTCCGATTGATATTTTAGCATTTAGTATAGGAGGTGCTATAGCTTGGAAATTCGGACTTAAAACCGGAAACATTAAATCATTAACAAGTATATCATCGACAAGATTGAGGAAAGAGACCAAAAGACCAAAAGGTAAAATTGAATTATATTTTGGTGAAAAAGATGAGCATCGCCCTTCAATAGAATGGATGGAAAATATGCAACTTGAATTTACTATCTTACCCAATAAAAGTCATGAGATCTATAGGGAAGCGGAATTTGCAAGAAATTTGAGTAAGAAAATATCAAAACAATAACACTCTAAACTATTCGTAAAGCTGAAGGATATTTTTTAAAACTTGATTGAACCTCACCACCTTTAAGGAATCATAAGATTTAACCTATGAGAGTCCATATTTTCAAATTTTGCATATTAATTTTGAGTCTCTTAGCAACAAAAGCAAACAGTCAAAGTATAGATACGGTTTACTATGGACTAGATGGAATTGTATCTTCTAAAGACTCTGCTTATTTCGTCAGATATGTTACATATGATAACGTATCAAAAAGATACCAATATGAACAATGGTCGTTATTTGATTTATCTCATGGATTTCCAGAAAAAGGAGAATTACTTTCTCTAAACCCCGAAATAATTGATGGAAAAATAGAAAAAATTGATCTTCTTGGAAACAAAGTAAGTTACTTATACAAGAAAAATAAATTTATTGATATTATACATTACTCTAATTCGGGAAATGAATCTATTCCAATTTACCCAAACAATCTTGTTGATCAATCAATTAGTCCAAATGAAATTGTTGAAATAGGTGATAAATTAACTTCTAAACTAGGCCTACAGATAAGCGAGTTGAAGAATAGTAACAAAAGAATATTTATTCAATTTGTAATTGAAAAGGATGGATCTATTTCAAATTGTTCAGTTCGAAATAGTTTTGCATATAAACTTAAACCCTATATCATAAAAGAATTGAACCAAATGAACTTAAAACCTGCTCGGCATAATGGCAGAAATGTTAGAGTACTTGTTTTTTCAATTCTACATTAAAAATGAGGTTAAAAGTCTTCTACCTCCTCATTTAGTACGTTATAATGACCTGTTTTTTTTATCCAAAAATTATCAGTCTTCTACAAAAATGTTTAAGTGATGCAGTCTGTTCATCTCTGATATATATCTTCCAGAAAGATTTGATCCTAATAAAAGCACAAGGCGATTGTTAGTGCTAGTCTATTTCCACAGGGAAAGGACCAGTGATGGCCACTTATGGACCTGAAATGGCAGCAAGAGGGTTTGTATTCTTAGATTTTGACTATTTAGGTATACTTCCATTTGTAGAAGAGATTTACGGATTAGGTGTGTCAAGGTGGTTCCATCATCGTATCGGCTGCTGTAACAGATCACAGAATTACGATAATTGCTATCGTTTTAGGAATGATGGCTGCAGATGGATTCCAGTGTTTGGGCAGAGAAGTAATGTAATATCAAAAGATTTAAAGACTTTAAATCCGAAAGTCAACAAAGCTTATTTTAAGCTACTGAATATTTTATATCCATTAATGAGATTGACCTATAGTAGAAAAAAACATGAGGCTTCTACATTAGAATCAATACCTCAAATTTAGTGTTATTTGATGATGAAATGAAGAGTTGATAATTATTTGTTTTGTAATACATTCAATTGTAAATTGAAATCGTCTTTCAACAATCTAACAGCAAACTAAAAGAAAGTTGAGACTTCATTTTACTATTCAATAATTGTCACGGTATAATAACAAATGTAATGTTAATACCGTGGTTTATTAGATGTTATAAGAAATAGATAATTAGTGTTGTAAATCTCATGAAAAAATTATTGCTCTTACTATTTTTATTAATCCAGTTTACACAAATATTTGGACAGAAACCACCTTTGGGAATTGGTTTTGTTTATGATACAAAAAGTTATGAATATCATGGTCGAATGATGCCAAAGATCTATGATAATAAAGAATTGACAGTTGAATCTAAAAATGTTGAAGCTTATTTTTATAAACCTGACTATGGTTTACTACACTTCTCTTGTATTAGAGTTACAGATAGTTATTACGAGATTTATATTGGTGAAAGTAAGACAGGATTTATTCCTATAAATGAACAATTCGAATTTATTAAATTATCAGAAATGTTAAAGAAATGTTCAGTTAAAAGAATATTATCTACAAATAACCCAATTTTAAATGAACCAAATGGTAATTCTAAAATTGATTATTCATGCCCAAGAGAAAACCTAAAGATAAAAGAGTTAAAATCTATTGGTAATGTAAACTGGATGAAGGTCTATTTTTCAAGAGAATGTGACCCCATGATTACAGAAGAAATGGATGTTACATACGGTTGGATAAAATGGAAAAGTAATAACCAATTACTTGTGGAAATTCTTCCTTATTAAACTAAACTATCATAATAACTAAAAACAGAATGTCTCGGCAACCTTGTCCTTTCTCAGGTTTACCAATTTCTGTTACCTACAATATATCATCATGGAAAAAATAAAATATTTGAAAGGCGATGCTACTTCTCCTCAAGCAAAAGGAGTTAAGATAATAGCACATATTTGTAATGATTTAGGAGGTTGGGGCAAAGGTTTTGTCTTAGCGATTTCCAAAAGATGGAAAGAACCTGAAGCCAATTATCGAAAATGGCACAGAGAAAGATCTAAAAATGATTTTGCACTCGGTAATATTCAGATAATACAAGTGGAAGAATATGTATACGTCTGTAATATGATTGGTCAAAGAGGAATGAAAACAGGAAGTAATGGAGTACCAATAAGGTACGAAGCTGTAAATGATTGCCTAGAAAAGTTATCTATAGTTGCAAAGGACTTAGACGCTTCAGTTCATATGCCTAGAATTGGATGTGGTTTGGCAGGGGGAAAGTGGGAGAAGATTGAACCAATTATTGAGAATACTTTGATAGATAAAGAAATAAAAACGTTTGTGTACGATTTTTAAGAAAACAGATTATAAGTTGCTCGGATAATTGAATTAATAAGGCTTTGAGTTTGCGTGAAATAAAAAGCATGAACTGGAGCTTTAAAACGTAATATGAAACTAATAAACACAATCGAAATTGAGCCTTGGGATTATTCAAAAAATGAATATGACTTACCTTCTAAAACGAAGGCTGAAGATCCTGAAGCTTGGAGTAACTATTGGTTGAAATGTATTTCTGATAGCAACTTACAAAACCTAAAGTCTATTGCACCCGGATCATTTTTAGTTGACATGAAAACTGTTGGAGATTTTGAATTAAAGGTAATTCTTGAAGAAAAACTACAGGATCTTGACCCATCTGAAATTGAGGAATGCTTGGGACGTATTTCAGGCGGAATAGTAATTGTTGAAAATGACAATATTATCGTTGAACCAAACTGTTGTGGGGATCTATCTGACATTCTGAATTGGGAAGAAATTGGAAATGCATCATTCAATAAATGGACAAGCTTGTGGATTGGGCATCCTTGGATTTATTTCAAAAGAACTGACAAGTATATTTCCATATCTGATTTTACCGAAAAAAATCTAGAAGAATTTAAAAGTATCTCGGAAAAGCATAAATTATCAGAAGAAGAGCTTGTGGCCGAAATTAAAATATGTCGAAATGACCAAATCCATTTTGAAAATAGAATAAGTGAAATTTTAGTAGAAATGAATATTAAGAACGCTGACGAAATTGCGAAAATAATGACTGGTGATATTCAGTACACTGTAAACTAAGTTTCCGAATATTTATGGTATTTAGAAATCAGGAGATTTCTGCTGATCTGTAGGACACGAATGACGCTATCGCTTAACATTCGCGCCAGTGGACTTACTACCCACTTCATTTGCTACTTCTTCCCTCGGCCTTGAAGGGAAAAGCGTCAAGAATTTCATGTATTGAGCCGTTAATAATGATTTTGTTGTTTGAGCGCAGCGAGTTTAAAATCATTTAGGCGAGAGAAATGGAATTTAGCTTTTGACTTCAAAGCCTTGAATTTTTTGCTTCGTTTTTGTTTCAAGACAAAAATGAAGAAGAAGGAAGTTTGAAAGTAGATCCTATAAATGCTTGTAGAAAGGTCTATTAAAAGTTGACGATAATTTAGTTTACAATGTATTCAGTAAATGCATATCAATGAAAGAAACACTCCATCCTTCAGTCGAAAAATCTGCTGCATATGGTTTAGAAGTTAAAAAAAATCGAGAATTAATGTTTGGTATATTAAAACAGAATTTATGTAAGGTAAATACTCAAATTTCAAGTCATCATTATAACTATTGTGGTACATGTAAGTCAATAGGGAAATTATATGGGTTGAAGAGTAGAGCTTTCTTGAATAATGATATTGTCTTTTTATCATCATTAATGAATGACCTTTATAATGCAGAGGCAAATAATCAAATATTGAAGAAATCTTGTCTATCATTACCCAAAATAGAAGACTTGACAGACATATTTAGGTATACATCTTCGTTGAACATTTTCTTGTCACACCTTAAACTACAAGATAATTATAATGATAGTGTAGGGACTAAAAAGATAATATCTCTATTAGGAAATTTGATATATAAAGATACTTTTTTAAAGTCGATAAAGAATTTGATGGATATTGGTTTTCCAAATAAGAAAGTTAACAACTACTTAGATCTTAACGAAAAAGTAGAAAAAATACCTGAATTAGCTATTGATAGTTATATTGAACCAACGGCTAGAATAACAGAGTTATGTTTTGAGTTTGGAGCTAACTTGATAAATGTCAGAGCAGAAAAAGTGACAACCATGAAGAAAATTGGATGGAATCTAGGTAGTTTAGTTTATCTTAATGATGTGGTATTAGATTACCCTAAAGATATTCAAGCTAAGAATTTCAACCCAATAATAAAAAGCTCAAAGGTTTCTCTTGAGAAAGTAAAAAACTACTTAGAATCCACAAAAAAAGAATTAATTGTAAATCTAAAATCATTAGGTCTTACACAGAGTTTAGAGTCTCGTTACACTAGAACAATTGGTGAAATACCGATTAGTTATGTTGCTATGGGTTCAAAAAAATCAAAGTTTACAAATGGTTTTGCAGATTTGGAATGTTGTTTAGATTTTTCAGAGATAACGTGTTTTTGTACAGATTCTTGTTGTTCATGTGAAGGTTGTGATTGCGGTGGATGCGACTGTGGAGGATGTGATTGTTAATGTGATTTATAAAAAGTACACAACTACGATTAAAAAGATTGTGTTTAAGTATGATAGTGGCTACCTTCAAGAGGTTTGAAGCTATTCAAATGACGTTTAGAAAATTACTGAATACTTTTTATAAAGCGTATAAGATGAAAGTAAATAACTGATGGTATGGGAAGAGAATATCAAATAATATCATTTGAGTCAGTTGAAAATACTTCTACTGATTCAAAAAGGAATAGGTTTAATGTTGTGGCAATAAAGCTTGATACTAAAAATGAAGTTGAATTAAATAATATCTCATTACCAAGTTATGTTATTAAGGGTGATTTAATAAGATGGTGTGAGCATTATTTTTTCGATGTTATAGATAGTAATGGAGATTTTATATATCGATAAGGATGTGGATAAAGAGGGGGAATTTTCAACATCGCTCTAATGAATCAATGTTTTGAGAAGTTTCACACTTCAAAGAAATAGAACCACTCTCTGATAACTCACGAACAATCTATACTTGTTTTGTAATACATTTAACTGTACCTTGAAACGGTTTTCAACAATCTAGCAGCAAACTTAAGGGACGTTGAAACCACATTTAACTATTGTAAAAATACCAAGGTGTAATCACAAATATAAAGAGACACAGTGGTGTTTATTAGATGTTGGCAATAATTGGTCAAAAGTTTTCTGAAATTCAAAATTTTAAATGCAATAAACATTAAATACAAAAGTAATAATTCATAGAATTTCTTAAGTTGATAAAATTAATATCTAAAATGACAAATACTTTATTTTTAATAGAAAGCTTGATTAGAAGACTTGATTCAGAAGAGGGTTGTAAACTAGAGCAAGAGCCTCCTGTTAAAGACGAAGAATTGCTAGAGTTTGAGAAAGAACATAACGTGTCATTACCAGCTTTATTAAAAGAGTTTTACAAAATCAGTAATGGACTTTATGATGGCTGTTTATTTGAAATGCTTCAACTTAAGGATTTACAAAATTTATTACTTTTTGTAAAAGGCAGTGAAGAAAGAATTAGAATATTATCAGATGGTGGAACAAAGAATTTAACATTGAAGAAAGATGAATATTTAATAAACTATAGTGAAAGTTATTATCATTTTGCAGATTATAACTTCGGAGGTGGACATTGGTTTATCAATTTAGATAAAAATGCCTCAAAGTATGGAGAAATTATATTGTTGTATAGCCATTTGAATAAATATTGTGAATGTGTAGAAAGTATAGAAGAGTTTTTTGCAGAAATAATAGGAAATGAAATTGAACATTTATTAAGATAAAACTAAGCTAACATGGTTCGTTAGCTTGTTACATAAACTATAAATTCAAAATCATTCAAATGAATAACAGACAAATGAAAAGACAAAACGACAAAAGCAAATTTGATTTAATAAAAGATAATGATGAAGAAATCTTATGGGAAAGTAAACCTGAATTTACACCTTTTTTCTTAGTTGGTTTGTATCAAGTTTTATTAGGATTGATTATACCTGCTGTTATTTTTTTTATTTATTATTTCGGGAATTTTGATAGAAATATGGATTCTGGTTATTGGCTTTTCATGCTGGTTTTTATTGCTCCAATACTATCTGGTTTATATCAAACATTCTATAACATATTCAATTACTCTAATACATCATTTGCCTTGACAAATAAAAGAGTAATGTTTAGTTCAGGGTACTCTTTTGTTGATTTCAAGACAATAGATTTAGATAAAATTATAAAATTAGAAGTTGAAACTAATCTTATTGGAAAAATTTTTAAAGTAGGGACAATAAAATTTTTTAGTGGTAGAATAAAAAATAATGTAGGCAGTCCAACAAAACTATATGATGAATGGAGTTCTATAAAAGAGGTATTGACTATTTACAAAATGGTTAAAGAAATTTCGTTTGATTTTCAACACTCAAATATTTCAAAATTTGGAACTAATCTTAGTGACAGTCAAAAAGCTAACTAAACATTAAATTAATGCAAGCTAATAATTTAGGCAAATAACATAGTTTTAATAAATACCTCACCTATTAAACATAAATCAAAATACAGACAAACATTACTATGAATAAAATAATAACTATTACACTTTTAGCATCACTATTGGGACTATTTAGCTTTTCTAAAGGTGAAGAAAAGGAAAAATTGGATGTAAGTAATTCAATACTCGGAATGATACTTTTAGAGAAATCGAACTCCTTAGATATTGAAGGAGTGATAGATGAATTAGAGAATACTTGGAACCTGAAAATTACCACAATAGAAACTGGAGAAGATGCTAGTGTTTTAACAATAGATGGATACCATATTGCAATTGGAAATATATCGTATCCTATTCCTGGAAACGAGGTAAAAGAAACAGCTGAATATAATTACTTATGGAGTAATGCTTACAAAGAAACCAAAAAACATAAAGGACATATTATTTTATCAATAGTAGATGCTGGTAAAAATCCTATCAAAGAAAACATACTATTTAATAAGTTAGCAGCATCTGTATTAAAGAACAGCAAATCAATAGGACTCTATATTGGAGGAAGAACTCTTTTATTGAAAAAGGATTTTTATCTTACAAATACAAATTCAATGTCAGAAAACAATTTACCATTGTATAATTGGATTTATTTTGGATTACGACAGGAAAATGGCAAACAGTCAATTTATACTTATGGACTAGCTGATTTTGGTAAAAAAGAAATGGAAATTATCAATTCTACGAAAAATCATTTAGAGTTAATTGATATGATGTATGGCATCGCAAATTATGTATTGGCATATAATGTTACCCTGAATGACGGAGAAACGATAGGAATGTCAGCGGACCAAAAGCTCAAAATTAGTGAATCAAAGGGGAAGTTTCTCGAAGGCAATACATTAAAGATTGAATTTTAATAACTGCATTCGAGAGTGTTAGAGGTATTCTTTGCATATCGATCGATACATCTGCAGAAATATGTTAAGAGGTTCAGTAATCCAGTTATTAGTTCAAAAAAATCAAATGAAGCTATTCACTAATTTTATTTTATCTAGGCTATTGAAAAAAGCGAATAAGCTAGAATCAAGAGAGGAGTTCCAAAAATCACTAGATCTTCACAAGAAGATTTTGTCTAAAAACCCAAATTATCAAGCTTCTTTAGTGGGTGCTTCTATATGCTTACTCAATCTTGGTCATCATCAGGATGCTCTACAACATATCAATAAAGTAATCAATAATGAAGAAAAACCTGCTTGTTCTCAATATATGATTAGAGCATTAGTTTATGATAAAATGGGTAATTTAGAACGGGCAATAGGTGAACTTGAACAGTTATTGAATAGGGGAGAGTTAGCAAAGGAAAATTTCCCATATTTCGGAGTTAAGTTATTTGAAGCAGGAAAATATCATGACGCTAAACAAATGTTCTATAGAGCTTTGGAGGTCAGTGATAACAGTGAGTTTATAAACTTATGCATTGCTGATTGTTATTCAAAGCTAGGTGAAAATAAAAACCAAAGACAAGTTCTTGAAACTGTAATTAAAAAGAACTCAAACAATGTTACAGCACTTAATAACCTTGGTTTTCTACATTTAAATAATAATGAATATCAGCAGGCATTATTAATTTTGAATAAAGCAATCAAATTGGATCCAAATTATGCCTTTGCCTATAACAATAGGGGATATGCTCAATTAAAAATAGGTGCTTTTGACGAGTCATTTAAAGACATCTCTAAATCAATTGAATTAGACCCCAATAATTCATACGCTTTTCGAAATCTTGCATTATACTATTTGGAACTAAATAAAGTAGATGATGCATTGAAATCATTATACAAATCAAAATCATTAGGCTTTAGAAATAAATATGGTTCTGAAGTGGATGAATTAATCAAGAAATTAGAATTGTAAAGTCCACACGTTGCGGGGTAACTATAGTATTAAGTTAGTGTTGAAATTTATATTCAAATGGGAATTATAATAAAAACCAAAAAGGATTACTTTAGAAGACTACCGCTATTTTTATTTGCGGTCATTGCAGGAGGATTATCACCATTTCTTGTAGGAATTTCTGGCGCTTTATTAACGGAAGCTATTACTGGACAGGATTGTCACGAAGGAAATTGCGGTTGGATGGTATTACCTTGGGCATGTATGATCACGATTCCAATTAGCGCAATTGTTTTTATCGTTTTATCAATTATTGTGGTTATTGATTCTATAAGCTTATTCAAAAAAGAATTGTAATTACATAAATTTTCCTTAATTCGCTTTATGGAAGAAAAACCAAGACTCTCAAGGCTTACGGCAATTATCACTCAGCTTCAATCAAAGAAGATTGTAACAGCAAATTACCTCGCAGAACGACATAATGTAAGTGTGCGAACGATATACCGTGATATACGTACTTTGGAACAATCCGGAATTCCTATTATCACTGAAGAAGGAAAGGGGTATTCTATAATGGAAGGTTATCATCTTCCCCCCGTGGTTTTTTCTGAAGAAGAAGCCAATGCCTTGATCACGGTTGAACAGCTTTTATTGAAAAATAAAGACCAATCGCTTGTAGAAAATGTATCAAGTGCTATTGAAAAAATTAAGGCTATATTAAGATATTCCCAAAAAGGAAATGCAGACTTGCTAGCTGAACGTGTTTATTTTGGTGGGAATAATAAAGAAGAGAAGACGAGTGATAATTTAATGCAAATTCAATCTGCTATCATTCATTACAAAATACTAAAAATCAAATACCATTCTACTAATGATATTACAACAGAAAGGGCAGTAGAACCTTTTGCGGTATACAGTATTAACGGCAACTTTTTAATGATTGCATTTTGCAGATTGCGTAATGACTTCAGAGCGTTCCGAATTGATTTTATTAAAGAACTAATGGTGTTAGAGGAGAATTTTACACCGCATGATATGACAATAAAAGAATATTTTGAGAAATATGTAAAAAATAGTTCTAACCCCTGACATAGGGCTGTCACAACCCCATTTTACCTTTACAACATCATTCATTAAACAAGTAAATAAAATGGAAATTCTTAAAGTAATCATCCTCTCTCTTTCAAGCTTATTACTCATCTTTGTTGGTGCATCTCGTTTACTTTCTCCGGTGAAAGCACTTCTTAAAAACTCAGGAATTACACTCTCAGAAGACGTCAACTTGTTGAACGAAATAAGAGGAGAAAGTGCAGTTATGTTGTGTGGAGGTATTATTATAGGGTTGGGTACTATCGTTAATTCTTTAACAATGACTTCCTTTATTGTTGGAGTACTACTCTTCTTTGGCTTTGCCTTGGGGAGATCTGTGAGTAGAGTAATGGATGGAAAACCAAATAAACAGATTGGGCAGGGATTGGCCTTTGAAATATTCTTTGGGTTGGCGAATGTTATGGGGTTAATTGTATTTTTGTCTTAATGCTGCTCGGCAGAAGTGATAATAGAACCACAAGTGTATTCAATTGGAGAATGTACTTGTGGTTTTTATGTGTTAAATACATTGTAATCTAAATTCCACTACATCACTTTTATTATGTTTCTAAGTTTCAGAAGCAGTGCCATTTCACCTATTTTTCATCCTAATTTTAGCCTCACTTTTACCCATTCTCTAATCCTTCATTTTCAAGCAAAAAACCTTGTTTTACACCATTTTTAAAGTTCTGGGAGCGGTTGCGAACACGGTTTCATTTCAGAAATAAGTGTAAATGTTTGTGATGAAATAGCATTTCGAGGTAAATAGCAGTCGTAGATCAAAAACAAACAATAGAAAATAAATTAGTTCAAAGAATTTTTTTAAAGTAAAGAAATGATGAATACGACTTTAGAATCAAAAGTAACTTTGGGTGATGTAGAACATTTCAAAGGCATTGAAAAAATCAAGTACGAAGGTCCTGAATCTAAGAATCCTTTAGCATTCCGTTTTTATGATGAAAACAGAGTGGTTGCTGGCAAAACAATGAAGGAGCACTTTAAGTTTGCAGGAGCTTACTGGCATAACATGTGTGGCGAAGGTGCTGACCCATTTGGTCCTGGTACTCGTCTATTCCCTTACAGAGATATTAAAGATCCTGTTGAAAAGGCAAAAGTAAAAATGGACTTTGCTTTTGAATTCTTCACAAAGTTAGGATTACCATATTATTGTTTCCATGATTTCGATTTAGTAGACGAAGGTGCTTCTGTATTGGAATCAGAGAAAAGATTAGAAGCAATTGTTGATTACGCAAAGCAAAAACAAGCAGCTTCAGGCGTAAAACTTTTATGGGGTACTGCCAATGCATTCTCTAACCCACGTTATATGAATGGTGCTTCAACAAACCCTGATTTTAACGTTGTAGCACAAGCAGGTACTCAAGTTAAAAATGCTTTAGATGCAACGATCGCTTTAGGTGGTGAAAATTACGTATTCTGGGGTGGTCGTGAAGGTTATATGAGTCTGTTGAATACAGATATGAAGAGAGAGCAAGAGCACATGGCTCAGTTCTTACATATGGCAAAAGATTATGCTAGAAAGCAAGGGTTTACAGGTAACTTCTTTATTGAGCCTAAGCCAGCTGAACCATCAAAACACCAGTATGATTTTGATTCAGCAACTGTATTAGGTTTCTTAAAACAATATGGTTTAGAGAAAGACTTCTTCTTAAACTTAGAAGTAAACCACGCTACTTTAGCAAACCACACTTTCACTCACGAATTGCAAGTGGCAGTAGATGCTGGTAAATTAGGATCTATTGATGCAAACAGAGGTGATTACCAAAATGGTTGGGATACTGATCAGTTCCCGAACAACTTGTATGAAATCATTGAAGCGATGTTAATCATCCTTCCTGCTGGTGGTTTCCAAGGTGGTGGAGTTAACTTTGATGCAAAAGTGAGAAGAAACTCAACTGATCTTGCAGATATGTTCTACGCTCACATTGGTGGTATGGATATTTTCGCAAGAGCATTATTAATTGCAAATGATATTTTAGAAAACTCAGAATATAACCAATTACGTACCGATCGTTACTCGTCGTTCGATAGTGGTGAAGGTAAATTATTCGAAGAGGGTAAATTATCATTAGAAGACTTAAGAAACATTGCTATTAAAACAGGTGAACCTGTTCCTACGAGCGGTCGTCAGGAATACTTCGAGAACCTGATTAATATGTATATTTAATGAAGGTTAGAAGGACAGTTGGTGTGCAATCATCAATTGTCCTTTCTTTACAAACTACTCCGTCAGAGTAGAACTACTATTCAAAAGCAACTATAAACAGCTCCCTTTTCATGGGATCAAGTTCAACAGTAAGGGTGGTCAATCATCATTTATATCCACTCATTACTGCAAATACAATTGTCCTTACGCTTAATCAAAGAGTAAAACAGAAATTAACACTTTATTAGACAGGATCGTGAAATGATCTGATAAAGACTTTAAACTACAGAATGAAACTGAAATGGAAGAGAATCTAGTACTTAAAAACAACGAATCTGAAGAAGCAACTTTAAACAACGGAAAAGTTGACTTTAAATTTATACTCATCGTAACTCTGGTAGCAGCACTCGGTGGACTGCTCTTTGGTTATGATACCGCTGTGATTTCCGGTGCGATTGGATCATTAGAAACGTTCTTTAATTTAACAGCAGCACAAAAAGGTTGGGCCGCGTCAAGTGCCTTGGTGGGATGTATTGTTGGAGCAGGTATGGCCGGACGATTAGCGAATCAATTAGGCAGAAAAAAATCACTGATTATCGCAGGAGTTTTATTCTTTATTTCTGCATTTGGTTCAGCAATTCCAGAATCATTTACAACCTTTATTATTTTTAGAATTATTGGAGGTGTTGGTGTAGGTATTGCCTCAATGTTGTCTCCTATGTATATCGCCGAAATTGCACCATCTGAATACAGAGGACGATTAGTTTCTTGTAATCAGTTTGCCATTATTTTTGGTATGTTGGTGGTTTATTTTGTGAATTATTATATCGCTTTACAAGGTGATTCTTCATGGAATGAAACAGTAGGTTGGCGTTGGATGTTTGGTTCTGAATGTATTCCTGCAGTCTTATTTACAGGTTTATTATTTACAGTTCCTGAAAGTCCTCGTTGGTTAGTAATGAAAAATAGAGAGCAGGAAGCGAAAACTATTTTAGAGAAAATTTCGCCCAATGCATCATTAAAAATAAATGAAATCAAGCACTCTTTACATCAAGATCAAAACCAAGAAAAAGTAAGTATTACGAAGCAACCTTTCTTGATGATTGTTTGTATAGGTGTTGCGTTATCAGTATTTCAACAAATCACGGGTATTAATGTATTCCTTTATTATGCACCAGAAATTTTCAAGCAATTAGGTGGTGGTAATACAGATACAGCGTTGTTACAGACTATCGTGGTTGGAGCAGTGAACTTATTATTTACAGTAATTGCCATCTTCTCAGTAGACCGCTTTGGTAGAAAGCCACTGATGATGATTGGTGCATTAGGTATGGGAGTTTGTATTTCAGCAATTGGTACAGCGGCGTATTTTGGTAACACTGACGTTTGGTTATTAGCATTCGTATTAGGATACATTGCTTGTTTTGCCCTGTCATTAGGACCAGTTACTTGGGTATTGCTTTCAGAAATCTTCCCCAATGCTATCCGTTCAACAGGTTTAGC
The DNA here is from genome assembly GCF_014534745.1 of Flammeovirga sp. EKP202. GTDB lineage: Bacteria > Bacteroidota > Bacteroidia > Cytophagales > Flammeovirgaceae > Flammeovirga. The sequence goes on from NZ_JACVVP010000055.1 coordinate 44,668, forward strand.
AATTGCTGTAGCATTCCAGTGGATATTTAACTTTATAGTTTCTCAAACATTCCCAATGATGATGGATAATGATTATTTATTCTCCACTTTCCACGGCGCATTTCCATTCTGGGTATATGGAGCAATGTGTTTAGTGACCATTCTTTTTGTTTGGAAAATGGTTCCAGAAACGAAAGGAAAATCATTAGAGGAAATGGAAACAATTTGGGATAAAAAATAACAAATGATATGCAGTTTTTAGGTTTAGATATAGGAAGTTCTTCCGTAAAAGTTTCAGCAGTAAATGAGAAGGGTGAAGTGGTAGCTTCAGCACAGTACCCTGATCAGGAAATGAAGATTGATGCACCTCAACCTGGTTTTGCAGAGCAAGATCCAGCAATGTGGTGGGATGCGGTTCAACAAGGTATTGCAAGGCTACACAAGGATGCAAAATTTACACCTAACGAAATTGGAGCAATTGGTATCACTTACCAAATGCATGGTTTGGTGATGGTCGATGAGCAACAGGAAGTCATTCGTCCTTCTATCATTTGGTGTGATAGCCGAGCAGTAAGTATAGGTGAGGAAGCTTTTAAAGCTTTGGGAGACAAATTCTGCCTAGAAAACTTCATGAATTCACCGGGTAATTTTACAGCATCAAAGCTGAAATGGGTGAAAGAAAATGAGCCTGAGAATATGGAGAAGTGTTATAAATTTATGCTTCCAGGTGACTATATCGCCATGAAACTTTCAGGAGTCATTAATACTACAATTGGAGGTTTGTCTGAAGGAATTCTTTGGAATTTTAAAGAAAACAGACTGAATACGGAACTATTGGAGCATTATGGTATTCCATTTAACCTAGTTCCAGAAGTGAAAAACACTTTTGATCAACACTCTTTAGTAACAGAAGAAGTAGCAGCTCAATTAGGGTTAAATGCAGGTATTCCGATTACTTACAAAGCGGGTGATCAACCTAATAATGCCTTGTCATTAAATGTATTGAATCCTGGTGAAATCGCAGCTACTGGCGGTACGTCAGGTGTGGTGTATGGTGTAACGGAAGATACAAAATGCGATTTAAAATCTCGTGTAAATCCTTTTGCTCATGTTAACCATAGAGAAGACCTTAACCGTTTAGGCGTGTTACTATGTATCAACGGTACAGGTATTGCGAACTCGTGGTTGCAGAAAAACATTGCGTCCAATTGTTCTTATGAAGAGCTTAATGAATTAGCGGCTCAGTCTCCGATTGGTAGTAATGGTGTGATCTATTTACCATTTGGAAATGGAGCAGAGCGTGTGTTAGAAAATCAATCCATTGGAGCAAGTTATGCTGGATTAGATTTCAACAGACATGGACAAAAAGACATGATTCGTGCCACTCAAGAAGGGATTGTATTCTCATTCCAGTATGGTATTGAAGTAATGCAGGAAATGGGATTGGCTCCAAAAGTGATTAGAGCAGGTCATGCCAACATGTTCTTAAGTCCACTCTTCAGACAGACATTAGCGAACATTGCAGACGCACCTATTGAGTTAGTGAATACTGATGGGGCAAGAGGTGCAGCGACAGCATCAGCCGTAGGATCAGGTCATTTCAACTCTTTTGAGGAAGCGTTTGAATCTCTTAAAGTGATCGAGACGATTTACCCTCAGAAAGAGGCACAAGAAGAAACGAAGAAAGCTTACCAACTTTGGAAGAAAGAATTAGTTAAGCATTTGAATATAGATCAGAATATTTTACAATCTAATTAAACAAAACAATGAAATTTTTTATTGATACTGCGAACTTAAACGATATTGAGCAAGCATACGATATGGGTATTTTAGATGGTGTAACAACTAATCCATCTTTAATGGCAAAAGAGAATATCGTAGGAGAAGAGAATATTATTGCTCATTACAAAAAAATCTGTGATATCGTTGAAGACAAAGTTTCTGCAGAGGTATTGTCAACAGATTTAGAGGGAATGATCAAAGAAGGTGAAATGTTAGCAAGTATTTCTCCAAAAATCGTTGTGAAAATTCCAATGATTAAAGATGGTCTGAAAGCAATCAAACATTTTGCGAAGAAAGGGATCAGAACTAACTGTACATTAATTTTTTCTGCAGGTCAAGCATTATTAGCAGCTAAAGCAGGTGCTACCTATGTTTCTCCATTCATCGGTAGATTAGATGATGTTTCACAAGATGGTATGTTATTGATTGAAGAAATTAAAACAATTTTTGATCAATATCCTGAGCAATTAAGTACTGAAATTTTAGCAGCTTCAGTTCGTCATTCAATGCATTTATTGAATTGTGCAAAAGTAGGTGCTGACGTAGTTACATGTCCATTGAAAGTATTTGAGGCATTATTAAATCACCCTCTTACGGACAAAGGTTTAGCACAATTTATCAAAGATGCTGAATCAATGACCGCTACTGTTGAAGCTTAATTGACAGTGTCAGCTATAATAAAATGTGGCATAGAACACTTGTTATACATACTTTATAGCCGATTAAATACTAAATATTACTACTAAATAAAAGTGAGGGATGAAGAGGAGTTGTACTTTGATTTTATCTCTCACTTTGACTATTCACTCTTTATTAGAAAGATAATGACATCAATAGAAACGAAGTGTGCGGATAATATAAGAATTCTATCAGCAGCAATGGTAGAAAAAGCAAAATCAGGTCACCCAGGAGGTGCGATGGGTGGTGCTGATTTTATAAATATACTTTACAGCGAATATTTAAAGTTTGATCCACAAGATCCACATTGGCATGCAAGAGATCGCTTTTTCTTAGATCCAGGACATATGTCTGCCATGCTTTATGGTCAATTGGCATTGTTGGGGAAATATTCAATCGAAGAACTAAAGCAGTTTAGACAGTGGGGAAGCCCTACTTCTGGTCATCCAGAGGTAGATGTAGATCGTATGATTGAGAATACATCAGGGCCGTTAGGACAAGGGCACGTATTTGCCGTTGGTTCTGCTATCTCGGAGCGTTTTTTAGCTTCAAGATTTGGTAAAGTGGTGGAGCATAAAACCTATGCTTATATTTCTGATGGAGGTATTCAAGAAGAAATTTCACAAGGTGCAGGTAGAATCGCAGGTCACTTAGGATTAAGCAACCTTATATTATTCTATGATGCGAATGATATTCAGCTTTCAACTACTGTAGAAGAAGTAACGACAGAAGATACAGCTAAAAAGTATGAAGCTTGGCACTGGAATGTCATTACAATTAATGGTAATGATTCTAATGAGATTAGAAAGGCGTTAGATAAAGCACATGCTGAAACTGAAAGACCTACTTTGATTATTGGTAAAACAATAATGGGTAAAGGTGCAGTTCAAGAAGGAGGAGAGAATTTTGAAGGGAAGTGTTCTACACACGGTCAGCCACTTTCAAAGTCAGGTGCAAGTTTCGAGCAAACGATTAAAAATTTAGGAGGCGATCCTGAAAATGCTTTCGAAATTTTTGATGAAGTGGCATCATACTATGAGAAAGTAATTGAAATCAAAACTGATTTAGCAAAGAAAGCAAAAGCAGAAGAGGAAGGTTGGAAAAACGATTACCCTCAGTTAGCGGAGAAATTAGAAAAATTCTATGCTAGAGATACTACAGCTGTAGATTGGGCAAACATCACTCAAGTGGATGGTGCAGCAACAAGAGCCGCTTCAGGAAAAGTAATGTCTCATTTGGCAACTCGCTTAGATAACATGATTGTGGCTTCTGCAGATTTAGCAGATAGTGATAAAACGGAAGCGTTCTTAAAGAAAACAACAGCATTCCAAAAGGGTGATTTCTCTGGTGCATTCTTACAAGCTGGTGTATCTGAGTTGACAATGGCAGCCATTATGGTAGGTATGGGCTTACATGGAGGTGTGATTCCAGTTTGTGCAACTTTCTTTGTGTTCTCGGATTACATGAAGCCGGTATTAAGAATTGCCTCTCTGATGAAAACACCAGTGATCTTTATGTGGACACATGATTCATTTAGAGTAGGTGAAGATGGACCAACCCATCAACCTATTGAGCAAGAAGCACAATTAAGATTATTAGAGAAATTAAAAAATCACTCCGGCAAACGTAGCTTTATTGCATTGCGCCCAGCGGATTGTTATGAAACAACAGAAGCGTGGAAGTTTGCCATAGAATCAGTTGATCGTCCTGTTGGTTTGATTTTCTCAAGACAAAATATCAATGAAGTAGCACCAAGTGCACAACGTCTTGAAGACCAATCAAAACTAAGCAAGGGTGGATATATTGCTGTTCAAAATAATGAATCAGTAGATATTCAATTAATAGCAAATGGTTCAGAAGTAGGTACACTTGCTGAAGTGGCCAAAATACTGAAATCTAAATATGATCTTTCTTCAAAAGTGGTTTCTGTTCCTTCAGAAGGATTATTCAGAGATCAACCAAAAGAATATCAAAATGAAGTGATTTCAGAAGGTGTTAAATCTGTTGGTTTAACGGCTGGACTTCCAATTACATTAGAGCAATTAGTAGAGGGAGAGGTGTATGGTTTAGACCACTTTGGATATTCAGCACCAGCATCTGTATTGGACGAAAAATTTGGTTTCAATCCAGAAGGTTTAGCAGAGAAAATTGTTCAAAAATTAGAAATGGTTTAATAAGCAAAATAGATTCTGCGATAAGAATGTAGGAAAGGGATTTATCATTCACGAAACCTAAGCCAAGTAAATACCTTTCCGGTTTTACTCTGTAAAAATGGGCCTTTTTTGAGGGCCCATTTTTTTATATGTGGTATTGATAAATAATTAAATAACCTTATTATGAAAAAAAATGTTATAGAAATATTATTGGTAGCAATTTCTTTCTCAATTTTCAGCTGCCAAAAAGAGCATAAATACGCTGAAGCTACATTTGGCTCAGATGTTCAATTCTTGAAAAAATACATTGATGATTTAATTATACTTGGTGAAGGAAGTCACCTTGTAGCAATTTCTCCAAAATATCAAGGAAGAGTTTTCACTTCGACAACAAGCGGCTATAGCGGTCGTAGTATTGGTTATTTTGATAAAAAATTGATAGCATCTCCTGTTGGTTTAAAGAAATTGTCAAAAATTGGTGGAGAATCAAGAATGTGGTTTGGACCAGAGGTAGGTGATTTTTCAATTTTTTTTCCGCCTAATGTCGAAAGGTCAGGTGAAAATATGCAAATCAGTCTTGACCTAGATACACTTACTTTTAATACAGACAAAACAACATTTTACCAATCTATCTCATCCAACTTAATGGTAATTGATAATGCATTTGGTACAAGGTTCAATGTCAAAACTGAAAGGAAAATAGTTTTTAATAAAAAGTATTTTATAGAAAAAAAACTTGATATTCAGATTCCAGAAAAAGTTTCTTTTGTAAGCTTTTCCGCAACTACTACCTTAGAAAATCTTGACAATCACCAATGGAAAAAAGAAACAGGTCTCTTACCAATTTGGGAAATAGGATGTATGCACCCTTCCAATAATCAATGGGCCATTGTGCCTTCTAAATCAATTGATTTGGATACTGTTACAAATTATTTTTCACCTCAAAAAGACAGAGTATTCTTGAAGAGTGGTGTAGCATTTTATAAAACAGATGCTAAATATTTAAATAAAATGGGGATGCCTAAAGAAGATATCAAACCTATAATGGGAAGCTACTCCCCAGAGTTTAACTTATTAAACATCGTCACTTATTCTTTCAGTAATGACAGCTTATACGTTAGTTCTGATTGGGAATCTTCTAAAAACTATAAGGGAGATGTGATGAACATTTTTAATGGAGAAGTGAATCCCGAATTAGATCGCAATTACCCCTTTTTTGAATTTGAATCATTTTCTGCTGCAAAGGAATTAAAACCAAATGAAAAATTACGACACGTGCAATCAATCTATCATTTTGAAGGAGGTAAAGATGATTTAGACCTTATTTGTAAAAAAGTGTTAGGTGTAGAATTATCGCAGTTGCCTTATTAAAAAATAGAATAATGATACTAGGGAGCAGAATTTAGAAGAATAAAAGCAAAGAAGGTATTTAAAGGTAATTTTAGTCGGATACTTATAACCAAATAGTAATATACAGTAAATAAATGATTCATAAAGCACTACTACTTTTGTGCTGTTCATTACTTAAGGTAAGAATGAATAGAGCGTGTTATTATTCTGTATTGATGAATTTAAACAGGTATCAAATATATTCAATTAACAATTTACCTTTTTAGCAGAATTTCCAGTTCTGACTTTTTAGTATAACGTATAAATTTTTAGATGTGCACTCAACTCCTCAGTTTTATTGAGGAGTTTTGTTTTTTATAAAACTTTAAGAAAGTAAGTACAAATTCAAAATTATCTATAATTAATTTTTGACTTTGTACTTATTTTGGTTAATATTTTGTGAGCAGATTATTTGTAGTAATAGAATAAACCTTGAACCATTTTTTTGTATGAAGTCATTTAAAAATTAAAGTTAACTTTTAATCGGTTTCTCAAAAACATACTCATAAATGTATAGTTACCCCAGTAGTTCGGACTGTCTAAGCAGAAAAGATAATTATCTTTTTTTGAGAGATTCAGCTTCAAACCT
>NZ_JACVVP010000056.1 GCF_014534745.1 Flammeovirga sp. EKP202
CTGCCGCTATTACAGTCACGTCGAACGTTTTGGTCGTCGTTTCCTCTTCCAAACTTAACGTTGCTGTAAGCGTTACCATTGTAGTTGCTGATGGTCTTGTTACTGTACCGTCTGATGAAATCACTGCTTCATTGGATGAACTCCAAACGACTGCACTAGCATGTGATGAAGTCAATGGCAACGTAAGGTTTGAGGTTACACTTTCAGCATTATCGCCTGCCGCATACGTGATCATCAAGGCTTCTGATGCTTCTTGTAATAATTCTGCGATCGTTTTTTCTGCTGCTATTACAGTCAAGTCAAACATTTTTGTATCTGTTTCACCCAATAAATCGAGGGTTGCTGTTAATGTGATTGTTTCGTTTTGCTTCGCTCTCACTACAACTCCGCTAGTTGAAATCACTGTTTCATTGGATGACTCCCATGTAATTGTTCCTCCATACTCAGTTGTAGTCGGTAAAGTAACGTTACTGATCACATCACTGCTTGTTTCATCTTCAGCGTACGTTACTTCAATTGTTTCCAATGCATCTTCCAAGAATGATCTTAATGCAACTGTAAGAGGGAACTCAACCATTTCAGAATAATCACCTTTAGCAATCGTAGCGGTTAATGTCACGGCTTGATCTGCGATTTGTTGTGTCACAACTGCTTGCCCCTCTTCAATTGAAATCGCTTCATGATTAGATGCCCAAGCAATATTGGTTTCATACCCTAAAGCATCAGTAGACGGAAGTGAAAAGCTAGTGGTTACGTGCTCTTTTGTGTCTTCACCTTCAAAAACTAAACTTAGATTTTGTGAAGCTAACATCACATGAGCTTTCCCAGTTGCTACAGCTTTCATACTCACATTATCAAAAACGATTTCGCCCATATTACCTCCCACTTGAAGCAACAATCTATACGACTTTATACCAGTAGGAATAGCTAATAGTGATGTATATTCTTTACTTTCTGTTCCAATTTCAAAAATTTCACCATTGGTCGTTACATTCCCTCCTTCAAGATCATGACCTTGTAACTGATATCTAATTTTCGCTCCCTCAAAACCATAAGCTTCAGTACTTACTTCAACGAAACTTTCTTCAGCCGTAATTGCATTCAATGGATAAGTTTGCGTTCTATATACCAAGTTCGGTAATGATACTCCGCCATTTGCAATGGCTAATTTTACTGCTTGAGTACCGTTGGATTGATGTGCAATTTGTTCGACTTCAAAATCAATTGGAGGATCAATAGTTGCATTAAAATTCGATTCCCAACCTACTAAACTTTCCGCTTCAAAATCCGAATTTACAATAATCAAATTCCCTTCAGCATCTGTATATTCTAATACTCTTACATTAAAAATTTTGTTCATTGATTCTTCTCCCAAAGTTACGGTAGCCGTCAAAACCACATCTGTAGGATTGGTACCTCTTACTACTTTACCCTCTGTAGAAATCACTTCTGGATGAGAAGATGTCCAAGTCACCGAAGTACCATTTATACCTTCCGATGGTAAAACTACCGGGTGTAAAATACCATTTCCATCTTGAGGATCTAAGAAGTTGAAAGTAACCTCCAAAGCCTCTACTGCTTCCTTCAAAGAAGTATCTTCTAATACGGTTACGGTAAATACTTTTTGCTCTTGATAGTCTCCTTTAGAAATGGTAGCGGTTAACTGTACTTCTTGTGATCCCACTACTTTTCCTATTACCGCAGTATGCTCATTAATAGTAATTGCAGCGTCATTAGAAGACCATGAAATCTCTGTTCCGTATTCTTGAAGATCTGTCATTGGTAGTGTAAAATCTTTCATGACACTTGATGCATCTTCACCTTCAGCAAAAGTTAACTCCAAATCCTTCTTCGTCATTTTCACCTGTGCAACATCTGCATTGATTTCTTTGACCACCACGTTATCAAAAACAAAAGTTCCTGTAGTGTTTCCTCCAATCTGAATGAATAAACGAATAGAAGAGATTCCTGCCGGCATTTCCATCAATGCTACATAATCACCTGTAGTCTCATTGATTGTAAAGCTTTCCGAGTTGACATTCACATTTTTGTCGTCTGCATCTTTGCCTTGCAATTGGTAGCGAATTGTTTTTTCTGCTTCCGAATAAGCCGATACTTTTACTTCAAAATAACGTTTTGTTGTAGATAGACCATTGAATGGATAATTGAAGGAGTTTCTGAAAACAAGGTTAGAGAAAGAGATACCACCATAATTGACCATCATTTGTGCAGCACCTGTACCGTTGTCCTTGTGCGTTACTTTGGTTAATTCATAATCAATTGGAGGATCTGAAGAAGCCAATAAACCTACATTCCAGCCATTCAATTCTTCCTCTTCAAAATCGGCATTGACCAAAATGATATTACCATTTTCATCTGCGAATGGTACAACCGTTACATCAAATGTTTTCGTATCTGAAACATCTCCTGAAGTGATCGTTGCCGTTAATGTTACGTCTTGTGCCGTTGCTCCTCTGTTGACATCACCTGTAATGCTGATGACGTCTTCATTCGATGAAGCCCAAGAGATTACTGTACCATGCTTTCCTTCCGTTAGCATTTCCACAATATCAAACATGATTCCGTTACCATCAGACGGGTCCAAATAGAAGTATTTCACAAATAAAGCTGATTTGGCTGCTTGCACTTTCTCTTCTGGAGTGATGGCTAAAACAGTAAGTTCAAAAGTCTTGTCTTGTGTTTCATTTCCATCTATTGTAACAGTCGCCGTTAAAGTAATATTTTGCTCTGTATCTTTTCTATATACATTTCCTTCAGTATCAATCACTGTTTCATCGGTCGTTGCCCAGGTAACAGTAGACTTAAATAATGATGTTGTAGGAAGTTCAATATTGTTTTTTATAGTTGAAGCTGTCTCCGAATCCGTGTAGACGATTTCAAGTGCATTTACCGCTTTTTTTAAATCAGATAACGAAGGTATCACCCTTAAGTCAAATGTTTTTGTAACAGAAGCGCCACCTTGTGTGATTGTAGCCGTCAATGTTACTTCTTCTGCATCTGTTACTTCCTGAATTTCTGCAGTCGCTCCATTAATGATAATCGCATTGGTATTACTTGAAGCCCAAGAGATTGTTGTGCCATACGTATCATCAGTCAATGGCAAAGTAAAGTTTGTGGTTACATTATTCACATCATCACCTTCTGCAAGTGTAATGTCTAATGCCTCTTTTGTCCATTTTGCTTCTGCTTCCTCTTTAGAAATTTCTTTTACCATGGCATTATCTACCACAACATTACCAGTGTTTTTCCCCACTTGAACAAAGAAGCGGAAAGAACCAATACCGGCATCCATTTTCAAAATGGCTGAATAATCTGTAGGAGTTTCAGTGATGAAGTATTCTGTACTGTTCTTATTCACAAAACTATTGGAAGCGTTTTTACCTTGTAACTGGTAACGTACTTTCTCCACGTCTCCATAGATATTGGAAGACACTTCATAATATTTTTCTTCCGTTGTAAAATCATTAAAAGGATACAAGAATGTTCTTAACACCAAGTTAGGAAGAGAGACACCACCACTAACAATATCAAAAGCTACAGCTGATGTTCCATTTTCTTTATGTGTTACAGACTGATATGTGAAGTCAATGGCTTGAGATGCATTATAGTTCGTTTCCCAACCTGCATTCTCTCCTAAATCGAAATCAGCATTGATCATAATTAAGTTACCTTGATCATCCACCATTGGCAATACATTTACTGTAAAATCTTTTGTCAACGTTTCATCATTTAAAGAAATCGTTGCTTGCAATGTTACAGAAGTAGAAGAATTGGCTCTTTTGACTTCTCCAGTAGTACTGATCACATTTTCATCAGATGAAGTCCAAGCAACTGTAGTGCCGTTTACTCCTTCTGTTGGCAAAGTCACATCATATAAGATACCATTCCCGTCTTGTGGATCTAAACTATTGAAAGTCAATTCTAAAACATCTTTGGCTTCTTGTACTGATTCCGCATCCGTTTTTGTGTTTTTGGGAGCAAAATAGACATTATCAAAATAGAAGTCACCAACGTTTTTTCCTACTTGAATCAACAAATACCACTTCTCTGCCCCAGCAGGAACCGTAATGGTCGTTTCAAAAGTCTGAACTGATTCAGTATTGTTAAATACCTCCGTTGTAATCTGAGACGGTCCATTATAATTCAACGCAAAACGAAAATTCTGCCCTGTTGTACCGTAGGCATCTACTCTACAGATATATTCTGTATCTTGTATTAAAGGAGAACTGAAGTTAGTGTACCCTCCAGTTTTCACCTGAATATTACTTCTATTCAATTTCGAATTTTCTTCAGTAGATGGAATAGCAACTTTCAAGAAAAAGTTGCCGTCAATTTCTACTCTCTCAAAGGAAGGAGGATCTGTTAGACCATTTTTCATGGTAAGGGTCCAATCACTCGATTTGATCTCATCGTCAAATCCTGGGTTCGTGATTAAGTTGTCATTGGCAAAAGCAGAGAGACACAGTAGCCACGACAAAACTAAAGTTGTAAAAGTTAATTTCATATTAATTCATACTTTGTTATTAAACAGAATTACAAGATTCCATTTAGATATTTGTGTTATTAATTCGTACCTATTTCTTAAAGAGGATTTATCACTCGGTACATGGAGAATGTGTTTGCTACATCTCCAAAAGGTATAGTCAAAAGTAGTTCGGGGAAGCGTTATTGAAGGGGTATTTTCCGTTCTTACACCTCCAAAAATGTTTCTATCCTACGCTAATTGTGTTATTTAAGTAGTCAAAACGTCATTTTTGTAGGAATTGAACGTTTTTTTAATGGAAGTTGATCTGCGTTAGGTGAAACTTGATAAGAAATGTAGTTCTATTATTAATGAAGAACACCTCCATTTTTGTTGAAGTAAAGAGTGACAAGCCGTCGAGAGTAGCTCGTCACTCTTTATTCATCACGCTATAATATTGTTTTCTTCAAAGCTGTCTCAAGCAATGTTCTATGCTTTTCAACTTCTTCTTTATAATTCGGATCATTGACGATGTTTTTATTTTCATCAGGATCTTTTGTAAGGTCATACATCATTTCAGCAATGACGACACCTTTTTTATTTTTGAATAATGTATACCTAAAACCTTTGGTACGGATGGTATCTCCCAATTTCCAACGGCTTAATGCATATTCTTTGATCTCTTTTTGATGATCTTGAAGTACTGGAACCAACGAATTCCCTTGAAGTTGTGCAGGTTGCGATAAACCAGAAAGGTCGCATAGTGTAGGGAAAATATCTACAATTTCAGCAAAACCTTCCGCAGATCCTTTCTTAAATTTCTTTCCTTTGGGTGGTTTGATCATCAAAGGAACTCTCAAAGCAATATCAAAGTTAGAATGTTTACACCAAAAAGTGTGTTCTCCTAATTGCCAACCGTGATCGCCCCAAATGACAATAATCGTATTATCATACAGCTTTTGAGCTTTTAATTCATCAATTAAATCACCGACCAAATAATCCGCAAAACTTACTGAAGCATAATAACCGTGTTTCAACGTTTTGGCTAATTGCTCATCCACATCACCTTTCTTAGGCACACCATTATATGCTCTCAACTCTCCCCAAGAGGTCTTTGCTACGTTAGGAATTCCTTCAGGAAGGAAGTTATTATCGGGTGCAGGAATGTCATTTTCATTGTACAAATTCCAAAAACGCTCCGGTGCTACAAATGGAAGGTGCGGTCTTGCCAAGCCTACTGCCATAAAGAAAGGTTGATCTTTTTGGTTCATCTCTTTCATTTTCTTTTTCGCTTTTGCGACCGTTCTGCCATCCAAAAAGTCTGTATCCTTGCTATCCTTTACTTTTTCGTAAGGTTGAGGACGTTTATAAGGAGGAATAGGGTTTTCACTTTCCTTCACCAACTCATCGGCGTGGTATTCAAACATATCTTCTGCAACCACTAACTCCGACCAAGTTCTCTCTGAGGTGTCTTTTTTACCATGAATTACTTTACCAATCGAATAGGTATAATAGCCATTTTCTTTGAAATGCTGACCAATTGTCACTGCTCCAGGCATTTCCTTATCGATTTTTGCTCCCGCATCTACAAATCTTTTCAAAGTGGGACGTACGCCAGTATGCATAGAAGCTCTTGAGGCTCCACAAACGGGAACTTGACAAAATGCATTGTTAAACGTAGTGGAATGCTCACTGAGCTGATCGATATTAGGCGTTTTGATTACCTCATTTCCATAACAACCTAATTCGGGTCTTAAATCATCAATTGTAATCAATAAGATATTCGGTTGATCTTGAGCGAGTGTCATAGCAGGGACACAAAGCATCCCCGCTAAAATATATAAGAGTATTCGTTTCATTTTAGATAGAAGCTTTTGTTTCTGCAATCCAAGAAGTGATCATTTGAGCCATTTGTTTTGACTTTGGATCGTTGGCATTGTAGATATTTTTGGTTTCGTAAGGGTCCGTCTTCAAGTTATACAACTCATAGCGTTCTTCTTTGTAAAAGTACATCATTTTGAAGTCGCCATCTCTTGCTACCGTCACATGTATATCTCCGGTTGAGTTGGGTCTTGCCTTCGGCGAATGCCAGAATATTGTTCTGTCTTTTGTCTTACCTTTTTTGATGTTTTCCTTAATACTAATTCCATCTAAATGCTCTGTAGGATAAAGGTTTAACCCACAAAGGTCCAGCAATGTAGGGTATAAATCAGTGTTGGTTGTCACTTGATCGACAACACCATGCTTAGAAATCTTCGCTCCACCAAAAATCAACGGTACTTTGGTTCCACCTTCATAAGTATGCCCTTTTCCTGCTCTTAATGGAAGGTTGGAAGTGGCTAGATCTCTGTTGCTATTCAAACCTCTGTTGGACAATCCTCCGTGATCTGAAGTAAAGACAATAATTGTATTTTTATATAAGCCTTTTTCTTTCAAAGCCTTTACAATTCTACCCAAACTTTCATCTACTGAAGCTACCATTGCACCATAAACAGGGTTGTTTTGATGCATTTTCATCATACCATCCTGCTTGGTGTATTCAGGCCCTTCAAAGGTCATTCCTTCTAACTTCGTTTTGTACTTTTTGATGTCTTTCTTTTTTGCCTGAAAAGGAGTGTGTACCCCATAGTGGCTCAATACCGCAAAGAAAGGTTTTCCATCATGATCTGCATTTAAGAATTTGATCGTCTCATCCGTCAAACGGTCTGTCAAATATTCCCCTTCTTCACCTTCATCCAATCCAATAATTTTACCATGCCCTTTACCAATTTTCTTTGGATTTTTCGGAACGTTGTAAGGGTAAAAATACGATTGAGGTGCTCCCGCAGCGCATCCTGCTACATTAATATCATATCCTTTATTGTGAGGCCATTCATCTTCTTCATGACCCAAATGCCATTTTCCAGCAAAATACGTATGATATCCTTGGTCTTTAAAAGCCTGACCGATTGTTTTTTCATTGTCATAAAACTTCTTGCCCTTGATCGTATTTTCATTTTTGGCAGGAATGCCCGCTCTTGCTGGATAACGTCCTGTTTGCAAAGCATATCTTGAAGGCAAACACCTTGGGTGTGCCACGTATGCATTGGTAAAATCAACTCCTTCTTGAGCTAACTGATCAATGTTAGGGGTTTCATAAAAATCTGCATCATGATGCGAAATATCGAAATACCCCAGATCATCTACTAAAAAAATCAAGACATTTTTCTTCTCTTGTGCCCAAAGCACATTACTGAACAGTAAAAGAAAAATGATGTTGTATATATTTTTCATTTCGTTTGTTTTTATGTAGGGGTAGACCTACGTGTCTACCCGTGTTTCAAATTAATACCTACCTATAGTTTTAACTATGGTGTTCAAAACACTTGTACTAAACCTATTTCAATCGTACTGGATAAATGGCTTTTTCTGGAATGCTAAATTCAAAACTTCCTTCTAAATAACCTTCAGTCACCAAGAAATCATCCATTTCCTGCATTGTTTCATAGTACCATCTATTGATTGTACCTTTTTCATATCCTTTTTTTCTCCAATAGCCTTCATTAAAAAACGAGTGTTCAGCACCTTCATAGACTTTCATCTCACATTTTACGCCGAGTGCTTCGCATTTTGATTGCACGTCTTTGGCTAATGGCAATGGAATGACTTTATCTCTATCTCCCAACATCACCAACATATCTGGAAAACTTTTATGAATATTCTGACGAGGGCTAAACGATTGCCAAGTTCTTCCTTTCTCCTCTAATTCTTTTGCCACTAACCGATGTGCATATCCTTCTTTACTCATTCCCATTACCGGATTAAATAAAATCAACAAATTAGGCTTGTAATCTTTTGCTTTGATTCCATCAGTTAATGGTTCAATAAAAGCTAAACTTAAAGCGAGTTGCCCACCTGCAGAACCACCACCTACTACTATTTTGTTCGGATTTGCTCCATATTTTTTAGCATGTTTTCTCACATAACGCATTGCAATTTGTACGTCTTCTACGGCTTCAAAAATAGTTGTGTTATTTCTTTTTCTTACTCTGTATTCTGGACAAAATACAACTAACCCTCTATCTGCCAAGTGTCTTGCTTGCGAATAGAAAGCGGAAGGACTACCACTATTCCAACCTCCACCATGAATCAAAACCACTGCACCTTTCGATGATGCCATTTTTTCAGGTTTAAAAATATGAAGCTCCAATTGCAAAGAGTCCAAATCTCTATAAGTCACTTTTTCATCAGGACTTGCTTTTTGAGCTTGAATTGAAAAAGAAATAAAGAAGCTGATTAGTAGTAATAATATTCGTTTCATTGTCATACAAAGTAAAATGTTGTGATATGTAGTAAAGATAAAAAAATAAGGAGAGATTAAGTCATGAATTTAGTGCAAAGGCAATCCTTAGTAAGGCATGTGAACCTCGACAAGGATCACCTTCATTCTAAATTTTTCATTCCCTACATTGAAGGATAGTTGGGTTTGTAATCGTTTAAGTTCAACTTCTTCGTTTCACTTACTTCTAGCTTCACTTTCTTAAGGTCTTTATCTCTTGAAGAGTTACCTACCATAATTGTGAACGCTCCTTTTTCTACACCCCAATCCATATTTTGATCAAAGAAAGCCAAATCTTGCGTTGATAATTCAAATGTAATCAATTTTGATTCTCCTGCTTTTAAAGCTACTTTTTTGTAGGCTTTTAATTCTTTCACTGGACGAGTCACTGATGAATAATCATCTCTGATATAGACTTGTACCGTCTCTTCTCCTTCCTCTTTTCCAATATTTCTCACACTACAACTCACTGTAAAAGTATCTTTTCCTTTGATAATTGGTTTATCTACAGCTACATTTCCAATTTCATATTGAGTATAAGACAAACCAAAACCAAACGCATATAATGGATCTTTGTTCGTAAACTTATACTTATGGAAGTAATGCGAAGGCTTGTGATTATAATATAATTTCACTTGCCCCACTGTACGAGGTACCGTGATGGGTAATTTTGCCGTTGGATTCACATCACCGAATAAGATTTCAGTAATGGCCTGACCACCAAAACTACCTGGCTCCCATGCTTCTAACACTGCACTCATGTTATCTTCTAACCACTCTTCACCAATCGGTCTACCGTTCACTAATACTGCTACTACTGGCGTTCCCGTTTTTTGGATCGCTTTGATCAATTCCAATTGACGACCTGGAAGGTTGATATGTGCTCTATCTGTATTTTCACCACAAGTCTTGTTTTTCCAATCATAACGTAACGAGTTCTCACCTACCACTACGATTGCAATATCTGCCTTAGAAGCTTTTGAGGCCGCTGTCGCGATGGCTTTATCTGTTGTTTTACCAATGATTTCACCACTGTTATAATAATCCAACTCAAAACCTTTGTCTTTTGCTACTGCTTCCAAGCCTTCTTTTACCGTAATGATTCTTTCTTCTGGTTGATACCAGTGCCAGTCACCCAAAATCGTTTCATTATTGGCGTTTGGTCCAGTGATAAATACTTTTTTGTATTTTTCTTTAGCTAAAGGTAAAATACCATCGTTCTTTAACAATACAATCGACTTTCTTGCAATCTCTAAAGCTGTTGCTTGGTGTTCTTGATTGAAAACTACCTCTTCTGCCTTCTCTTCTAATACATAAGGATTTTCAAAAAGTCCTAAACGGAATTTTACTTCTAAAATCATTGCACAAGCCTCATTTACTCTTTCTTCAGGTACAATTCCTTTTTTTACAGCTTCAACAATTGATTCTGTAAACTTAGGACCGTGCATGTGCATGTCCATACCATTATTCACTGACATACGGAAAGCGTCATCTAAACTTTCTGCTTGACCATGTAAAGTATGAATACGTTCAATGTCCATCCAATCCGATACATAAAAACCTTCAAACCCATATTCCTTTCTTACAATGTCTGTCATAAACTCTTTACTAGAGTGACAAGGAATGCCATTCACTTCGTTATGTGCTGTCATAATAGAAAACACATTTGCTTCTTGTACTGCTCTTCTGTAAGGAGGTAAATGCACTTCACGGATAGATCGCATTGAAAGGTCCAATGGAGAAGCGTTGGTACCATTCAATGGCTCACCACCACCAATAAGGTGTTTTGCACAAGCAATTACTTTTTCATTTCCTGTAAAGTCACCTTGCTGGAAACCTTTGATCATCTCCACACCCATATTTCCTACTAAATAAGGGTCTTCGCCAAATGTTTCACCTACACGTCCCCAACGAGCGTCTCTTGCAATGTCAATATTCGGTGTAAATGCCCAATGAGAACCCGTTGCTCTCATTTCTTTTGCCGTTTCTTTCCCTACTCTGTACGATAATTCCTCATCAAATGTACTAGCCAAACCGATTGGCGTGGGATAAATCGTTGCTCCATAATTTAAGCCATTACCATGAATCGCATCAATTCCTATTAATAAAGGAATTTTCAAACGAGATTTCATCGCTAAAGATTGAAGGTGATTGGCCTCCTTTGCAGAGATAACATGTAAAAAAGAACCTATTTTACCTTCCTCCGTCATTTTTGCAATATCTGAAGAATGTAAACCAGGATAAAAGCCTAATGCATCATTATTATGTAACTCTTCTGGCGACAGGTCTTCCTCTGCCTTTTTCATATGTTCTAAACCAACATATTGTGCCATCTGAGCCACTTTTTCTTCTAATGTCATTTTAGACATCAAGTCTGCTATCCTATCTTCAACAGTTGCTTCACTGTTTTTGTAAATTGGTTGATCATTGCTAGCTCTTGTCTCACACGACATCATGCCATATGCCATTGCTAGAATGATGATACCACTCATTAATCTTCTCATAGTCTCACCAAAAAAATAATAATTCATGTTCACAAAGCTCTTGATTATTCTTTATAAGGAGGTTCAGAAATAATTCTTAATACTCCGAAAAAAGTTCTATGAGATAGGTTTAAGAAATGCACACAAATAACAATAAACACTGATTTAGATGGTTTTAAGTCGATTTTACAACATTGAACTATTTTCAAACCTCCGGGAACTATTCATCATACTAGCGTTTGAAGTACACTTTATATCATTGCAGTAGAACATTAACACAATGGATTAATAAAGTTTAATTAAAAAACAGTAATTTTGGAATGAAAAGATACTACGAAATGGAATGAAATGATCGCTTATGATGGATGAGTTCAAACGCTAAACTCATACTATACTACATTTTATCAGCACGATCTGATAACTATTTTTTTAATAACTAAAGATACTCTCAGTAGTACTTTTCTTAAAGGTCTACTGTAAAACAAATACGAATATGAAGCAGTATAAATTTATACTCTCAACTCTGATTTTGTTTCTTTATACTATCAACTTATCTTTTGCACAAAATCAAGAAAACTATACAGTAGAAGGTATAGTAAAAGATGAAAATGGTATTTCTTTACCCGGAGTGAATGTATATGATAGAGAAACAAGAAAAGGAGCAAAAACTGATTTTAACGGCAAGTTTAAACTCCAACTAGAAAAGGAAACGACATTGGTTTTCTCTTTTATTGGAATGAAAACGCAAAGAATTGAAGTCAACCCATTTGATACCTCTCTCCACAATCTCGATGTGACACTTAAAGAAGATTTAGAATTACTCGATGAAATCGTGGTAGTAGGTTATGGTAGTCAAAATGCCAGTGACCTTACAGGTGCTGTATCCCAATTGAAGGAATCTGATGATGTGGTAAGACAGTATCAAAGTGTGGACGGTTTGCTTCAAGGTAGAATGGCAGGCGTGCAGGTAACAAACAACATTGGTCAACCTGGTGGTGGAATCAGTGTGAAAATTAGAGGGGTGAATTCACTTCGTGGTAACAACGAACCCCTTTACATTGTAGATGGTATTGTGATCAGTTCTGCTGGTGAAGATACTAATAATGCTTTTCAGGATGGTAATGAGGATCAAGGCGTGCAAAACGGTTTGGCGGGCATCAATCCTAGAGATATTGAATCGATTGAAGTGTTGAAAGATGCATCGGCAACGGCTATTTATGGTTCAAGAGGTGCTAACGGCGTCGTATTAATTACAACCAAAAAGGGAAGTAAAGGAGCTGCCAAAATCAATGCATTTGTCAGTTCTGAAGTTTCTACCATCTCCAAAAAGATTCAATTACTCGATGCGCCCGCTTATGCACAAATGACCAATGAAGTTGCGATTCTAAAAGGGCTCCAACCAAAATATCATTTGGAAGGAGGTAACATTTATGCTCTCGAAAATGGAAATATAATTCCTACTCCCCTCACACAAGTCAATTGGCAAGATGAAATCTATCAGCCTGGTGTAAGTACAATGGGGCAAATTTCGGCTTCGGGTGGTACTGACAAAACGAAATACTACATCTCTGGCGGGTTTAATGACTTGAACGGAATTGTGGAAAACTCCAATATGAAAAGTGGTGACCTAAGAATGAACCTTCAAAGTAACCTTACAGATAAATTAAAAGTGGATGCTAGAATGTCTGCTTTCTATTCACAAGGACAGTTTGCTCAAAGTGGCTCAAAAGGTGGTAGTAGTCGTTCTTTCTCAAAGTCAGCGGTCAACTTTCAACCGATTTATGAAAATGATGCTTCAATCTCTGACATCGGTTTATCAAGTCCACTTTCATTTATTCAAGACTATGAAGACCTTACAAATGAATTAAAATTATTTGCGTCTTTAAACGCTACCTATTCATTTAGCAAGCACTTCAAATACCAAGTCAGAGCTGGTACGAATTATAGAAGTAAAGACCGTTCGATCTGGTATGGAAAAAATACGCAGAAAGGTAGTCAAACCAACGGAGCATTAGGTATTTCTGGCTTAAACCGTTACTCTTATACGATTGATAATCTATTGATGTTCAATCAAAAATTCAATAAGAAACATAGAATTGATGCCGTAATTGGCTTCGTTGTAGATGGAATATCAAGTACGCAAAGTAATTCAGAATCAGAAAATTTCCCTGTTCATTCCCTAAAGGCAAGAGCTCCTCACTTAGGACAGACCATCGTAAGACCTTATACTGAGTTGACGAGCACTGAACAATTGCTTTCAGGTTTGGGAAGATTCACGTATACGTATGATAATAAATATACGCTGACTGCTACGATGAGAGCCGATGGTTCTTCAAAATTCAAGGAAAAAAATCAATTTGGTTACTTCCCTTCTGCTGCCGCTGCATGGCATATTTCAGAAGAGAGCTTCTTGAAATCAAGTGACATTGTTTCTAATCTTAAATTAAGAGGTTCTTGGGGCTTAACAGGTAATCAGGGAATCACTCCTTATCAAACTTTCAACAATTACGGTATTGTTTATTATACCGATTACAACAATAATATCCTTATTGGTGCTGGACCAAACAACATTGCCAACCCTGAATTGAGATGGGAAACAACACAACAATCCAACGTCGGTTTAGACTTTGGTTTCTTAGGTGGAAAAATCTATGGATCAATTGATGCGTATTACAAAACAACAGATGATTTATTACAACAAGTGCAGATTCCACCTTCAACAGGTTTTACAGCTTATTTGACCAACAGAGGTTCGATTGAAAATAAAGGGATTGATTTGATGTTGGAAACTGTGGCTTATGCCAAGAAAGACTGGACAATCACTGTAGGTGGTAATATTTCCTTCGTGAGAACAAAAGTTTTAGAGCTAGGCATCCCTGAAGCACCTGTTTATATCAATGGTCAAGAACAAATGGCTTCGTATTACTTGGGCAATAACATTTCATCAGGAACCTACTTCAAGCAACCTGCAAACATCTTTATGCAAGGGCAACCGGTTGGTGTATTCTGGGGCTATAAAACCAATGGTATTTACCAAACGGAAGAAGCTGCAGCCAATGGACCTACCGTCAATGGTAATACACCCGAAGCTGGTGATATCGCCTTTATTGATCAAAATGGAGACGGAAATATTGACACTAACGACATGACTGTTATTGGTGATCCTAACCCTACCTTTACTTTTGGTTTCAATACAAAAATCACTTACAAAAACTTCACGGTGAGTGCTCTGTTTACAGGTGCCTACGGAAATGACATTGTCAATGGTAACCTTCTGATTGAAACAGACGCCTATCAAACCAACAAAAATGTAAGACCTGAAGCGTTTTATAATGCATGGAGACCAGGCGACACCAACGCCACATCGCCAAGGTTAGGGCACAATGACCCTACGGTATTTACAGACCGAATTGTGGAAGATGGAAGCTACGTTAGATTAGCGAACCTTACTATCGGGTATGATATTCCACTCAACTCAAGAACTATTGAGCGTATGAATGTCTTCTTTGCGGGAAGAAACTTATTTACGCTGACCAACTACTCTGGTTATGACCCTGAATTGACAACATTCTTAAGCGATGGTAGCATCATGGGCGTTGACTGGAATTCATTCCCTAACGCCAGATCATTTTCATTAGGTCTTAATGTCACTTTCTAAATCAATTCTTATGAAAAATAGATTAATCCTATTCTTGGCCTCCTTACTTATTACAACCTCAAGTTGCTATAAAGAAGACCCTCCTTTTTTGAGTGATGAAAACCTTTTTATCACAGATGAAGGCGTAAAAACAGCAGTGAATGGTATCTACTCTTCTCTTGCCGGTTTTACTTATTACAGTTCTGATTTAATACAGTTGACCAACTTCCACTCCGGTATGTTTCAGTCCAGCAGAAATCAAGATCAGAACGGTATTGCCTCACTCAACCCGCTTCCAAATCTTACTTTTGTAGAAAACGTTTGGAAGGCTTCGTACACCTCTATCAATAGAGCCAATTCAACCATTCAAGGCATCAAAGAGTTTCAGCCGGAACCTTCTGAGGCAGTATTGAATGAATTGGGGCAAACCCACTTTTTAAGAGCATTAGTGTATTTCAATTTGGTAAGACTTTACGGTGATGTACCATTGAGACTTCAAGGTGTAGACAGTGAGACATTGCATGCACCAAGAGTGGCAACTGACAGTATTTACAATGTAATTATTGAAGACTTGAAAATTGCGGAAGAGCACCTGTATGAAAACGGTGTGCAAACCATCGGCAGACCTGCCAAAGAAGCGGCAAACATGCTGTTAGCTCAAGTGTACATGACGCTGGCAGGTAATGAAACCAGTGGTTCACCCTATTGGACAATGGCAAAGGATGAAGCATTGAAAGTATATGGGAAATATACGTTGGTGAGTGATTTTAATTCTTTGTGGGAATCTGGCAGTAGAAATAACAATTCGGAAGCTATTTTTGAGATTCAATACAATCAAGCCAATAGTGGAAATGTCATCCGCTTACATACGCCGAGTAATGCATTCATTGGGCAATCGTGGGGTAGAATTCTGTTAAATCCAGAATTGATTGACTATCATCAAAATCAATACCCGAATGATCCTCGTTTTGAAGCCACTATCATGTACAATTACACCAAATACAATGCAGATGGTAGCGAAGCAGGTGAACAGAAAATTTACCCTATGGTAGACCGTACTTCTAAAAGTAAGGCATTCCCATTCGTAGCCAAACATTGGATTACAGATCCTCAAACACCTACGCCTTATTCAGATGCTAACTTTGTAGTGATGCGTTATGCTGAATTGTTATTGATGCTGGCTGAAATCACCAATGAAGTTGATGGTCCTGCTGCTGCTGAAATTTATGTCAATGAAGTGATCACTAGAGCAAGAAACTCTGCGGGCGGTGATGGCGTTGCTCCTGAAAATTGGAGCGGATTATCACAAGATGAATTCAGAAGCAGAATCATGAGAGAGTATCAATATGAACTATTAGGTGAAGGTGGTGCTTGGTATAGAAACAGACGAAGAGGTTTGGACTACTTCAAAACGGAGGTGATTGATGTACACAACAACAGAATTGCGGAAGACGGTTTTCAGGAATTTGACCTTCTGTATGAAAACCCTGAAAAGGCGATGTTGCTTCCCATTCCAATGGCAGAAATCAACACCAATTTAAAAATTAATGCTGACGACCAAAACCCTGGCTATTAAGCCACAATTAACATGAAAAAGATTCTTTTAAACATACTTCTTCTGACTGTACTCTCCACGGGGTACAGTCAGGACAAAAAAAATGTTCTTTTTATCGCTATCGATGATTTGAAACCCACTATTGGTGCCTTTGGGGATAACTACGCCAAAACACCCAATATGGATCGATTGGCGGATAAAGGAACGGTATTTTTAAACAACCACTGTCAGCAAGCCGTTTGTGGTCCTTCAAGAGCTAGTTTATTGACCGGTTTAAGACCAGATATCGTAAAGGTTTGGGACCTGAAAACAAAAATTAGAAAGCAGCGTCCCGATGTGGTGACATTACCGCAATACTTCAAAAACAACGGTTATTTGACCTATGGTGTGGGTAAAATCTATGATCCAAGAAGTGTAGATAAGCAACAAGATCAACAGTCTTGGACAGAATACACGCTTCCAAATCAATTAAGATACCCTGAAGGAAAGCAAGCCCCTGCCCTTTCTTATTATCAAAATCCTGAAAATGTAAAAAAGGTAAGAGCACTAAGAAAAGAAGCGGAGGCAAAAGGTATTGAAAAGAAAAAAATCAATAAATGGGTACAACAGCGTTTCAAACCTGCTTTCGAAAAAGCAGATGTTTCTGATGATGCTTATATCGATGGAGCCATCACAAAACAAGGGGAAGCGTACATCAAAGCATTGGCCAAGCAAGATCAACCTTTCTTTTTAGCGATAGGATACAAACGCCCTCACTTACCTTTTGCAGCTCCTACAAAATACTGGGATTTGTATAATGAAAATGAAGTCCCTTTAGCCAAATTCCAACAAAAAGTGGAAGGTGGTTATGAGAAAGCGTATCATAATTCAAGCGAACTGCAAGGGTATAAAACGGAAGGTTTAGATATCAGTGAGGCAGATGGGGTAGTCAAAATTTCAGAAAAAGGACAGCGTCAATTGATTCACGGTTACTATGCCGCTACCTCTTATGTAGATGCTTTGGTAGGTCGATTGATCACTCAATTAGAAGAAAATAAACTGGACAAAAATACGATCATCATCCTTTGGGGTGATCACGGTTGGCACTTGGGGGACCACTTGTTATGGAACAAGCACTCTAACTTTGAGCAAGCCACTCGTTCACCGATGATCATTGTAGACCCTTCTCAAAAAACAGTGAAGCGAGTAAGCAGTGTCACTGAGTTTGTAGACATCTACCCTACTTTGGCAGATATGGCTGGACTTCCTGTCCCAACTGAAGGTTTGTCCGGTAAAAGTTTAAGACCTCTTCTAGACGGAAGTAAGAAGACAATCAAAAAATATGCGATGACTCAAATTGCAAGAGGAAAGATCAACGGGTACTCTTTAAAATCAGGAAACATCAGATATACAGCTTGGTATGATGGCACTCCAAGATTAAAGAAAACACTAGAAGGATGTACACTCAAAGCAGAGGAATTGTATGATTACAAAGCGGATCCTTTAGAGACGAGAAATCTTGCAAAAGACAAAGCTTATCAAAAGCAGCTTAATGAAATGAGAGCTTTGTTTATGGAATTCTTCCAAAATGACAGAACCTATCAATCGCATAGCTTTGGTGCTATAAATGGTACAAAGTCTGATTGGAAAACAGCTGCGGAAGCAAGAATTGAAAAGCACCGAAAAGGAGATGTGAAACTGACCGTTTTAGATAAGAAAGGAAAACCTTTTAATGGGAAAGTGAAGATTGAACAAGTAAGGCATCAATTCCGCTTTGGGGGAGTGATCAATACAAATTTATTCACTTCAGAGAAAAAAGAAATATACCAAAAAGCCTTCCTTACTTTATTCGAAAATGCAGGGTATGAAAACGCTTTCAAAATCAAGCATAAAAGACTTTACGATAAGCGTCATCAACAAATCACGCCTTTCTTAAAAGAAAATAATATTCCACTAAGAGGTCATGCATTGGTGTGGGAAAAAACGAAAAACATGCCGAAAGAAATTCAACAATACGTCAATGCAACGGATACTGCAGAATTAATTCATCAATTAGAAAACTATGTGAAATATGGTTTATCAGAATACGATGTGGTGGAATGGGATGTTTTGAATGAACCAAGAGAATGTCATGTCGTACAAGATTTGACAAAGCAAAACTCATGGGCTTACTGGTTTGAATATGCCGACAAAGTGAGAAAAAACAAGCAGGTGAAATTCTATTTGAATGAAAATAAAGTTATTTCAGCACCTTATAAAGTAGCGGATAAAAACATTCAATTCCATTACAAAGTGATTGAAGATATATTGGCTGCCAACGCTCCTTTAGAAGCTTTGGGTTTTCAATCAAGAATGAAGCAACACATCAAACCGGAAGATTTATATGCTAGACTAGAAAAGTTCGCTTCTTTCGGTTTGCCGATGTTGGGTACTGAGTTTGAAATTGTAGATTCTCCTTATCAGAAATTTACAGAAGCAGACAGAGCTCAAATCACCGAGGAAGCAATGACCGTTTACTTCTCTCACCCTCAAGTGGAAGGTTTTTATGTCTGGACTCCTTTTGGTGAAGACCGAAAAGCATTTTTTGACCTGAATGCCCACCCAAGAGTGGAAGCTAAAGTATGGGCTAAAAAACTTGAAGAATGGTCAACTTCTTTAGAAGCCAATGCTGATAAAAATGGAAAAGTAGCTTTCAGGGGCTTTAAAGGCACTTACAAGGTGACGATCACTCAAAATGGCAAAACCTATTCTAACTTATTCCAAGCAGAAGAAAGCCAAAACAATATCAAAGTAAAGCTCACTGATCTCACGAACTAAGCTAGTTTACCCATTTAAAATGGACAACAGCTTTAAAATATTATTGAAATGAAACAACTTATATATTTTACATTCATAAGCCTGTTTTTCGTAATCATAGGTTGTGAAAAACAAGATCCTCTTAGAACCATAGAGACCGAATACCTAGATTCTGTTCACTATGAAGCCAGTGTTTTCTATCCCTTAGAAGACATGATTTCTCCTGAGCCCATCTTTGAAAATAAGTATGGTGTTTCTTTTGCCATTGAAGAGTTTTTTAATGACAAAGGTGACAGCTCACAAATCAGTAATGTATTTATTGACAAAAAAACAGGGGTAATCAGTGTAAGAGATGCTTCACTTTTAGATCAAGAAGCAACGTACCACGCCAACATTGCCACTTTTACAGTAAGTGGAAAAACAGTACACGAAAAAGCTTGGTCAATGGGTATCACTCCAGTGACGGGCGAAGTGTTTTATTCATCGCCTGCACCTTCTTATGAAAGATATTTTGAAGGTGAAGTACTTCATTTAGACAGTGTTTTCTTTGGGGAAGGAAATGCTGCGATCTCTTATGAATTGGTCAATTCTGCTAAAGGTCTTTCAATTGATGAAGCTACAGGACATATCTCTAAAGTTGACTTTATGGAAGCTGGCGAATATGATGTTGCTGTAAAAGTATTGACAGAAGGTGGTGAAACTACGTTGAGTGAAGTTGCTAAAGTAAAAATCTACGGTGCTCCTGAATTAGTATATCAACCTAACTTCTTTAAAATTCAAGGCGATTACAGCATTCAAGCTACGCCAGCAGTGAGAGAATTCTTAGACGGTGCTACTTATGAAGTACAAGTACAAGATGGTCTTACACTAAGTAATCTTGCAATTGATGAAAATGCAGTCATTACTTTACCTGAAAATCACAATAATGCGGTGGGAGTTTATAATGTAGATGTCATCGCTACGTTAGACGGTCAGACTTTCACTTTCGAGGAAGCGGTTACTATTGAGATTGTCACACAGATTAGCCCTGAAATCTCTTATGTTGAAAATAAAGTAACGCTTTCACCTTGGACTGGCTATACCTTCACTCCTGAATTGTATTCACTTCCAAGAAATGCTGTCGTTACCCTTACAACGGCATTACCTGAAGGCATGACTTTCGATCCGGAAACGGGTTCAATTACAATCGCTGAAGAGCAAAACTTTACGGATGCAACTTACAGTATTGATATTAATGTCAATACACCAAGTCACGGAGATACTCCTCTAACAGCACTCACACAAATTGTTATCGAAACAAAAGCACAAATTCTTTTGGAAGATGATATGACAAGTGATGTATTGAAAACAGATTATATCCGTCAACAAGTAGTGCTCAATGATGATGAGAGAAGCGGTGCAAGCTGGAACACAACAGCTTCAAGGTCGTATTGTAGAGCACAAGCCAATATTTGGTCAGGTGACTATACAAGATGGTCTTATATCGCTGTAAGTTATGCTGTAGACAATATCCGCAGGGCCACTGTTTCTTTTGACAACGGTGTCAATAAAGACTTAAAAGATACAGATGAATACACTGAAGACTATTTCACGGTCAACTATAATGCAGATTACAATGGCAGTGATGCTATTCATGATTTCACTTGGGAAAAAGACGCGAATGCCAACATCTCGAGAGTAGGAACTGACATCGATAATGGGCCGTATGTGTCATCAGGTGTCTTAGAGATAGATGCAAAATACCTTGTTAATAACAGAGTAAATATTGCTTGGTTAGCCTACAAGGATATGACTGAAATCCCTGACAGCTTTAAAACAGGTCATACCTTCGGTTTCAACAATATTGTGGTTATGGCTTATACAAAGTATGATGCAGTGGTAGAATAAAGAGTTAAGAGGGAAGAGGGAAGAAAAATAGTTTAATGATCATTGGACCATCCTACCTCTTCCTCCTTCCCTTATCTTTTCTAGTACTTAGTAAACTAAGTTTTCGAAAATTTATGGTATTTAGAAATCAGGAGATTTCTAATGATCTGAAGGACACGAATGACGCTATCGCTTAACATTCGCGCCAGTGATCTTTCTACTCAATTCGTAAGGTAGTACTTCCTTCGGCCTTGAAGGGAAAAGCGTTAAGAATTTCATGAAGTGAGCCGTTAAAAATGATTTTCTTGTTTGAGCGCAGCGAGTTTAAAATCATTTAGGCGAGAGGAATGGAATTTAGCTTTTGACTTCTAAGCCTTGAATTTTTTGCTTCTTTTTGTTTCAAGACAAAAAAGAAGAGGAAAGAAGATTGAAAGTAGATCCTATCAATGCTTGCAGAAAGGTCGAGTAAGTGTTGATGAAAATTTAGTTTACAATGTACTTAATCGATATAAAGTATCACTATCGCTTAACACTATAGAAAATAGTGTTAGTCGCAATTAAATCAACCGATTCGTTGATTCCTTTTACTTAAATACTAACTTTACTAACAAAGATTGAATACTTATTGATTTAACGACTATCAATCACCTACTCCATTAATTTTTACATCATTTCGAGTATGAATTTGAAGAGAACATTACTTATTTCTTTTATCCTTTTTATCAATTCTTTTATTGCATTGGCACAATGGGATGAAAACTTACTTTTTGACAACTATAATGTTCAAGATGGATTAAGTAGTCATATTGTCTATGATATTGCCAATGATGAGGATGACTTCACATGGATCATATCACCCAATGGTATTCAACGCTTTGATGGGAGGAACTTTAAAAATTATACAATAAAAAATCCTGCAGGTGAAGATATCATTTTCTACAAAAACAACTCAGGACTTTACATCGATCAACTTAAAAAATTATGGGTCTATTGTCAATTTGGACTCTACACCTACAACCCTACAGTTGACGCTTTTGAACCTTTTGAAATTCAAGGCATTAATAACAAAAGAGCTTTTACCTCCATCACTGAACATAATGGGTTTTATTATTTTCTTTCTTGGAAAATGCTCGTTCGATGGGACCCTAAAAAAGATGACTTCAAAAAGATATTTATCAAAAAAAGAATTACAGCCACCACACCTTATGGTGCACAAGGACTTTTGATTGCTAGCCCTAATGGTCTTCAAATCATCAAAAAAGGAGAAATCAAAGAATTCCAACTCTATGGCATTAATTTAAAAGGAGCTGGTATCACAAGCCTTTATAAAAGTTCTGACAATGCCGTTTGGGTAGGTACTTACAATAGAGGTATTTACTTGATCAAAGACAATAAAATTCAGCATATCAAGAAAAATGTAGATTATAAAATCAGTAAATTCAGTACTTACAAAAATAAAATTATTGCAGGGACAGATGGACATGGCATTATGGTTTTTGATCATGACGGCCATGAAGTCAGCGGCACCAATTTGAAAGGCATTAATGGATTACCGATTAACAGCTTGACGGTGGATCAGCACCAACGTTTATGGATTGCTACTTACGGAAAAGGACTTTTCCTGCACAACCCTCACAAACCTTATTTAAGAAAAATCAATACCGACCCTGATCCCAACATGATTGCAGATCATGGCTACAGTTCTTTTAAAGATTCTAAGAAAAGAATTCTATTGGGAACGAATAAAGGGATGGTCATCAAAGATAAAAATGGCAAAAAAAGGTACTTAAGACCCAATCATTTTATTCAAAAATTTGATCGCAATGAGAGTTTTGTCATCAATAATATTGTAGAAGACAGGCATCACAATTTCTGGGTTTCAAGCTATGGTTTTGGTTTATTTTACTTGGATGGAAAAAACTTTAAAGTGCTAAAATCCATCAAGAACTTCCAAGTGGAAGACCAATACTACAATTGTAAATTTATTCTTCAACTAGAGCTCTACGGAGACAAATTGTGGTTTAGATTGGTAAAAGGGACTGTTTTTGAAATGAATATCAATGATCAATTGTTTAGTAAATATCCACTAAGCAGTACCTCCTATATTTATTACAGTCCTCAGCAAGGGAAAATGTATGCTGCCAACCATGATGGTATTCATGAAATAGATCAAGAGCAACCAAAACTGATTATAAAATCCTCAGACCTATCTGTCAGTGCGATTATGCCGATTGACGAGAAAAATTTTATGTTGGGGACAGAATCTAAAGGAGTACTGATTTTTGATGTGATCAAAAAAAGCATTTCTCCCATCCAAGACAACCAAAAGAATTTATTACCAAGACGCATCAAACAGATCTTAAAAACGGACCTGAATAAATATGTGATTATTGGTGACAATGGGCTGTTCACTTTCCATTACAACAAAGGGAAAATCGCAGATATTCACGAACCACTCCAGAAATTTGAATCCCATCAAGGGGCCTCTATTTTAAATAATAATAATATCATTCTGGGGTCATACGATGGTTTTTATCAATTCCCTCTTCATTTTGAGGACAACATTACCACTGCTCCAAAAATCACTTTCAACCATTTTACAGTAGATGGAAAGGAGATTACAGCACTCAATTCTAAAATACTGGACAAAGACATCAACTTAGTAGAAGAGGTTATTCTAGACCACCCAGATCGTGGCTTTTCATTGAATGTCATCTCCCCTGAATACAGAGATGACCCCAACTTTTTCAGTTGGAAACTAGAAGGATATGAAGATAACTATAGTAAGAAAAGTACGCTTCAAGACATCAATTACCAAAACCTCCCTTATGGTAGTTATGTCCTGAAAATCAAAATGTATTCTGGTAGGAATACAAGAGAAGAAGTGGAACGAAGTTTAAAAATTTCCGTTGCTCCCCCAATCTGGGCTACCGTCTGGGCGAAGGTTTTATATACTATTGGTGTTCTGATTTTACTTTGGTTGATTTATAAATCTTATGCCGATTATATTCAGCAAAAGCACTTGCAGGCACGAAATACTGTTTTTGCAGAGATTGCTCATGAGCTAAGAACGCCACTAACATTGATACAAGGCCCACTTCAAAAACTAGAAGAAGATACCGATTTGGATGCCTCAGCAACAAGATTAATCGGTATGATCCGAAGCAATTTGACAAGGCTAAATAAACGTATCACGCAGTTATTGGATTATGAACGTATCAATCAAGTCAATGAAGAATTGGTGGTCAAAGAGTTTGATTTTGTACACCTCATCAAAGTACTGATCCGTGATTTTGATCCACTTTTACAGAAGAAAAGCATTGAAGTACAGATCGATTCCTCCAAAGAAAAAATCATGGTGGAATTAGATTTTGATAAGATGGAGAAAATCATCTATAACTTGGTTTCCAATGCTATCAAATACTCTAAGGAGAATGATAAAATCTTTATTGATATTAAAAAAGTGGAGGATCAAATCAAGTTCACCATTACTGATCATGGTTTAGGAATTCCGAAAGGCAATCAAAAACACATTTTCAAACGATTCTACAGAGCTGAAAATGTCATTAAGAATAAGAAAATTGGTAGCGGAATCGGTTTGGTCCTTTCTTACAAATACACTTCCATGATGAATGGTAAACTTTTCTTTGAAAGTGAAGAGAACAAACAAACCACTTTCTTCTTAGAACTTCCTCTGAAAGTAAAAGGCATTAGAAATGATGCCGTTCCTCAAGAAATATCACATTATGGTGATGAGTTTGTGGAGAAAGATAAGGAAAAGTATGATTATCGAATTGCAGTAGCGGAAGATAATGAAGAGTTGAGAGCATTCATTAAAACCTCCCTTTCAGACAGCTTCGAAGTCGAGGTTTTTGAAAATGGCAAAGAATGTTTTGATGCTTTATTGGAAAAGGATTTCCACCTTGTACTCTCTGATGTCATGATGCCTGTCATGAATGGTTATGAGCTTTGCAATCAAATTAAAAGTAATGTGGCCACTTCCCACCTTCCGATCATCATGCTGACAGCACTCAACGCCTCTATGTACAAAGCGGAAGGCTATATGCACGGAGCAGACCACTATGTGATCAAGCCTTTTGACATCAGAATGCTGAAATATAGAATCATTAGTTTAATTGAAAATAGAAAGGCCCTAAGTCAGTTGTACAGAAAGCAAATTCATGAAGATGAACCTGCAAAGGTACAGCCACCGGTGGAAGAAACAATTGACAGTAAATTCCTCACTGAGTTCAAACAATTAATTGAAACCAACTTAACAGACTCTAACTACAATGTCTCTGAAATTTGTAAAGACATTGGGATGAGTAGACCCGTTTTATATCGAAAAATAAAAGCACTTACCGACCTCTCTCCAAAAGAGTATATTCAGACCAAACGTCTCAATCATGCCAAGAAGATGTTGATGGAATCCGATGAAAGTATCAGTACAATTGCTTATGAAAGTGGTTATTCTGATCCAAAATATTTCTCTACAGTATTTAAAAAACAGTTTGGGGAGAGTCCTAGTGAATTTAAGCAACACTGTTAAAACAGAATTGTGCATTTTAGTTCAAACTTTGGTGCACAATTCATTTTAAAAGAATAATACACATTTCATTTCATGGTGAATTGACAATAAAATCCTAATTTTGAGGCTCAATAAAGATTACTCTACTTTTTATCGAATAAAGGCAAACAATTTATTTATATACATGTGTTTCGTGAATACCTTTTCAATTACTTTTTACTGAAGCACTCTTTTCTTAAACTTAAACCTCTAGCATCATGCTATTCAAAAACAAACAATGGATCATATATCTATTAATATCCTCTTTATCATTCTTAGTTTACAGCTGTACCACCGAAGAAGTCACTCCTTCTAATGAAGTTGTTGATAAGGAAATCAGCCTTGGAGATGGAAAAGTATTTAATATGAAATACTTTATGATTTCTATTGAGCAGGTCACTTTTGAGCATTTCCATAGGTCTACTGCGAAGATGACACATAATATTAATCAAAATGGTCAAGTAACTGAATCTTATTGGCATCAGATTAACATTGGTACATTTGGTGAAAATATAATAACTAGTAAGCACAAAATTGAAGAAAACGGAGTAATTTATAGTTCTACAGCTGAAGCAAGTGGAACTAAAGCATATTATGAATACGAATACAACGAAAAAGGGCTTATCAACCAAATGACAGTCACTTATAATGATGGTACTGTTAATGTTGATACTTTCGAGTATAATGAATTAAATCAGTTAATTAAAAGAGTACCCGTTGACCGATATCGATATTATACTTTTACTTATGATTCAGAAAATAGGGTACAAACTTTAGAAGAACACTACGAAAGTAGTAGTAGTTCTTATCTGACAAAATACTATTATAATGAAAATGGTATGCCTATAAGAGAAGAAGGTGGTAATGGGGTAACCTACACGTATGACAATCAAAATAGAGTTATTGAAACTATATACGATTCAGGCTCTCGTGATGAATATATTTATAATGGTGATCAGCTATTGTTGAAATCATATCGTGAAGAAAATGGAGAACTTTCACTAAGTCAAGAAAAGTTATTTATAAATAAAATCACAAATCAGCAATATTGGCTAAGCTACTGGGATGAATATGCCATAAAAGGTACTTTTGATAGTGAAACACATAAAGTTGTCACTAAAGAATACTTCCTAAATAACAATTATAATTTAACATTAGAAGGAAAAAATATAATTGATGTTCGCTATGAAAGTGGACGTGGACGTAAAAAGCAAGAATCTTTTTACAAAGCTGATGGGACTAAATTATATGTTTTGAAGCATTCAGATGCTGATCGATTTGACAGAGAAACCACTTATTACAAAGCCGATGGAGTTACTGAGATATCATCGAAAGATATCACCGAAGAGTGGATACACAGACTGATTTAATACTCCTCAGATTTAGAATATTTCAATCACTTCTATAGTGATGCTTTTGAAACACCTTAATACTCAAATTAAGGTGTTTTTTTATTTTAAAATTCTTTTTGCAAACGGTTTCATGTTAACAATCAAAAGAAATAGTACCTAAAACTTCTTAGATAAAAGTAAGTCCACCAAATTGAATGCATACAATTAAGTATTACATACTTTTTTAACAAAAACTTATATACGTAAACTTATTTTCAAACACTCTCACATGCTTCATTAGCAAACGCTTAGCAAACTCATAAATGAAGCATACTTTAAATTTAGTGCAAACTTTAATTCTTAACATCATGCAATTTACAAACAAAAAATGGATGAATTATTTACTAATTTTCTCTTTCGTACTCTTTATTTTCAGCTGTAATAATAAAGATGCTGAACCTTCAAATGACCAAGACGCTATTGAACAACCTTCTGACGAAGAACTCGACAATGATGTTGAGATTGAAGAAGGAAAAGTCTTTAATTTGAAATACTTTAAAACTTCTATCGAGCAAATCATCTTTGATCCGGTGGAAAGAAAAAGAATGTATATGACACACTCTTTTGATGAAGAAAATATACTTCATGAATCGTATTGGAATTTCTCATTTATTGAATCGTTCGGTGAAAAAGTGATGATCATGCAGCATTCAAGAGATACCAATGATGTAATCATCAGTTCAACGATTGATATGGATGGTATTCCATTTACATTTGAGTATGAATATGATGAGCAAGGCCTTATCAGTGCAATGATAGAAAGTTCCCTAGGTTTTACTGTAAACCGTTATTCTTTTGAGTACAATGAAAAGGATCAACTCATCAAAAAACAAAATATCACTAATGATATAAGCTATACTTTCACCTATAATTCAGAAGGTAGAATTGTAAGCCTTTCTGAAGAAGATCTTGGTGCCAATCCTACAACGTACACTTATAGTTATGGCGCACAAGGAAACTTGATCAAAGAAGAATCTAATAAAGGATATAAGATGGAATACAAGTACGATGGCCAAGGACGAATCATAGAAAGTTTTGGTGGATTCGATACTGAAGCTCTTGAGGAATATGAATACCAAAGTAATCAACTTACAATTAAGGTTTATCCTCCTGAATCGAATGGGATGACGTACATCAGAAGAGATCAAGTATTTGAAGGTAATATTTCCAACCTGAAATATTCTATCATTTATTTCAATGACTTTGCAGTCAAAAGTTTAATGAGTTCTCCTTTAAGAGTAGATGAGGTACAATACTTCACTAATAATAATTTTAATCTTACGTTAGTAGGTAATAGCAAAATTGATTCTCGATACGATGGCATTATCGGTTTTAAAAAACAAGAATCTATTTACAATGCCAAAGGAGAGAAAATATATGTTATCACTTATAGTGAAAACAGACAGGCGACTTACTTCAAAGGCGATGGAACCACTCAGATTTCCGAAGAAGATATCACCGAAATATGGGTTTTACAACTCATCAATTTCTAATCAAAATGCTTTGATAGGACTTCAATATTTAAAACATCTTAATTCTAATTAAGGTGTTTTTTTATTAAAAACTCCTTTTTGCAAACGGTTTCATGTTAATAACAGTAAGAAAAGTAACCCAGAATTTTGAAAGATAGATATGTGTCAGCGAAATTGATGAGGACAATTAACTACAACCCTAGAATGAATGAATGAACATGAACAGACAATTTTTTATTATCTTAATTTTAAATGTATTTACCGTAACTTCACTAACATTTGCTCAACAACCGTGGTCTAACACTTCCCTTCCTATGGAGGAAAGAGTCGACTTGTTGGTACAAGCAATGACATTGGAGGAAAAAATTGGACAGCTGGGCAATGCTGCTCCGGCCATTGAGAGACTTGGCCTTCCGGAATACAATTGGTGGAATGAAGCATTACATGGAGTTGCAAGAAATGGAAGAGCAACAATCTTCCCTCAAGCAATTGGAATGGCCGCTACTTTCGACAAAGACTTAATTCACGAAGTGGCTTCTGCTATTGGTAAAGAAGCTAGAGCAAAGTATCAAATCTCTCAGTCCATCGGCAACCGTACCATGTACTCTGGACTTACATTTTGGACACCAAATGTCAATATCTTCAGAGACCCAAGATGGGGACGTGGACAGGAAACGTATGGTGAAGATCCTTATTTGACTTCTCAAATCGGTATTCAATTTGTAAAAGGTTTACAGGGTAATGATCCAAAGTACCTACAAGCTTCTGCATGTGCCAAACACTATGCAGTACACTCAGGTCCTGAAGCACTCAGACATGAGTTTGATGTTTCTGTATCTAAGCAAGATCTTTATGAAACGTATCTTCCGGCTTTTAAAGCATTGGTAACAGAAGCAGATGTTGAATCTGTAATGGGTGCCTACAACAGAGTATACGGAGACCCTGCTTGTGGAAGTGACTTATTACTCAATGAGATTCTTAGAAAGGATTGGGGATTTGACGGGCACGTGGTGTCAGACTGTGGTGCCATTGAAGATTTCTTCAAATATCACAAAACCTCAAAAGGACCAAAAGAAGCAGCCGCTTTGGCTTTAAAAATGGGCACGAACCTAAACTGCGGTTGGGTTTATCAAGCACATTTGAAAGGAGCTATTGAAGACGGTTTAGTAGACGAAAGCATGGTAGACCAACGCTTGAAGGAGTTGATGATGACACGCTTCAAATTAGGTTTCTTTGATCCGGTAAACATGAATCCTTTCAATGCTGTAGACGAGTCAGTGATTGAGAGCGAAGCACACCAACAATTGTCGTACAACACGGCAGTTAAATCATTAGTTTTATTGAAAAATAAGAATAATGTTTTACCACTGAACAAAGAAATCAGAAACCTCTACGTTGTAGGTCCGAATGCAAGTTCTACTGAAGTTCTTTTAGGAAACTACTATGGTCTAGCGGCCAATACTGTTTCCATCTTAGATGGTATTGTGGGGAATGTGAGTAAAGGAACAACAATTGAGTACAAGCAAGGTATTTTATTGGACGAACCTAATAAAAACCCTATTGACTGGGCTACTGGTGCAGCTCGAAGTGCTGATGCTTGTATTGCTGTTATGGGGATTTCTCCTCTATTGGAAGGGGAAGAAGGGGAAGCCATTGCCTCTACAACAAAAGGTGATAGAATCGCACTTGGTTTACCACAAAATCAAATTGACTTCTTAAAGAAGATCAAAAAGGATAGTGACAAGCCTTTGATTTTAGTACTTACGGGTGGATCTCCAGTGGTACTGCCTGAAATGGAAGAAATTGCTGATGCGATTTTATTTGTTTGGTACCCTGGTCAAATGGGTGGACAAGCTGTAGGTGATGTATTATTTGGAAAAGTTTCTCCTTCAGGAAAGTTACCGATTACTTTCCCTGCTTCTTTAGATCAGCTTCCGGATTATGAAGATTACACGATGAAAGGTAGAACGTATCGTTATATGACTGAAAAACCGTTATTTCCTTTCGGATATGGTCAGACTTATAGTACTTTCGAAATTGAAAGTTTGACAGCTTCTACTGAAAAAGTGAAAGCCAATGAAGACGTTGAATTAGAAGTAAAAGTCAAAAATACAGGTGACTTTGATGCTGAGGACGTGATTCAAATTTACTTGACAGAGTATCAGGCTGATTTTGATACACCTATTCAATCATTGAAAAAGTTTGAAAGAGTAGTATTGAAAGCTGGTGAAACTAAAACACTTCGCTTCACATTAACTCCTGAAGATCGCTCTGTTTTCAATAATGAAGGACAGTTAGTACAATCTTCTGGGACTGTGAAAGTGATTGCTGCGGATGCTTCTCCTGGTACAAGAAGTGAGGAGTTAGGTTATGCTAAAAAGGAATTAGTATTGAAAATTAAAGGTGGTGGAAAAGTAATTCAGTAATACACTGTAAACTAAGTTTTTATTATTTATAGTGTTTAGAAATCTGGAGATTTCTGATGATCTGAAGGACACGAATGACGCTAACGCTTAACATTCGCGCCAGTGAGCTTTCTACCCTTTTAGTTTGGTAGTATTACTCCGGCCTTGAAGGGAAAAGCGTGAAGAATTTCATGAATTGAGCCGTTAAAAATGATTTTGCTGTCTGAGCGCAGCGAGTTTAAAATCATTTAGGCGAAAGGAATGGAATTTAGCTTTTGACTTCTAAGCCTAGATTTTTTGCTTCGTTTTTCATCAATGGAAAAATGAAGAAGAAAGAAGATTGAAAGTAGACCCTATAAATGCTTGTAGAAAGACGAGTTGAAGGTTGAACATAATTTAGTTTACTTTACACACATCAGAATATAAAAATGCCGTTTTATCTGTGATTTTGATAAAACGGCATTTTTGCATCTACATATTTTCTTTGATCAAAGTGGCTACTTCTCTTTCAATAGGATCATAGATTACAATTTTGTCCTCGGACATCGAAACAACATCCACATTAAAGATATCCCCTTCTGATACTACTTTCATCTTCTTTCCTAATTCTACCCACTCCCAACTGGCCACAATATCAGTGACCTCAACTTCACAAGAAATACCCATTTCGTCTTCAGAGGCTCCATCTACAAAAGTAGTAATCACAAGAATGGATTGTGTAAGTAATGTACCATCTTCTTTAAATTGCATTGATGCAAAATATTCTTGCTCATTACATTCTGCAATAGACTCTTCAACGATCCAAGTTGGGCCTATTAATAGGGCTGCCAACTCTTCCTCTTCAGAAGGTTTGACTTCATCATCACTATCAAAACAAGATTGCAGTAAAAATAAATTAAGGAATAAAACAACAAGCAATAACAGCTTTCTCATAATAGTTAAAGTTTGGCTAAATAATAGTTTTAATTCATTTGTGATTGGTAGTTTTTGGGATCGCTATAAATCACAAATTACGCCCCAAAGCTAAACCTTTTAAGGAAGAAGAAAAACAAAAAATCAATAAAAAAATCCTGATCAGCCAACACTCATCAGGATTCTTATTATTCCTTACCAATCATCCGAAATTAGTGATCTCTATTCTGTAAATAGATACCAAACTCTTTCAATAATTGTTTTTTATCTTCTGTAATTTCCAAGCGTTCTAATGCTTTGAAACCCTTATTAAAATACTCATTTGCTCTGTTTGTAGCCATTTGTTTGATACCCAAACGATCATAAATAGCAGTTACAGCCTTTACTTTCTCAGCCTTATCGAAATCAGTTTTGTGCAGCCAGTAATTCAATTCTTCAGCATCTTTTCCTTCCGCTTGCTTTAATGCTTGAATCAACATTAAAGTCTTCTTATTGGAAATGATGTCTCCACCTACTTGCTTACCAAACTTTTCCTGATCGGCATACACATCTAAAATATCATCATTCAATTGGAAACCTAAACCTACATTCACACCAAACTCCTCGATCACTGCAGACTGCTCATCAGAAGCACCTCCAATCAAAGCCCCAAGTCGTAATGCAAAACCAACCAAAACGGCTGTTTTCAAACGAATCATATTGATATATTCTTCCTCTCCCACTTCATCTCTCTCCTCAAAGTCCATATCAAATTGTTGCCCTTCGCACACCTCTTGTGCACACTTATTGAAAAGTTCGATGGCTGATCTCAGCATTGAATCTTCTACCTTAATGATATGTTCGTAAGCTTTGACAAACATCACATCACCAGAAAGGATACCAATATTGGGGTTCCACTTTTTATGAACTGTGGTATGTCCTCTTCTCAACGGAGCTTCATCCATAATATCATCGTGCATTAAAGTAAAATTGTGAAACACTTCTACTCCAATGGCCGGTTCCATTGCTTTTTGATAATCTTCATCAAAAACATAGCACCCCAACAATGTCAATGCAGGACGAAGGCGTTTTCCGCCTAGCGATAAAATATAACGTAAAGGTTCGTAAAGGTTTTCTGGTGCTTCACCAAACCTCTTCTTTTCCAGTTCTTTTGCAAGTAGTACACCTGCGTCTTTTATATCAAATGATGTCATCTTTTATAATTATTCCCAGCGTCTGCTACCAATAGATAATTTTGCCAGACTTAAGGCGATTCCAATTAAACTAAAAAAATAAAGTATATCACGAGAATCAATCAATCCTCTACTTAATGATCTATAATGGAAGTCAATTCCCCATAATCCAATACCGTAAGCATAATCACCCAAAGCAGGAATAGAAGCTACTGACGAGATGCCATCATAGCAGATAAAACAAAAAACAACCGCTACAATAAAAGAGACGATTTGACTTGATGTAATTGACGATGCAAATACACCAATGGCGGCAAATCCACCTGATAAGAAAATTAGTCCAACATAAGATCCCATCACTGCTGCCGTATCAATATTTCCTTTTGGAGCACCCAACTCATAGACCGAAAAGTAATAAATCACCGTGGGAATCAGTGCTAATACAGCTGTCATCCAAGCGGCAAAAAACTTACCTCCTATGATCTGAAAGTCGGTGAGCGGTCTTGTAAATAATAATTCCAAAGTACCTGTCTTTTTCTCCTCTGCCAATCCTCTCATGGTGATGGCAGGAAGTAAAAACATAAATACATAAGGGGCTACATTAAACAATGGATCTAAAGAAGAAAAACGGCCTTCTAAGATACTTGTCTGAGGAAAAACCCAAACAAACATTCCCATCATTACTAAAAAGACGGCCATTACCAAATACCCTAATACGGCACTAAAAAAACTACTTAATTCTCTTTGAAAAATTTGCCACATACATTAAAAAAATTTACGATAAACGCATTGGTTTATCATGACTTTGTGGATAGACGTATTGGCCTATCCGCTTTCAATTAGTACGGTGTATTTCCTTGGAATATACTCGATAAATTAGTAGGCATTACGTTGCCTCTAAACTTCACCTCCGTATTATTGGTCTGAGCTCTTACCGTAGCATCTGCCCAGTTATCGGCTCCATTCAAATTGATTCGAACAGCCGCCTGCATTATAGAACCCTGTACATTAAACGACATCTGCAACCCGCCATGCTCATTTTCTGTGACTTTAAGGTCCGATATCTTACCATCCAAAGTGATGCCACCCACACCATTATATCCTACAATTCCTTCAAAACCCAACTGCACTACACAAGAATTCCCCTCCATTTTTATGAAGTTAATTGTGTTGGTTACTTGTGCAATATTACCATATCGATCATACACCTGATTGGCTTGAAGTACAAAATTTTGCGTTTTCATTGCTTCAAAAGCCATTTTATAACGTGCTTCTTCCTCTGCTTTTGCTTGTTTCTTGGCTAGTTCTTTTGCTTTCTTTCGTTCTTCTTTTGCTTTTTTACGGTCCAACTTTCGTTGCTCTTTTTCGGTTAAAGGTTTCTCAGAAGTTTCCTGAGCAAAAGTGTTAGTAAAAGAAATACACATTACAACTAGTAATGCAAAAACATTGAATAAGATCTTTTTCATAGTAATTATTCAGTTATTTAAATAAAGGAATGGAGTTAATATTAGGTATTGATTTAATTCCAAAACCTGATCTCAATTATTAAAAATCAGGTATAATGTTATTCATAATTGTCACGAAAAATAACCCGTTAATCGATACGTTATACTTTTTCATAACATAGTTAAATTAATTCCCACAAATATAAACTATTCCATCAACGAAATAGTTTTTTCACTTTATTTTTTATGTAAGATATGTAACTTTACATAGCATTATTCATACGATTAATTTACAATTATGAAGAACAACAGAGAACACGTTCTGAAGGTAGCCACCAAATTAATTTCCCAAAAAGGATTTGACGGTGCAAGTACTAGAGACATTGCACAAACAGCTAAAGTAAGCCAAGGAATGATCAATTATTATTTTGGATCAAAAGAGAATTTACTAAAAGAAATCATAGCCAATTATTCCAAGCAAATTAACGCTGTTGTCAGTGAATTAAATAACTCCGAAAAAGAAGGCATTGAATTTTTAAAGTTAGCTTTATTGAAGTTTTTCAAGATTGCTTTTGAGAACAGAGACCTTGCACGTATCATGAACGTGGAAGAAATGATGGCTATCCGAGAAGATGTTATTACAAAAAATGATGAGTTAGCCAATATCATCAACCTTCTTTTCATGGAAAAAATAGAAGAAGGAAAAGACAAAGGTATTTACAATCAAGAAGCAGATGGTGAGTTAATCGTTGGCTTTTTGGTCAATGCCTTGAACGATTACATTATCAGATCTGAAAGAATTATTATTACTGAACCTATCAAAGGAGTATCGAACTACAATGATCATCAGCAAAAGAGAATTCTTGAGTTCAGTTACCTCTACCTTGAAAAAATGCTACTTCCATAAGCATTAAGATAAAGTGAATTTTTGAATAGTTCGTGAGTACAAAGTAGTGTCTCTCACGAACTATGACGCAAACATCTTCTATTCTCAACTCTGATCCATTCATTCACCAAAAAGCTACTTTTCTTTTTA
Organism: Flammeovirga sp. EKP202; assembly: GCF_014534745.1. Classification (GTDB taxonomy): domain Bacteria; phylum Bacteroidota; class Bacteroidia; order Cytophagales; family Flammeovirgaceae; genus Flammeovirga. The sequence continues at coordinate 35,518 of NZ_JACVVP010000056.1, forward strand.
TGTCTCAGCAAAAAATTAAAAAACCAGCTATTATTTCTGAAAGCTGGCTGTTTAGAATCAACAGGCTCTCCGATATCATCTTTGCCACTTCCATGACAATGTTACTTCTGGCCTTTGATTTTTCATCGATCGATGATGTGAAAAGTAATAAACAGCTTCTAAAAGCGTTATCTAAGCAACTACCCATATTGGGTATCTATCTTACTACATTTATACTTTTAGCGGTGTATTGGTTGAAACATACCACTACTACTCGATTAATGAAAGGTGCGGATAGCAAGTACATGTGGTTAGATATTATCACATTGGCATTTGTGGCTTTACTTCCTTTTTCAAATAGTTTGGCTACTGCGTTTCCAGATTTTTATGCTGCAATTTTCCTGTATAGTGTTAATGTGATGATCATTGGGGTTTTCTCTTTTTCGTCATGGCGTTATGCCACTCATTATGATCGATTATTGAAAGAGCCACTTGAAAAAGAAATTGCAGATGAAATAAGTCAAGACAAATGGATGGAACCACTGTTGGCTTTTATTTCGCTAATTGTTGCTTATTTTTATATCGATTATGCTCAAGTTCCTTATATACTTGTTCCGGTTATTTATGGATTAAGAACAAAATGGATTGAGTATAGAAGCACTAGAGCACGTTAATTGCTTGTTAACTAAGTCGGATTTCAGTAGTAACAATTTTTTTATTTCATAAAATTACTAACAATGTCAGCACAAGTCATATCTATCAGTAACCACAAAGGAGGTGTTGGAAAAACAACTTCGGTCGTCAATTTGGGCGCAGGGCTTCATCAACTTGGAAAGAAGGTCTTGATGATTGATATGGATCCTCAAGCCAATTTAAGTCAATCACTGGGCGTATTTGAGCCAGAAAACAGTGTTTACAAACTTCTTAGAGGAGCAGCAAATATTGAAGATGCGATCATGGAACTAGAATTGGATCTTCATATGATTCCTTCAGAATTAGACCTTTCTGGTGCAGAGCTTGAACTCAGCATGGAAGCCGGAAGAGAATTTATTTTGAAAGGACACATCAATAAAGTAAAAGAAGACTACGATTATATATTAATTGACTGTCCTCCAAGTTTAGGGCTTTTAACCATCAATGCATTTACCACTTCCAATCAGGTATTTTTTCCGCTTCAAGCACAGTTTTTAGCGACGCAAGGGCTTACAAAGCTTTTAGAGGTGATTGAAAAAGTACAACAACGTTTGAATGCTGATCTGGAAATAGGAGGTGTTTTTATTACGCAATACGATCAGAGAAAAATATTAAATAGAAACGTAAGAGAAGCCATCACCAAACATTTTGGAGACAAGCTCTTCAAAACAGTGATCCGAGAAAATGTAGCTTTGGCCGAAGCTCCTTCTAAACAAACCAATATTTTTAGGTACAATGCCAAAAGCAATGGTGCTAAAGATTATTGGGACTTGGCACAAGAAGTACTCGAAAGAACAGTCATTAACGCATAAACCTTTACTACTTACTCATTATGGCAAAGAAAAATTTCTCTGGTGGATTGGATTCTCTTTTAGGTGGATCATCCTTATCAAAAAGCAATGAAGCTCCTAAAGTGGAGCCTGTCAAAAAGGAAGAAAAAGTGATTCCTGCCACTCCAAAAAATCCAACATTTGGACTAACAGAAGAACAACAAAATAAAATCACTGCTTTAGCACAAAAAGAAGGCAGAACGGAAGAAGAAATAATTCAAGAAGCAATTAGTTTCTATCTTGATTTTCAAGTAGATTTATAGAGAAGAGGAAATATTATATAAAGTAGTTCGTGAAAAGTAAACAAAATGCATTTCACGAGCTACAATTCCTTACGGCTTATGCCTTATACTACAAACCATTACCTTACTACTTTTTCCTCTTACTTATTTATATTTAAATCTAATGAACGGCCCTTATGATCAAAAAATTAATACCATTACTTCTGAGCTTATTTATTCCTAACTTTTCATGGAGTCAACATATTGGGCTCACACTTCAACAAAATATTTCTATTCGTGAAAACGGAAATGAGATTACAGACCCTTGGAACGGCGGTATTAATGCCGTTCAGTTTTTCGAAATTGATTTAAACCTAAGTGGTCAAAATGAGCTAGTTCTTTTTGATCGAGCTAGTCGGAGAATTATTCCTTACATTCACCAAGACAATCAATGGGTTTATGCACCGCAATTTATCTCCTATTTCCCCTCTTCCATTCGTTTTTGGTTACACCTCCAAGACCTTGATGGAGATGGTCAAAAAGATTTGATTATTGGGGAAGAAGACGGCATCTATTTTTATAAAAACACTTCAAATACTCAGCAATTTGCTTTTTCTAAAAATGGCTTATTGATAGAGACCACCTCGTTTTCTGGTGCAGCTGCTCCTCTCTTGTCCTCCCTTTTAGATACGCCTGCATTTTATGATATCAATAATGATGGAGCATTGGATTTCTTCACCTTTGTTCCTTCTGTCGGTGGTTCCATCGAATACCATCAACATGTTGGACTCAATGACCAAGGAGCCCCGATGTATAAAAAAGTGACCAACAACTGGGGTAATTTTCATGAATGCGGTGATTGTGCTACTTACATTTTCGATGGGCAAAACTGCTCGTCCAATGGTAGAATTATGCACTTAGGGTCTGCCGTGACCATCTATGATATCAATAAAAATGGATTAGGAGATGTTTTAATCGGTGAAATGAGTTGTTCTAACCTGGTTGCAATTCCCAATAAAGGCAGTAATGCGGCCCCTCTTTTCAATGAAAGTATTACCAACTTCCCTGCACAAGACCCTGTAAGTATTCCTATTTTCCCTGCGGCTTTTTTCATTGATTATACTCAAGACAATGAAAAAGAAATGCTAATCTCACCTAACCTCACTTCTAATGAAGGTGATCAAACCGATTTCAGTAAAAGTACATGGATGTACACGTTTAATAATGCAACGAAAGAATGGGAATTTGAAAAAACGCAGCTGTTTCAAACATTAGACTTTGGGGAAAGAAGCAGACCTTTTGCGGTAGATGTGGACGAAGACGGAGTACTAGATCTTTTAATGGGTTATAGGAATTCATTCAATGAACAACTTGAAACTTATGGAGGAAGTATGGCTTTCTTAAGGAATACAGGTACGAATGAAAACCCTAGTTTCGAAATGGTAGAAAGAGATTATCTTGGGTTATCCGATTGGGGTAAAATTGATATTATTCCTTTTTGGGTTGATTACAACAACAACGGTACTAAGGAACTATTGGTGAGCGCTAGAACACCCAATTCCAATGAAGCTGGAGTCTATTTACTGCCCATTGTAGGTGGGAATATTGATTTCAATAATGTATCCCAACTAGTATCTCACCGTCCTGAAGAAAGTGTTTCAATGGTGGATGTTGATCAGAATGGACGCATTGATATTGTAGTAGGTACTTTTTCTGGTGAATTGAAAACATATTTACAGCAAGAGAATCAAGAATTTGAAGAAAGTAGTGAAAACCTATTTCCTCAAATTGAAGGAGATTTATTGAGAAAATATCCAAGTATACTTATAGAAGATTTGGACGATAACGGAAGCATAGATTTGCTTGTATTGGATGAAAGTGGCTTGCCTAGAATCTGGAGAAATTATGCTGTTAACACTAGTGGTAATTATCAAAAAGAGGTATTATTTGATCCTGCAAAAAATGCATTTCAAATGATCAGCTTAGGAAAAAAAGGGACTGGAACTAAAATCGGAAATTATATCATTATGGGATCTGAAGGAGGTGGATTACAGCTATCGTCAATTGGAATACACGAATCTCCCACAAGTATCTTGCCCTTACCTTCTAATGAATTGGACCTAACTATCTTCCCAAATCCAAGTACTACGGAAGTTACATTACAAAATAACAGTGTGTTATTCTTGGATTACAAAATCATTTCAACAAAGGCTGTAACACTTGAAAGAGGTAAGATTACTCCTCAGTCAAAAATTAAGTTATCAACAAATAATTGGGTGAAGGGTGTTTATTTTGTTCAGTTTAGTGATGGAAACGAGAAGTTATTCACAAAAAAGCTACTTATTCAATAACTATTCACACTTATTCAAGTTTCTCTTTGAAAACAGGAGAGACAAATGAGCATTTATCGGGAAATTGTGAATAAGTCGCTGTTTTTCATCTTACTTTATGAACAACAGCGATTAGAACGGAGCAGGTAAGCAACATCAAACTTCAGAATAGCTCTAAAAGTATGCAGATAAGTATCTGTAATGACCACCTTAGAAGCATTTCCTTCTTGTAGTTTATCCAACATGCTCACAATATGTTCTTTGGGTAATTTTTCAACTTCGTCTTCTGACTGAATTCCTTGGTCATTAATCAGTAGGTCCGCAATTGTTAAACTTAAATACTTGTCTTTCTTTGATAATTCTACCATAGTCTTTTGTTATTGAGTTATAAATAGAACAATTATAATTTAATTTAAATAAAGAGTGAAGAATGTTTTGGGTAGCGTAATATTGATACACCAACCTTCTTCACTCTTTATTCAAAGTCCCGATGACCTATTAATGTCTATCTTGGACTAAATGTTTTCTTAAAATCCACAGTACTGCAGGTAAGTTATCGTATACTGTTTCTTGCACCTCAATGTTTTCCAAAACATCCTCGTCCATATATTCATCAACGAAAAACTCTTTTGGAGGTTCATACAAGGCATCTATTATATCATAAAAGTCATTTTCGTCTACTTCTCCTCTACCATTGAGGTAAGCAGCGTTGACAATACGAGTGGCAATATCATCCGCATCTTTTTGATCATATCCATAGTAGGCAGAGTAAAGGATAAATTCTAAAATTTCTGGCACTGGCTCTTTTTCTACAGGCAATTTACCAGCAAACCTTCTCAAAGCAGAAATCAAATCTAGAATATCAATAGTGACATGATTTCCTTTTACCTCAACTTCAAAAAGCGATGACATAGCATACCTTGTTTCTTGAATAAGAATACTATTCGTTTCCTCCTCAAAGAACAGTGTAATGAAAACTTGTGAAGGATCACCTTTTTCTTGAAATTCTTCAATCCCCTCAATGGCTTCCCACATCGCCCCCATCACTCTAGAGCCTTCTTTAAAAAACTTAGGTAATCGTTTAAATGTTACCTCTTTACCATCTAAATATTCTTCTAAAGTGATTTTTGATGCTGTCATTTCTTTCCTATTAGATAAATTTTCGTTTATAGAATCCAATAGCAAAGTTATGAACTATTACTTAAAATTCTTTTGTCTTCCTAGTTAAGTTAAACAATACTTTTGAGAAATGATAAAAAGAAAAGGCAATCCTATAAGAATTATTCAATTCTGTACTAAGATTGCCTCACTGTGCATTATTTTGTATTTCGAAATAAAACCTAAAACAGCTTTATTTGATCTTAAGCTTTATCTACATCCAGCTCGATTAAGGTCTGATCCCAACCTAACTTTAAGTGGTATTTATCCACATTTCCAGATTTTTCAATCCATATTCTTAAGCTTTCCATAATAGTATCACTATTGATCACATTGGTTTCTACCACTACAGTATCAAAGCTTTCATCTCTACTTGCTTTTCCTCCAAAACTTACGCCCCAACCGTATACTTTATTGTTGAAAATAATTTTCCATGTTTTGGATTCCGGAACCGTCCACAAAGTATATTGTCCTGCGGGTAAATTTTTACCATTGATAATTAATGGGACATTCGTTTTGAATGTAGTTGGTTCGTTGGCACCTGTTCTCCAAACTTGGCCGTAGGGAACAAGATTACCAAAAATCACTCTTCCCTTTTTGAAAGGTGATGAATAATGTATATTTATTTTAGTATCGCCATCAACAAAGTTTTGTTCTATTTCAGGACTGTGTTTTTTTGTCTCTGAAATCATCATTTTTTGACCGAAATAACCTAAAATACCTATTCCTAAAAGAACCCCTAAAACAATAACAAAAATCTTTCTCATCGTATTTTTTTTAGTGTTTAACATAGATGGTTTAAGTGCTGAAAAAATTAAGTACCAAACGAAGTACAAAATGGTAATGAGTTGGTTCATAACACACTACTCACTTATTATCCGTCTTCTTTGATTGTATTGATACTTATTACATTGTAAACTAAATTATCGTCAACTTTTAATCAACCTTTCTGCAAGCATTTATAGAATGTACTTTCAAGCTCCCTTCTTCTTCATTTTTGTCTTGAAGCAAAAAATTCAAGGCTACCAAACGAATTGGGTAGAAAGTCCACTGGCGCGAATGTTAAGCGTTAGCGTCATTCGTGTCCTATAGATCAGCTGAAATCTCCTGATTTCTAAAAAGCACAAATAGCCGAAAACTTATTTTACAATGTACTTATAATGTTTTTACACACAAATATCAGATGTCATTAAACAAAAATCATACACTCTTTAAGTCAGGGAAATAATTATCGGCCAATTCTTCCGCTGTTTCCATGGCTCCATGTACTGTTGCACTGTGTCCATTTGTTCTACAAGCCTCTCCAATAAAGAATAATCTATTTTCTATTGGCTGCTTAAGATTTTCTCTTCCTTCCAAAGTGCCTTTTGTTGAATAAGAATAAGTTCCTTTTATAAATGGATCTTTGGTCCAGTCTTTTCCATGATGACTCATATACAATGACATCACCTCTATATCAGGATAGATTTCTTGTAAGTCATTTAATAAAACTTCCGCCAACTCATCATCTTCCAACTGATCCAATTCTTTTGATGCTTCGCCCATTAAATAGGCCACAATATGCTTGGGGTGAGAAGGACGTACCAGATAACTTGGGCATTTTTTACCGCCTATAATTTCCACTAAATCTTCATCCCAGAAAGTCTCTGAAAATTCAATAAATAATTTACGCCCTTTTCCAAAACCAATATCTTCTATCGCTTTTTGTTTTTCCATTGGAAGAGAGGGAGTGAAGTTTATTTTTTTCTCTTTTAAGACACCTAAAGGTACGCTGACAACTACATTATCGAATGGGAGTGTCTCTCCTTTATGCGTAAGAATCGATATTTGTTCCCCTTCATAATTGACATCTACAATCGGGGTGTTCAATTGAATTTTATCCTTTAATTTATCTTCAAAATAAGTTACTGCCGAGCTGTATCTGCCCCAGCTAAAATAGTTTTTATCACCCGATGACCAACGCCACTCTTCTTCTCCTAAAGTAGAAGCATGTACTTTTTCTACGTGAGCACTGTATTCGCTCAATATCCCTCTGATGACAAACTTTAGGTTGGGGTGATAAAGTCCTTTTTCTTTCAACGAATCTAACACTGACCCGTCATAATCTTCCTCTTCAATCGAATAAAAGTAATTTAATAATTGCTGTACTGTATCAGGCAAATGCTCGGTTGCATCAAGGTCGGCTAATTTTTGATCATACCATATATATTCATTTCCAACTATTGGCTCTAACTTTTGATCTAGATGTTTCAACATTTCAAAAATGACACTTCTATTTCCGTGTATTTCAGCAGCACCCATTTCTAAAAATAAATGTTCGTGTATTGTTTGAGTGGCTATCCTGCCTCCTACTCTATTCGAAGCTTCAAAAAGTGAAACATCATAACCTAACTCCGTTAAAATGTGACCGGCATACAAGCCTGATATTCCTGCTCCAATTACTGCTACTTTCATAAGATTTATTTGGTTTTCTTCTACATCGAAAATACTCAAATCACTACTATATAAAAAGTGATTTTCATCGTAGTGTTATCAAAAAGAAATCACGAAATATCAATTTCTGGCTTTTTATGCCTCTGCTAGAAATTATTCGGTGATTATTACTAATTTAAACGTAACAATTCAGAAATGAGGGCGTATTAAAAACCCAAAAAAGAAAAAATTATGATAAAAATTAATTCAACATTAGGCTCCAATGTCATCGGCTTCACAATTAATGGTAAAATTGATGAGGAAGGACTTCAAGAGTTTTTCAAGGCAATAGAAGAAAAAACAAATGAAAATGGGAAAATAAAACTACTCGGTGAAATTGAAGCCATCGGAGGAGTTGAAGATTTCAAAGCGTTCATTGATTTATTAAAAACAAAAGCGAAAACCATTAAAGCACTGGAAAAATATGCTTTTGTAAGTGATACGGAATGGATGCAAAAAATATCTGGTATTGTAGACTTTATGATTCCAAATATTCCAATCAAAATGTTTAAAACGGAAGAGCGTGATGAGGCTCTCGTATGGTTATTACAAAAAGAGGAAGCTTTCGTTCCAGGAATTCATAAAATAGAAGTGGAAGACAATGACAACTTCCTAGCCTACCGTTTTACAGGAAAAATTAATCCTCAGGAGTATGTGGGGCTTGACAGTGAGTTTTCATCTCAGATCAACGCTGGCAAACCTCTAAACCTTTATATGGAATTTGCAGGTTTTGAGGGGTACAGCAATATCTTAGCGATGTGGGACGACTTTAAAACAGGCATCAAATATTACTCTGATATCAAAAAAGTAGCGATCGTAAACAGTGGGGAATGGATGGACTTTTTGGTGAAAATCGGTGATATTTTTACGCCTGGTATCAATATGGAACACTTTGAAGTGGCCGATAAAGAAAGGGCTAAAACTTGGTTGAATCGATAAAAAATAGAAAAGCACTGGCCATTCAACCAGTGCTTTTTTATGCCAGTGGGCACAGAATTTTAATATTGTAAACTAGATTTTCGTTATTAATAATAGACATTTATTGTGGTTCGCGAGGACGTTTTAATAAAATGTCCCTACAATAACTGCAACTTAAAGATTCTGCCACAAAATCCACTAGCGCGAATGTTAAGCGATAGCGTCATTCGTGCTTTAAAGATCATCAGAAATCTCCTGATTTCTAAACATCATAGGCACTCGAATAAAACACTTTTAGCTCCATCCGCCACCTAAGGCGTTATACAAGCGGATCAGTTCATTAATTTTTTCAAGCTTATTGTTGACTAATATAAGTTCTGCATTCAGAAGATTCTGACGAGCCGTAATGACTTCCAAGTAATTGGCGGAACCTGAAACGAGAAGGTCTTGTGAATATTCTACGGCTAAACGGTAGGCTTCACATTCTGCTTCTTGGTTGAAGATTACTTCCTCTTGCTTGTCGATGATTAAGACTGAGTTTGAAACTTCCTGCCCTGCCAAAAGAATTTGCTTTTGGAAGTTGAGCAATGCTATTTTCTCTTCGCTTTGTGTCACCTCATATTGTGTTTTGATCTGACGTTGATTCCAGATCGGTTGGGTTGCTGAACCTAACACATTGAATAAAAAGGAAGAGGGGTTAAACCAATCTTGTACTTGAATACTTTGAAGTCCCGCCGAGGCAGAAATTCTTAAAGAGGGATAGAAATTCGCCTTTGCAATATTTACGTTTTCAAAAGTCCTGATCAAGTTGTACTCTGCCGCTTTTACGTCCGGTCGGTTTTCCAACAGCTGCATAGGTAATCCTACATCTAACTTAAAATCAAAACGGTCATTGAATACTGAGTCTCTTTCAATGGTGTGGTTGTTTTCTCCCATTAAGAAAGAAATGGCATTTTCTGAGATTTCAATATTCTTTTCTGCTTCTACCAACAATACTTTTGAATTGTAAAGTAAGGCTTCTGATTGCTTTACAGCGACCAATGTTAATTCACCTGCTTTGTAAAGTGCTTCGGTTACTTCAAGACTTTCCTCTCTCGATTTGATGGTTTTCAACAAAATTTCTCTTTGCTTATCAAAACCAATCAAGCGGTAATAATTAAAAGCGACTTGGCTTACTAAATCGGAAACAATGGCTTTCTTTACTTCCTCTTGTGTCAGCAAATTCATTCTTGAAGCTTCCGTTGTGGCTTTTAATTTACCCCAAATATCCGCTTCCCACGACATATCCACACCCACATTGTATTGCTGTTGATTTCCGAAAGCATTACCAATCGGTGTGTTCGCTGAGTTTTGAGTATAACCTGCGGAAACATTACCGTTAATGGTCGGTAAGTTGATGCTCTTTCCTTGTTTATAAAATGACTTGGCAATTTCCACATTTTCCAATGCAATTCTCACATCGTAATTTTTGGTAATTGCTCTATCAATATAATCCGTCAACAAACTGTCCTTAAAGAAATCTGACCAAATGATCTGCCCAAAATTCTGATCATGAGCTACATTTTCATTGCTGATTCTATAAAGTTCGTCGTTATCTATTTCTACTGTTCTTGTGTAATCTTTACGGACTAAACAAGAAGACACAAGCATACTTAAGAGCACACTTGATAGGATTAGTTTAGTATACTGCATGTTCTAGTTCTTCTTTTTCAGGTTTTTGAGGAGTACGCTTCGAAAATAGTTTTTCATGAATACCTTGGAAGACGACGAAGAGTACTGGAATGAAAATCAGCCCCAATAAGGTACCAACCAACATACCCGCTACGGCACCCGTACCAATCGATCGGTTACCTGCTGCACCCACTCCTGTTGCCATTACTAGCGGCATTAAACCTAAGATAAATGCAAAGGATGTCATTAGGATAGGACGAATACGCTCTCTTGCACCTTCAATTGCGGCGTCATAAAGTGAGTAGCCTTCATTCCTTCTTTGGAGGGCAAACTCAATAATCAGAATGGCGTTTTTCGCTAATAAACCGACCAACATAATCATGGCTACTTGGAAGTAAATATTGTTTTCCAATCCTAACCAATTCGTAAATCCATATGCACCCAACACCCCAAAAGGAAGTGAGAAGAGTACCGCAAATGGAAGCACATAACTTTCATATTGGGCCGCCAAGAAAAGGTAAGTAAACAATATACTCAACATAAAGATGTATACTGATTGCCCTGAAGAACTGATCTCTTCTCTTGTCAAACCAGAGTAGGCTACTTCATAATTAAGAGGCAATGTTTGTTCTGCTATTCTATTGATTTCAGCAATCGCTTCTCCTGAACTATGTCCTTGTACTACACCACCATTTACCGTTACGGCATTGTACAGGTTGAACCTTTTGATGGATTGTGGACCGTATGTTCTTGACAACTTCACGAATTCCGAAATCTGCACCATTGTTCCTTCGCTGTTTCTTACGAACATGTTGTCCAAACTCCCTTGGTTTTTACGGTCATCAGGCTTTGTCTGCATATTTACACGAAGCTGCTTACCGAATCTTGTGAAGTCCGCTACATAGTAACCACCAATAAAACCTTGCATGGATTTGAAGATATCTCCTACCAATACTTTCGATTCTTTAGCTTTGGCTACATCAATTTCCATTTCTAATTGAGGGAAATTGACATTGAATGAATTGGAAGCAAAGGCAATCACATCTGACTTTTGAATCTCAGTAGTAAAGTTCTTTGCCACTTCATCCAATCCTGATAATTGACCAGAAGCTTTATCCAAAATCTGGAATTCAAAACCATCCGAACTACCAAAACCTGGAATACTTGGAGGTACAAAGAAAATGGTTTTAGAAGTTTTGATATGTGCCGTACGTTTTTTCAATTCGGCGATAATTCCTTTGATACTTGTCTCAGGCGTTGTTCTTTGATCATAATCTTTGAGAAGAACGAATCCTGTCGCATAAGAACTACCTGCTCCTGAGAAGAAGTTGGAACCCGAACGCATCGATATAGAGTGCACCCCTTCTGTTCCTTTCATAGCTGCCAACATTTCTTCGGTCATGGCAAAAGTTCTGTCCATCGAAGAACCAATTGGTAATTCCATATTGATGAAAATTACACCTCTATCTTCTGAAGGAACGAAACCTGATGGAGTGTTCGCATCGAAATAATAGATGCCACCAAAACTGAAAACCAAGGCTACTAATGTCAGCCATTTATGCTTTAAGAAAACTTCTAACGTTCTTGTGTATTTCTTTACACCTATATTAAAAGCTAAGTTGAAAGCCTCATAGAATTTATCCAAAAACGACCTCTTCTCCTCTCCTTCATGAGACTTCAAGAAAAGTACACAAAGGGCAGGACTCAACGTTAGGGCATTGACCGCGGAGATTAAAATCGAGATAATCAATGTCACACCAAACTGCTCATAGAATACCCCTGAAGGTCCTTTGATAAAGGTAATCGGAACGAATACCGCAGCCATTACTAATGTCACTGAGATAATTGCTCCCGAAATTTCACTCATGGCCTTACTTGTGGCCTTGTGCGAATCCTTCATTCCTCCATCCATTTTAGCATGGACGGCTTCAACGACCACAATTGCATCATCCACTACAATACCAATGGCGAGTACTAAGGCAAAAAGGGTCAGCAAGTTTAAGGAATACCCTAAAACACCCAAGAAAAAGAAAGTACCGATAATGGCAACTGGTACGGCAATCGCTGGAATTAGTGTAGATTTAAAATCTTGTAAGAAGATTAAAACCACAAGGAATACCAAAATAAACGCTTCAATCAAGGTCATTTGTACCTTCTCCATAGAAGCCGTTAGGAACTTGTTTGTATCGTAATTGATCACGTATTTAATTCCATCAGGAAAAGACTTCTCTAATCGTTGTAGCTCTACGTGTAAGTTTTCGATTACCTCTTGTGCATTGGAACCTGGAGTTTGGAAAATACCAAAACTCACACTTGGATGACCCAACGTAATTGATTTTGTATCATAAGAAAAGGCATCCAATTCCACTTCCGCCACGTCTTTCAAACGCAGGAAACGACCATTTCCTTCCGAACGGATAATGATGTCCTTGTATTCTTCAGCTGTTTTATAACGCCCTTTATATTTGATCACAAACTCAAAAGGTGAACCTGAGTTTTGTCCTAATGCACCTGCGGCTGCTTCTAAACTTTGCTCGTTGATGGCATTTTGAACATCCGCTGTTGTGACTGAATAGGTAGACATTTTTGCAGGATCAAGCCATATTCTCATCGAATAGTCTCTCATACCAAAAACGCTTACAGAAGCCACACCTTTTACCCTTTGGATCTCCGGTTTCAATTGGATATTGAAATAGTTGGATACAAAAGTTTCGTCGTAATCTTTATTTTCTGAGTAAACTGCTGCATAAATCAAGGCAGAGTTTTCTTTCTTTTCAGTAATCACACCACTTCTAATCACCTCCGCAGGCAATTTCGAATTGGCTCTGGCTACCCTGTTTTGTACGTTTACGGCTGCAACGTCAGGGTCTACCCCTTGTTCGAAGAATACCGTAATCGACGCAGCACCATCATTGGATGCACTTGAAGTCATGTAGGTCATGCCTTCTACCCCATTGATTTGCTCTTCGATCGGCACAATTACACTTTCTAGAATAGTTTGTGAGCTTGCCCCCGGATAACTGGCCGTTACCGCTACAGTTGGTGGAGCAATATTCGGATATTGAGATACCGGTAAGTCCATATAACCCAATATCCCCAACAAAGTAATCACTACAGAGATTACTGTTGACAATACAGGTCTGTCAATAAATTTTTGTAACATGAAATTGGAGTTAAGTCTTTATTTGAAAGTTGCTTTGTAAGTTTCTAACACTTCGTCAACAGTAGTGGGTTTAGAAACGATTTTCTGACCTGAACGCACAATGTTTACACCTTCAGCAAGAATCTTATCCCCTTTTTGGATCCCTTCATCTACTACCAATAACTTGTCCGTTTTAATGGTTGAAACCACCTTCTTTGTGTATAAAGAATCGCTCTCAGACACTCTGTACACTATCGTCTGACCTTGTTGCTCAAACGTAGATTGATAAGGAATCACCAACGCATCAGTCACCCTATTTTTCACGATCACACGAGCACTACTACCATCTCTCAAAATACCTTCCTGATTGGGGAACTTCGCTCTAAAAGACACCGAACCCGTTTCTTGGTTGATACTACCAGAAATCGTCACTATGTACCCTTCATTAGCATACATAGAACCATCCGCCAATTTTAATTGTACCGGAGGTAAGTTCTTGATTTTTTCTTCCATGTCTTTTCCTTTCACATCTTTCGTGAAAGAAAGGAAATCTCTCTCGTTCATAGAGAAATAAGCATACACATTCTGAATGTCAGATACCTCTGTCAGTGATTCGGTATTAGGTCCCACCAATGTACCTTGACGGAAATTAATAGATCCTACTACTCCATTTACAGGGCTTGTGATCGTGGCGTAACTGATGTTAGCATAGATTGTGTTCAAGTTACTTTTCATCTCCGCCAATCTAGCTTCAGCGGTTTTCAATTGAATTTCAGAGATCACTTTCTTTTCTACTAACGGACGTAAACGATCCACTTCCACCTCAGCTACTTCTACCTGAGCCTTGGCAGTTTGTACTTCTTCACTCAAAGAAGCCGTTTCAATATGAAACAGTTTTTGGCCTTTCCTTACTTTCTGGCCTTCATCTACATATACGGCATCAATATAGCCACTAATTTTTGCACGTACTTCACTACTGACTTCACCTTTCACACTCGCAGGGTATGACTTCTCATAGGATACATCTCTTACCTCAGCCTCAACGACTTTATAGGGGTGGATTGGTTTCTTGTTTGTAGTCTGTTCATCTTTATTACACGATAGTACTAGAAGTGATAATAAAAGAATTAAGCTTTTGTTGTTGGACATTATTATCCTGTTTGTTAGGGTTGATAATTAAGTTGTTGCGAAGTTCGAGCTTTTAATTTAATTGTTTAAACAAAAGTTGACTTGTTAGTATTTATTAAGAAATAAGAGATAGGAAAGTGGTGAGGTTTGGAGGGTGTTTGTGTCAAATTATTATTAACTGCCAGTTTATGTTGTTGCGTGTTGGATATGTTTTACTTTTAAGTTTCCTGCGTCTTCATTTTTTATTAACCTATTAAAGTGTATAGTTACCCCAGTAGTTCGGACTGTCTAAGCAGAAAAGATAATTATCTTTTTTTGAGAGATTCAGCTTCAAAC